>NZ_JBTRHR010000002.1:0-643442 GCF_054602495.1 Halomonas sp. WWR20
CTTGAAGGTCTTGGTGACTTCTCACCCCTTCGCAGACAAGCGCCCACATGAATTACCTGATCGATTGTTAAAGAGCGTCTCGCTGAAGCGTCTGTCGACATCTTCCGGCCCTGAGGGCCTCGCCGCGAGAGAGGCGTATTCTACCGGGACGGCCGTGTTTGTCAATCCCTTGTGCGCGCTGCGATTCGCGTTCGAATCGTTTGCGGCCCGGGCTGACGGCCGTTCGAGTGGGGCGCATTCTACCGTTTCCGGCGGGCCTGTCAAGGCTTTCGTCGCCTCGCCAACGCTCGGCGAGAAACCCAAAACCCCAACGGCAACAAGGACTTGCCTCACTCTCCACCGCCTGCGACGTGTGCTCGTCGCTGGCAGCGGAGGCGTACTTTACGATCTGGCGGACGCGAACACAAGCCCTGGCGGTGAAAAAAGTTGCCAAGTTTCAGCGCGCCGGTCGGAAGCGCCCGTGGCCCGCCCATCGCCCCGGCGCAATGCAGGCCCTGAAGCCCCGTGGCAATAACGCCAACGCCCGCGCAGGGCGGGCGTTGGCGTTATTGCCTTCCTACTTATGGAAGTATCAGGTCAGTGTGACACGGGCAAAGCGTTTCTTGCCTGCCTGGATCACATAGCTTTTACCGGTTTCGAGCATAAGATCGCGAGCCACCGCCTCGCCGTCGACCTTGACCCGCCCGTTGCCGAGCATATCCTTGGCCTGAGCGCTATTGTTAACCAGATTAGCGCGGTTGAGTACTGCGGCAATCGGGGCCTGGGCGTTGCCTTCGAAATCTACCGTGACTTCAGGCAGGTCCGCGGGTAGCTCCCCTTCGGCCAGTTGATTACCGCTGGCCTTATGTGCATTAGCCGCCGCCGCCTCGTCGTGGTAGCGGGCAATCAGCTCACGGGCCAGGACCATCTTGATGTCACGCGGGTTGGCGCCCTGCTCTACGTCGCGCTTGAGGTTGTTGATCTCCTCGTTGGGCTTGAGCGACAAAAGCTCGAAGTAACGCCACATCATGCTGTCGGGCATCGATACCAACTTGTTGAACATGGCCCCCGGCGCTTCATCCACCCCAACATAGTTGCCCAGCGACTTGGACATCTTCTGCACGCCATCCAGCCCTTCGAGCAGCGGCATGGTAATCACCACCTGCGGCTCCTGACCGAAGTGCTTCTGGATCTCGCGCCCCATCAACAGGTTGAACTTCTGGTCAGTGCCGCCCAGCTCGATATCGGCTTTCAGAGCGACCGAGTCGTAACCCTGCACCAGCGGATAGAGGAACTCATGAATGGAGATCGACTGATTGGCTGCATAGCGCTTCTCGAAATCGTCGCGCTCCAGCATGCGTGCCACGGTACTTTGCGCCGCCAGCTCGATCATATCGGCGGCACTCATCTCGCCGAACCATTCGGCATTGAAGCGCACCTCGGTCAGTTGCGGGTCGAGGATCTTGAATACCTGTTGCCGATAGGTTTCGGCATTGGCCTTGACCTGCTCCTCGGTCAGCGGCTTGCGGGTCACATTCTTGCCGGTGGGGTCGCCGATACGCCCGGTAAAGTCACCGATCAGGAAGATGACCTCATGGCCTAACTCCTGGAACTGACGCATCTTGGTCAGCAACACGCTGTGGCCCAGGTGCAGATCCGGGGCGGTGGGATCGAACCCGGCCTTGATGCGCAGCTTGCGCCCGGATTCGAGCTTCTTGACGAGCTCGTCCTCCACCAGAATCTCGTGCGCCCCGCGTTTGATCAGCGCCAGCGCGCTAGAGATATCGGTCATCGTATCGATCTCCACTGAAACAGTTACCTTGGCCAATGGCCCGGAATGTTAGCATGTCTTGACCTGACGGTTGAGCGCCGTATCGCACGACGAGTTGGAGGAACAATGCCACTATTCATCGGATTGATGTCCGGAACCAGCCTGGACGGAATCGATGCAGCCTTGGTGCGCTGCGGAGAAGGCCGTTCGCAGTTGCTCGAAACGGCGGGAATCGGGATGCCCGAGACGCTGCGCGAGGCGTTACTGACCCTTTGCCAGGCATCGTCCGTCACCTTCGATGAATTGGCCAACGCAGAAATGGCCTTCTGCCAACTCCAAGCCGAGGCGGTCGAGCAGTTGCTGCTCAAGGCCCGCGTCGCACGTCAGGATATCGTCGCGATCGGCAGTCACGGTCAAACCATCGAGCATCAGCCCGAGGCGGCCTCGCCCTATACCTGCCAGCTCGACAACCCCAGCCTGCTTGCCGAGCTGACCGGCTGCCAGGTCGTCGCCGACTTTCGCCGTCGGGATCTCGCCGCGGGTGGCCAGGCCGCCCCTCTGGCACCAGCATTTCATGCGGCCCTGTTCAGTATGCCCAGCGAGTGGCGCATCATTCTCAATCTGGGCGGTTTCGCCAATCTCACATTATTGCCGCCGACCGGACATGAGCAACCGGTGCTGGGTTTCGATACCGGCCCTGCCAACGTGCTGCTCGATGCCTGGCATGCCCGCCATCGCAGCGGACGCTTCGACGAGGACGGCAAGTGGGCCGCCAGCGGCCGAGTCGATGAAGCCTTGTTGGCCCGTCTGTTGGCCGACGACTTTTTCCAGCGTCCCCCACCCAAGAGCACCGGGCGCGAGTATTTCCATTCAGCCTGGCTAGAGGCTCACCTAAGCGGGCATGAAGCGCCGGGGAATGTCCAGGCGACACTGGCCGAGCTGACCGCCGCGAGTATCGCCTTGGGCATCACCCAGGCACTCGCCACGCGCCATGATGCCATGCCCGTCACGCTGATTCCCTGCGGCGGCGGGGCCCGCAACCATGATTTGATGGCACGTCTGGCCCGGCGCCTGCCGGGCGTACAAACCGTCAGTTGCGAATCGCAGGGCTGGCCCGCCGACTGGCTGGAAGCCGGTGCCTTCGCCTGGCTGGCCTGGCGACGCCTCGAAGGCCTGTGGGGCAATCTGCCGGCCGTCACCGGGGCGCGAGGGCCACGAGTTCTGGGCGGCGTCTACGCGCCCTGAGCCGACGCGCCAAACCGCGTTCCAGGCGGGACTAGAAATCGTCCTCGTCGCGCAGGCTCAAGCGCTCGGCGGCACCGTTCGTCTGATCGAGGCCCGGCGCCTGAGCTTCACCGTATTTGATCAACATGCGCAGGTCATTGGCCGAGTCGGCATGCACCAGCGCCACTTCTTCGCTGATGCACCCGGCCTGGAACAACCCATACAGCGCCTGATCGAAGGTCTGCATGCCCAAGTCACGCGAGCGGCGCATGACATCCTTGATTTCGCCGACCTCGCCCTTGCGGATCAGTTCGCTGATTAGCGGCGACTTGAGCAGGATCTCGATAGCCGCACAACGTGTCTTGCCGTTCTGGTGGGGGACCAACTGCTGGGCGATGATGGCGCGCAGATTCAACGAAAGGTCCATCCATACCTGCTCGTGACGCTCCCCCGGAAAGAAATGAATGATGCGCTCCAGCGCCTGGTTGGCATTGTTGGCGTGCAGCGTGGCCAGGCATAGGTGCCCCGTCTCGGCGAAGGTCAGGGCATGCTCCATGGTTTCGCGGCTGCGAATCTCGCCGATCATGATCACGTCCGGCGCCTGACGCAGGGTGTTCTTCAGCGCCACCTCGAAGGACTCGGTATCGATGCCCACCTCGCGCTGGTTGATAATCGCCCGACGGTGGGGATGGATGTACTCGATGGGGTCCTCGATACAGATGATGTGGCCGCCGCTGGTCTGGTTGCGGTACTGGATCATCGACGCGAGCGTCGTCGACTTGCCGGTACCGGTGCCGCCCACCACGAACACCAGACCGCGCTTGAGCGAGGCTAGCTCACCTACCGTCGCGGGCAGTTCGAGTGCGGCGATATCGGGAATGTCGAAGGCGATGCGCCGCACGACCATGGCCGTCTGGCTACGCTGATAGAAAGCACTGACCCGAAAACGCCCCTTGCCCTGCAGGCTCAAGGCGAAGTTGGCCTCGCGTTCGGCCTCGAATCGCGCATGCTGGCCTTCGGGCACCGTGGCCAGGACCAGCTCGCGGACTTGAGCAACCGACAGCGCCTTTTCCCCCAGCGTGACCAGTTGCCCGTTGACCTTCATGCTCGGCGGTGCGCCGGTGGAGATCAGCAGGTCGGAGGCCTGCTTGTCGACCATGATGTCGAGCAACTGCTCCAGCCACTGCGCCGGTGTCATGGTGTCGCCCCTCGGTGCATGTCACCCCGCAGTCCCGTCATGCGCCGAGCCCCATACCATTGCGGGTTCTGGACTGCGCCTCCTGGCGTGCCACGACGCCTTCAGCCACCAGCCGCGACAAGGCGGCATCGAGTGTCTGCATCCCCAGATTGCCGCCGGTCTGAATGGCGGAATACATCTGCGCCACCTTGCCTTCCCGAATCAGGTTGCGGATGGCCGAGTTGGCCACCATGATTTCGTGAGCCGCCACCCGGCCGCCGCCCTCGCGCTTGAGCAGCGTCTGGGAGATCACCCCCTGCAAGGATTCCGAGAGCATCGAGCGGACCATGTCCTTCTCGTCGCCGGGGAAGACATCGATGATGCGATCGATGGTTTTCGCCGCCGAAGTGGTATGCAACGTGCCGAACACCAGATGCCCGGTTTCCGCCGCGGTCAATGCCAGACGGATGGTTTCCAGATCGCGCAGTTCGCCGACCAGAATCACGTCGGGGTCCTCGCGCAGCGCACTGCGCAGCGCCGGGGCGAACCCGCGAGTATCGCGGTGGACTTCACGCTGATTGATCAGGCAGCGCTTGCTGCGATGCACGAACTCGATCGGATCCTCGATGGTAAGGATATGATCGTAACGATGCTCGTTGATGTAGTCGATCATCGCCGCCAGTGTCGTGCTCTTGCCCGACCCGGTGGGCCCAGTCACCAGTACCAGCCCTCGTGGCAGCAGGGCCAGACGCCGGAAGGCTTCGCCCAGGTCCAGGTCCTCCATGCTCAGTACCGTGCTGGGAATGGTCCGGAACACGGCTCCGGCTCCGCGCCCCTGATGGAAGGCGTTGACACGAAAGCGCGATACGCCGGGAATTTCGAACGAGAAATCGGTTTCCAGCGCTTCTTCATAATCACGGCGCTGCTTGTCGTTCATGATGTCGTAGATCAGCTTGCGGACCTCACGATCCTCCATGGCCGGCACATTGAGTCGGCGAACATCACCGTCAACGCGTATCATCGGCGGCAATCCGGCAGAAAGATGCAGATCGGACGCCTTCTGTTTTGCCGAGAACGTCAGCAGTTCGGTAATATCCATGCGTTACTCTCGCTCCGAATAAGGTTGGCCCAGTATGCCAGATGCCCAGGTTTCCGAGTCTCTTCACCACGCGCGTCGTCGCCTGGCGTTGGCGCTCGAGGATGCCGGACGCGCGCCAGACGCCGCGCGCCTGCTCGCCGTCAGCAAGACCAAGCCCGCCACTGCGTTGCGCCAGGCTTATGCCGAAGGGCAGCGAGAGTTCGGCGAGAGCTATCTGCAGGAAGCTCTCGACAAGCAGACCACGCTGGCCGATCTCGAGGACATCGTCTGGCATTTCATCGGTCCGCTGCAATCCAACAAGACGCGCGCCGTCGCCGAGCATTTCCAGTGGGTGCATGGCCTCGACCGTGCCAAGGTGGCACATCGCCTCGCGGAACAGCGCCCCGCGGCCTTGGGGCCTCTGGACGTTTGCCTGCAGGTCAACGTCAGCGGCGAAGCCAGCAAATCCGGCGTCGCCCCCGAACAGCTCTGGTCACTGGCGGATGAGGTCATACAGCTGCCCAACCTGCGCCTGCGCGGGCTGATGGCGATTCCCGCCCCGGCCGACACGCGCGAGGCGCAGCGGCGTCCTTTCGCCACGTTGCGTACGCTCTTTACGCAGTTGCAGCGGCGCCATCCTGATGCCGCGCTGGACACCCTGTCGATGGGCATGAGCGATGATCTCGAGGCCGCCGTGCTGGAAGGCGCCACGCTGCTCCGCCTGGGCAGCGCCATTTTCGGTGCCCGTGAGCCGCGGCCATGAATATGCGCCAACCGCGTCCCACACGCCGATGCGCCCTGAAACTCTTTATCGGCGTGAACTTCGGAGAATTTACCGTATGACAAGCCACGTGACGTTTATCGGCGCCGGCAACATGGCCAGTGCCATTTTCGGCGGCATGATCGAAAGCGGCTACCCGGCCGCGGCGATTACCGCCACCGCTCCTGATGAACCGCATCTTGCGGCGCTGCAAGAGCGCTACGCGATCCATACCACGACGGACAATCACGCAGGGGTGAATCAGGCCGACGTGGTGGTACTCGCGGTCAAGCCGCAGATCATGCGCAGCGTGTGCGAGGACCTGCGCGAGGTCGTGCAGGCGCGCAGACCGCTGATCGTCTCGGTCGCCGCCGGACTCACGGCACAAACCCTCGATAGCTGGCTGGGCGGCGAGCTCGCGGTGATCCGCTGCATGCCCAACACCCCATCATTGGTCGGTGAGGGCGCCGCGGGGCTGTACGCCAATGCGCGGGTCAACGCCGAGCAAAAGCAACTGGCGACCACGCTGCTCGAAGCCGTAGGCTTGGTGGAGTGGGTCGATGACGAGATGTTGCTCGAGGCGGTGACGGCCATCTCCGGCAGCGGTCCGGCCTACTTCTTTCTGATGCTGGAAGCGCTCGAGGATGCCGGAAAACAGCTGGGGCTGCCGGCGGACAGCGCCCGGCGCCTGGCCCTGCAGACGGCCTTCGGTGCCGCCAAGATGGCGCGTCAGAGCGAATTCGAGCCCGCCGAGTTGCGCCAGCGCGTCACTTCGCCCGGCGGCACCACCGAGCGCGCCATCCAGAGCTTCGAGGATGGCGGGCTGCGCCAGCTGGTGGAAGAGGCGACGCAGGCCTGCGCCCTGCGTGCACGCCAATTGGCCGCCGAACTCGGCGACAATTAAGCCATAACACTTATTCGATACGGAGATGCCCATGGGCAGCCAATTGGGAAATGCCGGCCTGATGCTGGTGAACACACTGGTCAGCATTTATTTGTTCGTGCTGATGCTGCGCTTCTTGCTGCAGCTCTCGCGAGCGGACTACTACAACCCGATGAGCCAGTCGATCGTCAAGGTCACGCAGCCGGTCGTGGCACCGCTACAGAAACTGATCCCGCCCATGGGGCGTTTCGATATCGCCACGCTGGTTGCCGGCCTGCTGCTCAAGGCCATCGCCATCATTGTCGTGCTGCAGATCGCCGGTTACGGCATGCCGCCGATCGTGCATGTGGTGCTCGCCGCCCTGGCCGGCGTCGCCAACGCCATCTTAAAGATTTACTTCTTTGCATTGATCGTCATGATCATCCTGAGCTGGGTCGCGCCTCAGGCCAGCCATCCCGGAGCGATCCTGGTGCAGCAGATCGTCGAACCCATCATGGCGCCAGTACGGCGGGTGATTCCTCCGCTGGGCATGATCGACCTGTCGCCGATCGTGGTGTTTATCGCCATCAATCTGGTCGATGGTCTGGTGGTCGGCTCGCTGGCGCGCTCCGCGGGGATCGCCGGGGCCCTGGTCGGCTTTTGACGACGCGTGCCCCGGAACCGGTACAATGACATACCGAGAGCCGCTTATGCGGCTCTCTTTGCTGGATACGAGGAAAAGACACCCCACGATGCCCGAGACGCTTCCTCATGATTCGGTCGGTCTGGTCACTCCCCGGACGGCGCACTTTGATGACCCTCTGGCGCTGGCCTGCGGCAAGACATTGCCGGCCTATCGGCTGATCTACGAAACCTACGGCACGCTCAATGCGGCACGCGACAATGCCATCCTGGTCTGCCACGCCCTGTCCGGCCATCATCATGCCGCCGGTTACCATGCTCCCGAGGAGCGCAAGCCTGGCTGGTGGGATGCCTATATCGGTCCCGGCAAGACGCTCGACACCAACCGCTTCTTCGTCATCTCTCTCAACAACCTCGGCGGCTGTCACGGCAGCACCGGCCCATGCAGCACGAACCCGGCCACCGGCCGTGCCTGGGGACCGGAATTCCCGGTACTGACGGTGGGCGACTGGGTGCATAGCCAGGCGCGGCTGGCCGATCGTCTGGGGATCGAACGCTTCGCCGCCGTGGTCGGCGGCAGCCTGGGCGGCATGCAGGTACTGCAGTGGTCGATGGATTACCCGGAACGTATCGCCAATGCCGTGGTCATCGCCGCCACGCCACGCCTGTCGGCGCAGAACATCGCCTTCAACGAGGTCGCTCGCCAGGCCATCCGCTCCGACCCCGACTTTCAGGACGGCTGGTACGCCGCGCACGGCACGGTGCCCAAGCGTGGCCTCAAGCTTGCACGTATGGTGGGTCACATTACCTACCTGTCGGAGCACTCCATGGGCGCCAAGTTCGGCCGCGACCTGCGTACCGATGAGCTCAATTTCGGCTATGACGTGGAGTTTCAGGTCGAATCCTATCTGCGTCACCAGGGCGATACCTTCTCCACGTCCTTCGACGCCAACACCTATCTGCTGATGACCAAGGCCCTGGATTACTTCGACCCTGCCGCCGTACACGGTGGCGACCTGGCCGCGGCACTGGCCCCGGCGCAATGCCCTTTCCTGGTGGTCAGTTTCACCACCGACTGGCGCTTCGCGCCGGCACGCTCGTGGGAGCTCGTCGATGCACTGATGCGCGCCAACAAGGCGGTCAGTTATGCCAATATCGATTCGCCGCACGGCCATGACGCCTTCCTGCTGCCTCATGCCCGTTATGAGGCCGTATTCGGCGGTTTCATGCAGCGCGTGGCGCGTGAGCTGAACCTCGAGGAGAACGCCTGATGCGTGCCGACCTCAAACTGATTTACGACTGGGTTCCCGACGGTGCCCGCGTGCTCGACCTGGGTTGTGGCGACGGTACCCTGCTCGCCGCCCTGGCGCGCGACAAGCAGGTCAGCGGCTATGGCTTGGAGATCGATCCCGCCGGCATCACCGCCTGTTTGGAAAAGGGCGTCAACGTCATCGAACAGGACATCGATGAGGGGCTCGACAACTTCGTCGACGACGCCTGCGACCTGGTGATCATGACCCAGGCGCTGCAGGCCCTGCGCCGTCCCGACCGCGTGCTCGATGACATGCTGCGTGTCGCCAGCGAGTGCATCATCGCCTTTCCCAACTTCGCCTACTGGCGTCATCGGCTGTATCTGGGGTTCGAGGGGCGCATGCCGGTCTCAAAATCGCTGCCCCACGCCTGGTACGACACGCCCAACATTCACCTGTCGACGTTTCGTGACTTTGAACGCTTATGCCGCGACAAGGGTCTGACGATTACCGATCAAGCGGTAGGCAACGGCGATCACGAAGGCCACTGGAGTTCACGGTTGTGGCCCAACCTGTTTGGCGAAACCGCTATTTTCCGGGTGCGTCGCGGCTCGCAGCGCTGATCGGTCATCGCGATAGCATCTTCTCGTTCACTCATCAGGAGAAACCCCATGTACCCGCGAGCCTCGAAGGGAAAACGCCTGGGATGCTGGGCCGCGTTGCTGTTGCTTCTGGCAATGGTGGGTTCGGCACGTGCCGAGCAAATGGAGCGCGTCGGCGATTATGAGATACACTATAGCGCGGTCAATACTCGCTTTCTGACACCGGAAGTGGCTGCCGCCTACGACATCACCCGCAGCCAGGTGCAAGCGCTGCTGACCGTCAGCGTCCTCAAGCGGCTCGCCGACGGCAGCACGCGCCCGGTCAACGCCATGATCAGCGGTAAGGCGGGCAATCTCGCCGGCCAGACGGCACCGCTGGCGTTTCGCACGGTGCGTGAGGACGAGGCGATCTATCAACTGGCCACCTTTCGCATCATGGAAGGCGAGCCGATGCGCTTCTCGCTGGCGGTGACCTACGATTCCAACCAGCCTCCTGCCGACGTGGCGTTCATTCAGCGCTTCTACAGCGACTGATGAGCGCCTGAGCGGGAGAAGCGCTTGCGCAGGGCGGCGCACATATCGCCGCGTGGATGCGCCGAGGTGAACCATGCCAGGTCGAAAGGCGGTAGTTCATCCACGCTCGTCGGCAAACTATCACGCCAATCGCGCGTCGATGGCGTCACTTCGACCAGCCCCAGCGTCAGAACGGGGCGCTGAGTATAGCGAGCCACGCCCAGATTACGTCGTGCATGACCGCTGCCGCAGATCAGCAGCGCCGTGGCCGGCAAGGCGCCCAACGCCTGGGCCATGGCGCGATCACGGGCGACCTGAGCCGCCAGCATACCGTCGAGCAGCGCCTCGGGCAGCATGCCGCAGTGTCCCGCCATCAATGCCTTGCGCTGAGCGGCGTCAATCGCGAGCGGCAACTCAGGAGCCTGGTTGGCCGCGACGAGTTGCTGAATGGCGGCGCGTGGCAGATTGGCAGCCCGCAGCGGCAGCCCACGTTTCAATACCGTCCTGATCAGCGGGGCGTAGGCGGCCCAGTCCCAGCCACGGTTCCAGTCCAGGGCCGCCGCCAGCGCCGCGTCATCCAGTTCGGCGAGTTGCATCGGAGAAACCGTCAGTCGTGACTGCTGCGATGCGTCGAGCATTTCCATGGCGACGCCCCCCAAGCGGCCCCGTTCCGCCAATTGCGTGATGATCCAGGACTCCAGGCGATGGTGTTCGGGGTTGTCGTGGCGTTCACCGACGATGACCGCCGAGGCCGACTGAAGGCGCTCGAGAAGCTCGGCGGAACTCAACCAGCGATGCTGGTGCAGATCGTATACCCTGCCGACGCTCGACTCCGGCGCGAACGCCCATACGGCAGGCGCCTCAAGCGCGCCCAGTACCGCCCATGCCGCCAGCCCTTTCAAACAATCGCGTCGCTGCATGAGCGTGCTTCTCCATGATCTTGTGGCGCTGCTGTCCGTCGGCTCTCGCCCACGATTCCCGTTGCGTACCTGCGGCGCGCCATTCAGTCGACGTGCCAGGGTATCCCCACCTGACGCGAGAGTGAGACCGGCAGACGCTGCGTCAGGCGAATCTCGCGTGGCATACCTTCATGACAGGACCACTGGCAGCCATAGGCGAGCAGCTCCACGCCTTGATCTGCGGCCTGCCGCAACATCGCGGTATAAGCCGGATCGATATGGCCCGCCGGTGCTACATCGCCGAGCCCCTCATGCGCTGCACAGAATAGCAGCACGGCTCGGTGACCCTCGGCGGCCAGACGTGCCAGGACTTCGAGATGCCGGCGTCCGCGCTCGCTGACGGCGTCCGGAAAATAGCCGTGGCCGTCGACCTCCTTGAGCGTAACCTGCTTAACCTCGACGAAGGCGGTGGCCCGCGGCGGCGCCTCGAGGCGGAAATCCAGCCGCGCATTGTCGACCCGCGCTTCGCGCTTGATCAGGGCATAGCCGCTCAGCTCAGGAATCGCGCCTGCGCGCAGCGCCTCCTCGACGATCGCATTAGTGCGCCCGGTATGCACCGACGCCCGCTCGAAGCCGCCGCGGCCGTCGGGCAGCTCGATCAACTCCCAGGTCCAGGCCAGCTTGCGGGCCGGGTTGGTGCTGGGCGCCAGCCATACGCGGGCGCCCGGCACGTTGACTGCACGCATCGAACCGGTGTTGGGACAGTGGGCCACCACCCTCTCCCCGGTGTCGAGGCGCACATCGGCCAGAAAGCGTTTGTAGCGGCGTTGCAATACGCCGGCGACCAGCGCGGGATATTCCATGATTGGCCTTACTGACGAGAGAGGAAGCGTTCGAGACGTGACATGGCCTCTTCCAGGCGTGCCACGCCGGTGGTGAAAGCGATACGCACATGCGTCTCGCCGCCGTGCACGGCAAAGTCGATGCCCGGCGTGATGGCGACGTTCTCCTCTTCCAGCAGCCGACGGCAGAAATCCTGACTATCCCGGGTATAGCGCGATACGTCCAACCACACATAGAACGCGCCCTGCGGCGGCTGGGAAGGCGCCAGTCCCAGTCGTGCCAACCCGGTCAGCAAGGCATCACGGCGGACATGCAGCTCCCGCCGGCGCCGCTCCAGTTCATCGCGGCATTCGGGAGTGAACGCCGCCAATGCCGCATGCTGGGATAACGTCGGAGCCGCCAGGAACACATTCTGGGCCAACCGCGACAAGGGCTCTATCGCCGCCTCGGGGGCCACCAACCAACCCAACCGCCAGCCGGTCATGCCGAAGTATTTCGAGAAACTGTTGACCACGAAGGCCTCCGGCGCCACGGCGACGGCCGAGAGGGGAGCCTGATCGAAGGTCAAGCCCTGATAAATCTCGTCGACCAACAGATAACCTTCGCGTCTGCGCACCGTGTCGGCGACCGCCGCCAGCCCGGCGGCATCCAGCATATGACCGGTGGGATTGGAGGGCGTCGCCAGCATTGCCATGCGGGTTTGCGCGCGCCAGTGCTGCGCGATCAACGCCGCGTCCAATTGCCAGCCGCTCTCGGGGCCGACCGGGACGACATCCACCTCGGCCTCGGCCAGAGCCATGAAGTGGCGGTTGCACGGGTAGGTCGGGTCGGCCATGAGCACCCGTCGCCCGCGCTCGGCGAGGAGCTGACTGGCCAGCAGCAAGGCGCCGGAGGCGCCT
Source organism: Halomonas sp. WWR20 (assembly GCF_054602495.1). Taxonomy (NCBI): domain Bacteria; kingdom Pseudomonadati; phylum Pseudomonadota; class Gammaproteobacteria; order Oceanospirillales; family Halomonadaceae; genus Halomonas; species Halomonas sp. WWR20. Next base: position 12,500 of record NZ_JBTRHR010000002.1, read on the forward strand.
GGCGTCACCAGAATGCGCGCGGGATCGACTGGAGCGTTGAAATGCTCGGCATAGTGATCGGCGATGGCTTCGCGCAGGCGCGGCAAGCCTCCCGCCGGGGTATAGCGCGTCTCACCATTGGCCAATGCCTGTTGCCCGGCACGCATGACCGGTTCGGGAGTCGGGAAATCGGGCTCGCCAACTTCCAGGTGGATCACGTCATGGCCCATGGCCTCGCGCGCCTGGGCCGCTTCCAGCAGCCCCATGACGCGAAAGGGATGTACATGATCGAGGCGGGAAGTCCAGGCCATCCACGGCTCCTGTGGCATGAGTGAGAAACGCGGCAATGCGAAAAAGCGCATTCTAACCGAGACGACAGCCCGCGACAGCGCGTCATCGCGAACAATAGTTGCAATGTGGGGACTTTTTCGCTAAATAAGCAAGGCTTCGGGCGGGCGACCCCTTGCCCCACCCCGGCCGGGCATCGGCCCAAGTCACTTGCGTAACATGAGGCAGCCCCATGCCAGTAGCGGAAAAGAAAGCGGAAGCGCCAAAGAAATTCATCCCGTACGAGCCAGCGCCGGGTGAAGAGTACATGAACGAGAAGCAGCTGGAGCACTTCCGACAGATCCTGCTCGGCTGGAAACAGGATCTCATGGAGGAAGTGGACCGCACGGTGCGCCACCTGCAGGAAGAAGCGAACAACTTCGCCGACCCCGCCGACCGTGCCACGCAGGAAGAGGGATTCAGCCTGGAGCTGAGGACCCGCGATCGCGAGCGCAAGCTGCTCAAGAAGATCAACGAGACCATCGAGAATATCGACGAGGAAGATTACGGTTACTGCGAAGCCTGCGGCGTCGAGATCGGTATCCGTCGCCTCGAGGCGCGCCCCACCGCGACCCTGTGCGTTGACTGCAAGACGCTTGCGGAACTCAAGGAAAAACAGCTCGGCGGCTAAGGCTGCCGGCAGGTCGCAAACGGGCACCCTGGGGTGCCCGTTTGCATTTGTGCCGATCGAATCAGGAGTCGCCATGTCGCCTTATGTCGGCCGCTTCGCTCCGACCCCCTCAGGCCCCCTGCATTTCGGCTCACTGGTGGCGGCGCTGGGCAGCTACCTGGAGGCTCGTCATGCCGGAGGGCGATGGCTGCTGCGCATCGAGGATATCGACCCACCGCGCTGCCCGACGGGCGCCACCGAGACCATACTGCGCCAGCTAGAGGCGTTCGGGTTGTACTGGGACGGCGCGGTACGCTACCAGCACGACCGTCACGCCGCCTATCAGGAGGCGCTCGAGCGGCTGATCGCCTCCGGCATGGCTTACCCTTGCAGTTGCTCGCGCAAGGAGTGGCGCGAACATGCCGTGTATCCCGGCTGGTGTCGTGATGGCCCACGCCGCCCCGAGCGACCGCTCGCCTGGCGCCTGCGCAGCGACAAGGGGCTGCGTCCGGTGACGTGGCAGGATCGCCTGTTCGGAGCCCAGTGCTTCGATCCCGCTCACCTTGGCGACGTGATCCTCAAGCGCAAGGATGGATTATGGGCCTATCAGTTGGCAGTGGTGGTTGACGATGCTGACCAGGGCATCACCGACGTGGTACGCGGCGCCGATCTGCTCGACAACACGCCCTGGCAACGCCAGCTTCAACATGCGCTCGACTTACCGCCGCCGAGTTACCTGCATCTGCCGTTGATCGTCGGCGCCGATGGCCAGAAACTCTCCAAACAGAACCTGGCGCCGGCCCTATCCCTTTGCGACGCGCAGGTTCGGCCGCTGCTGCATCAAGCGCTTCAGGCATTGGACCAAGCGCCGCCTGCCGCGCTGTCCACCGCTCCGGTGCATGAGCAACTCGCTGACGCGCTGGCGAGGTGGGACGTGGCGCGCCTCAACGCCCGTCAGCACCGCCGCGAGCCATAATTCTATTCGACCCAGGTCGTGTTGTGGGACGCCCCGCGGCCTGCCTAGACTCGGACCTCTCACGTTATCCGAGCGCCGTTATGTATGTGTATCGCATCATGCTGTTTCTGGTCTTCGGCGGTTATCTGCTCTCCCCCCTGCTGATGAGCGGCTGGGCGAGCCCAGGCAGCGCCTGGTATCGCCCCTTTCTGATCTGGGGGGTGCTGATCGCCCTGTCGGTGTGGCTGGAACAGAAACGGGCCCTGGATGAACAACGCTAATCTGATCGGCGGTCTGGGACTCGGGCTCGGCTACCTGATGCTGCTGTTCATAGCTGCCGTCGCGGTGGAGCGTCGCCGGGTGCCGGAACGCATCGTTCGTCATCCGGCGGTGCATGCACTGGCGTTGGGCGTCTATGCCAGCGCCTGGGCCACCTACGGCAGTTTGGAACTGGCGGCGGAAGCCGGCTACGGTTATCTCGCCTATTACCTCGGCGTTGCCGGCGCCTTTCTGCTTGCGCCGGTGCTGCTCTCCCCTATCCATCGTCTGACCCGGACCTACCAGCTCGCCTCGCTGGCCGACCTGTTTGCCTTTCGCTTTCGCAGCCGCTGGGTGGGCACGCTCATCACGCTGGTGACCTTCTTTGCGGTCATGCCGTTGTTGGCGCTACAGATCCAGACCCTCGACAATGCTTTAGGACATCTCACCAGCCGCACATTGAGCACCTGGCTGACGGTGCTGTTGTGCCTGGTCAGCGTGCTGTTCGCCATCCGCTTCGGTACCCGCCAGGCGGCCAGCCAACGCCAGGATTCCCTGCTCGCTATCATTGCGCTGGAGTCGCTGGTCAAGCTCGCCGCCATGCTTGCCCTCGGCCTGTTTGCGTTGTACGGCGTATTCGAGGGGCCCGCCGACCTGCAAACCTGGCTCGACGGTGCCGGCCAGACATATCAACATGACGTGATGCGCCTCGACGCCGGTCAGTGGCGAACCTTGCTGCTGCTGTTCTTTGCGGCGGCCTTTCTCATGCCGCACATGTTTCACGTGGTCTTTACCGAAAACCCCTCGCGTCAGGCGCTGTTCCGGGCCAGTTGGAGCCTGCCCCTCTATCTGCTCGGCATGGCGTTGCCGATTCCGTTGATCTTGTGGGCCGCCCAGCGCCTCGGCATGCAACAGGGTGCCGCTTACGCCGGCTTCATGCTGTCCGATGCCTGGTGGGTCGATGCCCTGGTATTTCTCGCCGGGCTGGCCGCTGCTAGCGGTACGCTGATCCTCGTCTCGCTGTCGCTGTCCGGTATGCTGCTCAATCATCTGGTGCTCGTCGCGCATCCTCCCGACAACCGCGACAACCTGTATCGCTGGCTGCACTGGCTGCGCTGCGCGCTGGTGGCTGCGGTCATCTTCTGCGGCTGGCTCTTCTACCGCCTGGTCGGCATTCATCATGATCTTGCGATGCTGGGGATCAACGCCTTCGTGGGCATGGCTCAGTGCCTACCGGGGATGCTCGCCGTGCTCTACTGGCCGGGAGCCAACCGCAAGGGCATGGTAACCGGCTTGCTGGCCGGTACCGCCATCTGGCTGCTGGGGCTGTGGTTGCCGCTACTGGCCGGGGATGGACTGTGGGTATCGGCGCCCATCGCGCTGGGAGCACTGGATATCCAGACGGACGGGTACGCCGTGACCTTGCTCTCGTTGACGGTGAATATCGTGAGTTTCATTGCCGTGTCTCTGATCACACGGACATCGGAGGGCGAGCGCGCCGCGGCGGAAGCCTGCTCGGTGGATGCCGTCATTCACTCCAAGCGCTTGCCCCTGGCCGCGCATAACGGCGACGATATCCGGCGGCGGCTCGTTCCGGCGCTGGGCGCCGAGGTGGCCGACCGGGAGGTGAAGCGGGCGCTGGCCGAGCTTGACCTGTCACCGTTGGACGCACGGCCCTATGTCTTACGCCGCCTGCGTGACCGCATCCAGGTCAATCTCTCGGGTCTGATGGGCCCCGCGGTGGCGCAGGACATCGTCGACCGCTCACTGCCCTACCAGCCGAGTGCTCGCCCCGCCAGCGATGATATCTACTATGTGGAGAGCCGCCTGGAGGCCTACCGGTCACGACTGCGCGGCTTGTCGCGTGAGCTGGACAGCCTGCGCCGCTATCATCGCCGCACGCTGGCTCAGCTACCGGTGGGCCTGTGCGCCTTCAGCGACGAGGGCGAGCTGCACATGTGGAACGACGCCTTGGCAAGCCTCTCCGGCATTGCCGGCAACAGCGTCATCGGCGCGCGGCTCGATAACCTGCCGGCCCCCTGGGGAGAACTGCTGGGAAGGATTCTGCAGGCCGACGACGCCCAGCTGTACAAGCAGGGCGTGACCCTCCAGAATCGCCAGCGCTATCTGACCCTGCACAAGGCGACGCTGCTGGCCATCGAAGGCGAACGCGGCGGAGTCGTCATCCTCGTCGAGGACCACAGCGAAATGAAGTGGCTGGAGGACGAACTGCGTCACGCCGAACGCTTGGCATCCATCGGCCGGCTTGCGGCAGGTGTCGCACATGAAGTCGGCAATCCCGTCACTGGCATCTCCTCGCTGGCGCAGAACCTGCGCTACGATACCGAGGATCCGGTTATTCTCGAGACGGCGGAGCAGATGCAGCAATTGACGGCGCGCATCTCACGCATCCTGCAATCGCTGACCGCCTTCGCCCATGGCGGACGGCATGCTCAGCCAGCCAGCCACGAAGCGGTCGAGCTACGCGAGGTCACCGAACAGGCCCTGCACTTGATCCATCTCGCCCGCTCGAGTCAGGATATCAGCTATCGCAATCGTTGCCCCCAAGGCCTGAGTGTGACGGGCAATGCCCAACAACTGACCCAGGTACTGGTCAACCTGCTCGGCAATGCCCGGGATGCTAGCCCCTTGGGGGGTGAAGTCACCATCGAGGCTTACCCGGAGGAGGGGCATATATGCCTGAGCGTCACCGACACGGGTCAGGGCGTCGCAGCGCAGGTTCGCAACCACCTGTTCGAACCGTTCACCACGACCAAACCGCCCGGCCAGGGCACCGGACTCGGCTTGTCCTTGGTCTATAGCATCGTTCAGGAGCATCACGGACAGATCCACATCGACTCGCCGCCTGCGGGACAAGCATGCGGGACGCGTGTCACGGTGTGGTTTCCCTTCACTCAAGACAAGGGCGAAAGATCTCATGAGCCGGATATTGATCGTTGAAGACGAAGGCGTCATTCGTACCGCGCTCAAGCGCCTGCTCGAGCGTAACGGCTATCTTGTCAGCGAGGCTGAATCGGTCGACGCGGCACGCACACTCGACCCGGGCAGCTTCGATCTGGTCATCAGCGACCTGCGCCTACCCGGCGAGCCCGGCACTGCAATGATCGGCCTGGCGGCTCCGGCACCGGTATTGATCATGACCAGCTATGCCAGCTTGCGCTCGGCGGTGGAAGCGCTGAAGCTCGGCGCGGTGGACTATATCGCCAAGCCTTTCGATCACGACGAGATCCTCGCCACCATCGGACGTGTGATCGATGCCCATCATGGCCAGGCGGCTGGCGTTGGCGAGACTGTCGGACACCGAGCACCTTCCGAGATGATTGGCGAGTGTGCGGCCATGCAGCCCGTCTATGAACGCATCCGCAAGACGGCCCCGGCCCATGTCACCGTCCTGATTCAGGGCGAATCGGGGACCGGCAAGGAACTGGTGGCCCGCGCCATTCATCGCCAGAGCCAACGCGCCCAGGCGCCGTTGATCTGTGTCAATTGTGCCGCCATTCCCGAGACGCTGATCGAATCGGAACTGTTCGGCCATGAAAAGGGGGCCTTCACCGGCGCGACCAGCGCTCGCACCGGTCTGGTAGAAGCGGCCGACGGCGGCACGTTATTCCTCGACGAAATCGGCGAACTGCCTCACGACGCCCAAGCCAGGCTGCTGCGCGTGCTACAAGAAGGCGAGATTCGCAAGGTGGGCTCGGTAGAGACGCGGCATGTGGATGTCCGGCTGATCGCTGCAACTCACCGCGACCTGTATACCCTGTCGCGCACCGGAGAGTTCCGTCTCGATCTTTACTACCGGCTCAATGTCATGCAGATCGACCTGCCCCCCCTGCGCGAGCGTGAAGACGATATCCTGCAGATCGCCGATGTCCTGCTCGCCATGACCTGTCAGCGTCACGGCCGGGAGGGGTTGCGCCTATCGCGCAACGCCCGTCGCGATATCCGCGACTACCCCTGGCCAGGTAACGTTCGCGAACTCGAGAACGCCCTGGAGCGAGGCGTCATCCTGGCCGAAGGGCACCTCATTCACCCCCACGACCTAGGCCTGCCCGATATGCCTTGTCGGCGCCCCCCTCCCAGCACGCCATTGTCTCCTCAGGAAACAATGGCCGCCGACGTCGAGGAAGACCTGTCGCTGGAAGACTACTTTCAGCATTTCGTGATCGAGCATCAGGATCAGATGAGCGAAACGGAGCTCGCCCAGAAACTGGGGATAAGCCGCAAATGCCTGTGGGAACGTCGGCAACGCCTGGGCATCCCGCGCAAAAAGCCTACACGGCAACGCTCCGCCTGAAGACATGAGGCACGCTACCGGTACCCGACCCAGGACTGCGACCATGGTCTACCTGTCACCCTCACATCTTTACTACTGCCCGATAGCCGTCAAGCGGACCTATTTTGCACCAGTTGTTACCATCTCACCCAGCCAATGCTCCGTTATGCTCCACCCTGGGTAACACCCCGCAGGCACACGACTAACGGAACCTTGCCCATTAAAACTAAACACTTGTTATTAAACAAAAAATCATCAATTGGCACGCACCCTGCTCTAAGTTAATCCAAGAAAAACAACAACCGGACATCATCGTACCGCCACCAAAAACAACAACGCGCTACGAGGGTGCATACCCGACACCACAATCACAACGACAACAGTGGCGGGCATGTTCACGTATCTCAGGGGCTAAATAACAATAATCCCCAGAATGCGAGTCGACCATCAACAATAACATCAGGGTCGGAATCCGGACGTAACCAGGACGCGACGTTCCCAGCGCGAGCCCTATAAGAATAATGCTCAGCCAGAGGAACACTCCCGTAAACAACAATAAAACTCTGGGAGTAGGCTATGCCGTCGTGGTTGGATTATTGTTTTGAATACGAGACGGTCTCCACCAGGGAAGAATGCCAATAACAAGAACACTGCTTGCCTGCCATTTCCTATTGGGACTGTGGTGCGTATTCAAGGCGATGCGCCATCACGAAGAAGAAACATCAGCAGGGATGCTGAACAGAATGCTTCAAGGGAGGTCCTAATGGACCTCCCTTCTCTACGTCAGCCCTCCTTGCGTCGACCCTCTTTTAGCCACAAGGGTGGCTTATCCGCGTCACTCCTCACGTTATACCTGCCATTCACATTGAATATGCCTCTTGAGAGGTAGATGGCTTTGCAAGGCATAGGCGGTCAGCTACACTGGAGACCCTGCATATTGCGAATCGATATCGCCGCATGTTCAAAGGATTTAACCGCTTTTTTCAACGCCCTGGTGAACGCTTGAAAACCCTGTTCGGACCTCAGGACGCCATAGACGATAGCGCTCCCTCATTACGCGTCATTCCACGGGAAGAACATTCTGTCTCGCGTAAGCTGTTCAGCGAGAACGCTTTGAAAGTGCTCTATCGCCTGCATAATGCTGGCTTCGAGGCCTATCTGGTCGGAGGCTGCGTACGCGACTCGCTGTTGGGAAAAATTCCCAAGGATTTCGATATCGCGACCAATGCCACACCGGAAGAATTGCGTGACCTTTTCCGTAATTCGCGCATCATCGGGCGTCGTTTCCGTATCGTACATGTGCGTTTCGGGCGCGAAATCATCGAGGTCACGACCTTCCGCGGCCGACCGGAAGATCATCACGATGAGACGTTGTCCCACCAGTCGCTGGACGGGCTGCTGCTGCGCGACAATGTTTGGGGCAGCATCGAGGAAGATGCCTTGCGCCGTGACTTCACCATTAACGCGCTCTACTACAATATTGCCGATTTCTCGATTCACGACTGGGCCAACGGCCTGCGGGATCTCGAAAAGCGCACACTGCGTCTGATCGGCGACCCGGCGACCCGCTACCGTGAAGATCCGGTACGCATGCTGCGAGCCATGCGTTTCGCCGCCAAGCTCGATTTTAGCCTGGACACGGCCACCGAGGCTCCGATTCGCGAGCAAGCGCCGTTACTGCTGCAGATTCCGCCTGCACGCCTGTTCGAGGAGGTTCTCAAGCTCTTTCTCTCCGGCCAGGCTGTCGCCACATTCCATCTGCTGCGGGAATACGGCCTGTTCGCCATGCTGTTTCCAGAAGCCGATGAAGTCATCAATGCCAGACCCTGGGCCGGAAAGCTTATCGAGCAGGCCCTCGCCAATACCGATCAGCGCATCCAGCAGGAGCGCCCGGTCACGCCGGCCTTCCTGTTTGCCGCCCTGCTATGGCCCGGCATGCGGGCTCGGGCCGAGCATCTCGAAGCGCAGGGTATGCCGTCTGTACCGGCCCAGCAGACCGCCTCTCAACAGGCCATATCGCGCCAGCTTCAACATACCTCCATTCCCAAGCGCTTCAGCCTGCCGATGCGCGACATCTGGGACTTGCAGTTGCGACTGCCCAAGCGTCGTGGCAAGCGGGCCTTCCAGACACGCGAGCATCCGCGTTTTCGCGCCGCCTACGATTTCCTGCTGCTTCGTGAAGCTGCCGAGGAAATCCCGCCCGGACTCGGCGACTGGTGGACGGCCTTTCAGGAAGGCGACGATCATGACCAGCGCCGTCTGCTAAGCAAGGTCGATAGCGAGCCGGCAGGAGCGCCGAGTGGACGTAAGCGGCGCCCACGCCGTCGCCGTCGCGGCACGGCCGATACGTCAACGCCCCCCTCCCACGATGAATGACGCACGCCGGGCCTACATCGGGCTCGGCAGCAATCTCGACACCCCGCAGCGTCAGCTGGAACAAGCTCTCGTGGAACTGGGCCAGCTGCCACTGTCGCACTTGGTCAGGCACTCGACACTGTTTGTCAGCGCCCCGGTGGGGCCGCAGGATCAGCCCGACTATGTCAATGCCGTGGCTGAACTTGATACGCATCTGTCTCCCCTGGCCCTGCTCGATCAGCTCCAGGCGTTGGAGCAGCGTCACCGGCGTGTTCGTCAGCGACGTTGGGGACCGCGCACGCTCGATCTCGACCTGCTACTGTTCGATGAGCAGCACTGGGACAGCCCGCGCCTGCGACTCCCCCACCCGGAGATGCATCTTCGGGGCTTTGTCCTGGTGCCGCTGGCGGAATTGGCCGGTGAGCGCCGCCTGCACGGACGGACGATTGCCGACCTGGCCCAAGCGCACCAGAGTAATGACTTGCGAGCACTGCCACCCCAAAGGTAGAGTTGCCACCTCGGTGTTACCGTTCCACACTTCACACCTAGCCAGTAACAACCGAAGTAACACTGCACCGCCTCTCGCAAGCTTCGGGCGCGTGCGACTATACGAGACGCCCTCATGAAAACCGTCACCTTGAGCACGCTTATCGCGCACAAGCGCGCCGGCGAAACGTTCAGTTGTCTGACCGCTTACGATGCAAGCTTCGCCCATGCCGCCGACAGCGCCGGCATCGACGTGTTGCTGGTAGGGGATTCTCTGGGAATGGTGCTGCAGGGACATTCCAGTACCTTACCGGTCACTCTCGATGATATCTGCTACCACACCCGCTGCGTGGCACGCGGCAAGCAGCGCAGCCTGCTGATGGTCGACCTGCCCTTCATGAGCAATGCTTCTGTCGAGCAACTGCTGCACGACGCCGGAACGCTGATGCGCGCAGGCGCCGAACTGGTCAAGATTGAGGGCGAAGCCTGGATGGCCGAGGGCGTCCGTGAACTGACACGGCGTGGCGTGCCGGTGTGCGCCCATCTGGGCCTGACGCCCCAGACCGTTTACCAGTTGGGAGGCTATAAGGTTCAGGGCCGCGAGGAGGCGCGCGCACGCCAGATCCTCGATGACGCCCGTACGCTGGTGGATGCGGGGGCCTCGGCGATCCTGCTTGAGTGTGTTCCGGCGAGTCTGGGGCGTGCCGTGCGCGATGCGCTCGATGTCCCGGTGATCGGTATCGGTGCCGGCCCCGACACTGACGGTCAGATCCTTGTCATGCACGATGTGCTCGGGGTGACGCATGGGCGTACCCCCCGTTTCGTCAAGAACTTTCTGGCCGAAGGCGGGTCCATCGAACAGGCATTTCGCACCTACCATGACGATGTCAAAGCACGCCGGTTTCCGGCCGAGGAGCATTGCTTCTGATGCGTACCTTCCAGCGAATCAATGAGCTACGCCAAGTACTCAACGACTATCGCCGCTCGGGGCAGCGAATCGCGCTGGTGCCTACCATGGGCAACCTGCATGAAGGTCACTTGGCATTGGTGGCAGCGGCCCGCCAGCATGCGGATATCACCGTGGCGAGCATTTTCGTCAATCCCATGCAGTTCGGCCCCGGCGAGGACTTAGATGCCTACCCGCGCACCTTGGACGAAGATCGGCGCAAGCTGAACGAGGCCGGCTGCGATCTGCTGTTCACTCCTGCCGCCACGGACCTCTATCCTCGCGGTCTAGAGCTTCAGACCTCGGTGCATGTGCCCGAGGTTTCGGCGGGCCTCTGCGGTGCCAGCCGTCCTGGTCATTTCGAGGGGGTGGCAACCGTTGTGACTCTGCTGTTCAATCTGGTGCAGCCCGATGTCGCCTGCTTCGGTGAGAAGGATTACCAGCAGCTCGCGGTTATCCGCAAGCTGGTCGACGACCTGCATTTCCCCATCGAGATTGTCGGTGTTCCCATCGCCCGCGCCGAAGACGGCCTGGCACTGTCGTCTCGCAACGGCTATCTAAGCGAGACAGAGCGTGCCAGAGCACCGGCGCTGTATCGTACGCTGCAAGAGATGCGTGCCTCGCTCGAAGGCGGAGCCGCACCCGATCAGGCAATCCGCACCGCACTGGCACAGCTGAGCGAACATGGCTTCAAGCCGGACTATCTCGAATTACGACGTGCCCATGACCTGAAGCCGGTTGACAGCGCTACCGTTGAGGCTATTATCCTCGCCGCTGCGCATCTAGGGCCTGCACGCCTGCTCGATAACCTGACGGTCACCCTGCCGCGCTGAAGCGCGGTGATGTAGAGAGGAAATTCATGCATACCATCATGCTCAAGGCCAAGCTGCACATGGCCCGCGTCACCCATGCCGTGCTCGAATACGAGGGTTCCTGCGCTATCGACGGCGACCTGCTAGACATGGCGGGCATCCGCGAATACGAGCAGATCCAAATCTACAACGTCGATAACGGCAAGCGTTTCACCACGTATGCCATTCGCGGCGAAGAGGGCTCGAAGATCATCTCGGTCAACGGAGCGGCGGCGCATCAGGCCAGCGTCGGGGATCGCGTGATCATCTGCAGCTATGCTCATTACAGCCAGAACGAACTCGAGTTGCATAAGCCCTCCCTGATTTACCTCCAGGAAGGCAACACGGTTAGCCACACCAGCCACGCCATTCCCGTCCAGGTCGCCTGACCTGCTGGCCCCGTAACCGTCTTGCGCCGTTACGGGGCCGTCTGCTTCGTGCCCCACGATCACCGCGCTAGTCCGGTGACGATATTGTCGGGTTACTGCAGGATTGCTGATTGCCTGCACAGTCCAGTTCCAACGAAAAACGCCCCACCGAGGTGGGGCGCTATACCGCAGGTTACTGGTTCGGCTTATTCCACCAGTGTCGCTTCGAAAGCGGCCTTCTCTTCCGCGGTTACTTCCTTGATGGAAAGTTTTACGCGGTTGCGGTTGTCGATATCGAGCACCTTGACGGTGACGTCATCGCCTTCATTGAGGAAGTCGCGCACGTCGTTGACCCGCTCCGGTACGATCTGCGAAATGTGTACTAGACCATCGGTTCCCGGCATGAAGTTGACGAAAGCGCCGAAGTCGGCGATCCGCACTACCTTGCCGCGATAGAGCTTGCCGATCTCCGCTTCGGCAGTAATGCCGAGGACGGTATCGATCGCTCGCTTGGCAGCTGCCTTGTCTTCCGCATAGATACGCACGGTGCCGCTGTCGTCGATATCGATCGAGGCGCCGGTCTCCTCGCAGATGCTCCGGATGGTTGCACCGCCCTTGCCGATGACATCGCGGATCTTATCGGGAGAAATCTTGATCGTCGCCATGGACGGCGCGTTGACCGAAACTTCTTCACGGCTTGCGGAGATGACGTGGTTCATCTGCTCGAGAATCTGCAGGCGGGCTTCGTGCGCCTGCTGCAAGGCGATCTCCATGATCTCCTCGTTGATTCCCTCGATCTTGATATCCATCTGCAGGGCCGTGACACCTTGCGCAGAGCCGGCCACCTTGAAGTCCATGTCGCCGAGATGATCTTCGTCACCGAGGATGTCGGTCAGTACCGCGAACTTGTCCTCATCCTTGACCAGCCCCATGGCAATACCCGCCACCGGCGCCTTGAGCGGGACCCCGGCGTCCATCAAAGCCAGCGAGGAGCCGCAGACCGAGGCCATGGAACTCGAGCCGTTGGACTCGGTGATTTCGGAGACGACGCGGATGGTATACGGAAACGCCTCTTCGCTAGGCAGCATCGCCTGGACGCCACGGCGCGCCAGACGGCCGTGGCCAATCTCGCGACGCTTGGGCCCCCCCATGAAGCCGGCTTCACCGACGCTGTACGGAGGGAAGTTGTAGTGCAGCAGGAAGCGATCCTTGCGTTCGCCTTCCAGCGACTCGATCAACTGGGCATCACGCAGCGTGCCCAGGGTCGCGATGACAATCGCCTGGGTCTCGCCACGCGTGAACAGCGCCGAGCCATGAGTCTTGGGCAGCACGCCGACCTGGATATCCAGCGGGCGCACGGTTTTTTGATCGCGTCCGTCAATACGCGGCTCGCCATTGATTACCCGCTCGCGCACTACACGCTTCACCAGGCTGGCAAAAGCGTTCTTGACGTCTTCCTCTTTGAACCGGTCTTCGGCCTCGCCTGCCAGTTGCTCAATGGCCTTGGCCTTGAGTTCGGCCAGAGCATCCTGACGCGCCATCTTGTCGGTGATGCGGTAGGCATCGCCGATGCCGGCCTCGAAGGAGGACTTGAGAGCGTCCTTGAGAGCCATGTTTTCGCCGACCGGCTGCCAGTCCCACTTCGGCTTGCCCGCATCGCGCACGAGTTCGTTGATGGCCTGGATCGCTACCTGCATTTCCTGATGGGCGAACAGCACGGCGCCGAGCATTTCATCTTCGGAAAGCTCCTTGGCCTCGGACTCGACCATGAGCACGGCTTTATCGGTACCGGCCACGACCATGTCGAGCTCGGAAGTTGCCAGCTCCTCGACACTGGGGTTGAGGTAATAGCCGCGCTCCTCGGTAAACGCCACGCGCGCGGCGCCCAGGGGGCCACTGAAGGGAACGCCGGAAATCGCCAGCGCCGCGGACGTGCCCAACATCGCGGCAATGTCCGGATCCTGGTTGCGGTCTGCGGAGAGCACGGTGCAGATCACCTGAACTTCGTTCATGTAGCCCTTGGGAAACAGCGGGCGGATCGGGCGATCGATCAAGCGGGACGTCAGGGTTTCCTTCTCGGTGGGACGCCCTTCGCGCTTGAAGAAGCCCCCGGGAATCTTGCCTACGGAATAGGTCTTTTCTTGATAATGGACGGACAGCGGGAAGAAATCCTGCCCCGGCTTGAGATCCTTTCTGGCGACCACCGTGCACAGGACAACCGTATCATCCATGGTGATCTGCACGGCACCAGTGGCTTGCCGGGCGATGCGCCCCGTCTCGAGGGTGACGGTACTTTGACCGTACTGGAATGTCTTTTTGACCGGATTCACGGCGACGTCCTTTGACTTTTTCAGTTTCGTATATGCTCGGCGGCCATATTAATGCGTACCGGGGGACAATAAAAGAACAAGCAACCCGAGGGTTGCTTGTTCGAAAGGCGCTGTTCTGACAGTAGCCGGGTCGGCTTAGCGACGCAGCCCCAGGCGCTTGATCAGCGACTGATAACGGTCGAAATCCTTGCGCTTTAGGTAGTCCAGCAGCTTACGGCGCTGGTTTACCATGCGGATCAGGCCACGACGTGAATGGTGATCCTGCTTGTTGGTCTTGAAGTGATCCTGCAGACCATCGATATTGGCGCTCAGCAGTGCGACCTGGACTTCGGGGGAGCCAGTATCGTTCTCACCACGGCCGTATTCGTTAACGATCTCGGCCTTCTTTTCAGCGGTCAATGCCATCTGTTTCTCCAGTAAGCAATATGCCTAAATGATGAATGTCGAAGACCACGCATATTTGCAGTCTCCAGGTAACCCGCGATTGCGGGCGCTATCGGGAAACCATCGCTGCATTTCCCGACCCATGCTGCCGCTTCAGCAACGCCAGCATGTTTCCTAAAAGCTTGTCGTCGCTTGGCTCAGCTCATCAATGAAGTGTCGACAAGCCGGCGAGGGGCAATCTCCCCGGGCGCGGTCACCTTGACCAGTCCCAGAAAGGCGGTGTCGCAATAGAGCCGCGCCACGTCTTCCTCACCCAGCCCGAGGGTATCCACCGCAGCCCGCTGTCCGTGCAGCAGACGACCCGCTGCACTCTGCTCAACGCACAAGCGGGGCAGGTGCGCCAGCATGACGTCGATGGGCAACAATACCGCGTCGCGCCCCGGCAGATCCAAGCTATCGAGAACCTCGAGGGACCGCATGTCCTGAGCCGTAAACGGTCCCGTCTTGAGACGACGCAGCGCGGTAATATGCGCTCCGCATCCCAGCGCACGACCGATATCCTCGGCCAGAGTACGAATATAGGTCCCCTTGCTGCAGGAAACCTCGAGTTCGAACCCTGTCGTGTCATGGCTCAGAAGGCGCGTATCATAAACCTTCACACGCCTGACTGCACGCTCGACGACTTCTCCCTTGCGGGCCAGTTCGTAGAGTGGCCGACCCTGGTGCTTGAGCGCCGAATACATCGGCGGTACCTGCTCGATCTCTCCGCGAAAGCGGGCCAGCACCGTCTCGATATCCTGCGCCGAAAGCGTCGGAACGGCCATACTTTCGGTAACTTGTCCCTCGGCATCGCCGGTATCGGTCACCTCGCCCAATTTCACCCGGGCCCGGTAGACCTTATCCGCCTCCAGCAGATACGAGGAGAACTTGGTTGCTTCACCAAAGCATACCGGCAGCAGACCGGTGGCCATGGGATCCAACGTGCCGGTGTGTCCGGCCTTCTGCGCCTGGTAGACACCACGCGCCTGCTGTAGGGCCCGATTGGAAGAGACACCCTGCGGCTTATCGAGCAGCAGAACACCATGCACCGCCCGGCCGCGACGCCGTCGCGCCATCAGCGCTCGTCCTCGTGTCCGGGCGAGTCGACGTCGTCTACGTCTGGCTGGCGCAACCGATCCTGGGCGACCGCCTCATCGATCAGCGAGGAAAGCCGCTGACCGCGCACCACGCTCTCGTCATAGTGGAAGCGCAACTCGGGCACATGACGCAACTTGATCCGTCGAGCGATCTGCGAGCGCAGGAAACCGGCGGCACGCTTCAATACCGCCATGTTCGCCTTGACGGTTTCGGCATCGTTCTCGCCCAGCAGAGTGACGTAAATATCGGCATAACCCAAGTCGCGACTGACGGTGACCGAACTGACGGTCACCATTCCCAGGCGCGGATCCTTGATCTCACGCTGGATGAGAACCGCCAGTTCCTGCTGGAGCTGGTCGGCTACCCGGTCGGTACGCTTGAATTCGCGCATCATACACTCCTGCAGCGACTCGCTGATAACATGAGGACCGATGAGACCCAGTTCCGCCGTCGGCTGTCTTTTGCATGCCGGTTTAAAAAAATGCCGACCTGCCAGACAGCCAGCGCATCGCTGGGCTCAACCGGATCTTGCGTGGCCTTACAGGGTCCGCTCGACCCGCACCTGATCGAAGACCTCGATCTTGTCGCCGACCTGCACATCGTTGTAGTTCTTGACACCGATGCCGCATTCCATGCCGTTGCGAACTTCGTTGACGTCATCCTTGAAGCGACGCAGGGATTCCAGCTCGCCTTCGTAGATGACCACGTTCTCGCGCAGAACACGGATCTTCTTGTTGCGGTGTACGGTGCCTTCCACCACCATGCAGCCGGCCACGGCACCAATCTTGGGCGCACGGAAGACGTCACGAACCTCGGCGATACCGATGATATCTTCACGCCACTCCGGTGCCAGCATGCCGCTCATGGCCTGCTTGACTTCATCGATGAGCTGGTAGATGACGCTGTAGTAGCGCAGATCCAACCCTTCCCGCTCGATGATCTCGCGTGCGGAGGCATCGGCACGCACGTTGAAGCCGACCACGATCGCTTCACTGGCAAGCGCCAAGTTGGCATCGGTTCCGGTAATGCCACCGACACCCGAGGACACCACCGCCACCTTGACTTCATCCGTGGAGAGTTCCTCGAGCGCGCCGCGAATGGCTTCCAGCGAGCCCTGCACGTCAGCCTTGAGCACGATGTTGACCTTGGCCACCTCATCCTGCCCCATCTGGCTGAACATATTCTCCAGCTTGGCTTTCTGCTGGCGGGCCAGACGCACATCGCGGTACTTGCCCTGACGGAAGTTGGCCACTTCACGCGCTTTCTTCTCGTCGGCCACCACGGTGAATTCCTCACCGGCTTCCGGCGTCCCGTCGAGCCCTTGGATCTCGACCGGCATGGACGGCCCCACGGAATCGACCTGCTTGCCGAGCTCGTTGACCAGCGCGCGCACACGGCCATAATGCAAACCGGCCAGCACGATATCGCCCTTCTTCAAGGTGCCGTTCTGCACCAGCACGGTGGCTACCGGCCCCCGACCGCGATCGAGACGGGACTCGACGACCACGCCCTTGCCCGGCGCTTCCGGCACAGCCTTGAGTTCCAGTACCTCGGAGACCAGCAGCACGGCTTCGAGCAGGGCATCGATGCCCTCCCCGGTCTTGGCCGAGACGTGGACGAACTGGGTATCGCCGCCCCACTCCTCGGAGATGACGCCGTGCTGGGACAGCTCGTTGCGGATACGATCGAAATCGGCGCCTTCTTTATCGATCTTGTTGACCGCGACGACCATCGGCACTTCGGCAGCCTTGGAGTGCTCGATCGCCTCGACGGTCTGCGGCATGACACCGTCATCCGCCGCCACCACCAGAATCACCACGTCCGTGGCCTTGGCACCGCGTGCACGCATCGCAGTAAACGCCGCGTGACCGGGCGTATCCAGGAAGGTCACGCCGCCATGCTCATCCTCGACATGGTAGGCGCCGATGTGCTGGGTGATACCTCCTGCCTCACCGGTAGCAACCTTGGTGCGCCGAATGAAGTCGAGCAGCGAGGTCTTGCCGTGGTCGACGTGGCCCATCACCGTGACCACCGGCGAGCGCGTAATCTCCTCGCCTTCATAGGAGATGCCCTCAAGCACCTCGGTCTCCAGTGCGTCGTCCTTGATCAGCTTGGGCTTGTGGCCCATTTCCTCGACAAGAATCGCCGCGGTGTCCTGATCGATGGTCTGGTTGATAGTGACCGCCGCACCCATGGTGAACATGATCTTGATCACTTCCGCGGCCTTGATCGACATCTTGTCGGCAAGTTCGGCGACACTGATCGACTCAGGAATAGAGACTTCACGCACGATCGGCTGGGTCGGCCGCTGGAAGCCATGCGCGTTGTCACGTCCTCCACGACGGGTGCCGCGGCGTTCAGAACGCTTGACCTTCTTGGCGGCACCGCCACGACGACGCTCGTTGCGTTCGCTACGATCATCGTCGTCACGCCCGCCACCGCTTCTGCGCCCGCCGGTCGCCCGCCGGTCGGCTTCTTTTTTCTGGCCACGACGATTGTCGTTGCGCGGCTCCTTGGGTGGGGCTTCGACGAACGGCTCCGAGGTGCTGGGCACATCATCAGCGATAACGTCGGGCTGCGGTTCGCTGGCAGGCTTGGCCGTCTGCTTGCGCATTTCGGGCGCCGCTTCGGGCTTGGCCTGTTCGCGCGCCGCCTCTTCAGCGGCAATACGCTCACGTTCCGCCTGCTCGCGCTCGGCCTGATCGCGTTCCGCCTGTTCAGCCGCGGCACGAGCCTGATTGGAATTGGCCATGTCGCCCACCAGTTGCACCGGCCCGGAATGGGTCTGTGCGGCTTCCTGGGGCGCCTCTTCCTCGGCATCGCGCTTGACGTAGGTCCGCTTCTTGCGCACCTGAACTTCAATCGTCTTGCCCCGACCGTCACCGGAACGAATCCGGCTCTTGGTGTTGCGGGTCAGGGTGACGCGGTTCTTGACACCACGCCCGCTACCATGACTCTTGGTCAGATGGTCGAGTAGGCGCTGCTTGTCTTCCTCGGACACCGCGTCGCCTTCCGCCTTGTGCGGAAGCCCCGCTTCATGCATTTGCTCCAGTAGACGGGACACGTCGCGCCCCACCTTGACTGCAAAATCTTTCACTGTCATTTCTGACATTACGACCCTCCTGAGCCCGTGACCTAGTTACTGTTCGCTCTCGAACCAAGGCGCACGGGCAGTCATGATCAGTGCCGCAGCGCGCTCCTCGTCCACTTCTTCGATGTCCTTCAGGTCATCGATGGACTGCTCGGCGAGGTCCTCCATGGTGACAATGCCCTTGCTGGCCAGGATAAAGGCCAGGTGGCGATCCATACCGTCCATCTCGAGGAGATCTTCGGCAGGTTGAGCCCCATCAAGCACCTCCTCGGAGGCAATGGCCAGGTTCAATAGCTCATCCTTCGCTCGAGCACGCAGTTCCTCGACAAGATCCTCGTCGAAATCTTCAATCTCAAGCATCTCCTCGAGTGGCACGTAGGCCAGCTCCTCGAGCGAAGTAAAACCTTCATCAATCAAGACACGGGCCAGCTCTTCGTCAATTTCCAGATGATTGATGAAGTACTCGACCAGGTTGTCGACTTCCTGCTCACGCTTGCCTTCGGCTTCATCGACAGTCATGACGTTCAACGTCCAGCCGGTCAGCTCCGACGCCAACCGTACGTTCTGGCCGCTACGCCCGATCGCCTGTGCAAGATTATCCTCGGCGACAGCGACGTCCATGGAATGGGCGTCCTCATCGACGAGAATGGAAGCGACATCGGCCGGCGCCATGGCATTGATCACCAACTGTGCGGGATTGTCGTCCCACAAGATGATATCCACCCGCTCGTTGCGCAACTCGTTGGACACCGCCTGGACGCGTGAACCGCGCATGCCGACACAAGCGCCAACCGGGTCGATACGCCGGTCATTGGTCTTGACCGCTATTTTAGCCCGCGCACCGGGATCGCGAGCCGCACCCTTGATCTCGATGAGTTGTTCGGCGATCTCCGGCACCTCGATCTTGAACAGCTCAATGATCATTTCAGGACGAATGCGCGACAGAATCAGCTGCGAACCGCGCGTCTCGGGGTCCACTTTCCACAATAGCGCACGGACCCGTTCATTCATTCGGTAGCGTTCGCCGGGAATCATCTCACTGCGCGGCAGAAAGCCTTCGGCATTCTCCCCCAGATCGATGATCAGCCCATCCCGCGTCGTCTTCTTGACAATGCCGGCCACCAGTTCGCCTTCGCGCTCGGTGTACTGACGCACGATCTGCGCACGCTCAGCTTCGCGAACCTTCTGGACGATGACCTGCTTGGCGGTTTGCGCCGCGATCCGCCCAAACGCGACAGACTCGATCTGCTCTTCGACCACATCGCCCAATGCCAGCGGTGGATCGCGCTGCTCGGCATCGGATAACGCAATTTGGCTGTCGGGATTCTCGAACTCTTCATCTTCGACCACCGTCCAGCGGCGGAAGGTGTCGTAATCACCCGTGGTACGGTTGATCTTTACGCGAGCGCTGACCTCTTGGCCTTCGAAGCGCTTGCGCGATGCACTCGCCAGTGCGGCTTCGACCGCCTCGAAGATCACCTCACGGGGAACGCCCTTTTCATTCGAGATCGCATCAACGACCAGCAGAATCTCTTTGCTCATGCCTTTGCCTCGCCAGAAAACCTGTCCTTAATCATCGAACCGCGGCACGACGTGCGCTTGATCGATGCTTTCGATGGGAAAGCAGTATTCCTCTTCACCGAGATGCAACAGCACCTCATCCCCTTCGATACCGGCCAGACGCCCTTGGAACTTGCGGCGCCCATCGAACGAGGTACGCAGCTTGAGTTTCACGTCGCTGCCCTTGAAGCGCTCGAAGTGATCAAGGGTAAAAAGAGGCCGGTCCATACCGGGAGAAGACACTTCCAACCGGTATTCGCCGGGAATGGGGTCTTCGACATCGAGCACGCCACTGACTTGCCGGCTGACGCTGGCACAGTCATCGACATTGATACCGTCGGGATTCTCGATGTAGATCACCAATCGGGAATGCTTGCCCTGGGCGAGATAGTCGATTCCCCAGAGTTCAAAGCCCATGGCCGAGACCACCGGCTCGATGAGCGCATACAGCGCAGCGTCCTTGATTGCCACAGACGAGGCTCCTACAGCAGTTGCATCAGGCACCTGACCGGGAGTATAGAAGGAAGCTAGGTGGCTGATTGGCGTTGTCGTCAACAGGATAAGCTGCTAACAAAAGGCCCCTTCACTGGAAGGGGCCTTTCGTAAGAAAAACTTGGTAGCGGGGGCCGGATTTGAACCGACGACCTTCGGGTTATGAGCCCGACGAGCTACCAGACTGCTCCACCCCGCATCATAGGCTGGCGATTCTACGCGCCGTTCCTGCTTGCGTCAACAGTGCCTACTGTCGCCGCATCTTGCCAATCGAACTTCTCATCAGCGCCAAACGTTGCCGATGAAGAATGGTGCCGAAGGCGGGACTTGAACCCGCACGACCGTAAGGTCACTACCCCCTCAAGATAGCGTGTCTACCAATTCCACCACTTCGGCATCAGGGGGAGGGCACTTTTTTCCATGTATCTCCACTTCACGCTGGTGAAGATTCCATGGGAAGCCATGCCCAACTCTTGGCAACTCAGACTCGAGAAGCCTGGCTAACACACTCGATCCCGGCGCTTACTGCTCGCTTTCCTCGAGTGCTGGCGCCGTATTATTCCCATTATTGCTATCTTCGTCAAGGGTAGGCAGCGTATTTTGCTGTTCAACTACCGTAGCATCGGGAATACCGGCTTCCGGCGCCTCCCCTGTCTGGGACGCGAAGTATGCCAAGGTTAGGGAAGTGGCAAAGAAGGCCGCCGCCAAAACCCCGGTCAGCTTGGCAAGAAAGCCGCCACTACCGCGCGAACCAAAGACCGTCTGTGACGAGCCGCCACCGAAAGAAGCGCCCGCCTCGGCCCCCTTGCCCTGCTGCAACAGGACCAGAGCGACCAGTGCAATGGCGATCGCCACATGAATCATAAGAATGGCAACTTGCATGTTTTTAACCTGCTGACTGACAAATGGCTAGAAAATCGTCGACCTTGAGTGAAGCACCGCCCACCAGGCCGCCGTCGATATCCGGCTGGGATAATAACTCAGCCGCATTGCTGGCATTCATGCTGCCGCCATAGAGCAGGCGCAGCCCTGCCGCCAGGTCACGATCAAAACTGGCCTGATAATCGCGAATGGCCGCCATGACCTCCTGCGCCTGATCCGGGGTAGCGGTGCGCCCGCTCCCGATCGCCCATACCGGTTCGTAGGCGATTATTACCCTGGCGCGCTGTTCTGGCTCAAGTCGCGCCATCGCGTGGCCGACCTGACGCAGCACAACGTCGTTGGTACGCCCGGCATCGCGCTCTTCAAGCGTCTCGCCGACACATAGAATGGGGCGAATATCGGCGCTGAGCGCCGCCAGCAGGCGATCATAGACGTCTTCATCGGCTTCGCGGTAAAGACTCCGCCGCTCGGAGTGGCCGACAAGCGCATACTCGACCCCGAACTCCTTAAGCATTCTACCGCTGACTTCGCCGGTATGCGCCCCGGAGTGCAGCGGGTTGAGCGTCTGGGCACCGAGCCGTAGCGAGGTTTCGGAAAAGGCACGACGCGCCACTTCGAAATAGGGAAACGGCGGAAAAATGGCGATATCCAGCGATGCTGGAAGTGCGGCGTCGGCAAATGCCCGGCCGAAGGCTTCTACCAGCTCAGCCGAGCCGTTCATCTTCCAGTTACCGGCAATCAGCGGCGTGCGCATGAGCGAACCTCTTCTCGAAGTGGTGCGAAATGGTATAGGAGCACTCTTGACAAGACAACCGAAAACCCAACCTGCGCATGACAGGCCAAGGCTCCGGCTGACATTCTTGCTCCTGTCTGCTAATTCATCTGTGCTTCGACACTGGCTGCAATGCGTCGCGCCATGGCCGACACGTCAAAACGTGGACGCCCCTCCACCATGACCCGGATCAGCGGCTCGGTGCCGGAGGCCCGCAACAGCACCCGGCCTTCGCCCTGCAGATCCCGCTCCACACCGGAGACGGCATCCTGTACCACATCGCTGCCCAGCACTGCGCGCTTATCGGTACTAGGGGTCAAGCGCACATTGATCAAGGCCTGAGGGACCTTTTCGAGCCCCTTGAGCAACTCGGCCAGAGGCGCCCCCTCGCGAATCATGATCGCCAGCACTTGCAACGCCGAGACAATGCCATCCCCGGTCGTTTGCACATGGCCACAAACGATATGACCCGACGACTCCCCGCCAAGCTGCCAATCGTTGGCCGCCAGACGCTCCATCACGTAACGGTCGCCGACCTGGGCTCGCTCGAAGGGAATTCCCATCGACTCGAAAGCAGCCGCCAAGCCGAAATTGGACATTAAGGTGCCGACGACTCCGCCCTTCAGCACGTCACGGCCATGCCGGTCCCGGGCAATCATGTAGAGAATATCGTCGCCATCGATTTCACGACCGTCGGCATCGACCAGGACGACACGGTCACCATCGCCGTCGAAGGCCACTCCAAGATCGGCCCCGCGCTCAATGACAGCCGCGCGCAGCGACGCAGGATGGGTAGACCCTACCAGATGGTTGATATTCAGCCCATCCGGCTGCACCCCTACCAGGCTGACATCGGCGCCCAGCTCGCGAAACACGTTGGGCGCGATGTGATACGTCGCACCATGCGCGCAGTCGAGCACCACCTTGAGCCCATGCAGGCCCAGACGGTGGGGTATGGTGGACTTGCAAAATTCAATATACCGGCCCGCCGCGTCATTGATGCGCACTGCCTTGCCGAGACAATCGGACGAAACGGTTTCCAGCGGCTTGTCGAGCTCGGCCTCGATTTCCTGCTCGACGCTGTCAGGCAACTTGGTGCCTTCGGCCGAGAAGAACTTGATGCCGTTATCCTGAAACGCGTTGTGCGATGCGGAAATGACAATCCCTGCATCGGCACGAAACGTCCGAGTGAGATAAGCGATGCCCGGCGTTGGCATCGGCCCCAGTAGAGAAACGTCGGTACCTGCAGCGGAAAGCCCAGCTTCCAGTGCCGCTTCGAACATGTACCCCGACAAGCGTGTATCCTTACCGATCAGCACCTTGGCCCGCGCCTGACGCGAGCGGGCAGTCAGCTTACGCGACAGCACTCGCCCCACCGCCCAGCCCAGCTTGAGCATGAAATCCGCCGTGATCGGGTATTCGCCTACGGTGCCCCGGATGCCATCAGTCCCGAAATATCGTCTTGTCATTCCTCAACGCCTTCCTTTAACACGGCCCAGGTCATATTCAGCGCATCCACGGTAGGCCCGACATCATGCACGCGCAGAATGCGCGCCCCCCGCTCCACTGCTAACACGGCAAGCGCCAGCCCGCCGGCCAGTCGATCCTCCACGCAGCGCCCAAGCACTTGGCCAATCATGCTTTTACGCGACACTCCGACCAATAGCGGCAACTCGAAAACCTCAAGCGCCTCCAACCGGTTAAGCAGGCGTAAATTGTGTGCGACACTCTTGCCGAACCCGAAACCGGGATCCAGAATCAAGCGCTCCCGCGGAATTCCGGCGCCAACGCAGGCGGCGATACGTTCTTCGAGATAGCGAGCGACAGCCTGCTCCACCGGAACATCATAGTGCGGCGCGTCTTGCATATCGCCGGGTTCGCCGACCATATGCATCACGCAGACGGGCAGGCCGCTCTCTGCTGCAGCACGCTGCGCCCCAGGCAAGCGCAGCCCCCGTACATCGTTGAGCATGCCAGCGCCCAGCCGGGTCGCTTCGGTCATGACTTCAGGCTGACTGGTATCCACCGAAACCAAAGCGCCCAGTTCGGAAACCAGGCGCTCGACCACCGGCAGAACGCGCTCGAGCTCCTCCTCGACCGGGACTCTCGCAGCGCCGGGGCGGGTCGACTCCCCGCCCACGTCGATGATCGATGCCCCCTCCGCCAGCATTCGCTCGGCATGGCGCAGCGCCGCCTCGGTAGTGTCATGGCGACCGCCATCGGAAAAGGAATCGGGGGTAACGTTGAGAATCCCCATGACATGGGGACGGGAGAGATCGAGCCTATGCGGCCCACAAAGCAACGAGGCGCGTGATTCAGTGTCAGTCATTCCAGCCGTTATCCGCTCGAAAGCCTTCACTGTAACACGCGCCTCATCTGGTGCAAGGCGCCGGGCGGCGCCTTAAATCAATGCCCCGCAGGGCCTCCCAGCGGATCGGAAGGACGACGGCGAGTATCGTCATCCTCGTCGCTGCCGCTTTCCGGTGCAGGCTCGACCGGCTTGGGATCGCTCGGCGTGCCGCGCCCCGCAGTGGGACCATCGCCATCCCAATCCTTGGGCGGGCGGGGCTCACGACCCTCCATGATGTCCTTGAGCTGATCGGCATCGATGGTTTCGTACTGCATCAATGCCTCGGCCATCGTGTCGAGCTTGTCGCGGTTTTCCTCGAGAATCTGACGCGCCTTGGCGTAGCATTCATCGATGATTCTGCGTACCTCTTTGTCGAGCCGGGTCGTGGTTTCGCCAGACTTGAGCTTGCCGCCGCCCTGGCCCGGGCCGCCGAGGAACTGGTGCGATTCATCCTCGTCGTACATCAGCGGCCCCATCTCCTCGGAGAGACCCCACTTGGCGACCATATTGTGGGCCAACTCGGTCGCGCGCTTGATGTCGTTCGAGGCACCGGTCGTGACCCCATTGGGTCCCAGGGTCATCTCTTCGGCGATACGCCCTCCGAACAGCGAACAGATCTGGCTGATGAGCTGCTGACGCGAGAGACTGTAACGATCCTCCTCCGGCAGGAACATGGTCACGCCCAAGGCCCGTCCACGCGGAATGATCGTCACCTTGTAGACCGGATCGTGCTCGGGCATGACCAGGCCGATAATCGCGTGGCCAGATTCATGGTAAGCCGTATTGAGCTTCTCTTTCTCGGACATGACCATGGACTTGCGTTCGGCGCCCATCATGATCTTGTCCTTGGCCAGCTCCAGCTCCTCCATGCTGACCAGGCGCTTGTTGCGCCGCGCGGCGAACAGGGCCGCCTCATTGACCAGGTTGGACAAGTCTGCGCCCGAGAACCCCGGGGTGCCGCGTGCGATCAGGCTGGGCTTGACGTCTTCACCCAGCGGCACCTTGCGCAGGTGGACACCAAGGATATGCTCGCGGCCACGAATATCCGGCAAGCCAACCGTAACCTGACGATCGAAGCGGCCAGGGCGCAACAGCGCGGGGTCGAGCACATCGGGACGGTTGGTCGCGGCAATCACGATAATGCCGTCATTGGCCTCGAAACCGTCCATCTCGACCAGCAGCTGGTTCAAGGTCTGCTCGCGCTCGTCGTGCCCACCGCCCATGCCGGAGCCACGATGACGGCCTACCGCATCGATCTCATCGATGAAGATGATGCATGGCGCCTGCTTCTTGGCCTGTTCAAACATGTCACGCACACGCGAGGCACCGACCCCCACGAACATCTCAACGAAGTCGGAACCGGAGATGCTGAAGAACGGCACCTTGGCCTCGCCGGCGATGGCCTTGGCCAGCAATGTCTTACCCGTTCCCGGCGGCCCCACCATCAATACACCACGAGGGATCTGACCGCCCAGCCGTTGGAATCTGCTCGGATCCTTCAGGAAGTCGACCAACTCCACGACCTCTTCCTTGGCCTCATCACATCCAGCGACATCGGCGAACGTCGTCTTGATCTGATCCTGGCTGAGCAGCTTGGCCTTGGACTTGCCGAAACTCATCGGCCCGCCTTTGCCACCGGCGCCGCCCTGCATCTGACGCATGAAGAAGATGAAGATGGCCAGAATGATCAGGATCGGGAAGCTGGCGATCAACAGCCGCGTCCACAGGCTCTGCTCCTGCGGCTCCTTGCCTATCACGGTCACGTCATTGGCCAGCAGATCATCCATCAGCTTGGGGTCCTGCGCCGCGGGACGAATGGTCTGAAACTGCGACCCGTCGTCACGCTCCCCGGTGATGGTGTAACCATCGATGGTCACACTGCGGATTTGGTCGTTCTGCACCTGCTGGACGAACTGGGAATAGTTCATCGTCTGCGGCGAGCTATCGACGCTGAAATTGTTGAACACCGTCAGCAGTACCGCTGCGATGACCAACCAGAGAATCAGGTTCTTCGCCATGTCGTTCAAGGGAGTACCCTCATTGCATGAATCTGTCTGCCAAGCGTGCCCAACAGTTTGACATTACACCACATGGGGGTGCTCAACCATGGTTGCAAGCTCAGCCATGAAAACCTTCCGCCAGCAGGTACACCTCTCTCGAGCGTGAACGCGAAGCCTCCGGTTTGCGGGTCATTACCTTACTGAAGCTGGTCCGCAGCTCCTTGAGATACGCATCAAACCCTTCTCCCTGGAATACCTTGGCCAGGAAGCACCCGCCAGGCGACAGGGTCTGCCGGGCAAGATCAAGAGCCAATTCAACGAGATACATGGCCTGGGGCTGATCAATCGCCGACATGCCGCTCATGTTGGGCGCCATATCCGACATCACCATGTCGACCCGGCGTCCACCGATGACCGCCAGAATCGACTCCAGCACCTCGTCTTCAGTGAAATCGCCCTGAATGAAGTCGACCCCGGCCAGCGCATCCATCTCGAGGATATCCGAGGCGATGATTTTTCCCTGGGGTCCCACTTTCTCGGCGGCGATCTGGCTCCAGCCGCCAGGCGCAGCTCCCAGGTCAATCACCGTCATTGCGGGTTTGAACAAGCTGTCCTTGGCATCGATCTCGAGCAGCTTGTAGCTTGCCCGCGAACGATACCCGTCCTTCCATGAGCGCTGGACATACGGATCATCGAAGTGTTCCTTAAGCCAGCCGCCACTACTTTTGCTGGAGTGCGAGGAGCGTGCCACGGCATCACCTGATAGCATAGATATAGAACGAAGTTCTAGAGGGGAAGTGTAAACTTTGGTCGGAGTGCCCGGCTTCAGGGAAGCGTGACTTTCCAAGCAGTCGCTTTCCTCGTACTATGGCGCGTTTAGCGGCTCACAACTTCTATTGGAGTCGTCCGCTTGAAATTCGTTCCGTTCGCTACGGCGAGCCAGGCTTTATTCAACCCTGATCCTTCAAATCCCAGCCTCGGCACCACTTGCGTGCCGGGACGTACGCCAACCGGGAACTGTCAGAATACCATGAGCTTACCATCGGCACAAAAGAAAGCATTTCGCAGCATCGGCCATCACTTGGACCCCGTCGTGACGGTATCGGAAAATGGCTTGTCCGAAGGCGTCATGGCCGAGCTCAACCGAGCGCTTGCCGATCATGAATTGATCAAGGTAAAAATTGCGGTAGGCGACCGGGATGCACGCCGCCAAGTCAGCGAGCAGCTCGCCGAGCAGACGCACGCCGAGCTGGTTCAGGCGATTGGCAAGGTCGCCCTGCTCTATCGCCGCAATCCGCAGGCTAAACCCAACCTTTCCAATGTTACACGCTTTAGCGCAAGCAGATAGACCGCTCCCGTTCAGATATCAGACGAGCGCCGCCCTAGGCGGCGCTGTATCATCCAAAGCATACGATGCGGCATGTCAGCGGTGATGCACCTCGCCGATTTCATACTCGACATCTCCACCGGGCGTTCTGACCAGCACGGTGTCGCCCTCTTCTTTGCCGATTAGCGCACGCGCGATCGGCGAGGTCACGGAGATCTTGCCGGCCTTGATATCGGCCTCGTCCTCGCCGACGATCTTGTAACTGACTTCGTCGTCAGTATCGAGATTGACCAGCTCGACGGTCACGCCAAAGATCACCTTACCCGTCTTGGGCACCTTGGTGACATCGATCACCTGGGCCACCGACAGCTTACCTTCGATTTCCTGGATTCGCCCTTCGATGAAGCCCTGCTGCTCGCGGGCGGCATGATATTCGGCATTCTCCTTGAGATCACCATGCGCGCGCGCCTCAGCAATGGCATTGATCACGCGTGGACGCTCGACGCCCTTGAGCTGATCCAGCTCTTCCCGCAGGCGGGCCTCGCCTGCGACGGTCATCGGGACCTTGTTCATGGCTTTACTCCTGCATGCATGTCCTGAAGCCGCCGTACGGTAATCTCGCTACCATATTCAAGCGCCATGCACACTGCCTTGGCCCCCGCCAGCGTCGTGGCATAGGGAACCTTTCTGGCAAGCGCAGTACGGCGAATCACGGAAGAATCATTGATCGCCTGGCGGCCTTCGGTCGTATTGACGATATAAGCAACGTCATCATTCTTGAGCATATCGACGATGTGCGGACGCCCCTCGAAGACCTTGTTAACGGTTTCGACAGGCAACCCAGCATCTTCAAGCGACCTGGCGGTGCCGCGAGTCGCGATCAGATTAAAGCCTAATGCTAGCAGAGATTTTGCCACCTCGATAACGCCGGCCTTGTCGGGGTCGCGCACCGACAGGAACGCCGTGCGCTCGCCCTCAAGATGAGGGATCGCCTCTCCAGCGCCGAGCTGCGCCTTGTAGAAAGCCTCGGCAAAGGTCTCGCCGCTCCCCATCACCTCACCCGTGGACTTCATTTCTGGCGACAGGATCGGGTCCACACCGGGGAACTTGTTGAACGGGAACACCGCCTCCTTGACGCTGAAGCTGCCTGGAATCACCTCCTGCGTGAAGCCCTGGGCCGCCAGCGTGGTGCCGGCCATGCAGCGCGCGGCAACCTGCGCCAGCGAGGTGCCGATGCACTTGGAGACGAACGGCACGGTACGCGAGGCGCGCGGATTGACTTCGATGATGTAGATCTCGCCATCCTGCCAGGCCAACTGGACATTCATCAGCCCTATCACGTTGAGCTCGACCGCCATACGTCTGACCTGATCTCGCATTTCATCCTGCACTTCCTTGGGCAGCGAGTAGGGCGGCAGCGAACAGGCCGAGTCGCCGGAATGCACGCCGGCCTGCTCGATATGCTGCATGATGCCGCCGATGACCACCTGCTGACCGTCGGAGACTGCATCGATGTCGATCTCGATGGCCGCATTGAGGAAATGATCGAGCAGGACCGGCGAGTCGTTGGACACCTTGACCGCATGGGTCATGTAGTTCTCGAGTTCGGAGGCGTCGTAGACGATCTCCATGGCGCGCCCGCCGAGTACATAACTCGGCCGTACCACCAATGGGTAACCGATCTTCTCGGCCTTGGAAAACGCCTCGTCGAAGCTGCGGGCAGTGGCGTTGGGCGGCTGCTTGAGGCCCAGCTTGTCGATCATCTGCTGAAAGCGCTCACGATCCTCGGCACGGTCGATGGCGTCCGGAGTGGTGCCGATGATCGGCACGCCGGCGGCCTCGAGTTCGCGGGCCAGCTTGAGCGGTGTCTGACCGCCAAATTGCACGATCACGCCGACCGGCTTTTCCTTGTCGGCGATCTCGAGCACGTCCTCCAGCGTCACCGGCTCGAAGTACAGCCGGTCCGAGGTGTCGTAATCGGTGGAGACGGTCTCCGGGTTGCAGTTGACCATGATGGTCTCGTAGCCGTCGTCCCGCATCGCCAACGCGGCATGCACGCAACAGTAATCGAACTCGATACCCTGGCCGATGCGGTTGGGGCCACCCCCAAGCACCATGATCTTCCGGCGATCGCTGACGTTGGCTTCGCATTCCTCCTCATAGGTGGAGTACATGTACGCCGTGTTGGAAGCGAACTCCGCGGCACAAGTGTCGACACGCTTGTAGACGGGCCGGATGCCCAGCTTTTGGCGGGTCTTGCGGAACTCCTTTTCGGAGACGCCCAGCAACGTGGCCAGCCGAGCATCGCCAAATCCCTTGCGCTTCAATCGGAACAAGGTCCGCGCGTCCAGCTCGCCCAGCGAACGCTTGCTCACCTCGGCCTCGGTGAGGATCAGATCTTCGAGCTGGACCAGGAACCAGCGGTCGATATTGGTCAGCGCGAAGATATCGTCGACGCTCATACCCGCACGCATGGCGTCGGCAATGAAGAAGATGCGCTCGGCACCGGCGGCCTGCAGCTCCCCCTTGATCAGCGCCAGGTTGGCATCACTGAACTCGCCGGGTTTGCAATCGGGAAATTTGGGGTCAAGACCGTCATTGCCGGTTTCCAGCCCACGCAATGCCTTCTGCAGCGATTCCTGGAAAGTCCGGCCGATCGCCATCACTTCACCGACCGACTTCATTTGCGTGGTCAACCGGTCGTTGGCCTGCGGGAACTTCTCGAAGGTAAAGCGCGGGATCTTGGTGACGACATAGTCGATCGACGGCTCGAACGACGCCGGCGTGATACCCCCAGTGATGTCGTTCGACAATTCGTCCAGGGTATAACCCACCGCCAACTTGGCGGCGATCTTGGCGATCGGGAAGCCGGTCGCCTTGGAGGCCAGCGCGGACGAGCGACTGACGCGCGGGTTCATCTCGATGACCACCATGCGCCCGGTATTGGGGTCCATGCCGAACTGCACATTGGAGCCGCCGGTCTCGACGCCGATCTCGCGCAGCACCGCAAGTGATGCGTCGCGCATGATCTGGTATTCGCGGTCGGTCAGCGTCTGGGCCGGCGCCACGGTGATCGAGTCACCGGTATGCACGCCCATGGGATCGAAGTTCTCGATGGCGCAGACGATGATGCAGTTATCGTGCTTGTCGCGCACGACCTCCATCTCGTATTCCTTCCACCCCAGCAGCGACTCGTCGATCAGCAGCTCATGGTTGTTCGAAAGTTCGAAGCCACGCTGGCAGATCTCGTCGAACTCTTCCTTGTTGTACGCCACGCCACCGCCGGACCCCCCCATGGTGTAGGAAGGCCGGATAATGGTCGGAAAGCCCAGCTCGGCCTGGATCTCCCAGGCCTCTTCCATCGAATGCGCAATCTTGGCCTTAGGACACTCCAGGCCGATGCTTTTCATCGCTTTGTCGAAGAGATCGCGATCCTCGGCCTTGTTGATGGCATCGGCATTGGCGCCGATCATCTCCACGCCGTACTTGGCGAGCACGCCGTGCTTATCAAGGTCCAGCGCGCAGTTGAGCGCCGTCTGTCCGCCCATGGTCGGCAGCAACGCGTCCGGACGCTCCTTCTCGATGATCTTCTCCACCGTCTGCCAGGTGATCGGCTCGATGTAGGTGGCGTCGGCCATCACCGGGTCGGTCATGATGGTGGCGGGGTTGGAGTTCACCAGGATGACCCGGAACCCCTCCTCGCGCAGCGCCTTGCAGGCCTGGTTGCCAGAATAGTCGAACTCGCTCGCCTGGCCGATGACGATGGGCCCGGCGCCGATGATAAGGATACTCTTGAGGTCAGTACGTTTGGGCATGACGATTCCCGCAGCTTATTCGGTAGTGGTCGAGCGTCTTGGTTCGGTGGTCGAGTCCGTCAATTCTTGTGCTTGCGCATCAACGTGATGAACCGGTCGAACAGCGGCGACACGTCGCGTGGCCCCGGGCACGCTTCGGGATGCCCCTGGAAGCTGAACGCCGGACGGTCGGTCAACTCGAGGCCTTGTAGCGAACCATCGAACAGCGAGCGATGCGTGGCGCGCACATTGATCGGTAGCGTCGTCTCGTCGGCGGCGAAGCCATGGTTCTGGCTGGTAATCATCACACGACCGGTATCGATATCCTGTACCGGGTGGTTGGCGCCATGGTGGCCATGGTTCATCTTCACCGTCTTGGCCCCGGCCGCCAGGGCCAGCAGCTGATGCCCCAGACAGATGCCGAAGACCGGCGTGTCGGTGGCGAGAATCTCCTGGGTGGCCTCGATGGCATAGGTACACGGCTCGGGGTCGCCCGGCCCGTTGGCCAGCAATACTCCGTCGGGATTCATCGCCAGCACCTCACGTGCCGGCGTTTGTGCCGGCACCACCGTCAGTCGACATCCCCTCGACACCAGCATGCGCATGATGTTGCGCTTCACACCGTAGTCATAGACCACCACGTGGAACTCGCGCTCACGCTGCCGGCCGTCCTCGAAGCCCCTGCCCAGGGCCCACTCGCCTTCCGACCACTCATATGGCGCCTTGCAGGACACCTCCTTGGCCAGGTCCATTCCCTTCAGGCCAGGAAAGTCCCGCGCCGCTGCCAGGGCGCGCTCGACACCCTCTTCACCCTCGGCCTCCGGCCCCGCCAGGATCGCGCCGTTCTGGGCGCCCTTCTCGCGCAGAATTCGCGTCAGGCGACGGGTATCGATATCGGCGATACCCAACACCTTCTGACTTTTCAGATAGGCGTCGAGAGACTGCTCACTACGGAAACTGCTGGCCAGCAGTGGCAGGTCGCGAATCACCAGGCCGGCCACGAAGATGCGATCGGACTCCACATCCTCGCTATTGGCACCGGTATTGCCAATGTGAGGATAGGTCAGTGTCACAATCTGTCGGGCATAGGATGGGTCGGTAAGAATCTCCTGATAGCCGGTCATGGCGGTGTTGAATACCACCTCGCCACTGGTTTGCCCATCGGCGCCGATGGCGATGCCATGAAATACGCTGCCGTCTTCCAAGGCCAGTATCGCGGGTCTGTTCAACGCAACGTCCTCCCCTGCTCGTCGTGACAAGTCTCGATGATATTGTCCGGCCATTGCCGGACCTGTTCATCCTGAGTAAGGCAATGACAGGTCGTAAAAAAGCGGGACGAAACCCGGAGTGGAAACCGGTTTCATCCCGCTTGTTGTCATTCGCTCGGAATGCTAGGGCCATTCGCGACAAGCGTGCGGCCAAATTTTCGGAATGCTACATGATTCTCTGCTCCGATACTAGCCCTCGGCAGCCGAATCCTTGAGCCCCAACACGTCCTGCATGTCGTAGCGCCCTGCCGACCGGCTCGAGAGCCAGTTCGCCGCGCGCACGGCGCCCCTGGCGAAGGTCATGCGACTGCTCGCCTTGTGGGTAATCTCGATACGCTCGCCTTGAGTGGCGAACATCACCGTATGCTCACCCACGATATCGCCGGCACGCACGGTGGCGAAACCGATTTCCTTGTCGGTACGCGGCCCGCATTGCCCCTCTCGGCTGAACACGCCGTGTTCCTCGAGGCTACGCCCCAGCGACTCAGCCACCACCTCGCCCATCTTCAGCGCCGTTCCGGAAGGTGCATCGACCTTATGGCGATGATGCGCCTCGATGACCTCGATATCGTAGCCTTCGTCCCCCAGCGCCCGTGCCGCCGTTTCCAGCAGCTTGAGCGTTAGGTTGACGCCCACGCTCATGTTAGGGGCGAATACCATTGGCACCCGCTCGCGGTAATCGTCCAGCGCGGACAGCTCTTCGGCATTGAGGCCAGTCGTACCGATCACCATGGCCTTGCCATGCTCGGCACAGAATGCCAGATTGCTCAGCGTGACCTGCGGCGAAGTAAAATCGATCAGCACGTCGAAGCGATCGACAATTTCTCGCAGCGACGCGACTGCGCTCAGGCCCAGCCGCCCTTGTCCCGCCAGCTCGCCGATATCGGCGCCTACCAGCGAGCTATCCGGCTCGACGACGCCACCGGCCAGATTCGCCTGCGCATCCTGGTCGACAGCCGCCACCAAGGTGCGCCCCATACGACCAGCCACTCCCATAATGGCGATCCGGGTCATATTGCCCCCTCCAGTAGGATATCTGCGCGAGAGTATACCAGAGCCGGCCCCACATCCGGCCATGCAGCCTCACGCGCCTTGCACTAGGCTGGATAACAGCTTGTTTGCATTCGCCTTCCTGGAGACTTTATCGGGCATGCCGCGTCTACTCTTCTGCTGTCTGCTGGCCGCCCTGAGCGGCTGCACTGCGGTTCCCCGCCAGACCTCTCTGGCGTCAAACACACTGCTGGAGTCCACCTCTCATCTGCATTGGTGCGGCACGCTGGCGCTGCCCGGCAAATGGCACAACGAGACTCCGGCAGGCGGCCTGTCGGCACTGGGTTGGGACCACGACGAGTCTCTGCTCTACATGTTATCCGACCGCGGCTGGCTGCATCGCGCCCGACTCGAATTCCGCGGCGGCAAGCTGGTGGGTCTGGAGCCCCTGGAAACCTATGCCCTGCGCGGTGCCGACAATGCGCTGCTTGGCTCGCCGGACAATGACGCCGAATCGTTGCTCCTGCAGCGAGCGGACAACGGGATTCGCGGCGATACTACGCTATTGATCGGTTTCGAGCAGAACGCACGCCTCCAGCGCTTTCTTCCCGATGGCAGTCCACGCGGAAACGCCATGACGCCTCCCGGCCTGCGCGGCGCCCAATCCAACGGCGGCCTGGAGGCGCTAGGCCGGCATGGTCGCGAAGGCGTGATTGCCGGCCTCGAACATCCCCCGCAAGGCATGGCCGAAGGCACGACACGGCTATTCGCGCTGGCCAGCGGCGCCGAATGGACCTATCCCCTAGCCGATGCCTACCACAGCGGCCTTACCGCGCTGGAGATACTCGACGACGATCTGCTCGCCCTGGAGCGCGCCTATGCTCCGCCGGCCTCGCTGACCATTACGCTGCGCCGTGTCAGCCTGGGCGCCAACGGCGATCTCACCGTCAAGACGTTGGCTCGGCTGGAGACGGGTGCAGGCTGGTCGGTGGACAACTTCGAAGGGCTGACACGTTTGGCCGACAATCGCTACTTGATGGTCAGCGACGACAATTTCAGCCTGCTGCAGAAGACCCTGTTGAGCTGTTTCGAGGTTACGTCCGACGGCTGAGGGTATCCCGTCGCAGCAACAGAGCGATGGCAGTCACCACCAGCAAGCTGCCGGGCAGCCATACCCAGTCGATCCGCTGCGGATGCTGGGCGAACAGCAGCAGCATCGAGACGAACGGCACGAGATAACCATAGGCGGTTACCGCCGCCGGGGTCAGCGCGGCTGTGGCCCGCTGCTGCAGCCAGAACGTCAGGGCACTGGAAAACAGACCCAGATATACCAGCAGCAGGCCATCCAGAAGCGTCATGCGCCGCAGTGCCGCCGTCGTTTCTACCCCCATGCCCAACAGACCAATCAGTCCGCCGCCCAACAGCAGGCTCCAGAAGGTACGCTGAGCCGCGGAATTCGGCAGCCAACGGCGTGCCAACCCCCATTTGGTCAGCACCGGATAAAACGCCGAGGCCACGCAACCGGCAAAGAACACCCCTTCTCCGCGACCCAAGTGCAAGGCGGCGAGGTTACCCCCCGACTCGGCCCAGGCCAGCCCCAGCGCCCCAAGCGCACCCAACCCCAGAATCCCCAACAATCCCCAGGCGCGCTGCTCCACACGCAGCGCCAACCCCAAACAATACGCCATCAACGGCACACTGACGAAGAGCGTCGACATGCTCAACGCACTGGCCCGATGCGCGGCCCAGAACATCGCCCCAAAGAAGCCCGCCAGGCACGCTCCCATCGCGACGTACAACCCCAGCCCGCGAGCTCCCGGCCAGGCCCCAGCCTCGTGAAATGCCAAAGGCGCCAGCGCCGCCGAGGCGATGGCAAAGCGTATGGCCGTGAGCAACATTGGTGGCAGCCCCTCGCTCAGCAGCCCCACCGCCGGAAAGGAAAACCCCACCAACAGCGCCCATATCAGCATGCCGGCATGAGCCCGCCGCACGGGGGGCGGAGCATTATCTTTCCTCGAAGGTCTTCGTCCCGCCGGCAACGCCGCCTCCTGCCTACCGCGAGGCATTCAGCAACCCATGCATTCCCAACCCGGCCAGCAATCCGCCTCCCAGGCGCTGCACCAGGCGTGATGAGCCTTGCTGACCCTGCAGCCACTTGCGCAGCGGCACCGCCAGCAGTACCACGACCACGTCCGCCGAGGAGAACAGGAAGTTGGTGGCAATCCCCAGCCACAGCAATTGCCAGGCAACCGGCATGGAAGCTTCAGGCTGTACGAACTGCGGCAGGAAGGCGACGAAGAATAACGCCGTCTTGGGATTGAAGACTTCGACGATGATGCTATCGCGCAGGGCGTGGCGCGCATGACGGCTGACCGCCGATGACGCCTCCGCCTCTGCGGCCCCCAGGCCCAGACGCCAAATGCGCCAACCGGCCCACAGCAGATAGACGCCCCCGACAACCTTCATCGCTACATAAGCCGGCGGTACCGCTGCAAATAGCGCGGCCAGACCAAGCGACGCGGCCACAACGTGTGCGTAACATCCCAGGTGCACGCCAAGCACTGCCAGCCATCCCGCCCTGCGACCCCGGGCCAGTGTCTGTGCAGCGGTGTAGAGCATGGCGGGCCCAGGCAAGAATGCGAAGCCCAACGCGGCGATGACAAAAGTCCATGAATTCAAACTCGGCACTCCCTAGCAAAAGCTCCCTGAACAAAGCAGCGTACTTCACCGATTGCCGATTCACCACTGGCAGGCGCCAAATGCAAAAGCCCCGAGACCGTGTGGCCCCGAGGCTCTTCATTTTCAGGCAGGAAGCGCTTCTTACGGCTTCATATCCTCGAAGAACTTCTTTACGCCATCGAACCAGCCATCCTTCTTTGGCGAATGGCTGTTGCTTCCGCTCAGGCTGTCCTGGAGCTGACGCATCAGGTCTTTCTGATGCTCGGTCAGGTTGACCGGAGTTTCCAGCACCACCTTGCACAACAGATCGCCCGCCGGGCCGCCGCGCACCGGCTTGACGCCCTTGCCGCGCAGACGGAACAGCTTGCCGGTCTGGGTTTCGGGCGGGATCTTGAGCTTGACCCGGCCTTCCAGCGTAGGGACTTCCAGCTCGCCACCCAGGGCGGCATCGACGAAGTTGATCGGCACTTCGCAGTGCAGATGACGGCCGTCACGCTCGAATATGGCGTGCGGCTTGATTGCCACCTGAACGTAGAGATCGCCGGGAGGCCCGCCATTGATGCCGGCTTCGCCCTCGTTGTTGAGGCGAATGCGATCCCCGGTATCCACCCCGGCGGGAATCTTCACCGACAGGGTGCGTGTCTCGCGCACGCGGCCTTCGCCGTGACACTTGCGGCACGGCACCTTGATGACCTCGCCCCGCCCATGACAGCTTGGACAGGTCTGCTGTACGGCAAAGAAGCCTTGCTGCATGCGCACCTGCCCCATGCCATGACAGGTCGGGCAGGTATCCTTGCTCGAGCCGGGCTCGGCGCCATGGCCATCGCAGTGCTCGCACTCGACATGGCGCGGCACACGGATATCGACGGTAGTGCCGGTCACCGCATTTTCGAGATCGAGCTCGAGGTTATAGCGCAAATCCGAGCCACGCTGCGGCGCATTCGGGCTGCGCCGGCCACCGGCACCGCCGAAGATATCGCCGAACACATCGCCGAAAATATCGCTGAAGCCACCGGCCCCGGCCCCTGCGCCGAACCCACCGCCCGCCTGACCATCCACGCCGGCATGGCCGAACTGGTCATAGGCCGCGCGCTTTTCGTCGTCGGACAGGACTTCATAAGCTTCGGACACCTCGCGGAACTTCTCCGCTGCAGTGTCATCGCCCGGATTGCGATCCGGGTGGAATTTCTGGGCGAGACGACGATAAGATTTCTTGATCTCTTTCGAATCAGCGCCGCGCTCGACACCCAGTACTTCGTAATAGTCACGCTTGGACATGGATCGGTCCGCCTCCGTGTCTGAACCTCGGAAACAGCGACGCGGGAGTCATCTTGGCCCCCGCGCCGCCGGCTTCCGTGGTAACGTCAGACGTCCTGGTTACTGCTTCTTCTGGTCGTCGTTGACTTCTTCGTATTCTGCGTCAACCACGTCGTCTTCCTTCTTCTCGCCGGCTTCGGCCTGCCCTTCGCCCGGCTGAGCGCCATCGCTCTGCTCGGCATACATCTTCTGGGCCAGTGCGCCGGAAGCTTCGGTCAGCGCGTCGAGCTTGGCCTGGATGACCTGCTGATCGTCACCCTTCAACGCCTCCTCGAGTTCGCTGATCGCAGACTCGATCTTCTCCTTATCGCCGGCATCGGCCTTGTCGCCGGCCTCGGTCAGAGTCTTGCGCGCCGCGTGGATCATGCCGTCGGCCTGGTTACGCAGCTGGACCAGTTCCTCGAATTTCTTGTCCTCGTCAGCATGCGCTTCGGCATCGCGGACCATCTGTTCGATTTCTTCATCGGACAGACCGGAAGAGGCCTTGATGACGATCGACTGTTCCTTGCCGGTCGCCTTGTCCTTGGCGGACACATTCAGGATACCGTTGGCATCCAGATCGAAAGCGACCTCGATCTGCGGCACACCACGCGGCGCCGGCGGAATGTCGGCCAGATCGAAGCGGCCCAGCGACTTGTTCTGACCGGACTGCTTACGCTCACCCTGCAGTACGTGAATGGTCACGGCCGTCTGGTTGTCGTCCGCGGTCGAGAAGGTCTGGGTCTTCTTGGTCGGGATGGTAGTGTTCTTCTCGATCAGCGGCGTCATCACGCCACCCAAGGTCTCGATACCCAGGGTCAGCGGAGTAACGTCAAGCAGCAGCACGTCCTTGACATCGCCACCCAGCACACCGCCCTGAATGGCGGCACCGATGGCCACGGCTTCATCCGGGTTGACGTCCTTGCGCGCATCCTTGCCGAAGAATTCCGCAACCTTCTTTTGCACCATCGGCATGCGCGTCTGACCGCCGACCAGAATCACGTCGTCGATCTCGGAAGAGGACAGCCCGGCGTCGGCCATCGCAGTCTTGCACGGACCGAGGGAGCGCTGCACCAGATCCTCGACCAGCGACTCGAGCTTGGCACGGGTAATCTTGACGTTCAGGTGCTTGGGACCGGTGTTGTCCGCCGTAATATACGGCAGGTTGACTTCGGTCTGCTGGGCGCTGGACAGCTCGATCTTGGCCTTCTCGGCGGCTTCCTTGAGGCGCTGCATGGCCAGGGAATCACCGGACAGGTCGATGCCGCTGTCCTGCTTGAACTGGCTGACCAGATAGTCGATCAGCTTGAGATCGAAATCTTCACCGCCCAGGAAAGTGTCGCCGTTGGTGGCCAGTACCTCGAACTGGGTCTCGCCATCGACATCGGCCACCTCGATGATCGAGATATCGAAGGTACCACCGCCCAGGTCGTAGACGGCAATGGTCTTGTCGCCACGCGACTTGTCCATGCCGTAGGCCAGCGCGGCCGCTGTCGGCTCATTGATGATGCGCTTGACTTCAAGACCGGCGATACGTCCGGCATCCTTGGTCGCCTGACGCTGGGAGTCGTTGAAATAGGCCGGTACGGTGATGACCGCTTCTGTGACTTCCTCGCCCAGGTAGTCCTCGGCGGTTTTCTTCATCTTCTTGAGCACTTCGGCGCTGATCTGCGGCGGAGCGAGCTTCTTGCCCTTCACCTCGATCCAGGCATCGCCATTGTCGGCTTCGGCGATACCGTAGGGCACCATCTTGATGTCCTTCTGGACCACGTCATCCTTGAACTTGCGCCCGATCAGTCGCTTGACGGCGTACAGCGTATTGGTCGGGTTGGTGACCGCCTGGCGCTTGGCCGCCTGACCGACCAGCGTCTCGCCATCGTCGGTATAGGCGATAATGGAAGGTGTCGTACGGCCGCCTTCAGCGTTCTCGATTACCTTGGCACTGTCGCCATCGAGTACGGCGACACAGGAGTTGGTGGTTCCCAAATCGATGCCAATAATGCGTCCCATGAGAATACCTCGAAATCGTTGCTTGCCTGTTCATTGCGGCCTGCGCCGCCTGCTTGTCATCTATGTGGGGGCGCAGCGGATCCTTTCAAGGGCTTCCGTCGCGTCCCGCTGGGAAAGTTTCATCAACCGGGTGTGACGAAACTTTCAAGGGCGCCCCATCAACTCGCGGCTTGACTGACCACAACCATCGCCGGGCGCACCAGGCGACCATTGAGCAGATAGCCCTTCTGCATCACGTCCATCACTGTATTCGGATCCAGCTCGGGGTTGGGCACCATGGCCATCGCCTCGTGGTACTGCGGGTCGAACGGTTCGCCCTGCGGCTCCACCGGCTCGACGCCAAACTTGCCCAGCACATCGAGCTGCAGCTTGAGCGTCATGGCGACCCCTTCGCGATGCACCTCGCTGGCCTCTTCGCCCATGGCGTCCAGCGCCTTCTCCAGGCTGTCGACTACCGGCAGTAGCTCCTTGACGAACTTCTCCAGCGCGAACTTGCGCGCCTTTTCCACGTCCTGCTCGGCACGCCGGCGCACGTTCTGCGCTTCGGCCGCCGCACGAATGGCTTGATCCTTGGCGTCGGCCAGCGACTGCTCGAGCTCTTCGACGCGCGCCGCCAGCGTTTCCGCCTCGGGGTTCACCATGATGCCGTCATCGACTTCGGCCTGCTCGGCCGCTCTAAGCGTGTCCTCCAATTCGCCCTCTAGCGCCTCGTCGTCGAGCGATTGCGGCTCGTCGTCACGCGCAGGCGGGACCGCTTCTTCATCGGTGGGAGTCTGGGGATCTTTGGTCATGTGCAATCTCCTGAAATCATGAAACGGCCCACGGGCCGCGATTAGCAAAGAGTTGCCCCTTATATGGGGATGCCAATAACGATCTCAAGCCGCAAGTACAGATGTTACCCATGGGGAATTGAAGCAGGTGTCGCCCTACTGTATAAACAGCCAGAACAGAGGCGCCGACACCCACCGGCGCGAGACATGCCGGAGGTAGCCATGCTGATACAGCTTGCGATTCGCGATTTCGCCATCGTCGACGCGCTCGACCTGGACCTGCGCAGCGGTATGACGGCGATTACCGGAGAAACCGGTGCCGGTAAATCGATCCTGCTCGGCGCACTGGGATTGTGCCTGGGCGAGCGCGCCGATGCCGGGAGCGTACGCCACGGTCGCGACCGCGCCGACCTCACCGCCCGCTTCGACATCACTCGGCTGCCGAACGCCCGCGCCTGGCTGGAATCCCGCGAGCTGCCCACCGAAGACTGCCTGCTGCGGCGTACGGTATCCGCCAACGGCCGCTCCAAGGCTTGGATCAATGGTCAACCCAGCACCGTGGCCGACCTCAAGGCGCTGGGCGAGAATCTCATCGAGATCCATAGCCAGCATGCTCATCAGACACTGCTCCACGAAGACATGCACCTACGCCTGCTGGATGATTTCGCCGGACATTCCCAGGCTGTTACGGAGCTGCAGGATGGTTTCCGGCACTGGCAGGCGCTACGGCGCAAGCTCAAGCGCCTGGCCGAAGATGGCGATGAGCTGCAGGCCCGGCGGCAACTGCTGCGCTACCAGGTCGAGGAACTGGATCAGCTGGGCCTGGGCGAGGAGGAACTGAGCGGCCTCGAGCAGGAACAGGAACAACTCGCCCACGCCGAGGAATTGATCACCGAGGCTCAGTTTGCGGCGGAGTGCTGCGATAACGACGAAGGCGGAGCACTGCATCTGTTGACACAGGCGATGACCCGCCTGTCGCAACTGCCGGGTAGCGAGCATGGCGCCTTGGCCAACGCGCTGGGCATGCTCGGC
The DNA here is from genome assembly GCF_054602495.1 of Halomonas sp. WWR20. NCBI lineage: Bacteria > Pseudomonadati > Pseudomonadota > Gammaproteobacteria > Oceanospirillales > Halomonadaceae > Halomonas > Halomonas sp. WWR20. Next base: position 54,093 of record NZ_JBTRHR010000002.1, read on the forward strand.
GATGCTCAGATCCAGGTCGAGGAGGCGGCACGCGAGCTGCACCGCTTTGCCGAGAATACCGAGCTCGACCCCCAACGCCTGCTTGAGGTGGAATCGCGTCTCGCCGAAGTCCACCGCATCGCCCGCAAGCACCACGTCATGCCCGAGGAACTGGTCGAACTTCACCAGCGCTTGCGCGATGAACTCGTCGGACTGGAAAGCGGCGACCATGACCTGGAAGCCCTGACGGCTGAAGTCGAGGCCCTGCGTGACAATTATCGCTTGCGTGCGCGTGCGATCAGTGCCGCCCGCTGCGAAGCCGCCACTGCCTTTGGCCGGGAGGTTCAGGACCAGTTGGCGTTCCTGGCCATGGGCAAGGCGACCTTCGAAGTCGAGGTGGAAAGCCGAAACGCCCCTCAACCCAACGGCCTGGATCAGGTGCGCTTTCTCATCAGCGCCAACCCGGGGCAGCCGCCACGCCCTCTGGCCAAGGTCGCCTCGGGTGGCGAGCTGTCACGCATCAGCCTGGCCATTCAGGTGGTCGCGGCTATCCATTCGACCATTCCCACGCTGGTCTTCGATGAAGTCGATGTCGGCATTTCGGGGGCTACCGCAGAGATTGTCGGGCAAATGCTGCGCCGGCTCGGCTCTCAGGGGCAGGTCATGACCGTGACACATCTGCCGCAAGTCGCCGCCCAGGCCCATCAGCACCTGCACATCGAAAAGCAGGTGCATGACGACACAACCCTGACCCAGATGGCACTACTCGATACTTCCGGCAGGGTGCGTGAACTCGCGCGCATGCTGGGCGGCGTTCACCTCTCCGACCGCACCCTGGCCCATGCCCGCGAGATGCTGGACGCCAGTCAGCATGCACACCACTGACGGCTGAAGCCAGCGCGGGACAAACAGCTCAAGGACGCAAAAAAGCCACGGACGGAACGTCGTGGCTTTTTCTTCAAAAGTAGCGTGCTAAAAAGCAGCGTTTATCACCGATAGCGACTAGCGACGATGACCACCACCTTCCTGGCGGCGGGTCGCTGTCGAGCCCTTGGGGCGTACGTAAAGTACCAGCGCATGATCGACCAGCTCAAAACCCCGCTCTTCGGCGAGTTCACGTTGGCGACGCTCGATTTCAGCATCGTAGAACTCGACCACTTCCCCGGTCTCCAAGCACAGCATATGATCATGGTGCTCTTCCTGGGACATTTCGAATACCGCATGACCACCGTCGAAGTTGTGACGGACGACGAGACCCGCTGCCTCGAACTGCGTCAGCACGCGATAGACGGTTGCCAGGCCCACATCCTCGCCTGCATCCAAAAGCGCCTTGTAGACGTCTTCAGCGCTCATGTGCAGGTCTTCTTCGCGAGTCGCCTCCAGGATTTGCAGTATCTTGACTCGGGGCAAGGTGACCTTTAGACCTACCTTGCGTAATTCCTGGTTTCTATCGGCCATAGTTGCTCTTCGCAGTAACTTGTTGAGTCGGGTATGATCGACCAAAGCAAACGATAGTGAAAGATAGGCGCAAATGCAAAATCTGATTAAAACAGTGACTTTTTCCGTTGCCCTGACCCTGGTCAGCGGCTGTAGCTACTTCGGCGTGTATAAGCGCGACTTGCCCCAAGGCAACCTGATAACTCAGGACATGCTGGAACAGCTCAAACCCGGAATGACCCGTGAACAAGTGCAGTACATCATGGGCAGTCCTTTACTGGAGACCCCGTTCGCCCGCGATCAGTGGGACTACGTCTTCTATCTCGACGAGGCGTATGGCGGCACCGTGCAGAAAAGAGTGACGCTAAGCTTTCAGGGAGAGCGTCTAGCCGATATCAGCAAGTCCGGCGATATCGACGCAGACGTGGAAATGACCTCCGATACCGGCCCCGGCCCGGCGACGGAAACCACCGACGCGCTGCCCAACCTGATCCCCAGCGGCCCCTCCAATGCCCCGCGTGGCGGAGCGCCTTCCAGTACGCCGACCGACAGTGAACTGCCCTGAAGCCTTGGGCCTGAAACCCTCGAATCAGGCCTTGTGGCTGATCCGAGCGGCGCGCTCGGCGCGTGCCTGCTTGGGGTCAATCTTCAGTGGCCGGTAGACCTCGACACGGTCGCCGGCACTCAGCGTGTATGCCTCGGGATCACGCAGCAGTTTACCGAAAACCCCTAAGTTCGCCCGTTCGAACAGCGTCGCTGGCAAATCGGGAAAATATCCCGGCAAGCCAGCACGTTCCACGGCCTCGCGAGCGGTAGTCCCCGGCGGCACGTGCAGCGGCACGATCCGCTGCCGGTCAGGCAAGGCAAACGCCACCTCGACGGTCATGAACCCCTTCGAACCCAGCGTCTCAGGATCGCCCATATAGCTCGTCTGCACGCTGTGTAAAGGAGGCCACCAATTGGCCCGCAACCTGCTGGAACAGCTTGCCAAACGCCATGCCGAGCAGGCGATTGGAGAACTCGAACTCCAGCTCCAGGCTTACCCGACAAGCCTGCTCCCCCATGGGCGTGAATAACCAGCGCCCCTGCAGACGCTTGAAAGGGCCGCTGGCCAATGTCAGGTCAATTCGCTCGGGAGGATGCAGCTCATTGCGCGTCGCGATACTTTGCTCTACGCCGCCCTTGGCCAGCGTCATTTCCCCGACCAGGTAAGACTCCCCTTGATCGAGAACACGGGCCCGTTTGCAACCGGGCAGGAATTCCGGATAGCGTTCGAAATCGTTGACAAGATCAAACATGGCCCTGGACGAGTGCTTTACCAGGGCAGATCGATTGACAGTGGGCATGGACTCTCCGCTGACTTCGTCGCGCCTTGCGCGTATCATAATCGGTTATTTCGCCAATACCTTGAATGATATCACGCTTCACCCCATCTCGGAGGGGACGAGAAGGTAGGGCATATCGAGACTGAGGATTCATGGCCAAGAAAAAAACTAACGCGCCCGGCAATAGCGTCATCGCCCAGAACAAGAAGGCACGCTTCGAATACCATATCGAAGACACCTTCGAAGCCGGCTTGGCGCTAGCGGGCTGGGAAGTCAAAAGCCTGCGTGCCGGCAAGGCGCAGCTCACCGACACCTATATCCTGATCAAGGATGGCGAGGCATGGCTGCTGGGAAGCCATATCATGCCGCTGAATACCGCCAGCACGCATGTCATCGCCGACCCGACGCGCACGCGCAAGTTGCTGCTGCACCGCAAGGAAATCGCCAAGATCTTTTCCCGCACCCAGGAGAAAGGCCATACCTGCGTGCCGCTCAAGCTCTACTGGAAAAAGAACCTGATCAAGTGCGAGCTGGCGCTGGTGACCGGCAAGAAGCTGCACGACAAACGCGCCACCGAGAAAGACCGTGACTGGCAGCGCCAGAAAGGGCGCATCATGCGTGATCAAAACAAGCAGTAACTGTTTTTTTGTCCAGCTACTGGTGTTCTGTCAGAAAAACTGCTATCTTTTGGCAGTTCTAAAGGGGGCGACATGGCTTCGACGCCGGGAGCAACCCCTAAGGTGCATGCCGAGAGCGTGATGTATCTCGTAAATACCACATCACAACTAAATAGTCGCAAATGACGAAAACTACGCTCAGGGTGAACTGCTAGCCGCGTAAGCTGTTAGCGTTTTGCCTGGCCCCGATGTGATGTGCCTATCCATCACTGAGGGGATACGAGCTAAAGCTGATAGGACCGCGGTTGGCGGCGTCTTCACGTCAACCGTCAAAAATTTGGAGACTCGCGGTGCTGGATCCTGCTCGTCGGAGCCAGTACTGCTAAATTAAAAGACGAAACTAAGCATGTAGAGCCGAAGGGCGAGTACCGGCGGACGCGGGTTCAATTCCCGCCGCCTCCACCAAATCGAGGTTTCAGGACATCCCAAGCGATACCGGAAACCGCACTAGAAAGGGCCTCAGGGCCCTTTTTTCGTTTGTGTACGTTATCCATCCCTACTGCCTGCCCCTTCCCTTCTGCCCCCACTCGTCATGTCAGGCATATCGCCAGCGATAAGCAGAATCCCCTCCTTCACTCCCTTCCTGTAAGGCTTCGTTGCGTTGATACAAATCAATAAAAAATGTACCCAAAATACTACTTTTTAAAACGTCACCACCGACAGCCTCTCCACAGGAGATTCGAGGATGAAAGGCAACGCCGCCATCCGGCACAAAGCTACCATTGCAGCCGCGATTTTAAGCGCTCTCTCTCTTAATCCGAGCTTTGCCGCCCACAAGGCGGGTGAAGGCCCGGCGAGCATTACACCGGACGTGACGTACACGCTGCGCACCGATATCCTGGAGGGCCAGCTGGTTTACGTGGGAGAGAAAGGTAATATCAAGGGACAGGTCAATCCCGACCTTCGAGCTCCCGAAGGGGCCGTCGTGCAGATCAATCTGGTGAATGGGGATGGTGCCATTCATGATATCACCTTTCCTGATTTCGACGCCGACTCGGAAAATATCAGTGGCAAGGGATCAGCCACCGCTATTGTCTTTCGTGTCGACAAGAACGGAACCTACCAGTACTTCTGCACGCTACCCGGCCACAAGACTGCCGGCATGACCGGCAAGCTCATCGTCGGGGAACCTCTTGCCCAAGCCGAGAGTAGCGCAGCGGATATCACCCAAGATCCCCATGCGGTCGGCGAACCCGTCGGTCAACGCGGGCCGCAACAGATGACAGTGAACCTCGAGACCACCGAAGTCGTCGGACAACTGGCCGATGGTTCCAGCTATAAATATTGGACCTTCAACAATAAGGTTCCCGGCCCATTTCTGCGCGTGCGAGTCGGCGATAGCGTCACGCTCAATCTTGCCAACGCTCCAGACAGCAGCCACATCCACTCGGTGGACCTCCATGCCGTCACGGGCCCCGGCGGTGGCGCAGCCGTGATGCAGGTTGCCCCGGGCCAGTCCAAGAGTTTTACCTTCAAGGCCCTGAAACCGGGACTTTACGTCTATCACTGCGCCACACCGATGGTGGCCCAGCATATTTCCAACGGCATGTACGGCATGATTCTGGTCGAGCCGGAGGGCGGCCTGGCGCCAGTGGACCGCGAGTTTTATGTCATGCAGGGCGAGATTTATACTGCTGAACGTCACGGTAGTCAGGGTTTACAAGAATTCTCGCTCGACAAGATGCTCGACGAGAATCCCGAACACTTCACATTCAACGGTGCCATGGGCGCCCTGACCAAGACTCACAAGATGGAAGCCAAGGTCGGTGAAACCGTGCGCATCTTCTTCGGGGTAGGTGGCCCTAATGCCACCTCAAGCTTTCACGTGATCGGCGAAATATTCGACAGGGTTTATGACCAAGCGTCGCTGACCAGTACTCCACTCACCAACGTACAAACCACTACCGTCCCTCCAGGAGGGGCTACCATGGTGGAATTCAAGGTCGATTATCCAGGCAAATATATTCTGGTCGACCATGCCATTTCCCGGATGGAAAAAGGACTTGTCGGCTTTCTCAATGTGAGCGGCGAAGAAGATGACGCCCTCTTCCGCACGCTGCACGATACCGATCCGGCCTCTGACCATTGATGCTTCACTATCTTGACAGAGCTAGAACAAGGCCCGCCGTTAGCGGGCCTCATGTTATTACAAGTAGCATCACTGGCAATACTATCGCTCTATTGCGCCAAGCGTTGCGCTTCCTGAACCTGCGTCCGCGACATTTCCTGTTCCAACGATTCACGGGCGGCTTTTGCCTGCGCATCGCCGGCTTCGGCGGCTTGAATCATCCACCGCAACGCCTTTACCGGATCCCGGGGTAGCCCCTCGCCATTGGCGTACAGGCTACCCAAGGCGTACTGCGCTTCTGTCAGCCCCTGCTCCGCGGCCTTGCGATACCACCTTGCCGCTTCAGGATAATCCTGAGCCAGCCCTTGGCCGCGTGCATACATCCGCCCCAAGCTGTACTGGGCGTGCGCATCGCCTCGCTCTGCCATGGGCTGCACGAGCTCAAGTGCCCGCTCATATTCACCGCCGCCCTCTTGTGCCGTCATCTCCTCGCCATAAGCCGCGTCGCTTACGGCACTATCTTGTGCCTGAGCAGTTGCCGTCAGGCTCAGGAACAATAGGGCTGCGAGAGATCCGCCCCCTGCCAAGCGCTGCCTAGCCATATCGCCCTCCTCCTTGATTGCGGCTTAGTGATGACAGTGTGGCAAAAACAGCCACCATCGCCACTCAGGGTCGGCACACGATAATCGCGGTTACTCTCGGATAGACATAAAAAGCCACCCTGCGGGTGGCATAACGGTACAGTTGCTTGCCTTGAACATGCGTCGCTGGCTATCTCCAGCCATCAACGCCCAAAGAAAGACGCACTCACCACGAGCGCGCCCGGGCTGTAGAACCCGCGAATAGCATTTGCCCTGCAGAAGGCTGATGTATCGCCGACATGGCCCGTTCAAGATCATCACTTTTACACTTGAACGCATGGCACTCGGCACAACGAATATCCTGGGTCGCCTCTTCCAGCGAGGGGATCATGAACTGATCTCCACCGCAGACATTGCAACGTAGGTCCAACGAGACTTTAAACATGGCCGGTTACTCTTGTAGCTTTCTAGCATCGACTCAGCAGCTTGAGCTGCGGGACTTTAAGATCAGTATCTGGTTCAGGAGAGCCGCACCATGGACTCTCTGAACATCATCATCAGGCGTGGATGCCCATCTGCCTGGCGACGGCACGCGTCTTGAGACAGGCTTCAATCAAGGGTGACGGAGACTGGCGGGACTCGAGCCCCTGACGGGTGTCGATGAACTCGCCACAGTCGTGGCAGGTAATCTCATCCCAAGCGTGAGTCGTCTCGGGCGAGATCAGATCGTGGCTTCCACAGCGGGAACAGGTCATGGAACCGAACATGCGAAACCCTCCTTGGTTCGATAAACGTCAACAGGCAGGCCTGTCAGCGATGCAGTTCGCATTTCCAAACTGGCAGAAAAAAAATCATTAAACAAGCACAGTACCAAAAATTACATTTAGCAAAATATTCATACATTTAGTGCCGCTCATGTTTGCCCTTTGCGTTTGCCGTCGCTTGCCATCTTAAACGCCTTTCAATCATTGCCGCTTCAGCACTACGCATGAAGCACTAAAGTGGCACGGCCTGTATCCTCCACGTCAGACTGAATGATGGGTTGCCATCCCATTTCCGTGCTGAACGGATGTTATGATGAGGCCGTTACCCCCCGGAGTGCCGGGATATTCCATCCATAACGGAGGTTAAGACAGAGTGCCGACATTACGTTTCGACACCCGCCTCGGCCGCTGGTTACTGCTGGGCCTGATGCTTCTGGTCATGCCCGCGATGGCTCAGCAGCAGTCCTCACCCCAGGACACCCTTGCTTATGCGACCATGGCCGATCTGTTGGAAAATGAGCAGTCACGTGACGCCCTCATCGATCAGCTTCGCACTCTGGCGGCCGCCCAAGATGCTCCCCAGACGCTCGATATCGAAGGCGCAGTACCCGCCGAGCAGATCGCCGCCGAAGCCCCCAGCGGCCAACGTGCCGACCAGGTTTCCTTCCCCCGACGCTTGGCCGAAGCGACCAGCAACATCGCCGGCGATCTGGGCGGTCAATTCCTGGGGAGCATAAACGCGGCCAAGCGGTTATTCCTGGCCGCGAGTGACAGCTCGACGGCAGGCCCAGGCTTCGACACTGGCGCCTTTTTGAGTGCTGCATTCAATTTGGCTCTGGTCATCGCCGGCACCTTCTTACTGTTTTTTATTTTCCGCCGCCTGGCAGCGCCGCTGTTCGTCAAGCTTAACCACTGGTCCTTGCATGGCACTGGCAGAAGCTCCCTGCTGCGCATCAGCATTGCCGTGGTATTGGCCGCCATCACGGATGTGATGGCGGTAGTTCTCGCTTATGTCGGCGGAAATTTTCTGGCGACCTTCGCTGTCGGCGAAACCGGCAATATGGAGACGCGGCTCTCGCTGTTTCTCAATGCCTTTTTAATGATCGAGTTGTTCAAGACTGCCATGCGAATGCTGTTTTCCTCGCGGTATGAGGGGCTTCGCCTGTTACCTATCTCGGCTACGCAGGCGTCGTACTGCAACGGTTTCCTGGCGCGTCTTTCCAGCATTGTCGGCTATGGCATGCTGGTGGCGGCCCCCATCGTCAGCTTCAACCTTTCCCCTGCACTGGGCAAAGGCCTGGGCACGTTGATCATGCTGCTGGCGTTGATCTATGCCGCCACGGTCATCCTCGGCAATCGCCTCGCCCTGCGCAATATGCTTATGGCCCGCGCCGAACGGGCCGAAATGGGTGCCAGCCGCGTCGCGCTGCGCATGTTTGCCCGGGTCTGGCATATCCTGGCTCTGCTCTACGCCACAGTCGTCTTCGGTGTCACGGTGCTGCATCCCGAAACCGCTTTGCCCTACGTGATGCTGGCCACGCTCAAATCCATCGTCTATATCGGCCTCGGCCTGCTGATATCGGGCGTACTGAGCCAGCTGATCGGCCATCGCATTACACTCTCCGATGACATGCGTCGTCGCCTGCCGCTGCTTGAGAAGCGGCTCAACGCTTACATTCCCTCGTTTCTCAAGGTCATTCGCGTCATTATTCTGATACTGGTGGTCATGGCCGTGCTATCCGCCTGGGGCGCCTTCGACCTTGCGGCCTGGTATGCCTCCGAAGCTGGCGCTCACACCGTGGGCACAACGATCAATGTGCTGATCATCCTGGTGATAGCGGCCGCCGCCTGGATCGCTATCGCCAGCCTGATAGAGAATCGACTGAGCCCGGAAACCGGCACCGGCGAGCCCACCGCACGCGCCAAGACATTGTTGAGTCTGTTCCGTAATGCACTGGCCATCGCCCTGGTGACCATGACAGCCATGATCGTGCTTGCCGAGATCGGCATCAATATCGGGCCGTTGATCGCCGGTGCCGGGGTACTGGGCCTGGCCATCGGTTTCGGCTCCCAGAAACTGGTCCAGGATGTCATCACCGGCGTGTTCATCCAGCTCGAGAACGCCATGAATACCGGCGATGTCGTCAGTGCCGGGGGAGTGACCGGTACCGCCGAGCGCATCAGCATCCGCTCCGTCGGCATCCGCGACCTGTCGGGCACCTACCACATCGTACCGTTCTCTTCGGTCGATACGGTATCGAACTTCATGCGCGAGTTCGGCAATCATGTCGGTGAATACGGTATCGCCTATCGCGAGAACATCGATCACGCCATCGAGCACCTGCAGGCCGCCTTCGACGAGTTGCAGGCCAGCGAAGAGAATGGCCACAAGATCCTCGCCCCGCTTACCGTGGCCGGCGTCACCGCGCTGGCCGACAGCTCGGTCAATATCCGTGTCGTCATCAAGACCACCCCGGGCGACCAGTGGGGCGTGGGACGGGCCTATAATCGCCTGGTCAAGATGCACTTCGACGCAGCGGGCATCGAGATACCGTTCCCGCATACCACGCTGTACTTCGGCGAAAACAAGGATGGTAGCGCACCGCCCGCGCATCTGCGCTTGGCCGAAGAGCGCCGCCATGCGGTGGATACCCAACTCGACAGCCAGCACGCTGCGGACAGCGATACCTACCGAGTTGGCGACCCTTCTCACGATAAACCCGACAGCGACGACGTGAGCGATCCTCAAGAGCGCTAGAGCGTATCGCCAACCACAAGAAGGGCTACCGGCATGCCGGTAGCCCTTTTTTTACGTCTGCCTAACCCAATGACTGGGGGCGGGAGATGGTATGCCGGGCAACCAACCGGTCCCCCTCGCAGCCTCATCGCATCCGTCACCTTTAGGTTCTGCCCCGTGCCCAGCGATGGCATTCTTCAGACAGAACGTAATACTCGCGTAATGCATATGCATAAAAAAGGGCGTCCAATGACGCCCAGGAGAGCAAAGAGGAACAGCTTGAACTCAGCGGTTGTTGTCGCTGGGCTGGGGTAATGCAGGCAGCGACTTGTCCAGCAACTCCACGCTCTGTCGATAGTAGAGCTGGCTCTTGTTGTGCTCGCCGAGATTGGCATACAGCCGTGCCAGTTCGGCACATACCACACCGCTTGACCGCTGGCGCTGGCTGGCCTCGAAATACTCCTGTGCCTTGCCCCAATAGGCATTGCGCAGGGATAGACGGCCCAAGGTCAAGAGCAGATCCGGATCGTTGGGGCGCTCCTGCAGCCATTTCTCGGCATACGCCAGCTGACGTCCCGCATCGACATTGAGCAGCCCATAGCGCAACACCAGACGCGAGTCCCAGTGCTCCTTGAGCGAGTGACGCAGCAAGCGCTCGGCGATACCCTCCTCGCCACCCTTGACCAGGGCCTCGGCATACAGCACCACCAGCTCCACATCGTTGCGCAGATAGTCGGGCAGGTCGGCCCATAGGTTCCTGACACGCTCCACATCGTTCGGGTTCTGTACCGACTGCAGAATCAGCTCACGATAGGCGCGCTGCTCAAGCTCACGACGCTCTTCTGCCGCGATCAACTGATGCTTGTCGAGGCGCGGCATCAGACGCCGCAGCCCTTCCCAGTCGCTGACACTGATATAGGCCTGCTTGAGGAGCTTGAGCACCTGAGGATGCTCGGGTATCTGCTTCTCGAGCCGTGTCAGGATGGCCAATGCCTCCTCGTACTGCTGACGGTCGAGCAGCAGTTGCGCCTGGACCAGCCCAACGGCGGTATCGGCACCTTCGGTGCTGTGATGCGCCCGCTTGAGCAGCGTATCGGCCTGTTCATAACGCCCTTGGTAATGCGCCGCCAATGCCGCGGAAAGGTAGTTGACCAGCGGTGTGCTGGACTCGTCTGCCGACTTGGTCAACGCCTTCTCGGCACGCTTCCAGCGTCCTTCCGCCAGCGCCACCAGACCGTGCACGGTGCGCTTCATGGCGTTGCGGTTGCGGTTGCGACTGTTCCACACCTTGAGCCGGCTCACCGGACGGCGCAGACGATTCAACACTCGCAGCGCGAAATACAACACCAGGAAAGCGATCAGCAGCAAGATCAGCCCGAACCAGAAGGAGGTCTGGATCGAGGTGTCGCCGACCCTTACCAGCCAATAACCCGGCAATGACTGCATCAACTGGCCGAACAACGCACCTACGGCCAGCCCGATAATGATGAGCAGGATCAGTTTTCTCATGCGTTGTCGCCCCCGGTGTCATGGCGGTTTGCCATGAATTCGCGCAACGCCTGCAGCGAACCGCTGATATCCGGTAGCTCGGGCCGGATGGTCTTATCCATCAGGGCATTGAGCCGATCGAGCGTTTGCTGCACGCCATCGCTATCCGTGTCGTAATATCCCTTCACCAGGGTGACGGCCTTCTCCAGGCTGGCCTGGTAGAGCTCGGCATTGGCTTGGAGCAGAGCGATCTGCGCTTGCTCCAGCTGCAGCCGTACATTCTGGCGCAGATAGGATTCCTGTTCGGGGGTGATCAACGCTTCCAGCGCTTCATCGTGATGGCGTACCGTCACCAGCTCCTTGAGTTCACTGCCAAAACGCGACAGCTGTTGCTGCCAGGCGCCACTCACCGGCGAGGTATCGCCGCCTTCCGCCGCCACCGGCTGGACATCCTGGGCGAGAGGCAGCTGCGCCAGCTGTTCCTGCTGGGCCATCAGCGACAAGTACAGCCCGGTACGATCGACCTGAGGGACAGCGCCGAGTTTTCCCAGTTCCGACTGGATGGCACGCCGTACCGGCGTCAGCGCCGGGTTGTCGGCCGCGGCCAGACGCTTGTCGGCACTCTCCAGCAGCGCCTGGGCGCCCTTGACGTCACGTTCGAGCTGCAAGCGCTGGTTGGCCAGGCGCAACAGGTACTCGGCTTCGGCAAAGCGCCAGTCGCTGGCATCCGTCTCCTGCTGGCTGGCCAGCTGCTTGAGCACCTGATCCAACGTGTCGTTGACCTCCTGACGATACTCTTCGAACTCGTCATTCAGTGCCTGGATGGCCTGCTCGCGCTGTTCGTTTTGCTGTTGTTCGCGGCTGGCAAGCTGGCTTTCGAGCTGATTGATCGATTGCGCGTTCTGCTCCACCTGGGATAGCCGCGCCTGCTGCTGATTCAGTTTCTGCCAACCGAACCAGCCGGCAGCCGCCAGCGCAATCGCCAGAAGCACGAACAGGACGAGGGCCGCAGTCGCCAGCCCCCGTCCTCCCCCATTCCCAGAGGAGCTTCGAGCAGAAGATCCTGCCGTGCCGCCCGGCGGTGTATTTCCCGGGCCGCCGGGAGAGGATGTCTTGTGCCCCGAGGCGGTGTTGCCCGTCGACGGCGCGGAAGGCCTGGCATTTTCCGTCCCGGAGGTCGCGGTCGTGGGCTTGTCGGCATCAGTTCCTGCCGCCTTGTTCGAGGTTCCCGCAGGCTTGTCTGAAGACGCAGCTTTGTCCGCTGCCGTCTTGTCCGCTGCCGCCCTGGCCGCATCCGAGGTGGACGACGAACTTTTATCCGCTTTGCTCTGGGTATCCGGCCCCGCCTTGGTCCGGGCATCCGGCGTGGCCGAGGGCGTATGGCTGGCCGTATCGCGCTGGGCCGATGAGGTCGCTTGCGCTTCCTTGCGTGTTGGCTGCGAAGCCGACGTGGCCTCGCCCTCCGCGGAGGTCCGGCGCGTGCCGGATGAGTCCGCCGATTGCGCCTTCTGTCCGTCCCGATCGTGTTGTTGCTTGCTCATGTGTCGCTAGCCCTTTTCAAGATCATCTTGATCGACATCGGCGCCTGACGGGTCGCAGGCCTGCCGCACTGCCGCAGCCAGCGCGGCAGGCGTGGCATCGCGTGCCACATGCCGGCATGCGAACCCTAGTGTGTCAGCCAGTGTAGCTAAACGCCGACTGGAAACGATTAGCGGTTGGTTCAACGCCGCTTGGCCGCACCAGGCAGCCAGATGTTGCAGTATTTCTCCACTGGTCACGACCAGCGCCGTAAAATCTCCCGCGGCCAGTCTTGCCGCACCGGCGCTATCCGGCGCCTGCAGGACGCGTCGGTAAAGCGCCAGCTTCGTCAACCGCGCACCGCGCGCTGTCAGCGTCTCGGCCAGCAAGGGCCGCCCGCCCTCTCCCGCCGCCAGCATCACCCACTGCTCGTGCAGTGACTGCAGTTCAGGCAAGGTCAGCAAACCTTCGCTGGCCTCTCCGCTCCCCGCAGGCGGGGTGAGCACCTCCACATCGAGCTGCTGGTGCAGCATCTGCGCCGAGGTAGCGCCCACGCCGTAAAATCGCGGCCCCAGCGGCAGCTGGGGCCAGTAGTTCTCGATACGTTCCGTCAGCAGCTCGGCAGCCAGAGGGCTGCTGACGATCACATGCGTGAACTGATCGAGATCGAGCAGCGTCTGCCTCGCCAGGGGAGACTCCGGCAAAGGGTCGAGCGTCATCGCTGTCAGACGAGCCACCGCGTATCCCGCCTGCTCAAGCGCCGTGCACAACGGTGCAGCACGCGCCCCAGGGCGGGTAACGAGGATCGGCGGTCGTCGGGCCTTCATGCCTGGCCATACACCTGAGCCAGGATATCGCCGGCGCCTTGGTCAAGCAGTTCCTCGGCGACGCGAATGCCCAGCGCTTCGGGCTCCTCGGCGGCGCCACGACTCTCGGCGCGCAGCACCCGGGTACCCTCGGGGTCGCCGACCAAGGCGCGCAGCCAGATCGTCCGGCCGTCGTTCTCGAGTACGGCATAGCCACCGATCGGCACCTGACACCCGCCCTCGAGACGGGTGTTCATAGCCCGTTCGGCACGCACGCGCGTGGCCGTGGCCGCATCGTCCAGCGGCGCGAGCAGCTCGATCAGTTCAGCATTATCATGGCGGCACTCGATGCCCAACGCGCCCTGACCGCACGCCGGTAGACTGACTTCCGGCGGCAGTTCCATGGCAATACGCTCGTCCAGCGCGAGCCGCTGCAACCCGGATGTTGCCAGGATGATGGCATCGAAATCGCCTGCATCGAGCTTGGCCAGGCGCGTCTGCACGTTACCGCGTAAGCTCAGCACTTCGAGATCGGGGCGCGCCTCGCGCACCTGCAGGGCGCGACGCAGGCTGGAAGTGCCTACCCGCGCGCCCTCGGGAAGCGCATCCAGCGAGGCATAGTGATTGGAGACGAAAGCATCGGTGGGCGCGGCACTCTCGAGAATCACCGACAGCCCGAGTCCCTCCGGAAAGTGCATGGGTACATCCTTCATGGAATGCACCGCGATATCGGCGCGGCCATCGAGCATGGCCTCCTCGAGTTCCTTGACGAACAGCGCCTTGCCCCCGACCTTGGCCAGTGGCGTGTCGAGAATCTTGTCACCGCGAGTGGACAGGGCCACCAGTTCCACGTCAAGCCCGGGATGAAGGGCCATCAGGCGATCCTTGACATGCTCGGCCTGCCACAGGGCAAGCAGGCTTTTGCGGGTGGCAATGCGTAGGGTCTTGATGGCGGGCACGTCACACTCCCTAGAACAAAGGCGTCTCCCTTTCAGGGCGACGCGAAAACCGGGTTGACCGCGCAAGCGGCATATTCCTCCATCATAAAGCAGTCATCGACCAAGGAAAAATCGGCTGCACGCTTCGCCTCCCCACCCTCGCCAGCTACACGGACTCTGGTACACTTCCCATCACGACATCATATCGTCCTTTGCCGAACCGCAACGCAGGATTCCAAGCCCGATGACTCAACAGACCAACCAGTCCTGGGGAGGACGCTTCAGCGAGCCCACCGACGCCTTCGTGGCCGCTTTCACCGCCTCGGTGGGGTTCGACCAGCGTCTTGCCCAACACGATATCCGCGGCTCGATCGCTCATGCCACCATGCTGGCACGCATCGGCGTACTCAGCGAGGACGAACGCGACGCCATCGTGACCGGGCTCGACGAAATCGCGCAGGAAATCCAGCAAGGCCGCTTCTCCTGGTCGGTCGCACTCGAAGACGTGCACATGAACATCGAGGCCCGGCTGACCGAGAAGATCGGTATCACCGGCAAGAAGCTGCATACCGGGCGCTCGCGCAACGACCAGGTCGCCACCGACATCCGACTCTACTTACGCGACGAGATTGACTTCATCGCCGCCGAACTGGCCCGCCTGCGCGAAGGTCTGATCGCGTTAGCCGACCGTGAAGCCGACACCATCATGCCCGGCTTCACTCATCTGCAGACCGCGCAGCCGGTGACATTCGGCCACCATCTGCTCGCCTGGCAGGAGATGATTGCCCGCGACCACGAACGCCTGCTGGACTGTCGCAAGCGGGTCAATATTCTGCCGTTGGGGGCGGCCGCACTGGCCGGCACCACCTACCCCATCGACCGCCATGTCACCGCCGAGTTGCTGGGCTTCGAGCGCCCCGCCGAGAACTCGCTGGATGCGGTCAGCGATCGCGACTTCGCCATCGAATTCACCGCCTTCGCCAGCATCCTGCTGATGCACCTGTCGCGCATGAGCGAAGAGCTGGTATTGTGGACCAGTGCCCAGTTCGACTTCATCGATCTGCCCGACCGCTTCTGCACCGGCTCCTCGATCATGCCGCAGAAAAAGAACCCCGACGTGCCCGAGCTGGTACGCGGCAAGACCGGTCGCGTCTATGGTCACCTGATGGGGCTGTTGACGTTGATGAAGTCGCAGCCGCTGGCCTACAACAAGGACAATCAGGAGGACAAGGAGCCGCTGTTCGACAGCCTGGATACCGTCAAGGGCTGCCTGCGCGCCTTCGCCGACATGGTCCCGGCACTCGAGGCCAAGGCCGACAGCATGTATGAAGCGGCGCGGCGCGGTTTCTCTACCGCTACCGATCTGGCCGACTATCTGGTCCGCCGTGGCGTGGCCTTTCGCGATGCACACGAAATCGTCGGCCAGTCCGTGGCCTTCGGCATTCGCGAGAAGAAGGATCTCTCCGAGATGACCCTCGACGAGTTGCGTCAGTTTTCCACCCAGATCGAGGCCGATGTCTTCGCGGTTCTGACCCTGGAAGGTTCAGTGGCGGCGCGCAACCACATCGGCGGCACTGCGCCCGATCAGGTGCGTGCAGCCGCTCAGCGGGCGCGGGAGACGCTGAGCGCACTGCATGGAGCACAGCGCTCATGAGCCTGCCTCGCGTTGCGTGCAGCACCCTGGCCCTGCTGTTGCTGGCCTCGCTGGCCGGCTGCGGCCAGAAGGGACCGCTATACATGCCCGGCGATACTACCGCCGCGGAAAAATACGACCCCACCGGCACCTCACGTGCGCCTGACGGCGCCGAGGCGACCGAGGAGGCGGCGCCGACCGCAACTCAGGACAGCCACTGAATCATGGATCATTTCGATTACCGCAACGGCGTGCTGCATGCCGAAGACATAGCGCTCGACACACTGGCCGAACGCTTCGGCACTCCGTGCTATGTCTACTCCAAGGCGACATTTACCCGACATTTCCGGGCATACACCGAAGCCCTGGGCAGTCATCCGCACCTGATCTGCTATGCGGTCAAGGCCAATTCCAACCTGGCCGTGCTCAACCTGCTGGCGCGCCTGGGCGCGGGTTTCGATATCGTCTCCCGCGGCGAGCTGGAACGGGTCCTGACCGCTGGCGGCAATCCCGCCAAGGTAGTGTTCTCGGGCGTCGCCAAGCAGGCCGACGAAATGGCCCGGGCGCTGGAGGTCGGCATCAAGTGCTTTAATGTCGAATCGCTGCCCGAACTCGAGCGCCTCGACCGGGTCGCCGGTGAGCGCAACCAGGTCGCGCCGGTTTCGTTGCGCGTCAACCCCGATGTCGATGCCAAGACGCATCCCTACATTTCCACTGGGCTCAAGGCCAACAAGTTCGGCATTCCCGTCGATGCGGCGCTGGACGTCTACGAACGTGCCGCACAAATGGCCCATGTGCGCGTGGTCGGCCTCGACTGTCACATCGGCTCGCAGCTCACCGAACTCGCACCGTTTCTCGATGCTCTCGAGCGTCTGCTGGCACTGCTCGACCGGCTCAAGACGCGCGGCATCGAGGTCGAGCACCTCGATCTCGGCGGCGGCCTCGGCGTGCCTTACCGCGACGAGCATCCCCCCGCCCCCTTCGATTATGCCTCGGCACTGCTCGAACGGCTGGAAGGCCGCAACCTGACCCTGCTGTTCGAGCCGGGTCGTTCGATCGCCGCCAATGCCGGCATCCTGCTGACCCGTGTCGAATATCTCAAGCCCGGAGAAACCAAGAACTTCGCCGTGGTCGACGCGGGCATGAACGACCTGATCCGCCCCTCGCTGTATCAGGCCTGGCAGCGTATCCTGCCGGTCGATACCCGCGCACCGCGTGACACCGCCGTCTACGATGTGGTCGGTCCGGTGTGCGAAACCGGCGACTTCCTGGGCAAGGATCGCGAACTGGCCATCGCCCCGGATGATCTACTCGCCGTGCGTTCGGCAGGCGCCTATGGTTTCGTGATGGCCTCCAATTACAACAGCCGCGTCCGCCCGGCGGAGGTCATGGTCGACGGCGCCGAGATGCACCTGGTGCGCCGCCGCGAGCGCCTCGAGGATCTCTGGGCTGGCGAGGCGCTGCTGCCCGAAGCGGACAACAGCGCGGGGAAGGCGTGATGCTGCTGCACTTCGCCAAGATGCACGGGCTGGGCAACGACTTCATGGTGGTCGATCTGATCACCCAGCGCGCCCGCCTGGACAAGGAGCAGATCCGCGAGTTGGCCGACCGCCACTTCGGAATCGGCTTCGATCAGTTACTGCTGGTCGAACCGCCCCACGACCCCGACATGGACTTTCGCTACCGGATCTTCAATGCCGACGGCAGCGAGGTGGAAAACTGCGGCAATGGCGCGCGCTGCTTCGCGCGTTTCGTACGCGACCAGCGCCTGACGCACAAACGCGAGATTCATGTCGAGACGCTGGGCGGCCCGCTGACGCTACGGGTCGAAAACGATGGCCGGGTACGGGTCGACATGGGAGCGCCGCGCTTTGCCCCGCGAGCATTGCCGTTCGAGGCGGATCAGGACCTGCCGGCACACTGGCTGGAGGTCGACGGCGACAGCGTCGAGATCGGCGTGGTGTCAATGGGCAACCCTCACGCGGTTCTGCTGGTCGAGGATGTCGACAGTGCTCCAGTGGCTCGCCTGGGCCCCAAAATAGAGGCCCACCCGCGCTTCCCGCGCAAGGTCAATGTCGGCTTCTTACAAGTGGTCTCGCCCCATGAGGCGCGTCTGCGCGTATACGAGCGTGGCGCGGGAGAAACCCTGGCCTGTGGCACCGGTGCCTGCGCCGCCGCGGCGAGCGGTATACGTCGCGGCCTGCTTGAAAGCCCGGTGGATATTCATCTGCCCGGCGGGTGCCTGACGCTGGAATGGGCCGGTGGCGACGCACCATTGATGATGATCGGCCCGGTCGCCAAGGTCTTTGATGGCCGAGTGGCCGTGCCATAACTGGACGGCGACTGGCACGCTTATTCATGCCATAACCTGCTCGCGTTCGTCACGCAGGAAAGTGCGGCCGGGACAGGCTTACTGCAGTCAAGGTGACGAGAGGAATATCGCATGTCACGCGCCCAAGCCCCTGAGCCGCGTCAGACACTCGATCCGGAGAGGGTTGCCCACTGGTTGGCACGCCATCCCGATTTCTTTGTCGGACGCGAGGGGCTACTACAGCAACTCAAGGTGCCTCACCCCGAAGCCAGGGGGTCGATCTCGCTGCTTGAGCGCCTAGTGCACGATTTGCGCAACCGTGCCGAGGATGCCGAGTGGCGCCTGGATCACCTGCTGGACTCGGCCCGTCATAATGAGGCCCAGTATCGGCGCACCCGCGAGATGGTGCTGGCCCTGCTCGAGGCCGAAGACAGCGACGCTCTGGGCCAAGCGTTGGCCACCCAGCTCGCCGAGCGCTTTCGCACCCCGGCCGTGGCCTTGTGGACGTATGGCCCGGTCAGCTACGCCGACCCGCCCAAGGCGACCTTTCAGCCGCCGCGCCTGGCCCTGCAGGACAACGTCACGACACGTCTTGAGACACTGCTCGATGGGCGTGCCAGCCGCTGCGCCCGCCTGTCGCGCGAGGATTGGCTGTTGCTGTTGCCGCATGTCGAGCCCCCCGAGCAGGCCGGCTCCTGCGCCGTGACGCGCCTGACGCAGGGGCAACCCCTGGGCTATCTGCTGCTCGCCAGTCACGACAGTGAGTATTTTCGTGCCACCCTCGACACGCTGTTCACCACCTATCTCGGCGAAGTCATCAGCCGCCTGTTAACTCGCTTCGAAGACGCCCATGCATCGCGTTGTTGAAGAGTTCCTGAGCCAGTTGGCAAAGCGTGCCAGTCCGGCGACACTCGACGCCTATCGCCGCGATCTCGCCGCGCTGATGCGGTTTCTCGACAAGGCCGAGATTACCGACTGGCAGCAACTGGATGTGGCCCTGCTGCGGCGCTTTCTCGCCGCTGAGCGCATCCGCGGCCTGGCGCCGCGCAGCCTGGCAAGGCGCCGCGCGGCGCTGTCACGTTTTGCCGACCACCTCGTCGCCCATGGTCATCTGAGCCATAACCCGGTCACGCTGACCCAGGCCCCGCGTCAGCCGCGCCATCTCCCACGCCCCGTGGATGTCGATCTGCTCGGGCAGTTTCTCGATACCCCGCATGATGGTTCGCCACTGGCGCTGCGCGACCAGGCCATGCTGGAGCTGCTCTATTCGTGCGGATTGCGCCTGGCGGAACTCGCCGCCCTGAATCTGGATAGCCTTGATGCCCGCCGTGTGCGCGTGCTGGGCAAGGGCGGCAAGCCCCGCCAGGTTCCGGTCGGCAAGCGCGCCCGCCATGCCGTCGAAGCCTGGCTACCGGCACGCGCCATGCTGACGCCCCATCAGGAGCCGGCGCTGTTCGTCAGCCGCCGGGGCACCCGTCTCGGGCACCGAGGCATCCAGTTGCGGCTGGTCAAGGTCGCTCGCGAGCGCGGCCTGCCGGAGCATCTGCACCCTCACCGTCTGCGTCACTCCTTCGCCAGCCACCTGCTCGAGTCCAGCCAGGATCTGCGTGCCGTTCAGGAACTGCTCGGTCACGCCAATCTGTCGACGACCCAGGTCTATACACGCCTCGACTGGCAGCACCTGGCCCAGGCTTACGATGCCGCTCATCCGCGGGCGCGCCGACGAGACTGAACAAGCTTCCGTCAAAATCGCTCTTGTGGGTCTCCCTGCGCGCCAGGAAAGGAAAGGCTCAGTGTAATCACTGCCTGGCACTGCGACTGCTCAGTTGAATTTTCAAGTTATGTCTGTAATTCTGGACATATGGACAATAAAGCGACTATCGACGTGTTCGCTGCGCTTTCCCAGCCGACCCGCCTGGAAACCTTCCGGTTGCTGGTACGCCACGAGCCGGATGGGCTGCCTGCGGGCGAGATCGCCCGCCTGCTGGATGTGCCCCACAACACGCTCTCGACGCACCTGGGCGTCTTGTCGCGGGCCGGCCTGGTCGTCTCGCGTCGGCACAGCCGCTCGATGATTTACCGTGCCAACCTGGAGCGCATGGGAGAGACGCTAAGCTTTCTGGTGCGCGATTGTTGCGCGGGACACCCCGAACTGTGCGAGCCCCTGCTACGCGAACTCCAACCCTGCTGCCCAACTGATGAGAGAGCCTCCCGCATGATTAGCGTGATCTATCACAATCCGGATTGCGGCACGTCCCGCAACACCCTGGCGATGATGCGCCAGTCCGGGGAAGAGCCGCATGTCATCGAGTATCTGAAGACGCCGCCCACCCGGCAAAAGCTGATCGAGTTGCTGACGGCCATGGCCATGACGCCCCGGGAGCTGTTACGCCGCAAGGGTACGCCCTACGACGAGCTGGGCCTGGACGACCCCACGCTCAGCGACGATCGGCTGATCGATGCCATGTTGTCTCATCCCATCCTGATCAATCGCCCCATCGTGGTGACCGAACAGGGCACACGGCTATGCCGGCCCTCCGAGACGGTGCTATCCCTGCTGCCCAGTCCAGTGAGCGAATTCACCAAGGAAGATGGCGAACGGGTGGGTAGCCAGGGAGACGCTTCGTGAGCCTGGATCAATTGCCCAATATCGACCCCGAGTGTTTGTATTCCATCGACGTCGACGCGCTGGCCGGCCCCGACCAGCCCCGCCATCCGCCACGCATCCTGGTGTTGTACGGTTCGCTGCGCGAGCGCTCCTACTCGCGGCTGGTGGCGGAGGAAGCCGGCCGCCTGCTGCGCTGGTACGGTTGCGAGGTGCGCACGTTCGCCCCCTCCGGAATGCCGCTGCCGGACGATGCCGAGGCCAGTCACCCCAAGGTGCAGGAACTGCGCGAACTGGCCGAGTGGAGCGAGGGGATGGTATGGGTCAGTCCCGAACGACACGGCGCCATGACCGCCATCATGAAAGCCCAGATCGACTGGATTCCTCTGGCGCTGGGCGGCGTGCGCCCTACCCAGGGCAAGACGCTGGCCGTCATGCAGGTGTCCGGCGGCAGTCAGAGCTTCAATGCCGTCAATCAGCTGCGCATTCTCGGGCGCTGGATGCGCATGCTGACCATCCCCAACCAGTCCTCGGTGCCCAGGGCCTTCAACGAATTCGATGACGCCGGGCGGATGCGGCCCTCGCCGCTCTACCTGCGCATCGTCGATGTCTGCGAGGAGCTGGTGAAGTTCACTTGGCTGACACGGGGCCGCTCGGCGTATCTGACCGATCGCTATTCGGAGCGGGTCGAGAGCGCCGAAGCCGTTTCCCGGCGAGTCAATCAGCAAACCCATTAAGGAACTGTTGCATGCTGGCCTTTGCAATCTTTCTGGTCACGCTGGTGCTGGTCATCTGGCAGCCCAAGGGGCTGGGCATCGGCTGGAGCGCCCTGGGCGGTGCCGCCGTGGCCCTGGCGACCGGCGTCGTCGATTGGCATGACGTCAGCGTCGTCTGGCATATCGTCTGGGACGCCACCTTCACCTTCGTGGCGCTGATCATCATCTCGTTGATCCTCGATGAGGCCGGCTTCTTCGCCTGGGCCGCCCTGCATATCGCCCGCTGGGGCAACGGCCGGGGGCGGGTGCTGTTCCCGCTGATCGTGGTGCTGGGAGCGCTGATCGCCGCGGTGTTCGCCAACGACGGCGCGGCGCTGCTGCTGACGCCGATCGTGGTGGCGATTCTCGCCCGGCTGGAGTTCAGCCCCGCGGCGGCGCTGGCCTTCATCATCGCCACGGGATTCGTGGCCGACTCGACCAGCCTGCCGCTGGTCATCTCGAACCTGGTCAATATCGTCAGCGCCAACTACTTCGATATCGGCTTCGATCGTTACGCTCAGGTGATGGTGCCGGTCGACCTGGTATCGCTAGCCGCCACGCTACTGGTTCTGGGTGTGTACTTTCGCAAGCAGATACCGCCGCGCTACGAGGTCGAACGCCTGGAAGCGCCGGCGACGGCGATTCGCGATCATCAGGTCTTTCGCGCGGCCTTTCCGCTGTTGATCGTGCTGCTGGTCGCCCTGTTCCTGACCGCCCGGTGGCAGGTTCCCTTCGCGCTCATCATGGGCACGGCGGCCCTCACACTGATGGCCATCGCCGGACGCTGGTTCTCGCCGGGGCATGTGCACGTCGTCTCGCTTCAAAAAGTACTGAGCAACGCGCCCTGGCAGATCGTGCTGTTTTCCGTGGGCATGTACCTGGTGGTATATGGATTGGGCAACGCCTGGCTCACGGCATGGGCGGCGGACGTGCTGGTGTGGCTGAGCCGACAGGGAGATTTCGTGGCAACCCTCGGCACGGGCTTTGCCTCCGCCATCCTGGCCTCGCTGATGAACAACATGCCGTCGACCCTGGTCGGCGCCCTGGCCATCGACCAGGCGCAGGTGTCGAGTCAGACCCAGCAGTTGATGATCTACGCCAATGTCATCGGCAACGATCTGGGCCCCAAGTTCACGCCCATCGGCAGCCTCGCCACGCTGCTCTGGCTGCACGTGCTGGCCGGCAAGGGCTACCGCATCAGCTGGGGGCAGTACATGAAAGTCGGGCTGGTGATTACCCCCCCGGTGCTGCTGGCCACGCTGGTTGCGCTCGCGCTCTGGCTACCGGCGATATCATCGCCCGCTACCTCCTCACAATGACTTGCCCGACGAGTGCTTGGCATAGCGGCCTATGGCAAGCTTCATACCTTAGCGCAATGAATGACAACGGCCTTCCGGAGCGCCCATGAACGCGACGACACGCTACGCCCGCATCGAGGCGCTGACCTTCGATCTCGACGACACCTTATGGGATAACCGCCCGGTACTCGAACGCGCCGAAAGCGAGCATTACGCCTGGCTGGGCGAGGCACTGGCCGCACTGCCCGACGTCGGCAAACTGCGCTACCTCGAGTGCTTCCCACTGGCGGCCTACCAGCGTCGGCGCGGCGAAGTCGCGACCCGCCATCCGTTGCGGCGTGGCGATTACACCTGGATTCGCGAGCGTGCCATGGCCGAGCTTATCGAGGAGTTCGGGCTGCCTCGGAGTACCGCAAGGTTGTGGGCCGCCGCCGCCGTGGAGCGCTTTCTCGATCTGCGCCACGAACTCGACACCCACCCCGAGGTCGCCGAGATGCTGGCGTCTTTTCGGGGCCGTTATCGACTGGCGGCGATTACCAACGGCAATGCCAACCTCAAGCGACTCGCCCTAGCCGGGCATTTCCCCGTGATGGTGGCGGCCGGCGAGTTGCGGGCGCCCAAGCCGGACGCCCGGCCTTTTCTCGCCGCTCTGGCGCGCCTGGGTACCCCCGCATCGCATGCCATGCACGTTGGCGACTCCTGGCGCGAGGATGTACTGCCCGCCCAGCGCCTGGGCATGCAGGCCGCGTGGATCGATGTGCATGGTGCGGACGATCGCCCGCTGCCGCCTGGCGTTCATCGCCTGAGTCATATTCGCGAGCTGCCGGCGCTACTCGAGGCGCTGCAGGCGTCTCCCTAGGCGCGGAGACTCGGCGCCGGCACAGCTGGGGAAGGCAGGGTCAGGGAGCCTCGGGGGACTGCGTCTCACCGAGCCACCCATCCAGCTTGGCCGCGACCTCTTCCACGCCCTGGCGCTTGAGAGAGGAGAACAGTTGAATGCTGACCAGATCCTCCCATTCGGCGAGCTGGCGACGCACCTTCAGTAAGGTTGCCTTGGCCGGCCCCTGCTTGAGCTTGTCCGCCTTCGTCAGCAGGATATGCACCGGCATGTCCTGCTCATCTGCCCAACCCAGCATCATCTGATCGAACTCACTGAGTGGATGGCGAACATCCATGACCAGCACCATGCCTCTGAGCGCCTGGCGACGTTGCAGATATTCGGCCAGGTGCTGCTGCCACTCGCGCTTGACCTTCTCGGGGACCTTGGCGAAGCCATATCCCGGCAGGTCGACCAGACGCCGCTGCTCATCGCTGCCCAACGCGAAGAAATTGATCAATTGGGTACGGCCGGGCGTCTTGGAGGTGCGCGCCAGAGCGTTTTGGCACGTCAGGGTATTGATAGCGCTTGACTTGCCGGCGTTGGAGCGCCCGGCGAAGGCGACCTCGGCGCCACTGTCGGGGGGGCATTGGGCCAGGCCGGGCGCACTGGTCAGAAAACGGGCGGTCTGGTAATTCAGGCGGACAACATCGCGCATGTTTTTGATTCGGCTCAAACTTACATGAAAAAAGGGTCACTTCACGACGTTTCGCCACGTTCAAGTCACCGGGGGCTTCCGGTATACTGCCATGGCTGTTTGTCTGCGACCTGGGCTCGCTAGTGTACCACCGTGCTTTTACCGGCAGCGAACGGGTCTTTCACCGCTGGAGGCCGTGATGTGATGAACGGTGTGCATCCCACGCCCGGCCCCAGCCGACCTGGCGGTATCGACACCGCCAGTGCAATGCGGCGGGGTGGGCACCCAGGTGATCTACACCGGTTAATAACGAAATGGCATAGTGAATCCACGATGAGAAAGTTACTAGCAAGCCTGGCAATGATCATGAGCGTGATGGGTATCGCGCATGCGCAAGAACTCCAGGGTGATCCGAGCGCCGGTCGGCAGAAATCCCAGGTGTGTGCCGCCTGTCACGGCGCCAATGGCGTCAGTATTGCGCCGAGCTTCCCCAACCTGGCGGGACAGCAGGCCTCCTATATTGCCAAGCAGGTCGTCGATATTCGCGATGGCCAGCGTGTCGTCCCGCAGATGGCCGGTATCGTCGATAATCTTTCCGACCAGGATATCGCCGACGTAGCCGCTTACTACTCCAATCAAGAGCCCAACCTTGGCCAGGCCGACCCGGAGCTCGCCGAACGCGGCATGCGACTCTACAAGGCCGGCAGTTTGGCCAAGGGGGTCCCGGCATGCATGGCCTGCCATACGCCCACCGGCCAGGGCATCGGTACTGCGGTGTACCCGGCGCTTTCCGGTCAGCATCCGGAATATACTCTCAAGCAGTTGCAGGACTTCGCCAAGAGTGAACGCAGCAACGACCCCAACGCCATCATGCGTGACATTGCGTCCAAGCTGAGCGACGCTGACATGCAAGCGCTGGCCAACTATGTTTATGGCGTCAATTGAAGGCGTGCGATTTTGCAAGGCGGCCTGCGGGCCGCCTTTTTCGTCTGGCGTCGCCCAGACGGAACCTTGGGCACGCTTATGGTTCCAAGCGTATTGATGATGTTGGGTTTTCCGCTCACAAGACTTCCGTCAGGAGACAACGAATGTACAAGAAGTTTCTCGCGTTGGCCGCCGGTCTCGCATTTTCCAGCCTGGCCATGGCCGCCGCACCGGTTGCCGGTGAGGATTACAAGGTCCTTGACGAGCCGGTGAAGACGGAAGCCGCTGCCGATCAGATCGAGGTTGCGGAAGTCTTCTGGTATGGCTGCCCTCACTGTTATCACTTGGAGAAGCCGCTCAATGCCTGGGTTGCCGATCTACCGGAAGATGTCGTGTTTACACGGATTCCCGCGACCATGGGACAGGTGTGGGTCAAGCACGCCGCGGCCTTCTATGCCGCCAAGGATTTAGGCATCCAGCAGGAGTTGCACAGTGACTTCTTCGACGCCATTCACGAGCAGGGCAAGCAACTGACCAGTGACGACGAAATCGCCAGCTTCTTCAGCCAATACGGTGTCAGCGAGGACGAGGTACACAAGGCGTTGTCCTCGTTCGGCGTCAAGAGCCAGGTTAACCAGGCCCATGCCAAGATCCGCGCCTACCAGTTGATGGGCGTGCCGGCGCTGATCGTCGATGGCCGCTACGTGATCACGCCGCAGAGCGCCGGCAGCCTGGACAATATGCCGCAGATTGCTCAGGCTCTAGTCGACAA
Source organism: Halomonas sp. WWR20 (assembly GCF_054602495.1). Lineage (NCBI taxonomy): Bacteria > Pseudomonadati > Pseudomonadota > Gammaproteobacteria > Oceanospirillales > Halomonadaceae > Halomonas > Halomonas sp. WWR20. Next base: position 80,223 of record NZ_JBTRHR010000002.1, read on the forward strand.
GGTACGCAACGAAAGAGGAGAGTGACATGCGCGAGGCCCCAGAACTTCCGGCCCACAACCGTCACTCGCTACGTCTGCTGACCTGCAACCTGCAGGTCGGCATTCATACCGCCGCCTATCATCACTATCTAACGCGCAGCTGGCAGCATCTGCTGCCGCATCCCAAGCGTCTGGGCCGCCTGGATATCATCAGCAAGATCCTGGGCGGCTATGATGTCGTTGGCCTGCAGGAAGTCGATGGCGGCAGCTTTCGCTCTGGACACGTCAATCAGGTCGAGTACCTGGCGGCCCGGAGCGGATTCCCCTACTACTATCAGCAGCTCAACCGCAACCTCGGGCGTGTCGCGCAGCACAGTAACGGCTTGTTGGCCCGTTACACTCCAGCCCAGGTGGAAGAGCACCGCCTGCCGGGTACCCTGCCCGGGCGCGGTGCGATTCATGCACGCTTTGGCGACGGCCCCGATGCCCTGCATCTGTTCGTCGCCCACTTGGCGTTGAGCCAGCGGGCCCGCAACCGCCAACTGGATTATCTGCGCGACATCATCGCGCCACTGCGTCATGTCGTGGTCATGGGCGATCTGAACTGCACGCCGGACCAGATTCATGCCCATCCGACCTTTTGTGCCGCGCTACCGCTGCAACCAGTGCGTCCTTTGTTGAGTTATCCGTCGTGGCAACCCAGCCGGGCCCTGGATCATATCCTGCTCTCCGATTCACTGGTGGCCGACAACCTGCAGGTACTCAACCAGATGTTTTCCGACCATCTTCCCATTGCGGTCGATATACGCCTGCCTACCGCCTGTGCCCGCAGCATGCAGCTCACGTCCGACCAATGATTCATTGCCGAACGCTCCGTCACACGGCACTCTGACGAAAAAAGCTCGGGGTATACTCGCTCTCCTGGGATGTTGCGGTTCCACCTCGGGACGCTAGTCGAGACGCGATGCCACCGGGCACCTGGCGCATGGCGCCACGACAATGAGGGTTCCATGAAACGAGCTTCATCCATCCCGGCTCCCCTGGTCTGGCTCGACGCCATCACCGAACGGCTGGGAAAGGCGCTTGCTTGGCTGGTCATCGTGATGATGTTGATCCAGTTCCTGGTGGTGGTACTGCGTTATCTGTTCAATTTCAATAGCATTCTCATGCAGGAATCGGTCATGTACATGCATGCCGTGCTGTTCCTGCTCGCCGCCTCCTACACGTTCAAGCACGATGGCCATGTGCGCGTCGATATTTTCTACCGTGGCCTCTCGCCACGTGCCCAGGCCTGGATCGATCTGCTCGGCACCTTGTTGCTGTTGATTCCCTTCATGGGGTTCATCATCGTTTCGAGTCTCGGCTATGTCGGCAGTTCCTGGGCGATTTTCGAAGGTTCGCCCGACACCGGAGGCATCCCCGGCGTGTTTCTGCTCAAGACGCTGATCCCGCTCTTCGCGGTATTGATGATCATGCAGGGTATCGCCGAGATCATTCGCAAGGCGCTGATCATCTCGGGCCGCCAAGTACCGACGCCCGAACATGACCACAGCGAGGAGCGCCTCTGATGCTGGAATTCATGCCGCTGATGCTCTTCGCCTTGATCTGCGTCGTGCTCATGCTCGGTTTCCCGGTGGCCCTGACGCTGGCCGGCACCTCGCTGGCCTTTGCCGGGTTGGGGATGGGACTCGAGTCGCTGGGCGTCGAGGCCAATTTCGACGCCAGTTTCCTCTCCGCCTTCCCCAACCGGCTCTACGGCATCATGACCAACCAGACCCTGCTCGCCGTGCCGCTGTTCGTGCTGATGGGTGTGCTGCTCGAGAAGTCCAAGGTCGCCGAGACCCTGCTCGACGCCATGGCGTTGCTGTTCGGTTCGCTGCGCGGCGGACTGGGGATTTCGGTGACCCTGGTCGGTATGCTGCTCGCCGCCTCCACCGGTATCGTCGGTGCCACCGTGGTGACCATGGGGCTGCTGTCGCTGCCGACCATGCTCAAGCGCGGCTACAGCCAGTCGCTAGCCACCGGCACCATCTGCGCTACCGGCACCCTGGGCCAGATCATTCCGCCGTCGATCGCCCTGGTGCTGCTCGGCGACGTGCTGTCGTCAGCCTATCAACAGGCACAGTTGACGATGGGCATCTGGAGCCCCAAGACCGTCTCGGTGGGGGATCTGTTCATCGGCGCGCTGGTGCCCGGGCTGATCCTGGTGGTGCTGTACATCGCCTACGTTGCTTTTATTGCCTGGCTCAAGCCGGAATCGGCCCCGCCTGCCGATCGCCAGGAACTGATGGCCGAGCTCAATCATCAGGGCAGTCTGTTCGTCCTGCTGCTCAGGGGTCTGGTGCCCCCGCTGGCACTGATCATCGCCGTGCTGGGGTCGATCCTCGGCGGATTTGCCACACCCACCGAAGCGTCCGCGGTGGGGGCGTTCGGCGCGCTGGTGCTGGCACTCGCCTATCGCAAGTTGGACTTCGCCACGCTCACCGACGTGGTGCGCTCGACCACACATGTCACCACCATGGTGTTCCTGATCCTGATCGGCGCAGCACTGTTTTCGCTAGTCTTTCGCGCCTATGGCGGTGAGGAACTGGTCAAGGACCTGTTCATGAACATGCCCGGCGGGGTGGTCGGCGCGACGATCATCGTCATGCTGGTAATCTTCCTGCTGGGTTTCATCCTCGATTTCATCGAGATCACCTTCGTGGTGGTGCCGATCGTCGGTCCAGTGCTGCTCGCCATGGGTCTCGATCCGGTGTGGCTGGGGATCATGATCGCCATCAACCTGCAGACCTCGTTTCTCACTCCGCCGTTCGGCTTCGCACTGTTTTACCTGCGCGGCGTGGCCCCCGAGTCGGTGCCCACCACGGCAATCTACCGCGGGGTGATCCCATTCATCGTGCTGCAGCTGTGCATGCTGCTCGCCCTGGCTTTCGTGCCCGAGCTGGCGACCTGGCTGCCGGCCCAGTTCAAGTCATGACCGGAAAGGCGAAACGGCTTCTGAACCCTGCTTTACGCCAAGAGACAGGCGCAGATCCATGCCGGTTCACCGGGCTTAGAACCCCAGCCCTTCCAGACGATCCGCCAGATCCTCGAGGACTGCCAATCCCTGAACGTCGGTAGGCAACAGCGGGAGGCGAGGGCGTGGCAGGTGCTTCAGTTCATCATCGATACGCGCCAGGTACGTGGCTTCCTGCTCGCGTCGGCGACGCAGGAAGTCGCCATCAGCCTCTTCGGGAATCACCCGATTGACCAGTGTCGCGGCGACCGGGATATTGACTGCCTCCAGTGCCTGAACGGCACGCACGGTTTCCAGAATGGGCAACCGCTCTGGGGCCATCACGAATAGAAAACTGCTCTCATCGACATTCTCGATGCGCCGGCGTGCACGATGAAACAACCGGCGCCGGTTGAGCAGCGTCTCGGCAACGTCGCGGGTGCGCCCGTCCAACTCGTTGAGAGCATCTTGTGAAGGGTCATCGAAGGGCGTGGCCACGTCACGTCCTCTGTTGGGCGTCAGGTGCTTGAGTACCTTGCCCAGCTCCTCGGACTTACGATTGTGGGATAACAATCCATCGGTCCAGGCGGCCATGGCTTCGGGGAGCGTGAGCAGACGCAGGGTATGTCCGGTGGGGGCAGTATCGAAGATGATCAGATCGTACTGGCTATCATCCTCGGTGATCAGCCTGGCCAGGCGTTCGAGTAGTGCCGCCTCCTGGGTGCCGGGCGATTGCCGGGTCAGACGCATCTGACGCTCAAGCTCCGCCATCATTTCGGGAGCGGCATAACGGCGCATCTGCTCGACTACACGTTTGAGGTGCGCCTCGACTTCGGCATCGGGGTCAATCTCCATGGCATCCAGGTTGGGCAGCAACCGGCGTGGCGTGTCGCCCAGCTGACGATCGAATACATCGCCCAGGCTGTGCGCCGGGTCAGTGGATACCACCAGCACTCGGCGCCCGCGCCGTGAGGCCAGCACTGCCAGCGCCGCCGCCACCGTGGTCTTGCCGACGCCGCCCTTGCCGCCGACCCACAGCAGACGGCGATGAAGCAACTCCTTCATGGGTTCACCACCTCTGTATTTAAGGCTATATCCCCAGCATTTCCCTAGCAGCAGCGAAAGTGATCCAGCGGCGAACGCTCCATTCCCATCCGTTGGTGCCAATCATGAAAGCGCTCCAGCAATAGCGGCTGGAGTTCCAGCGTGTAGTAAGCGGCGGGGTTGGGCATGCCCATCATTTCGGAAAACACCAATAACATGAACAGATCGTCTTCATCGCGGCGCGCCCGGGCGATTGCCCCACGATAGCGGGAAGAGTATATCTCCTCGGTGAAGAAACGGGCCTGGCTCAGCCAGGCCCGAAGTTTATCGCGATGTGGAGCATGACGGCGGTTGGGATCTTCGTCCATGGTTCGCTCCTATGCCGACAGAATTTGCTATGGCTCCTGATGGGCCACTTCGCGACGTTGACGTTTGAGCGACGCTGCGCACTCCATGGCCACGAGGATGGTTGCCACTAGAACCACAATATCCAAGAACAACAGGAAATAGTTGCTTTCATTATAAAAAGTGCGCATCTGTAACAATAACGCCAGCACGGCCATCACCAACAGAAAACAAAGCGGCGCCAGGGTATACACTATTGGCCGCTTGAGGCGTACCAGTAGGACGGTGATTACCAGCAATGTCAGGCCCGCGAGCAATTGATTGGTGGTGCCGAACAGCGGCCAGATGATGAGGCCGCCAGAGCCATCGGCACCGCCCGCCCCGAAAGCGATCAGCAGACAGGAGCCTACCGCCAGCAGTGTGGCCGCCGCCGGCTTCTTCATCCATTGCAGGTTGTAGATATCGCCCCATTCCTGAAAGATGTAACGCTGCAGACGCAGGCCGGTATCCATGGTAGTTCCGGCGAAAAGGGCCGCCATGACCGTGAGTAGAGTAGCTGCCGTCGCTTGGGGCAGACCTAGGCCGTTATGAATGATATACGCCCCGCCTTCGACGAAGGCAGTGACTCCACCCTGCCCGAAGGCGCTGTACATGGCCTGCCAGTCGGTGAAGCTGGCGAAGCCTGCCGTGGCTACGAGAATCGCCGCCAATGACAGGGAGCCTTCGCCCACGGCCCCGAAATAACCGACAAAGCGTGCGTCGGTCTCCTTGTTGAGCTGTTTGGAGGTGGTTCCGGATGAGACCAAGCCATGGAATCCGGAAATAGCGCCACAGGCGATAGTCACGAACAGCAAGGGGAACAGCGAGGGAGTACCGGCAGGCACATCATGGTTGAACATCGGGGCGACCATGCTCGGATTGAGCAGCACAATGGCACCGTAGAGTATGATCAGACCGATGAACAACTGCAGACCGTTGATATAGTCACGGGGTTGCAACAGCATCCACACCGGTAGCAGCGAGGCTATCGCGGCATAGGCAAATAGAATCAGTATCCATATGGCATTGCCCGACATACCGGCCACTTCAGCGGGCATCTCTAGCGGCACGGCGGGGCCGACGCCAATCAGTGCATATAAAGCGACCACGCCGATTATCGAGACAACCGGCAGACTGAGGATGCGACGGTAGATCAACTGTCCGATGATCAAGGCAACGAAGATGGCACCCCACACCGGCACCACTGCAGAGGGGAAATTCATCATAAGACGCGCAATAACCACCGCGAATACCGCATTGACCATCAGCAGCACCAGAAAGATGACGATCATGAACAGGCTGCGGGCCCGGGTGCCGACAATGTCACCGGTCAGCGCCCCGACAGATTTGGCCCGGTTGCGCACGCTGGCCCAGATCGCCCCGGCATCATGCACGCCGGCAAAGAAGATGGTTCCGAAGACTACCCACAAGAAAGCCGGCAACCACCCCCAGATGACTGCAATAGCGGGTCCTACGATCGGAGCGGCCCCCGCCACCGAAGTGAAGTGATGCCCCCACAGTACGAACTTGTTGGTAGGCACGTAGTCGACGCCATCCTCGAATTCATGCGCCGGCGTCCGGTAATCGGGATCCAGGCGATAGATCTTCTCGGCGATGAATTTCGAGTAGACGAAATAGCCCAGCGCCATGCAGCCCAAGCCTATGACAAGTAGAACAATCGCACTCATGAGGGCACGCTCCTTTGCATATCGTTGTTATGGTTGTTTTGTCGGTCAGTCAGGTCAAGATAGCGAAAAGTAGTGATCAGCCCTAGCATGATCTCCTAGACGTCCTTATCCCATCACAGTGGCTCCCATCCAGCGCACCCAGTCGATCATCGGTGCCGGATAGATCCCCAACAGAAAGACCAGCGCCGCCAGCCCCAGCACCACCACACCGCCGGCACGTACGCCCCAATCATGCGGCGCGTCACGGCTTTGCATACCGGGTTCGACGAGATACAGCGTGATCACCACGCGCAGGTAGTAGTAGAGCCCGATGGCACTCCCCACCACGATGCCAGCGACCAACCACCAGCGCCCCGCCTCGACGCCCAATGCAATCACGTAGAACTTGCCGATGAAGCCGACGGTAAACGGAATCCCCGCCAACGACAGCATCATCACCGTCAATACCGCCGTCAGGTAGGGGCGCCGCCAGAACAGCCCCCGATAATGATGCAGTTGGCTGGTATCGGCACCGCCCCGTGCAGGTGTCAGTGGACTGGAAAGTAGCGTCACCACGCCGAAGGCACCTAGGGTCGTCAGCAAGTAGGTCACCAGATAGACGCCGGCCGTCTCCACCGCCAGACCGTCGTTGACGGCCAGCGTGACCAGTAAGTAGCCGAAATGGGCGATCGAGGAGTAGCCCAGCAGTCGCTTGAGATCGCTCTGGGTCAACGCCAGCAGGTTGCCCACCAGCATGGTGATCAAAGCCAGCGCAGCGAAGGTATCGAGCAGCCAGGTGCTGCGCATCGCCGGTACCGCCACCAGAAAGCGCAGCAACACCAGAAACACCGCCACCTTGCTGGCGGTAGCGAGAAAGGTCACCGCCGGGCTGGGCCCGCCCTGATAGACGTCCGGTGTCCACAAGTGGAACGGCACGAGAGAGAGCTTGAACGCCAGCCCCACCAGCAGCATGGTGGCGCCGGCGATCCAGAGCAGATCAGGCCCCGCCGAGGCCAGGCTCAAGCCCAACCCGGCGAATTCTAGCGTCCCGGTACGGGCATAGAGCAGCGCCATGCCGAACAGCATGAAAGCCGAAGCCGAGGCCGAAAGCACCATGTATTTAATCCCGGCCTCCAGCGCGCCGCGCTCGCGAAAGGTGTAAGCCAGCATGCCGTAGAGCGGCATCGACAGCAGTTCCAGGCCGAAGAACAGCGACGCCAGATGACGACTGCTGACCAGCACCATGCCGCCGGCGGCAGCGCAGAGCAGCAAGAGATAGAACTCTTCACGGGGCCCCTCCGCCCCTTCGAGGTAGGCATGCCCCAGGGTGGCGCAGGCCAGGGTTGCGACCAGGATCAGGGCGCTACCGAACAGCGCATAGTGATCAATCACCAGCAACGGCGTGACGTCTTGTGGCGTCCAGTACCCCACCAACAACAGCGACAGCAGGGCCAGGTTGAGTCCCACCACCGTCGCGATGGCGCTCGCCGTATGCTGGCGACGCCAGGCAATTCCCAGCATCACCACAATGACCGTGAGACAGACGAGGATCAGCGGCAGCAGCGCCAGCATTTGAGTCAGGGTCAGATTCATGGCGCCCCCGTAGGCATGTCAAGACTCGTCAGCGCCGCGGGAGCCGCCAACAGACGCTGAATGTTTTCCATGCTCGCCCCCGTCGTGTCGAGCAAGGGTTGCGGGTAGAGCCCGAACAGCAGCACCAGGACCAGCAACCCCAACATCATGAGCGTCTCCCGCCGATCCAACCCGCCCAGCGGAGTCGGCGCCTGCGCCGGGCCGTAATAGACCCGCTGCATCAAGAACAGTGAATAGATGGCGGCCAGCACCAGCCCGGCGCTGGCGATGACCACCGTCCAGGGCGCAATGGCAAAGGTGCCGAACAGCACCATGAACTCGCCGACGAAATTGGCGGTTCCCGGCATACCCAGTGAAGCCGCCACGAAACACAGCGCGAAACCCGGCAATCCGGCAATCCGGCCCCACAAACCGCCCATCTGGCGCATGTCGCGGGTATGCAGCCGTTCGTAGAGTTGGCCGCTGAGGATGAACAGCCCCGCCGCCGAGAAGGCATGCGCCACCATCAACACGATGACACCCTGCAGCGCCAGGGTGGTGCCGGCATAGATACCGATCAGCACGAATCCCATATGCGAAATGCTGGTATAAGCGATCAGCCGCTTGATGTCGTGCTGCCCGCAGGCCAGCACCGCGCCATAGAAGATACCCACCAGCCCCAGCGTCATGGCGACCGGGGCGAAGGCCTGCGAGGCTTCGGGAAACAGCGGCAGGGCAAAGCGCAGCATGCCGTAGGCCGCGGTCTTGAGCAGAATCCCGGCAAGATCGACGCTGCCCGCGGTGGGCGCCTGGGCATGCGCGTCAGGCAGCCAGCCGTGCAGCGGCACCACCGGCAGCTTGACGGCGAAAGCCACGAAGAAGCCCAGCATCAGCCACATCGCCACGCCATCCGACAGCGGCGTGTTACGCAGCGTCTCGTAGCTGAAGCTGTACTCGCCGGTCGTCGCATGATGCGCGAACACCAGACCCAGGATGGCGATCAGCATCAAGAGGCCGCTGGCCTGGGTATAGATGAAGAACTTGGTCGCCGCGCCGATACGGGTCTTGCCCGGCGATCCGCTATGCCCCCACAGCGCGATCAGGAAATACATCGGCACCAGCATCATTTCCCAGAAGAAGAAGAACAGGAACAGATCGATGGCCAGGAAAACCCCCACCACACCGCCAAGAATCCATAGCAGGTTGAGGTGAAAGAACCCCACCCGGCGCACGATTTCCTGCCACGAGCACAACACCGCCAGCACACCCAGAAAGCCGGTCAACGCGATCATGATCAGCGACAGGCCGTCCAGCGCCAGATGCACATCAATGCCGAAGCGGGGAATCCAGGGCACGCGCCACTCCAGGCCCCATTGACTCGCGCCGGCTGCCGGGGCGCTCAAGGCATAGTCTCCCTGCCACCAGAGTCCCAGCGTCAAGCCCAGCACCAGCAGCATGGTCGCCAGGGCGATCCAGCGCGGCCAGTGCTCATCGACGCGCTCGACCCGCCAGCACAACAGGCCGCCAATGAAGGGAATCAGGATCAGCCAGACCAGGATCATGGGCGTGTCATTCCTTTCGCAGTTCGCATTGTGATTGTCCGTCGTTGCACGTCGGCCTCGGCACGGTTCATCCCCATGCCAGCAGCGCCAGCAACAACGTCGCTCCCAGCGCCATCGATGCCGCATAGTGCCGCAGCCGCCCCGTCTGGGTCAGAGCGAGCCCCCGGTGCAGCAGCCGCGCCAATGCCGGCACGCTATTGCATAGCGCGTTCAGCAGATCATAGCGGTTGATGCGCACCAGCAGACGGTAGGGCTTGACCAGCAGCCAGTCGTAGAGAGTGTCGAACCCCCAGGCGTGATGCCATAGCCGCCACACACGCTCACCATTACGGGTCTGGGCATAGCGGGCCACGATGTCGCGCCGTCGGCCGAACAGCCAGATGGCGGCCAGGAGCGCTCCTATGCCGATCACGGTGGCGACGATCTCCAGCGTATGCTGCCCCGCCTCTCTCATGGTCCCGGGGCTCGCCGGAAGTACGTCATCCAGCGGCAGGTGGATGCCTGCCCCCAGCGCGGTCGACAGCACCAGCAACACCACTAACGGCAGCCCGTGCACCAGACCGCGCCCGGCCTGCGCATCGCGGCTGTTCCGGCTGCGCGACTCGCCATGAAAGGTCCCCATGATCAGGCGCACGGTGTATACCGCGGTGAGTGCCGAGCCCAGCAGGCCGGCGATCAGCAGCCCGCCGTGCCCGGCAGCCAGCGTTTCCCACAGAATCTCTTCCTTGCTGTAGAAACCGGCGGTCACCAGAGGCAGCGCCGCCAACGCCGCGCCACCCACCACGAAGCCGGCATAGGCCAGCGGCAGGCGCCGCCATAAACCGCCCAGGCGGCGCATGTCCTGCTCATGATGGCAGGAGACGATCACCGAACCGGCGGAGAGGAACAGCAGCGCCTTGAAGAAGGCATGCGTCATCAGGTGAAAAATCGCCGCATCGAAGGCACCCACCCCCAGCGCCACGAACATATAGCCGATCTGGCCCATGGTGGAATAGGCCAGCACGCGCTTGATATCGGTCTGGGCCAGGGCGGCGAACCCGGCCAGCAGCAGCGTGACGGCACCGATCACCCCGACCAGCGTGAGCACGTCGGGCGCGAGCAGGAACAGACCGTGAGTGCGCGCAATCAGATAGACCCCGGCGGTGACCATGGTCGCCGCATGGATCAGCGCCGAGACCGGCGTCGGGCCGGCCATGGCGTCCGCCAGCCACGTATGCAGCGGCAACTGGGCCGACTTGCCCAGCGCACCGCCAAGCAGCATCAGCGCCGCCAACTCGACCATGGGATCGCCCCGCGACCAGACTTCCGGCGCCCGGGCCATCAGGGTCTGAATATTCAGCGTCCCCAAGTGCGCGAACAGGATGAACAGCCCGATGGCCAGGAAGACATCACCGATGCGAGTCACGATGAAGGCCTTGAAGGCCGCCCAGCCGTTGGCGGCATCGCGATAGTAAAAGCCGATCAGCAGGTAGCTGCACAGCCCCACCCCTTCCCAGCCCAGAAACAGCAGCAGCAGATTGTCGGCGAGCACCAGCATCAACATGCTGAATACGAAAAGATTCATATAGGCGAAGAAGCGCGTCACGCCCTCCTCGCCGTGCATGTACCACGCTGCGAACAGATGGATCAGAAAGCCCACCCCGGTGACCACACCCAGCAGGGTCAGCGATAGGCCGTCGAGATGCAGCCCGATGGTGGGCCTGAAATCGCCCACCGCAATCCAAGTCCACAACGTCTGCACGTGAGCGGCGGCGCCATGATCGATGAAATCGAACACCACCCAGGCCGTGGTGGCAGCCGCCAGGCCCATCGACGCCACGCCGACCGTGGCACTGGCACGAGGCGACAGGCGCCCGAACGAGAGCGCCAGAACCAAGAAGCCCGCCAGGGGAAACAGGAAGGTAAAAGGTAGCCACATCATCCGCGCAACCTGCTGACGGCATCGATATCGAGGCTCTTGAAGCGCCGATTGAGTTGCAGCAGCAGCGCCAGGCCGACGCTGGCCTCCGCCGCGGCCAGGGTGATCACCAGCAGGAACATGACCTGCCCGTCGGGCTGGCCCCAGCGCGTGCCGGCGACGATGAAGGCCAGCGCCGCCGCGTTCATCATGACCTCCAGGCTCATCAGTACGAACAGCATGTTGCGGCGAATCATCACCCCGGCCAGCCCCAGCGCGAAGAGTATCGCGGCCAGCAGCAAGCCATGCTCCATGGGCACTCCGTTCATGGCGCTCTCCTTGACGTCTCGTGGCGTTGCGACGGTGGTGGCTGTAGCTCCGACGCCGGCCGTGCCGCACGCTGTTTTTCGCGGGCGCTGTCGGCCACCTCATGCGCCTCGCTGCGCCCGAGGTGCGAGGCGGTGACCAACGCCGCCAACAACAGCATGGCGGCCAGCTCGACAACGATGAGATACGGACCGAACAGCAGCGTGCCGACGGCCTTGGCGGTCAGCGTTTCTCCGCCAATCAACTCCTGACCGTCGCCCGACATCAGCATGCTTGTCATGACTGCGCATAGCAGCACCGCCAGAATCGACGGGCCAAGCCACGCACGGGGCTGCAGCCAGCGACGCTCCTGCGCCACGGCCGCCTCCCCCAGGTTGAGCATCATCACCACGAATACGAACAGCACCATGATCGCGCCGGCGTAGACGATGATCTCCAAGGCCCCCGCGAACGGCGCACCGAGGGCGAAGAACACCATCGCCACACTGATCAGCGACACAATCAGGTAGAGCAGCGCATGGACCGGATGCGGGTTGGCCACCACACCCAATGTCGCCAGCACGGCGACCAGTGCACTCAGATAGAAGGCGATTTCCACGCAGTCTCCTTACGCCAGCCGACACTCACGGCAGCAGTGTCTTCACGTCGATGGGGTCAGCCTCGTTCTGCGCCTTGCCCTTGCCCTTGCCGGCGATCGACAGCCCCGCCACCCGATAGAAGTTGTATTGATGATCCTTGCCCGGCCCAGAGATCAGCAGATCCTCTTTCTCGTAGACCAGCTCCTGACGGCGATACTCGCTGAGTTCGAAATCCGGTGTGAGCTGGATCGCCGACGTCGGACAGGCCTCCTCGCACATGCCGCAGAAGATGCAGCGCGAGAAGTTGATACGAAAGAACTCCGGGTACCAGCGCCCATCGTCCCTCTCGCCCTTCTGCAACGAAATGCATGCCACCGGACAGGCCACTGCACACAAGTTGCAGGCCACGCAGCGCTCCTCACCGTCCGGGTCGCGGGTCAGCACGATGCGCCCACGATAACGCGGCGGTAGGTAAACCTGCTGCTCGGGGTATTGCACGGTCTCGCGTTTGCGAAACGCATGCATGAAGACCATCCCCAGCGTCCGCAGTTGGGACCATGTGCCGGCCAACAGCGACTTGAGCGGCTTGAGATCGAGCGTCTTGAACAAGGCAGCCTCCTCAGGAACCGGACGGCGAGACGAGCAGGATCACCGCCCCCGTCACCAGCAGGTTGATCAGTGTCAGCGGCAGGCAGATCTTCCAGCCGAAGCTCATGACACGGTCGTAACGGGGTCGGGGCAACGCCGCGCGCAGCAGCACGAAGAACACCACGAACACGCTGACCTTGAGCAGAAACCAGACGATGGGCGGCAGCCAAGGGCCCTGCCAGCCGCCGAAGAACAGCGTGACCAGCAACGCCGAGACCAGCACGATGCCCACGTACTCGCCAATGAAGAACATGCCCCACTTCATCCCCGAATACTCGACGTGGTAGCCGTCGGCCAGCTCCTGCTCGGCCTCGGGCTGGTCGAAGGGGTGGCGGTGGGTCACCGCGATGCCCGCGATCAGGAAGGTACAAAAGCCGAAGAACTGCGGCACGATGAACCACACGCTGTCCTGAGCCAGCACGATCTCGCGCATGTTGAACGAGCCGGCCATGGCCACCACACCCATCAGCGACAGGCCCATGAACACCTCGTAGGAGAGCGTCTGCGCCGAAGCGCGCATGGCACCGAGCAGAGCGTACTTGTTGCCGCTCGACCAGCCGGCGAAAAGTACCGCATAGACATTGATGCCGGCCATGGCGAAGAATAACAACACGCCGATGTGCAGATCGGCCACGCCCCAGGTGGGCGTAATGGGAATGATCATGAACGACAGCAACAGCGAGGCCATGGCGATCGCCGGGGCCAGCACGAAGAAAGCGCGGTCGGCGAAGGGCGGAATCCAGTCTTCCTTGAAGAAGATTTTCAGCATGTCGGCGACGATCTGGAACATGCCGAAGGGGCCGACCCGGTTAGGACCGTAGCGATCCTGCCACAGCGCCAGCAGACGCCGCTCGATCAGACTCAGCAAGGCACCGGCCATGACCGCCGCGAGCAGGATCACGATGGCCTGGAACATGGCGAATAGCACGGCCTCGAGCGTCGGTGTCCACCAGCCGAGCAACGGCGACCAGAAATTCATGACGTTGTCTCCCCGCCGGGTCGGTGAGTGCCTGCCTGTACATTCAGCCACTGCCCGCCGGGCACCGGCATGTCGCCCATGCCTACCGGCACGCCGACCAGCCCGGCCGGCAGCGACGGTTCGATTCTGAGCGGCAGGTGCAAGTGCCCGCCCTCCCAGCTCAGGGTCATGCTACGCCCCTCGTTCAACTGCAACCGCTCGACATCCGCCGGGGCCAGGGCCACGTAGGGAGCCTCCACGCGCGCCTGGATCGGCTCGGCCCGCGCCGAGGTTTCGTCACTGCCGAACAAGTGAGGCAGCGCCACCGCCTGCCACTGCCCGTCACGCGGCGCGAAGGCCGACGGCACATCACGGCAATAATCGTATTCGCCGGGCTGAGGGGCGAACAGGCGCGTCCCGGGATCGCCGGCCCGCAGATGCCCCCCGACCTCGTCCTGGAACTTGTTCCACGCTTGCGATGAGTTCCACCCCGGCGCCCAAGCGAAAGCGACCTCCTGGCGCGGTTCCTGATAGCCGGCATAGCCCTCCATGGAGAACACGAAGGGCGTGTCGGGGTCCACCGGCGCGCGGGGTTCGTTGACGTCGAGATGCGCGCGCATTGCCGTGCGCCCGCTGTAGCGATGCGGCTCGCGGGCCAGCTTGAGCCCACGTACGCGAAAGTCGGCCCCTGGCGCAGCCTGTACCACGCCCGCCAGAAGAGGGCTACGCTGCGACAGCGCATGTGTCACGTCATCCAGGGTCACCGGTGCCACCGCACTGCGTGCCAGCGTGGCCTGTAGTGCATGCAACCAGCGCCAACTCTCGCGAATGCGGCTCTCCGGTCGCGTATAGCTCGTCTCGAAGACCTGATAGAAACGTTGGGCGCGGCCCTCCAGGCTGACGAGCGTGCCATCGCCTTCGGCAAAGGTCGCCGCCGGCAGGCCGAGTTCGGCGCGCGCCCAGGTCGGGGTGCGCTGATGATCGATGACGACAACATGGGCGGCGCGCGACAGGGCGGCTTCGGCCCGAGTGTATCCCAGCCGGTGATGGAGATCGTTTTCGAGGATCACCAGTGCCGTATTCTCGTCCAGCGCTTCCAGCGCCGCTTCCAGCGACCGGCCGCCGAGCATCGCCAGTCCCGTGCTGTTGGCCTCGCGGCGGACCAGTGATAGCGATGCCTGACGGGTGCGGCGCGACAAGGCGCGGGCCACGTTGCCGGCGGCTTCGAGGACCGCCGCGGATCCCAGCGAACCACCGGAGACGATCAACGGCCGCTTGGCTGCCAACAGCACCTCGGCGATATGCTCGGCCCGTTCGCGGGTCGCCGCGTCCAAGTCCGCGACCGGTGGCGCGTGGTCATCGATGGCATGCGCCACGGCAAATCCCAGCCGAGCGATGTCCTCCGGTGCGGCGCGCAAGGCCTCCTCGGCCAGGCCATCGAGGCGCGTGGCGGCCGGGGTGGCAATGAACAACGGGTTGCGCTCGTCCTGGGCCAGGGTCTTGACCGCCTCGGCGTTCCATACCGGAATGCCGCGTGCCTCGGCCAGGGCGTCGCGCCGGGCGAGCACTGCCTGACGCACCGCCAGCGCCAGGCGCGCCGCCGTCTGCATGACATCCTCGCCGAGGATGAGCACCACATCGTGGGCTTCGATCTCGCGCAGGCTGGGGGTCGCGGCGCCGCTTTCGAAGGCCAGCCGCTGCATCAATTCCAGACAGTGCTGCTCCGCGGCGTTGATCCCGGTGGAGAAATTGTCTTCGCCAACCAGCTCACGCAGCAGGTGATTGCTCTCCAGACTCGCCCGCGGCGAGCCGATGCCGACGATTCGCGGCACGTTGCGCAGCATGTCGGCGGCTCGATCCAGGGCGGCATCGATTTCGAGATGGTGAGGTGCCTGCGAACGGGACGCCGTATGCTCATGATATTCCGGGCGCCGCGGACGGTCGTCGCGATTGACGTAGCCATAGCCAAAGCGTCCGCGATCGCAGAGAAAGTAGTGATTCACCTCGCCATGATAGCGATTCTCGATGCGCCGGATATCGCCGTAGCGCTCGCCGGGACTGGTGTTGCATCCCACCGCACACTGATGACAGATACTGGGGGCGAACTGCAGATCCCACTTGCGGGTGTAGTGGTCGGAGTGGGTCTGGTCGGTGAACACCCCGGTGGGGCAGACCTCGGTGAGGTTGCCGGAGAACTCGCTTTCCAGCACGCCTTCCTGATAGCGGCCGAAGTAGATGTTGTCATGCGCGCCGAAGACACCGAGATCCTCGCCGCCAGCGTAATCCTTGTAGAAGCGCACGCAGCGATAGCAGGTGATGCAACGGTTCATCTCGTGGGCAACGAACGGGCCCAGGTACTGGTTCTTGTGGGTGCGCTTGCGAAAGCGATAGCGTCGGCGATCATGGCCAGTCATCACCGTCATGTCCTGCAGGTGGCAGTGTCCTCCCTCTTCGCAGACCGGGCAATCATGGGGGTGATTGATCATCAGCCACTCGATGACGCTGGCGCGAAAGGCCTTGGCCTCGCCGTCCTCGATCGAGATGTAACTGTCATCCTTGACCGGCGCCATGCATGACATCACCAGCATGCCCTTGGTGTCGTCGGCATCCTTGTACTGCTTCACGGCGCACTGGCGGCAGGCACCTACGCTGCCCATCGCCGGGTGCCAACAGAAATAGGGAATATCCAGGCCCAGCGACAGGCAGGCATGAAGCAGGTTATCCGCTCCGTCGACCTGATAGGCATTGCCGTCTACGTGGATGGTGGCCATTGGCGTCCTTATCTGTGCATTACCCTTGCGATCTATACCGACCCGACCGGGATCGGGTCCTCGTGTGCCGCACGCGGCGGATGCGAAACACCACGCTCGAACTCGGCACGAAAGTGCTTCAGCGCCGAGGCCAGCGGCATCGCCGCCCCTGGCGCATGGGCGCAGAAGGTCTGACCCGGCCCCAGGCCCTTGGTCAACTGTTCGAGCATCTCGATATCGCCCTCCTCGCCCTCGCCACACTCGAGCGCACGCAGAATCTTGACCGTCCACGGCAAGCCATCGCGGCACGGCGTGCACCAGCCGCAGGATTCACGGGCGAAGAACTCCTCCAGATTACGGGTCAGCGACACCACGCTCTGAGTGTCGGCGACTACCGCAATCAACCCCGTGCCCAGACGGCTACCCGCCTTGCCGACGCTGTCGAAATCCAGCGCCAGGTCGAGATGCTCGGGCAGCAGGAAGCCGGTACTGCCGCCCCCTGGCAGCCAGGTCTTGAGCGTCAAGCCATCGCGCATGCCCCCGGCGCGCTCCATCAACTCCCGCCCCGGCGTGCCGATGGGCAGCTCCCACAACCCGGGGCGCCTGACCTTGCCCGACGCGCCGTAGAGCTTGGTGCCGCCGTCGTTGCTCAGTCCACCGGAAAGCCCCTGATACCACTTCGCACCATGCGCGACGATGGCCGGCACATTGCACAGCGTCTCGACGTTGTTGACCACGGTGGGCCGCCCCCAGGCCCCGGATTGTCCGGGAAACGGCGGTTTCGCCCGCGGATTGGCGCGTTTGCCTTCCAGCGAGTTGATCAGTGCCGTCTCCTCGCCGCAGATGTAACGTCCCGCGCCGGTGTGCAGGGCGATATTGAAATCCCAGCCCGAGCCGCGCACGTCCGGCCCCAGCCAGCCGTCGGCGCGCGCCTCGTCCAATGCGCGTGACAGGGCGCGGGCGGCATCGATATATTCGCCGCGCAGGAAGATGTAGCCCTGGCGCGAGCGGTTGGCGTGGGCCGCCAGGATCATGCCCTCGATCAACAAATGCGGCAGCTGCTCCATGAGCAGGCGATCCTTGAACGTGCCGGGCTCCATCTCGTCGGCATTGCAGACCAGATAGCCGCGCGGCACGTCGTCGCCCTTCAGGGTCAGGCTCCACTTCATGCCGGCGGCGAAGCCGCCGCCGCCGCGCCCGCGCAGGTTGGCCTCCTTGACGGTATCGATGAGCTCGTCGGGGGAGATGCCCTCCAGCATGCGGGTGACCGCAGCGTAGCCATCCTTGGCCTTGTATTCCTCGAGCCCCACGCAGGCGCCATCGTCGCGCAGCCGCCACGTCAGGGGATGGGTTTCGGCTTGGCGCTCCGCCGCCGACTGCAGGATTCGGCTCATGAATAACGCTCCAGCAGTTGGGGAATCTCGTCGGGAGTGACCGGCCCATAGGTATCGTCGCCGATCATCAGCGCCGGGCCGCGGTCACAGGCCCCCAGGCAGCACACCGGCAGCAGAGTGAAGCGCCCGTCGGCGGTGGTCTGGCCGAAACCGATGCCCAGGGTCTGTTCGAAGGCGTCACGCAGTGCCTCATAGTCGGTAAGAAAGCACGAGCTGCTGTCGCACAACAGGATCACGTGGCGTCCCACCGGCTGGCGGAAGATCAGACTGTAGAAGGTCGCCACGCCTTCGACGTCGGCCACCGGGATCCCCAGCACCTCGGCAATGGCCGGGATCGCGGCGTCGGGCACCCAGCCGTGACGACGCTGGACGATCTTCAGCGCCTCGATGCTCGCCGCATGCGGCTGCGGATAATGCGCCCGCTCATGGAGGATGGCGTCGCGATCCGCCGGGGCGAGCGCGAAGGCGTCGCTGGCAATGGTCCGGTTGCTGGAATTGTGCGTGGCGGAAGAAGTATTCATCGCTTAACGGTCCACGTCGGCCATGACGAAATCGATGCTGCCCAGATGCGCAATCAAATCCGGCACGAAGGCGCCACGCACCACGGCCGGAATCTGCTGCAGGTGCGGGAAGCTCGGGGTCCGGATACGCGTACGGTAGCTCATGGTGCTGCCGTCACTGGTCAGGTAATAGCTGTTGATGCCCTTGGTCGCCTCGATCATCTGCATCGACTCGTTCGCCGGCAGCACCGGCCCCCAGGAGACCTGCAGGAAGTGGGTAATCAACGTCTCGATATGCTGGAGCATCTTCTCGCGCGGTGGCGGCGTGGTCAGCGGATGGTCTGCCTTGTAGTCGCCGGCAGGCATGTGATCGACACACTGCTGAATGATGCGCAGGCTCTGGCGCATCTCCTCGATGCGCAGCCAGCCGCGATCGAAGGCATCGCCGTTGGCGGCGATGGGCACCTCGAAATCGAAGTTGTCGTATCCGGAGTAGGGGCGTTTCTTGCGCAGATCAAAGGCCAATCCGGTGGCGCGCAGGTTGGGGCCGGTCACGCCCCACTTCAGCGCCTCGCGAGTATCGAAGGCCGCGACATGCTTGGTGCGATCGCGAATGATGGCGTTATCCATCATCGAGCGCTCGTACTCCTTCAAGCGCTTGGGCATCCAGTCGAGATAGCCCTGCATCAAACGCTCCCAACCCTGCGGCAGGTCCTGGGCGACACCGCCGATGCGATACCAGGCGGGATGCATGCGAAAGCCGGTGATCGCCTCGATGACTTCATAGGACTTCTGACGATCGGTAAAGGCAAAGAACACCGGTGACATCGCCCCCAGGTCCTGCAGGTAGGTGCCCAGAAACAGCAGATGGCTACTGATGCGAAACAGCTCGGCCATCATCACGCGAATGGTCTTGACCCGCTCGGGCACGTCGATGCCGGCGAGCTTTTCCACCGCCAGCACATAGGGCAGGTTGTTCATCACCCCGCCGGTATAGTCGACGCGGTCGGTATAGGGGATGTAGCTGTGCCAGGACTGGCGTTCGCCCATCTTCTCGGCGCCGCGATGGTGGTAGCCGATATCCGGCACGCAATCGACGATTTCCTCACCGTCGAGTTGCAGCACGATACGAAAGGCACCGTGGGCGGAGGGGTGATTGGGCCCCAGATTGAGAAACATGAAATCGGTGTTTTCGTCCTCGCGCTTCATGCCCCAGGCCTCGGGGTCGAAGCGCAGTGCTTCCTGTTCGGCCTGCTGGCCCTTGACGGTCAGCGTGTAGGGGTCGAACTCGGTGGCGCGAGCGGGATAGTCCTTGCGCAATGGATGGCCGTTCCAGGTCGGCGGCAGCAGCAGGCGCGTCAGATGCGGATGCCCGTCGAAGACGATGCCGAACAGGTCCCATACCTCGCGCTCGTACCAGTTGGCGTTGGCGTACAGGCCGGCCACACTGGGCAAGCGCAGGTCGCTTTCCGTCAGTGCCACCTTGAGCATGATGTCGCGGTTACGCTCCACCGACAGCAATTGATAGAACACCGTGAAATCGGACGCCGGCAATCCCCGGCGCTGGCTGCGCAAGCGCTCGTCGATCGCGCTGAGATCGAACAGCATGGCAAAGGGCTCGGGCATGTCGTGCAGGAAGGCAAGCACGTCCTGCAACTGCTCACGCGTAACCCATAGAATCGGCATGCCGGTAAGCGCGGGCTGGGCCCGAAACGCACTATCGCCGAAACGCTGGCGCAGCGCCACGACGACCGGGTCGTCGCGCATCTCTTCTGTCGGCCCGTCGCCTGGCGGGCGGCCTTGGGGTGTTTCAACAGCGCTCATGATGTGTCCTGTGCTGGACGTGATCGACGAAGTACTGCCCTCTTCTGCATCGCATGGCCTCCGACGCGGCCAGATACCGCGGGCCGCTAGATCCCGTCGGGCGAGCGCAGCTCGGTCGTCTCGATACGCTGCGCCCGACTGGCCTGCTTGCGTGAAGGCATCTCGGCGCGATAGACGCCCTGGTCGCCGACCACCCAGGACAGCGGCCGACGTTCCGCCTGGATCGACTCCTGCAGCAGCTGCAGTCCTTGCAGAAACGCCTCCGGGCGCGGCGGGCATCCCGGCACATAGACGTCGACCGGTAGAAACTTGTCGACGCCCTGCACCACGGAATAGATATCGTACATGCCACCGGAGTTCGCGCAGGACCCCATCGAGATCACCCACTTGGGCTCGAGCATCTGATCGTAGAGTTGCTGGATGACCGGCGCCATCTTGATGAAGCAGGTCCCGGCGATGACCATGAAGTCGGCCTGACGGGGGGAGGCGCGAATGACTTCGGCACCGAAGCGGGCCACGTCATGCGGCGCGGTGAAGGCGGTGGTCATTTCCACATAACAACAGGACAGGCCGAAGTTGTACGGCCATAGCGAGTTCTTGCGCCCCCAGTTGACGGCCGAGTTGAGCACCTCCTCCAACTTGCCGGTGAAGACGTTGCGGTGCACCTGCTGCTGCATGGGATCGTCGACGCGTGAACGCTCGCCAAGGGGATATGGCGGGTTATCGGCGCTATTCGGATCGCCGGCGTCAGCACCGGGCTCGGCACGGGTCAGGGTGTATTGCATACGGCGCCTCTGAACATAAAACGAAAACTGTCAGGACATGAGCGTGCGTTCCGCAGCCTCACGCCGGCGGAGAATTCTCTTGCGGCTTGGGGCGTCGCGAGGCTGGCGCCCACTCCAGCGCCCCGACACGGCTGTCGTAGACCAGCCCGGCGAGCAAAATGAAGATGAAGATCGCCGCAGCCCAGAAGCCGGCCCATCCGACTTCACGCACCGATACCGCCCAGGCAAACAGGAATACGGCCTCGATATCGAAGATCACGAACAACATCGCGACCAGATAGAATTTGACGGAGAAACGCTGCCGGGCACTGCCGGTGCTGACGATTCCGGATTCGTAGGGGAGGTTCTTGCTGCGTCCGCGGCTGCGTCCGCCCAACAGGCTGGCGGCCCCGATCATCACGGCGCATAACACCAATACGGCAATTACAAACAGCCCGACGGCCCAGTACTGAGCGATCAGTGCGGAGGCATTCTGGTTCATTCGCCCTCACCAACCCCGAGAATGTTCGTTGCCGGTTGTCGCCGTCACGATACGCGTCAACCGGAGAATCATGCGCCAGTATGCTCTGGCTTCGCTCACTTAGCATAGGAGATAACCCGACGGCTGTCAGGGAGGCCGAGCGATACATTAGTCTGATAACTAATCACCCGAACTCGCTATGTCGCAGACCATCGCAATAGGCTCAACTCCTGAGCCATTGTGGTTTAGGCTACGCCCTGCCAAACAAATTTCCCAGTGATTCGACTCTAAACACAGGCCAGGCGAGATGCCCCCGCAAGCGACGATTCCCAACGTACTGACCATTGCCGGCTCCGACCCGTCCGGGGGTGCCGGATTACAGGCCGACATCAAGACATTCTCTGCACTCGGCGCCTATGCCACCAACGTGATCACCGCAGTGATCGCACAAAACACCTGCGGCGTGGAAGCCGTCGAACCGGTACCGGCGGCACTGATCCGCATCCAGTTGGACAATCTGCTCGATGACGTCGAAATCGATGCGGTCAAGATCGGCATGGTTGCCAGCCGAGATGTGGCCGAAACGATTGCCGAAGCACTTCGGACGAGGCGTCCACGCTGGATCGTGCTCGATCCTGTCATGGTCGCCAAGAGCGGCGACCGATTAGTGGATGACGACGGACTGCGTGCGGTGCGCGACATACTCATACCACTGGCCGACGTGATCACGCCCAACCTACCGGAAGCCGCTGCGCTGTTGGGCGAACCGGCCCCACGCTCGCTCGAGGCAATGGAAGCGATGATACCAGCCCTCGGGGCGCTGGGCGCACCTTATGGGCTGCTCAAAGGCGGACACTTGCCCTTGGAGCGCTGCCCGGATCTCTTGTGGATGCCGGACGGCATCCGATGGCTTGACGCGCCTCGCCTGTCGACGCCCAACCTGCACGGTGCCGGCTGCGCCCTCTCCTCGGCAATCGCCACCTACCTCGCCCACCTCCCCGCGGGAGACACCCGGGTTGGAGGCGCCATCGACGACGCTAAACGCTGGTTGCATCGGGCACTGGAAGCCAGCGAGCGTCTCAATGTCGGCCATGGCAAGGGGCCCGTCCATCACTTTCATGCCTGGTGGTGAGGCTCGGCATAAACTTGCAGAGACTGCGCACGCCCACCATTCTGGGGGGTGCGCCGCGCTTGCGCGCCTGATTCCCGGCACTTCATGTCGTCGTGCCGGCTCTTGCCCGCCACTCAGGAGGGAGCGACACCATGACCCAGACGCTGCTGTTCGCCTGCGACTTGTCCGCAGAGAACCGGGCGGCCTTTGCCCGTGCGATAAAGCTTGCCAATGAGCATGGCGCGCGCCTCGATGTGCTCCATGTACTCGACCCACACTTGCCCCGTCAGGCTCTGCACGATCTTGAGGATGCGGTGGTGGCGGAACTGGAAAGGCTGCTCGCCGATGTCCGCGAAGACTACGCCCTGCCCCAGCCCGAAACGCTGATCCAGACGGTCGCGGGGGCGCCGTACGCGGAAATCGTTCGCGAGGCACATGAGCGCGACACCTCGATGATTGTGCTCGGCGCGCATCGCAAACGCGGCCAGCACGACCTTGTCGGTGGTACGACCCTGGCCCGGGTACTGAGTCGCGCGCCCTGCCCGGTGCTGACAGTCAGTCATGGCCCCGACCATCCCTGGCGGGAAGTGCTGGTGCCGGTGGACTTCTCGCTGGCCTGTCGCCAGACCCTGCGTGAAACCCTGACGCGCTTTCCCAACGCCCACGTTACCCTTCTGCACGCCTGGCACATGCCGGCAGGTCAGGAACTGGCCTCGGACAGCGGTTTCGTACGTTGGCGCGACCGCGAACTCGCCAGCCAACGCCTGCGCCTGGAGGCGGAAGTCGAGCGCCTGATGGTCGAGCTCGGCGACGTTCCCGAAGTGGACCTCGTGCTTGAGCAGGGTGAACCCGGCGAGGTACTGCTCGAGCGCCTACGGCGTCAGCCCCCGGACCTGCTTGCCGTGGGCCACCATGACCTGTCGAGTATCAGCCACCGCCATGCGGTGCCCTTGATGGAACGGCTGCTGGCCGAGTCTCATGTCGACATGATGTTGTGCCGCGCCTGGTAGACGACGCCCGCCGGAAGGCAATTTGTGCAGCCGAGGGTGGCCGGTTTTCACTGCGGAGATACGATGAAAGCATTGATCCAGCGCGTGAAGCGCGCCAGCGTCGACGTCGAGGGGCGTACCGTCGGCGCCATCGAGCATGGCCTGCTGGCCCTGGTGGGCGTCGAAAAGGGCGATGACGAGGTACGGGCCGACAAGTTGCTGCACAAGCTATTGCACTACCGGGTCTTCGCCGACCCGGACGGCAAGATGAATCGCAATCTCCAGCAGGCCGAGGGCGGACTGTTACTGGTATCGCAGTTCACCCTGGCCGCCGACACGCGCAAGGGGCTGCGGCCGAGCTTCTCCAGTGCCGCAGCCCCGGCTGAAGGGGAACGCCTGTTCGACTATCTGGTCAAGCGGGCCCGGGTCGTTTGGCCTCAAGTCGCGACCGGCGAGTTCGGCGCCGACATGCAAGTTACCCTGGTCAATGACGGCCCGGTAACCTTTCTGCTGGAAAGTTAAGCCTCAGGATAGCCACCAAAGCAAGGAGAGCTGCATGACCAGAACCGCAATGATCACCGGCGGCGCCCAGGGAATCGGGCGCGGCCTCGTCGAGCATCTGCTGGCACGCGGCTGGCGGGTCGCGGCTATCGACCGCGACGAAGAGGCACTCGACGAGCTGGAAACCGCCCACCCCAAGGCGCCCTTGCTGCCCATCGCTGCCGATGTGGGAGACGAGACCGCCATACACACCGCCTTTGCCCGACTGAGCGACTGGCAGCATGACGCTGGAGAACATGCCGGCCTGGATCTGCTGGTCAACAATGCGGGGATCGCCGATCCCGAAACCGGCCCCATCGAGCAACTCTCCCTGGCCGACTGGCGACGCTGGCAGGACAGCCACCTCACCGGAGCGTTTCTGTGCACGCGTGCCGCCGTACCCGGCTTGCGCCAGCGTCTGGGCAGCATCGTCAACATGGCCTCGACCCGTGCCCTACAATCGGAGCCGCACTGCGAGGCCTATGCCGCGGCCAAGGGCGGCCTGCTGGCCATGACTCACGCCCTGGCGATCAGCTTGGGGCCGGATATTCGCGTCAACGCCATCTGCCCCGGCTGGATCGAGACCGGACCGTGGGAAAAAAGCGCCCAGCAGGCGCCTGCCGAGCATCGTGACATCGACCGAAGTCAGCACCCGGTGGGTCGCGTGGGCACTCCCGAGGACATCGCCGCGGCCGTGACCTTTCTCGCCTCGCCCGAGGCCGGCTTCATCACCGGCCAGCAATTCACCGTCGATGGCGGCATGACCCGCAAGATGATTTACGCCGAGTAGATTCCATACCCGCCAAAGGCTGCCCAACGGCAGCCTGAACTAGCGGCATAACATCTAGACCTCGCCATCACTGCTGTCATCACTACTTGGGATGCCACTTGTCGTCATCGCCCTTGTGATACCGGCTCTTCACCGCTGCCCAGGCGACCCGATGGGCGGTCTCTTCACGCGAGGCATGGCCCTGCCGATCCTCGGGGTTCTTGTACTCGTCCCAGGCGCTGTTGAATGCCTCCTGATAGATATCCTGGGCATGCGCCGGCAAAACATGGCGCACATTATCGGGCAGATCGTTGCGGGACTCGTAAGGCATGGCGACTTCCCGTTCTCCATTGCGGCACATTGATTGCCACTGCAGTCTAGGCGCCGATGGCCACACCTCGCCAATACGCGCCTACTTCAGGCCCTGATACTGGTAAGTGATCGCCTTGTCGCCAATGAACTGGGCCTGGATGAAGCGCCGCCCACTGCCCCATCGGCAACTGGCGACCATCGCCGCCCCCGAGCAGTGGCTGGGCTCGCCGAGTATCGACTCCACCCGGTCCCGCGCCATGCCCACCTCAAGCTGCTCGTAGTTATCCATCGTCAGGCGACCGGCGCACCCCGCCAGGCCGGTCATGCCCACCAGCATCAGCCATGCATAGCGTTTCATTTGCCTCTCCCTTGGTGCCGCCTCAGGCATCATCGCCGGTCAGCTCGGTTTCGAGTTGCTCCAGGGCCTCTTCGGCCTCGAGCCAGACCTGTTCCTGCGCATTCAGACGCGCCTTGAGATCTCCCTGACGCGCGAGTAGCGCTGTCAGCTCGTCCTTGCGTGCGGCATCGGTGTACAACTCGGTATCGCCCAGCGCGTCTTCCACCTGGGTCAGGGCATCGCTCAACTGGTTCATGTCGCGCTCGGCGCGATCACGCTCACGCTTGAGCGGGCGCAGCTTCTCACGCAGCTCGGCCGCGGCGCGGCGCGTGGCTTTGCGATCGATGCGGGCCTCGCCATTGTCGGCTTGACGCTCAGCCTTCTCGTCGCGGGCTTCACGTCGCGAATTCTCCAGGCGCGCCTTGAGCCAGGCGCGGTAATCCTCCAGGTCGCCATCGAAGGGTGCCACCGTGCCATCGGCGACCTGCCAGAACTCATCGACGCTGGCCCGCAACAGATGCCGGTCGTGCGAGACGATGATCACCGCCCCCTCGAACCCGGCCAGTGCCTCGGTCAGTGCCTCGCGCATTTCCAGGTCGAGGTGATTGGTCGGCTCGTCGAGCAGCAGCAAATTGGGGCGACGCCAGGCGACCAGCGCCAGCGCCAGGCGCGCCTTCTCGCCCCCCGAGAAGCGAGCGACTTCGCTGAACACCGCATCGCCATGAAAGCCGAAGCCGCCCAGGAAGTTGCGCACCTCCTGCTCACTGGCCTTGGATGAGAGCCGCTGGACATGCATGAAGGGTGTCGCCTGCATGTCCAGGCTTTCCAATTGATGCTGGGCGAAATAACCGATCGCCAGATGCTCACCGGCTACGCGCGTCCCGCTCAGCGGAGGCAACTCCCCCGTCAGCGACTTGATCAGCGTCGACTTGCCAGCCCCGTTGGGGCCCAGCAACCCGATGCGCTGTCCCGGCAGGATGCTCAGCTTGACGTCGCTCAACAGCGGCTCGGCGTATCCCAATTGTGCCCGATCGAGGACCAGCAGCGGATGCGAGGTCTTGTCGGATGCCGGCAGTGTGAAATGAAACGGTGAGTCGACATGAGCAACGGCCACGTTCTGCATGCGCTCGAGCATCTTCAGCCGGCTCTGGGCCTGACGGGCCTTGGTCGCCTTGGCGCGAAACCGCGCCACGAAACCTTCGATCTCCTCGCGACGCGCCTGCTGCTTGGCGGCCTCGGCCTGTTGCTGGGCGAGCTTCTCGGCACGGGCACGCTCGAAGCTAGAGTAATTGCCGCGATAGAGCGTCAACCGGCGCTGATCGAAATGCACGATGTGATCGCACACCGCATCGAGAAAATCCCGGTCGTGGGAAATCAGCAGCAGTGTCCCCGGATAGCGGACCAGCCATTGCTCCAGCCATAGCAGCGCGTCGAGGTCGAGGTGGTTGGTCGGCTCGTCGAGCAGCAGCAGGTCGGACGGCATGAACAATGTACGCGCCAGATTGACGCGCATCCGCCAACCGCCCGAGAAGTCCGCCAGCGGGCGTTCCAGGTCGCGTTGGGCAAAACCCAGACCGACCAGCAGTTGCTCGGCGCGCGCACGGGCACTGTAACCGTCCAGCGTCTCGATGTGTCCATGCAGCTCGGCTTCACGGTGGGCATCCTCGCGCTGTTGCGCCTCCGCCAGGGCCTGCTGGGTGGCACGCAATTCGTGATGACCATCGAGAACGTAGTCGACCAGCGCGCGGGACAGCGCTTCGACTTCCTGAGCCATGTGCGCGATACGCTGACCGCCCGACAGCTCCACCTGGCCACGATCGGGGGTAAGCTCGCCCAGCAGCAGCTTGAAAAGACTCGACTTGCCGGCGCCGTTCGCCCCGACGATGCCCGCCCGCTGACCGTCGTGCAGGACCAGCTCGGCCTCTTCGATCAGCCGCTGGGTGCCGCGTTGCAGCGCGAGTTGGCGAAATGCGATCATGCCGACTCCAAAAAAACGGGAGAATTCGCGGCTCCGAGACGGTGCCGCACAGAACCATGCGTGATGATTCTACCCAATTATGGGACTACGCGCTGGCGCTCTACGCACGGCAGGGCGTCGCCGAGGCCTGCCTGGCGCTTCAGGACGACGCGGGAGCCGACGTCTGCGAGCTGTTGTGGATCTGCTGGCTGGCCGGCCAAGGACTGAGCCTGGCTGACGATGCCGACCAGGCGCTGGCAGGCGTACGTGCCTGGCAACGCGACTTCACGTATCCGCTGCGCGCGCAACGCCGAACTCTCAAGCCCCTCGCGGCAAGCTCGCCGGGAATCGCTCAGCTGCGTCAGCGGCTCAAGGATGCCGAGCTGCTCGCCGAACGCGAAGCGCTGCGGCAACTGCAGGAAGTCACCGCAGCCGGATACGGCATTCGCCCCACACGCGTCTCGGACGGTGACGTGTATGCCCGTCTCGCCCGGCACCTGGGCGCTGTGGACGATGCGATGGCTAACTCACTGGAATTGCTGGCCGGCCATTCGCTGCGCTGCGTGTCCCTTGCAAACCGTTCACACCATGACCCACACGACGTATAGCACCGACGACGTAAAGCCTGTAAGTTCAAAAAAGAGCGATGCGCCTTCGTCTATGGAACACGCGTTTGTCGATGACAGTTAGGCATGGGAGCCCTTCATCATCGGCTCGCCCCCTGACAAAACAAGGAAGCTTGCGACATGACCCAACCCTCCACCTCCTCCGACGAGCGCGCAAAACGACCTGGCAGTCTGCTGCGCGCATTGAGTGCTTTCGACCGTGTGCTGGGCGTGATTGAGCGCGCTATCGTAGCGGGAAGCGTTCTTGTCATGGCCACGCTGATGAGTGCTCACGTGGTCGGTAACCTGTTATTTCAGCAAGGGATTGCCGGTACTTATGAAATCACCGAGATGCTCATTGTCATCATCACCTTCGTCGGTGTCGGCTATGCCGCGCGTAACGCTCGTCACATCAGCATGTCGGCGATTTACGACCAGCTCAGCGGCCGCCTGCGCAAGTTACTGCTGATCGTCATCAGTATCGGCACGGCGATACTGATGTTTTATTTCGCCTACAAGTCCATCGAGTACGTCTCGGTACTTCAGGACCGGGGGCGTGCCAGCTCGTCGCTGCATATTCCGTTATGGATCGTCTACCTCTCCCTCCCCGTCGGCTTCACCCTTGCCGGTATTCAGTATCTGTTGACCACTGCGCGCAACCTGCTGAGCAGTGATATTTACCGCTCGTTCAACGAGAAGGAAACCTATTCCGAGGTCCCCGCGGACGATACCGAATCGGCCCAAGACGACGACGCCCAACGCGGCGCTTAACCGCTCAACAAGACCAGAACCGACGCGAGGACTTCTCCATGCTGATTTGGCTAGGCGTGATCATGATCGTGCTGTTGCTGTTAGGGTTCCCGATGATGGTGCCCTTGGCCGTGGGCACCCTCTTCATGATGTTTACCGGTATGACTTTCTTCGGCCCCGACCAGGCCGTTAGCTGGATGATCAACGGTGTGGGTAGCTGGGTGCTGGCGGCAGTGCCCATGTTCATCTTTGCCGCCGACATTCTGACCAAGGGCCATACGGCTAACCGGCTTCTGGATGTGGTCGATGCATTTACCCGGCATATCCGTGGCGGACTGCCCATCACCACGGCCGCTTCCTGCGCCCTGTTCGGTGCCGTTTCCGGCTCCACCCAGGCCACGGTGGTGGCCATGGGCGGCCCCATGCGCCCCCGCCTGTTGGCCAGGGGCTACTCCGACGGCTTCACCTTGGCGCTGATCATTAATGCCAGCGACATTGCCCTGCTGATCCCCCCCAGCATCGGCTTCATCGTCTATGGCGTGGTGATGAAGACCTCGATCGGCGATCTGTTCCTGGCCGGCATCCTGCCGGGGTTGCTGATCCTGGGGATGTTCGCGCTCTACTGTTACATCGACGCCCGCCTCAAGGGGATCGAACCGGAACCCAAGGCTTCCTGGAGTGAGCGGCTGCACGCGATCCGCCGGGTGATCCTGCCGCTCGGCTTTCCGGTGCTGGTCGTCGGAGGTATCTATGGCGGCTTCTTCAGTGCCGTCGAGGCCTCGGCAGTGGCGGTCGCCTACGCATTGATTCTGGAGGTGGTGATCTATCGCCAGGTCTCGGTGCGCGACCTCGGCGGTCTCGCCCTCTCCACGGGCATGATCACCGCCGTCGTGTTCATCCTCGTCGCCATCGGTGCCGCCTTCTCCCAGACGCTGGGCACGGCCGGCATACCGGAAAAGATCCTCGGTCCCGCCATCGAGGGTATCGGCGACAATCAGTTCCTGGCCCTGCTGCTGATTGCGGCGGCCTTCTTCATCGGCTGCATGTTCGTCGATCCCATCGTCGTCATTCTGATTCTGGTGCCGATCTTCAAGCCGCTCGTACAATCCACCGGCCTGGATCCGGTCCACGTTGGCGTCATCGTTACCCTGCAGGCAGCCATCGGCTCGGCCACCCCACCCTTCGGTTGCGATATCTTCACGGCCATCGCCGTCTTCCGGCGCCCCTATATCGACGTGATCCGCGGCACGCCGCCCTTCATCGCCATCCTGCTGCTGGCCACCCTCATCCTCATCCTGTTTCCGCAGATTTCGTTACTGCTGCCCTCACTGGGCGGCGATTGACCCCGCGGCCCGGCGTTCATGCCGGGCCGATGCTCGCCTGGCGCCGGCTCTTGTCTCCTCCGCCTATACGAGTAGTCACGAGACGCGGACCCTCCCGTACAGTCACGTGACCCATGATGCCGGGTCACGTCCAAGCGGCTATAGCGCCACCCTCCCCATAGCGGGCATGGACTCTACGCCAGGTTTTCCATGATCGACTGAACCAAAAAGCCCGGGAGCGTAAGCTCCCGGGCAGTGCGGTAGCGGCTTGTTCGGCCGCCAGGTCGGTCATGATGACCGATTAGCGAGTCATATCAGGAATCCTGGCTGGCACCGGTGGCATCGATCTGCTCGAGCAGGGTGTCGAGCGCCTGCTGACCACGGTCACCGACCATGTCGACATAGACCTTACGAACGGGTTTGGCGAGTTCGCGAAACTGCTCGCGCTCATCGCTGTTCAAGTGAATGACGTTGATATCACTCTTTTCCTTGATGATATCGAGGCGTTCGGTATTGAACTGAGTCTGGATTTCATGGCCCTTCTGTACCATTTCGTCCAAAGTGCCCTCGAGTACCTGACGCTGATCTTCGGACAGTCCTTCATACCAGTCGAGATTGCCGATGAGATTGGCCACGAACTGCGACTGGTTGGCGAAAATCATGTAGTCCTGTACTTCGTAAAACCCCATGTTCTCGTGGGCGAAAACCGGCTGGATGTTGCCATCCGCCTGCCCCTGCTGTAGAGCGCTGTACAGTTCGCCATAGGCGATGGTGATCGGCGAGGCACCATAGGCTTCGTAGGTTTCACGCAACAGACTGTTGTCCATCACCCGGATCTGCAGGCCTTGCATATCATCCGGGGTGCGGATTTCCTTGTTGGCCGTCCACACCTGATACCCTTCAGGCAGCGCGCCTAGTGGCACCAGTTCACGCTCACGGAATGACTGCTGCCAAGCCTCGCTCTGCAGGAAAGCATCGGAATTGAGTATCTCAGCCGTCGCGAGTTGATCCTTCGGCATGACGAAGTTGAGGCTCATCAACTGGCTTTCAGGCACCGTGCCACCGAGAAAGCCCGAGCCAAACCCCATCTGGATCGAGCCATTCTGAATGGCGTCGTAAAGCGCGGAATAATTCGACCCCCAAGAGCCGTACGGAAGCAGCTGCACGGTGATATCCCCGTCGCTTTTTTCCTCGATCAGCTTCTTGAACTGCTCGGCATAACCATATTGAACGCTGCCTTCGGTTTCCTCGAGACCGAAGCGCCATGTTTCGGCGAAAGCCGAAGACGCCACGCCCATCACGCCCAGAGTCGTAACACCGATAATAATATTGCGCAGTTGCATCGCGTTCCCCTTTATTGTCAATGTTAATCCAGAAAAGAGCAAAGCCAAGTCAATGTCAAGCCAGTGCCGGAAAGTCACGTGGGTGCGGAACATAATGCACCCTGTTAAAGTCCCATGAATCCACCGCACTCTTTTATGCGTGTGATAACACTCCGTGCCTACCCAGAACTCAAAGGAGTTTTCATGAAAAAACTGGTGACTGCTGTGGCTTTCGGCAGCCTGCTGACCGCTCCGCTGTTCGCTCTTGCCGCTCCGCAAAGTGACGAGGAGAAGCTCAGCTACAGCATTGGCGCCACGCTGGGGCAAAGCCTTGTGCAGGATATCGACAATCTCGATATCGAGGCCTTCACTCAGGCCATCGAGGATGTCTATTCCGATGAGGAACTGCAGATGAGCCAAGAGGACATGATGCAGACCCTGTCACAATTTCAGCAGGAAAAGACCGCCGCGCGCGAACAGGAAATGAAGCAGCTCGCCGAGCAGAACCGCGAAGCCAGCGAAGCCTTCCTGGCCGAGAACGCCAAGAAGGAAGGCGTTCAGGTCACCGACTCGGGCCTGCAGTATAAAGAGCTCGAATCCGGCGACGGTGAATCGCCCAGCGCCGACTCCACAGTCAAGGTCCATTATGAAGGTACGCTGCCTGACGGCACGGTTTTCGACAGCTCCTACAAGCGAGGTGAGCCCATCAGCTTCCGTGTCGACCAGGTCATCGAAGGGTGGCAAGAAGCCCTGCCGATGATGCAGGTAGGCGATACGTGGATGCTTTATGTTCCTTCAGATCTGGCCTACGGCCCGGCCGGTACCGGCGGCCCCATCGGCCCCAATCAGGCGCTGGCCTTCAAGGTCGAGCTGCTGGGTATCGAGGATGGCGATGCCAACCAGGATGATGCGTCATCCAGCGAAGAATAAAATCCTTCCATCAGACGCCGCCCACCAGGGCGGCTTTTTTTGCCTCGCAAAGCTGTGGATAACTATGTGGACTCACAGTGGTCTGAGCGTTAACAAGCACGAACCTTGCGATGTTCAGAGGCTTATGCGCAACAAACGACGCTCTTCCGGATTTGCTTGACGCTACGTAACTCTTCGTCATCATTGACAATTATTTAAAGGCTGCATAGCTACGCTTCGTCCTGTATCAAATATGGCTATCCACAACCCAGTAGCTATCCCGCATCGTGGATTGTGGACAATTTAGCGTGACGTGTTCGTTAAGAAATTGTTTAGGCTGAGAAAAAATGAAGCGTATCGCCGCTCTTCCCCTGTTGGCCATGCTAACTCTGTCGTCTTTCGCCATGGCAGAGGATGCGGATAGCGATCCGCCATCGCTGCCGGTCCTCAACTTTGAGCGCGACGCCATCAGTGTGATGGGTGTCTCCTCAGGCGGTTACATGGCGACTCAGCTGGCGGTTGCCTGGCCGGAGCGTTTTTCGGGGCTGGCGGTATTCGCCGCCGGCCCTTGGGGTTGCGCCCAAGGCAGCCTGCGCAATGCTTTGAACCGATGCATGTACACCCGGGACGGCCTGCCCGACCTCAGTGTGCTCGAGACCCAACGAGCCCGTTACCAGGCAGAGGGCCAGGTGGGCAGCGATGCAGCCCTGGCGCGACAGCGTGTATTCATCTGGCATGGCGAACAGGACACGACGATCGATCCACGCCTGGGGAAACTGCTGGCGGCACAGTACCGTGCCTGGCTCACTGACCCCACACGCCAGTTGAGGGTCCGTTTCAATCCCGAAGCGGCCCATGGCTGGCCGGTCGCCGACGACGCAGCGCCACGTGTGCCGTGCGGCGAAACCTCGGCGCCCTATCTCCTCGACTGTAGCGACGAGGACGGTGCCGGCGAAGCGCTTGCCTGGCTCTACCCCGGGCGCAACGCGACCATCACGCCTCCAGCGGCCGCCGCCACGCAGGAGGGGGCGCTTTACGAATTCGACCAGCGCGACTTCTACACGGGGCGGCGGCTGGCGGATCGCGGCTACGTCTATATTCCCCAGGCCTGCGCACAGGGTCGACCCTGTGCGCTGATGATCGCTCTGCATGGCTGCAACATGAGCAGTGAACAGATTGGAGAGGCGTTCGTACGCCATTCGGGGCTGAATCGCTGGGCGTCCCGCTACCGTCTGGTCGTCCTCTACCCTCAGGCCGACGTCAGCCTGCCTAACCCACAGGGCTGCTGGGACTGGTGGGGATATGATGAAAGTACCTGGCAGTTGAGTCCGTTGCATGACACGCGCGACGGGCGACAGGCCTCGGCACTCAAGGCAATGGTGGAGCACATAAGAGGTGAGTCGCCTGCTGGCGGAGCGTGACCCTCGGTCGCGCCGGCCTACAGCGCCAGGGCCCGCGCCAGCGCTTCCCGCAATGCATACGGCGCCGGCGAAAAGATCACCTGCTCAAGAATGTGTCCTTGCGGGTCGACGATGAATGTCGTCCCGGAGTGGTCCACGCTATAGCTTTCGGCGTCGCCCTGCGCAGGGACCCTGCGCCACACCACGCCGTAACGCTCGCCGATCTCCTCGAGAGCCTGCGGCGCCCCCGTGGCACCGACGAATGTAGGGCCAAAGTGCTCCACGTAGGCCTTGAGGCGCGCCAGGCTGTCGCGCTCGGGGTCCACGGAGATAAATACCGGCACTACCCGCCCGCGCGCCTCGGCGGGCAGTTGCGCCAGCGCCTGACGCATGTTGGCCAAGCTCATCGGACAGACATCGGGACAGGAGGTGTAACCGAAGAAGATGACCGCCACCTGATCCTCCTCAAGCGCCGATAGGCGGAACTCGCCTTGCGTGGACGGCAGCACCACCGGCCCGCCCATCCCTTCGCGGGCTTCGCCGTTCAGCGTACGGTAAACGAAATGCCCCAGGGCCAACCCGCCCAGCATCAGCCCCACAATCGCCAGGATGACCAGCGTACGCCGTGCCGTCATGAATCCTCCTGTGCAAGATCGAAATCGAACCAGCTGCCCTTGCGCCCTTCAGGCGTTTCGATGATGACCTGGGCACGCCAGGGCATGACATACTCCGAACACATGCCCAGTTGTCCTATGCCACGAAACACCCCGTTACCCTGCGGCTCGAGATGAAAACGGTTGAGGCCCATGTTCATGTTGCGGCCGATGAACTCTACAGCGACGGTCTGCGCCTCGATGCCCTCGAGCCGAACGTCAAGCATGAGTGGCTGCATCAGCTGCAATTCGCTGTCGATGGCAAACGTTAGCCGGGCATGTAAGCCCAGATCGGTCGTACAGGCTTGCTTGCCTAACTGACAAGAGGCATTGGGCGGATACCAGGTTACGTCGTCATGCGATCCTCGAATGTAATAATGAGCGAGATACCACAACGCCACCACGATGGTCATCAATGTGACCAGGATCAGCAGGTTGAGCAGCGGAGGGCGTGTCGTGTCATCCTCTTGGCGTTGCATGGCGGAACGTTGCATCACGGGCGGGACTCCGGGTAGATAATGCCAAGCTTACCAGCAAGGTTCGGCCCGGGCACTGTCAGTGCGAGGCTTCGCTACGCTAATATCGAGGTGCAGCGCATCATGAAGCATGCGGGTCGCTTCGAAACCCACACGCCGTCGGATCAGATCGCGATGGAGAGAGGATGCACGAGGTAGAAGACGCCTTGGGACCGCTGTTTCTGCTGATACTGCTGGGCGTGGGTCTCGGCTGGCGGCGCTTCCCCGGCAATGACTTCTGGCCGCTGCTGGAGCGGCTGATCTATAACCTGCTGTTTCCCGCGATGCTGGTTTCCACCCTGGCTCGTGCCGATGTCTCGCAGGTGCCGGTGACCCGCCTGGCTTTGGTGTTGCTCGGCGCCATGGGCCTGTTTGCCTTGATCCTCTGGCAACTGCGCCGCGCCATGGCGCTTGAGGCACCCGCCTTTACCTCGGTATTGCAGGGCGCACTGCGCTT
The DNA here is from genome assembly GCF_054602495.1 of Halomonas sp. WWR20. NCBI lineage: Bacteria > Pseudomonadati > Pseudomonadota > Gammaproteobacteria > Oceanospirillales > Halomonadaceae > Halomonas > Halomonas sp. WWR20. The sequence continues at coordinate 115,495 of NZ_JBTRHR010000002.1, forward strand.
CAATACCTATGTCGGCGTGGCCGGGGCCGCGGCGCTGCACGGGGCGGCCGGCACCACGACAGCGGCCGTCGCCGTGGCGCTGATGGTACCGGTGGTCAACGTCCTTTGTGTCGCGGGTTTCATTGCCGCCGGGACCCTGGGGCCCTCCAGCCTGGGTCGCAGTCTGATGGCACTGGTACGCAATCCGCTGATCCTCGCCTGCCTGGCCGGCATCGCTCTCAACCTCTCGGGTATCGGCCTGCCTGGCTGGAGTGGCAGAGCGGTGGAGCTGGTCGGCCGCGCCGCTCTACCGCTGGGATTGATCGCCGTAGGCGTGGCGCTGCGTCCCGGGACGCTGTTCGGCAGCGGGCGGGCCTTCTGGTATGCGAGTATCGTCAAGCTGGCCGCCATGCCGTTACTGGTGCTGGGGTTGGCGTGGCTAACCGGCCTCGACCCGGTCAGCCGCGACGTGGCGCTACTGTTCGCGGCGCTGCCCACCGCCACCTCCGCCTACATTCTGGCGCGTCAGTTGGGAGGCGATGCGGAGCTCATGGCCGCGCTGGTCACCGGACAGACGCTGCTGGCGATGCTGACGCTGCCCGCCTGGCTGGCCTGGGTCGGCTGAAGGCCTAGACCTGCGGCGGCAGGACCCGGTTGGCGCAGGCCTCACCGCGATCCAGACACGCCAGATTCCCCAGGGTCACCTCGGCGATTTCCGTCAGTGCCTCGCGGGTAAAGAAGCCTTGATGGCCGGTGATCAGTACGTTGGGAAAGGTGACCAGTCGCTGAAAGACATCATCGTCGATAATCTCGCTGGAGTGGTCGCGAAAGAACAGCGAGGTCTCCTGTTCATAGACATCGATCCCCAGCCCACCGAGTTGGCGCGACTTGAGCGCGGCGATCACCGCCTGGGTGTCGACCAACGCACCACGCGAGGTATTGATCAGGATGGCGCCGGTCTTGACACTCTTCAGTGTCTGGTCATTGATGAGATAGCGCGTCTCCTCGGTCAACGGGCAGTGCAGGGTGATGACATCACTCTCGCCCAGCAGGCGTTCCCGCGACACGTACTCTCCACCCAGGGCGGTGAATGCGGGCGCGGCAACGCGATCCTCGCCCAGCAGGCGACAGCCGAGGCCGTGAAAGATCCGCGCCGCGGCCAGACCGATGCGCCCGGTGCCGATGATGCCCACCGTCTTGCCATGCAGTGTCATTCCCAGCAGGCCTTCGAGCATGAAATTGCCTTCTCGCACCCGATTGAAGGCGCGATGGGTGCACCGATTGAGCGTCTGCAGCAGGGCCAAAGTATGCTCGGCCACAGCTTCCGGCGAATAGGCAGGCACGTGCACGACGGTCATGCCCAGTCGATCGGCCACCTGCAGATCCACGTTATTGACGCCGGCGCAACGTAACGCAATCCGGCTGATGCCCAGTTCTTGAAGCGAGGTGAGTACTTCAGCGTCGAGACAGTCATTGACGAAGGCGCACACGCTGTCGGCGCCATGCGCCAACAGCGCACTGTCGCGATTCAGGCCGGTTTCATGGAAAGTGATCTGGAAGCCGTAATGCGCATTGGCATCGCTGAAGAAGCGACGGTCATAGGGCTGGGCGCTGAACATGACGATATGGGACACACGATACCTCCGGGCTTGATGAAAAATATTATCGTTAAGCTTGACGCCTCAAATGAGAATGATTACCTTTACATCAGTGGCACTCGCCAAGTGCCACTGACCTAAGCAGCGAATGTCAGGTTCCTGCCCATGGTTATCTCCTCATCAAGCTAGTCACGGTCTTAGGCCATCCCAAGGGATGGCCTTTTTTATGCGCGCTTTTCGCCATTGGGCCAAGCTCCGTTCGTCGTATCCCGGGGACGGTCGACTATCCCCAACGCGATAAATAAATGATCCCTCCAGCTTGACGACACGAATGATAATTATTATCTTTTCATGGCGGTTGCTTGCCAGGCACCGCATGCCATCGGCAGGAAGTCAGGTTCCCGCCCATGGTTTCTCCTCATCAAGCTAGTCACGGTCTTAACGCCGCCCTCATGGGCGGCTTTTTTGGTGACAAAATTCTCGACGAATTTTTTCTCATCAGAGCGCTCTTGAGTGTCCTGCGGCAGCGTCGCCGTTATTCGCTGGCCGCTCAACGCAATGTTTCCGCTCGCCAGGGTCCGCGCTCGAAGAGCCTCTCGCGCAGCAGTACCGCCAGCGCCTCGACGGCGGGGCGCGATGTTCTTTCGATCTGAGTGGCGAAGTGCAATCGCGCCTCGCAGGGCCGAAGTGCCGGCAGCCCTTGTGCTTCACCCAGCTCACGCATCGACGGTGTCAGACGCTGGCGGTCGATCACACCGATAGCCAATCCCGCCTCGATGGCTTTCTCGACCGCATGGATACTGGTGCTGGTGAACACCGCATGCCAGGGCTTGCCGATGGCGTCCAGCGACTCCACCGCCAGGTCCCGATAAGGGCAATCGATAGGGTGCAACGCCAGCGGCATGCTGAAGCGCTCGGTGAGCTGCCCCAGGCGTGGGCCGGCCCATACCGGCGAGGTCTGCCACAAGGCCTCGCCGCCGGGCAGGCGCCGCGGTCGGTCGAGCAGTACCGCCAGGGCCAGGTTGGATTGGCTCAGCTGTCGGGCCAGTTCGCCACTGGTCGCGGTGACCGCCTCGAGCAGGACGTCAGGATGGCGCGCCATGAAATCGGGAAGTACATCGCCCAGCAATTCACGCGCGTAATCCTCCGGCAAACCGAACCGCACCCTGCCCCCCAGTCCGCGCCCGGTGAAGCGCGCCAACATCCCATCGTGCAGACGCAACAATTCGCGCGATTCGCGCAGCAGCGACTCGCCCGCAGGGGTCGGTGTGACACCGCGCGGGCCGCGCTCGAGCAGCTGAGTCCCCAGCACTTCCTCAAGTCGCTTGAGCTGCATGCTGATCGCACTGACGGTGCGGTGGCGCTGCTCAGCAGCTCCGGCCAACGATCCCAGATGTGCCGCTGCCTGGAAGGTGCGCAACAATTCGAGATCGAGTGTGGCGATAGAGACTTCACTCATATTGAACCCTGACTGCAATATTCTTCGATTTATTGAATCCTAGTCCTGCGCCACGCTCAAGCCCTAAATTCGAATACACTGGGGAAAGTTTATGGCGGCATCGCTAGTGTCTTTGCTGGTCGCGCTGGGCTTCGTGGTGTGCTGGAGCTCGGGATTCATCGGCGGCCGGCTGGCGGTCGAGGCCGCTCTGCCACCGATGGCGCTGTTTGCCTGGCGCTTTGCGTTGGCCACGCTATTGGCCGCGCTATGGTGGCAGGCGTTGGGGACACGCTCGGCATCACGCCGCGGACTACTCGTCGAGGCGGGAATCGGTAGCCTGACCATGGGCGGATACCTGCTCGGCGTGATGCTGGCGATCCAGGCCGGCGTCGGCACCAGTGTCACCGCCTTGATCACGGCACTGCAACCGCTGCTTGCGGCGGGCCTGGCCAGCCTGCTGCTGAGCGAACGTTCGGGAGGGCTGCGTTGGCTGGGCATGGCCATCGCCAGCGCGGGTGTCGTACTGTGCGTCGCCGACGATTTTGACGCCCAGGGCGGCGCCCCGCTGTGGACCTATGGACTGCCGCTACTGTCGGTCGTAGCGGTGACGCTGGGCAGCGTACTCGCCGCGCGCTACCCGACGGCCCTGGCCATGGACGCCACCCTGAGTGCCCAATTGGCGGCGGCGACCGGCGTGTTCGCGGTCGCCGCGCTGATCGAGAGCCACGGCCGGGTGCCGCTGCCGACGCTGGACTTGCCCACCCTGACGGCCATCGCCTGGCTGGTGTTCTTCTCCAGCCTCGGCGGTTACGGCTTCTTCGTCGCCTGCTTGCGCCGCTTCGGGGTCAACCTGACCTCGACACTGGTTTATCTGACCCCGCCGGTGACGATGGCCTGGGCGGCGATGATGTTCGGCGACATGCCGGGAGCGCCGGGGATACTCGGCATGCTGCTGGCCTCGGTCGGTGTCGGTGTGGCGTTGATGAGAACCAACGAGTAAGCATCAATCGCCGTCGCCAGCCGTACCGGCTAAGCCTCGCCCAGTTCAGTCGACGCGAGCGTAAATCAAATCCCATACGCCATGCCCCAGCTTCTCACCGCGCACCTCGAACTTGGTCAGTGGCCGGAAGTCGGGGCGCGGCACGAAGGGCCCGTCGGTTGCCGTGTTGCGATATCCCGGCGCCTCGCTCATGAATTCGGCCATATGCTCGGCATAGGGCTGCCAGTCGGTGGCCAGGTGAAAGGTCCCGCCGATTTTCAGCCGCGTGCGCACCAGCTCGATGAACGCAGGCTGGACGATGCGTCGCTTATGATGTTTTTTCTTCGGCCAGGGGTCGGGGAAAAATAACTGCAGCGTGTCGAGGCTAGCCTCCGGCAGGCAGTGCTGCAGGACTTCCAGAGCATCCTCGCGGTACACGCGCAGATTGGTCAGCCCACGCTTGTCCGCCTCGTCGAGCAGCTTGCCCACACCCGGTGCATGCACTTCGATACCGATAAAGTCGGTTTCCGGATGCCGCTCGGCCTGCTCGAGCAGGGACTTGCCCATCCCGAAGCCGATCTCCACGACACGCGGTGCCTGGCGGCCGAACAACGCCTCCAGCTCCTGCCGACCCTGCGCCAGCGTCAGCCCCAGACGCGGCCAGACTTCTTCCAGACCGCGGTTTTGCGCAGCGGTCATGCGTCCGGCGCGCAGCACATAACTCTTCACGCCGCGATGCGGACGCGCTTGCGGTTCGGCGTCGCGTTCGGCGGAGATGGCATCGGGCTGGGCCGGGGTCAAACGTTCATCATTCATGCGGATCTTCTGGTCCTGTCGGTGGGGCATCAGCCGTTGATACGGCCAGCGAGCGGCGAGGAGGCATTGGCATAAGCCTTGCGCGGCATGCGTTCGGCAAGATAGGCCTCGCGGCCGGCCTCGATGGCCTTGCGCATGGCGCTGGCCATCAGCACCGGTTGACGGGCATGGGCGATCGCCGAATTCATCAGCACGCCATCGCAGCCCATCTCCATCGCCAACGCCGCATCCGAAGCGGTACCGATGCCCGCATCGACGAGTACCGGCACTTCGGCATTCTCGAGAATGATGGCGAGGCTATGCGGGTTCAAGAGCCCATGTCCGGAGCCGATCAGCGAGCCCAGCGGCATGACCGCGCAGCAACCGAGCCGTTCGAGCTCCTTGGCGACGATGGGATCGTCGCTGGTGTAGACCATCACGTCGAAGCCGTCGTTGACCAGCTCCTCGGCGGCCTTGAGCGTCTCCATGACGTTGGGGTACAGCGTCTTGTCGTCGCCCAGCACCTCGAGCTTGACCAGTTTGTGACCGTCGAGCAGCTCGCGGGCCAGCTTGCAGGTACGTACCGCATCCCGCGCGGTATAGCAGCCGGCGGTATTGGGCAAGAAGGTGTAACGCGACGGCGAGACGGCATCCAGCAGGTTGGGTTCGTCGGGATTCTGGCCCATATTGGTGCGCCGCACCGCCACGGTGACGATTTCCGCGCCACTTGCCGCGATGGCCGCCGCGGTCTCGTCGAAATCGCGGTATTTTCCGGTTCCGACCAGCAGGCGTGAAGCAAAGGTGCGTCCGGCGATGGTCAATGGCGTATCGATGCGGGTGTCAGCGTTCATGGAACTCTCCTGAACAAGGTTGAGCTGGGCCGGCCCGAGAGCCGGCCTCGGCAAAGGCAGGTCTCGACGCGATCAGCCGCCGCCGATGGCATGCACGATTTCCACGCGATCGCCTTCTGCCAGATACGTCTCGGCGTGCTGGCTGCGCGGGACCACGTCTTCGTTGACCTCGACGGCCACCCGCCGTCCGCTCAATCCGAGCTGCTCGACCAGTTGCGCGACGCTCAGCGCGTCTTCGAGTTCCGTGGTATCCCCGTTGAGCTGAATCTGCATTGGCGGTCTCTCAGCGGAATGGTTGAGGGGCCGCCAGTTTAACGCCAAAGTCCGCCTCAGACATCCTTGGGCGGCCAGACATCGGCATTGACCTGTTCGGGCCGCTTGAGCACCTTGGGGTCGAAAACCGGCTCCGTTATGCCATTGCGCCGCTGCTGCTCATAGTCCTTGAGGACACGCAGCGCAATCGGCGACATGATCAGGATGGCGAACAGGTTGGTAGTGGCCATCAGACCCATGGCGAGATCGGCGAAATCCCAGACGAAATCGAGATTGGCCACGGCACCGATCATGGCCATGGCGAGGACCGCGAGGCGCAGGACATGCACCGCCCTGCGCGCATGGCGCCGGAACAGGTATTCGATGTTCACCGCCGAGAAGGAGAAGTTGGCCAGGATCGAGGTAAACGCGAACAGGAAGATGGCAATGGCGATGAATATCTCGCCGAACCCACCCAGATGATCGACCATGGCGTCCTGGGTCAGTTGGATGCCTTCGATCGATCCCCCCGGCGAGTCGGACAACAGCCGCTCATACACGCCCGAGAGCAGAATCACCACCGCTGTACAGCTGCAGACCACCAGCGTGTCGATGAAAACGCCGAAGGATTGCACCAATCCCTGCGCTGCCGGATGCTTCACGGTGGCCTGTGCCGCCGCGTTAGGCGTAGAGCCCATGCCGGCCTCGTTGGAAAACAGTCCGCGCTTGATGCCGTTCTCCATCGCCACCTTGATCGAATAGCCCGCAGCACCGCCCACTGCCGGGCCAAAACCGAAGGCGCTCTTGACGATCAATGCGAGCATGTCGGGAACGGCGGAGATATTGACGATCAATATCCATAACGCCACCAACAGATAGGCGATGGCCATGACCGGGACGATCTTCTCGGCGGCACGCGCCACGGATTTCAGGCCACCGTAGATCACCAGCCCGGCCAGGCAGACCACCACGATCCCGGTCACCCAGTTGGGAACACCGAAGGCACCGTTCATCCCCTGGGCGATGGTGTTGGATTGGGCGGCATTGAAAGCCAGGCCATAAGCGATCAGCAGGAATATGGCGAACAGCGACCCTAGCCAGCGCCAACCCAGGCAGCGTTCGATGTAATAGGCCGGCCCGCCACGAAACACGCCGTCTTCGTTGCTGTGTTTGTAGACCTGCGCCAGGGTCGACTCGACGAAGGCCGTGGCAAACCCCACCAGTGCGGTCATCCACATCCAGAAAATCGCCCCCGGTCCACCGATCCAGAGCGCCAGCGCGACCCCGGCCAGGTTGCCGGTGCCCACGCGTGCCGCCATCGAGGTGGCGAACGCCTGGAACCCGCTGACGCCCTCCCCCGCGCCGCGAGAGGTGAAGGTCACTTTCGCCATGTGCCCGAACAGCCGGATCTGCATCCCCCGTGTCAGCACGGTGAACAGCAGGCCGGCCCCCAGCAGCAGATACACCAGGATATAGCTCCAGATGAAGTCGCTGACCGGGGTCATTACCGCATAGATGGCATCGCGCAACGGCACGACAAGCGAGGCAAGGGATTCCATGGCATCATTCTCCTGGGTTCGTCATGCGCCTGCCCGAGACACCGCGCCTGATGTCATCGAGACGGACCGTTCAAGGCCGGCATGATAGCCGTGGCGTACGCTTGATGAAACGTCGGCGCACGTCACGCATCGTTCATTAACGCAGCATAGTCATCCAGGAGTTGCTTAACATGCCCTATCGTCTTGCCTGGGTCGCCACGGCGCTGAGCGGCTTCGTCATGGTCATGGCCGGCGCCTTCGGGGCACATGGCCTGGAAGGGAAGGTATCCGCGAATCTGCTCGAGGCCTTCGAGACGGGGGTGCGCTACCAGGCCTGGCATACGCTGGCGATACTCGCCGTATTGATCTGGCGCCAGCAGGTGCCGCTTCGCGGTCAGGGGTGGGTGCTCGCGCTGTGGGGGGCCGGTATCGTGCTGTTTTCGGGGTCCCTGTATGCCCTGGTCCTGCTCGGCACCCGGGGGCTGGGCCTGATCACGCCGTTCGGTGGACTGTTGCTGATGACCGGCTGGCTGGCGCTGGCGGTGACCACCTGGAAGGCTAACCAGTAACCCCGAGAGACTCCAGCGTACTTGGCAGGTCTAGTCGTCGTCGCGATCGGGCAATGCATAGGTGGCGGTGACGATGGCCACCGGCTCTTCGTCGCTGCCGGAAAACAGCTGCACTTCGCCCACCGCCAGGCGGCGTCCCAGCTTGATGATGTGGGCATTGGCGATCAGGTCGCGATCGCCGCGGGCACGGCGCAGGAAGTGGCAGTTGAGGTCGGTGGTCACCGCCATCGGCTCGGGACCGATCTGGGCCAGGATCGCCACATACAGGCACACGTCGGCCAAGCCCATCATCGTGGGTCCCGACACGCAGGCCCCGGGGCGCAGATGTTCGTCCTCGATCGCCAGGCTCATGGTGGCACGCATGTCGTCGACACCTTCGATAGTGCCCTGACGGTGGGGAAAGACCCCGTCGAGAAAGTCCTCGATGGCGGCGGCAGTCATCACGGGCATGGCAGGGTCTCCCGGCGGTAATGGCAAACGGTGGCAATGACGACGCCCGCAGAGCGCAGTGCGACGCTAAAGCGTTGCGGCAAAGATAGCGCAGCCCGCCCCCCTTTCGCATCTCTCGCGCAGAAAAACACAAACGGCCCCGAGGTTTTCACCTCAGGGCCGGGGTCACGCATCGAGCATTTCAGTGGCGACTCATACTCGTGGCGAGCGAACCTCAGGCGCCACCGATCACCGCGCGCAGCCGGTCATGGCTGGCTCGATCAGCCCTGACGCACCTTGGCCTTGTGTACCGCCCGCCAGTGATGCAGCAACGGCTCGGTGTAACCGGCCGGCTGTTCGCGCCCCTTGAAGATCAAGTCCGAGGCGGCCTGGAAGGCGCTGGAGTCATCGAAGTGCGAAGCCATCGGCGTGTAGTCGGGGTCGCCCGCATTCTGCTCGTCGACCACCTTGGCCATGCGCTCCAGCGTTTCCTTGACCTGCGTCTCGCTGACCACGCCGTGATACAGCCAGTTGGCGATGTGCTGACTGGAGATACGCAGCGTCGCGCGATCCTCCATCAGGCCTACTTCGTGAATATCGGGCACCTTGGAACAGCCCACACTATGCTCGACCCAGCGCACCACGTAACCCAGGATCCCCTGACAGTTGTTGTCGAGTTCCTGCTGGATCTCCTCGCTGGACCAGTTGGGATTGGCAGCGACCGGAACGGTGAGAAGGTCGTCGAGCAGGTCGGGCTCGCCCTGGGCTTCCAGCTCTTGCTGAAGGGCGGCGACGTCGACCTGATGATAATGCAGCGCATGCAGGACTGCGGCGGTGGGCGACGGCACCCAGGCGGTATTGGCGCCGGACTTGGGATGGCCGATCTTCTGCTCGAGCATGGCGGCCATCAGGTCGGGCATGGCCCACATGCCCTTGCCGATCTGGGCGCGCCCGCGCAGGCCGCAGGCCAGGCCGACCTGGACGTTGTTCTTTTCGTAGGCGGCGATCCACTTGGCGCCCTTCATGTCGCCCTTGCGGATCATCGGGCCGGCTTCCATGGCGGTGTGCATCTCATCGCCGGTACGGTCGAGGAATCCGGTGTTGATGAAGACCACGCGTGACGCGGCTTCGTTGATACACGCCTTGAGGTTGACGGTAGTGCGCCGCTCCTCATCCATGATGCCCATCTTGAGCGTGTCGCGGGGCAAGCCCAGCAGGTCCTCGACGCGGCCGAACAGGGTATTGGCGAATGCCACTTCCTTGGGGCCGTGCATCTTGGGCTTGACGATATACACCGAGCCTTGGCGGCTGTTGGTGATCGAGCCCGCATCGCTGCCGGTGCTGCCCTTCTTGTTGAGGTCGTGCATGGCGATCAGGCTGGTCATTACCGCATCGAGCACGCCCTCGGGAATCTCGGCACCGTTCTCGTCGAGAATCGCCGGCGTGGTCATCAGATGGCCGACGTTACGCACGAACATCAGCGAACGTCCCGGCAGGATGCGGGTCTGACCTTCAGCCGTGATGTATTCGCGGTCGGGATTGAGGCGTCGGGTGATAGTCTTGCCGTTCTTGGCCAACTGCTCTTCAAGGTCGCCTTTCATCAGGCCCAGCCAGTTGGCGTAGACCAGCACCTTGTCTTCGGCATCGACGGCGGCGACGGAGTCCTCGCAGTCCATGATGGTGGTGACGGCAGCTTCGACCAGCAGATCCTTGACGTGGGCCGGGTCGGTCTTGCCGATGGGATGCTCGGCATCGACCTGGATCTCGAGATGCAGACCATGGTGAGCGAGCAGGATCGCATGGGGAGCGGATGGCTCGCCCTGATATCCCGCCAACTGCGCCGGGTCCTTGAGTCCGGTCTCGCTGCCGTTCTGCAGGGTGACGACGAGCTTGCCGTCACGCAGCGCATAGCCGGTGGAGTCCTTGTGCGAGCCTTCGGCCAACGGCGCGGCCTGATCGAGCACGCCACGCGCATAGGCGATGACCTTTTCGCCACGCTTGGGATTGTAGCTCGTGCCCTTCTCGGCGCCATCGGCCTCGGAAATGGCGTCGGTGCCGTAGAGGGCATCGTAGAGGCTGCCCCAACGGGCATTGGCGGCGTTCAGCGCGTAGCGGGCGTTGCTCACCGGCACCACCAGCTGCGGACCGGCCTGTACGGCAATCTCGGCATCGACATTCTGGGTGGTGACCTGGACGGAGGCCGGGGCCTCGGTCAGATAGCCGACTTCCTGCAGGAAGGTGCGATAGGCGCTCATGTCGTTCACCGGACCGGGATGCTCACGGTGCCAGGTATCGAGTTCGCGCTGCAGACGGTCGCGCTCGGCGAGCAATTCGCGGTTGGTCGGCGCCAGGTCGTGAATCAGGGCATCGAGGCCGGCCCAGAAGGCGGCGGAATCGACGCCGGTGCCGGGCAGGGCACGGTCCTCGATGAAGCGATGCAGCTCGGTGGCCACCTGCAGGCGGTGAAGAGTGGTGCGGTCGGTCATGGGAAGCCTCCTATGCTCTGTCTGACAAGTGTTTGCACGCGCTGACAGGCCATTGCAAATGCCTCGGCAAGCTCATTTTTCCCTGCCTCCTGCGGCTTTTTCGGCCCTGGGTCAGCGTCGCTCGTCCGCTTTTCAGACGAGACCTAATGGTCTGGACCGCGCTCAGCACCGCCGGTCCAGGCAAATATGGAAAACGCTTCCACATATTAACCCAAGCTTGCCAAAGTGTCTTCCCACCTTTGGCGTAGAGCTGCTTCGGACATGCCGGGTACCCATCGCGGGTAGCTTCGCTGCGATAGGAGAACTAGCATGAAGAGGACTGGAGGGAATCGATGACTGACTTCGTACCGTTACAGGCGCTTGGCCCTCTGGCCCGGATCGAGTCGCCCCTGGCTTCGCCACTCGCCGGCTATCTTGCGCACTATCGCCTTGCCCCGTTGATTAGCGAGGACCTGTGTCTGCACGCCGGCTTCTTCGACGCTGGTGGTTTCCGGCTGTGGGCGCAAGTGTGGACTCCTCCTCAACCGCAAGGCACGGTCTTCGTCGTGCATGGCTATTTCGACCATCTGGGACTGTATTGCCATCTGCTGCGGCTGCTGCTGGCACGTGGCTGGCGGGTCGTGCTGTGGGATCTCCCCGGGCATGGCCTGTCGAGCGGTCCGCGCGCGACCATTGACGATTTCGGCGAATATGCCACCTGCCTGCAGATACTGCAGGAGGAAGTGGCGTCGCGGGGTCTGGCGCCGCGCCCCTGGGTGGGAATCGGCCAAAGCACCGGAGGCGCGATTCTCGCCACCGACGCCCTGAGCCGCGGCCCGCATTCGCCCTGGGCCGGTCTGGCCCTGCTGGCCCCGCTGGTCCGACCGTGGGGCTGGTCGCAGTCGAACTGGCTGCATCGCATCGTCAGTCCGTTCGTGAGTTCGATTCCTCGCAAGTACCGGGCCAACTCCAACGACGCCGATTTCGCCACGTTCCTGCGCAGTCAGGACCCGCTGCAGCCCGACCGGCTGGCACTGACATGGGTGAGCGCGATGCGCAACTGGATGCCGCTGTTGCTGTCACTGCCGTCCAGCGAAGTCCCGGTATTGATCCTGCAGGGGGAGCAGGACATGACCGTCGACTGGCCGTGGAACCTCGCCACGCTGCAGGGAAAATTCCCCAACGCACGCATCCATCGACATCCCCAGGCCCGCCATCATCTGGTCAACGAGGCCCAGACGATACGTGAGGCGCTTTTTCAGGAACTCGATGCGTTTCTCGACACCCTGCCCATGGCGCCAGCGATGAGCGTCGAGACATCATGAGCCAGCGCCTATTCGCCAGTCTTATCGTCATGCTGTGGCTGGTCGGTTGCGCCAGCGTGACAGACCGCCCCCAGACGGTGCGCCAGGCACTGCATGGCCTGAGCCAACGAGCTGCCGATGAGCTGCTCACGCATCCACCCTGGTCGTCGGCCGGTCAGGAGGTGGTACTGCTAGTGGTCGCTCCGGATGTCGACGAGGCGCTGGGCATTTCCACCGAGCGCTTTCGCGAGGCCCTGACACGCGCCCTGCTGGCCGCACCGGAGGGTCCCCAGGTGCTGGATGGGGCACCCGGCAGGGAACAGGGCACCACGCCCGATAATCAGTGGCTGTTGACCAGTCAGCTACACGCGTCAGGACCCGCCCTGGGCCTTTCGGACCGTACCTTGCAACCCTATCAGTTGGAGATGACCCTGCGACGCCTCGGAGAGCACGAACCCGGCTGGCAGCGCAGGCTGACAGGCGCCTTCGATACCAGCGCCTTGTGAGCATCGCATTGTGAGGCCTTCTGCAACGCTTGCGGCGACACATCGCCCGTAGACGGACTTTGTCAGCAGCCCCGGGCGACGTCACAATGTAAGGCCTTTGCCCCTTGAGGACTATCCATGTCGCGCTATGCCCGTCATCTCGACCGTGAAGGCCCCGACAATCCCTTTCCCGGACTGAAGGCGATGGAGCGCCGCCTGGGATATGCAATACCCCATCGCCTCGGCTCCAACGAAGGGCTCGACATGCCGCATGACGCCCTTTCGGCACGCTTTGGCAATGCCATCGCGGACTTGGCCCGAGGTTACGGTGATGCCGAGGCCATGGGCGTGCGTACACGCCTGGCCATACAACTGGGCACGCCGCTCGACGCATTGCTGGTCGATGCCGGGGCCGATAGCCTGATGGCCCTCACCTTGCGCGCTCTGTGCGACCCTGGCAGCCCAGTGGTCGCCAGTGCGGGAACCTATCCGACCTTTCGCTACTTCGCCGAAGGACAGGGCTGCCAGTCGATCGAAGTGCCCTACCGGGAACTTCACGCACGCAATGCCCTGCTGGCGCCCGACCTGCAAGGTCTGGCGGAAGCGGCCGACACGGAGAACGCTCGAGCCGTTTACCTGGCCAACCCCGACAATCCGGCCGGTCACCTGCATGACGACGCCGCCATTGCCGAGCTTCGTGCTCGACTCCCTGAGGAATGCACGTTGATCCTCGACGAGGCCTACCATGACTTTCGCGACGATAGCGAGGCACCGACAGCGGGCAAGGTCATGCCCGGCGTGATTCGCCTGCGGACGTTCTCCAAGGCACACGGTCTGGCCGGACTGCGTATCGGCTATGCCATCGCCGCGCCCGAGATGGTGACGATGATGCAGAAAGTCAGGATTCACTACGCGGTCTCCTCCCTCGCGCTGGCGGCGGCCGAAACGCTGCTCGACCATCCCCAGGAGACCCGCCGCCACATTCAGGAGGTCATCGCACGCCGTGAGCGCCTCGCCGAGCATCTACGCGGACTCGGCGCGGAGGTGCTGCCCAGCGCCACCAACTTCATCGCGGTGCGCATGGCCCACCCCGCGCTGGCTGCCGAAGTGCAACAGGCGCTGCTCGCCGAAGGCAGCCTAGTGCACCGTCCCGCGCATCCGGCACTGGGTCACATCCTGCGCATCAGTGCCGTCGAGGACGCGCTGGTACCGGGGCGCCTGGCCGCGCTGGAAAAGGCCCTGGCACGCTGACTTCGATGCCCACTAGCCTCCGATCTCGTTTCCCGTAAGGACCATGGCCACCCCGGCGAGATAGAGACCGATCAGGGTGACGCTCTCGAAGCCGATATGCCCGAGCCCATGTTTCTCGCGCCGCACCAGTCCCATGAGCAACACCCCGGTCATGAGCAGGGAAAGTGCCACCCACATGAGCACATCCTCGGACACGGCGTGGTAGATCGAACCCTCGCGGTAGGCAATGTCCGAGGCGGCGGCAAAGAGCGTGTCGAAGGCATTGCCGCCGATGATGCCGCCCACCGCCAGGGTCAAGGCGCCACGCCGCACGGCTGCCACCGAGGTCACCAACTCGGGCAGCGAGGTGACGATCGAGGTGAGCAACACCCCGATCGCCGCCTGGCTCAGCCCGGTTTCCTCGCCGATGACCGTCGCCGAACGCTGCAATAGCCACCCGGTAATGCCCAACATCAACGCCATCCCCCCAAAGGCCAACCATAGGGAGACCAGCGAACGCTGCATGGACGCCTCATCCGGCACATCCTCGCGCGTCTCGCGGGTGCGGGCCGGTTTCCACATGGCTTCACTCTGCCCGCGATCCACCACGCGCAAGCCATAGATGTACCCCAGCAGCAGCAAGGGAGTGACCGGGTGAACGCTCCACAGCGTCAATTCGGGAGAGAAGCTGCCCACCAGAATCAGCGACAGCATGCACAACAGCAGCGTGCCCTGCATGAGATTGCCGATGGAGGCCGCGGCATGCTCGAGGTTGACGCGACGCAGGAACAGATCCGCCACTGTGAGAAACAGCGTCTGCACGGCGATGCCGCCCAACGCGTTGCTCATCGCCAGTTCGGGCTGGTTTTCCAAGGCCGCGGTAACCGACAGCACGATGCCTGACAGCGAGGTTGCCATGCCCAGCAGCACTGCCCCCGCGATGGCTTCACCGAGGCCGGTGCGATCGGCAAGTTCGTCCACGATTCGTGTCAATCGCGTCCCCACTACGCCGATCACCACGGCACACGCCGTAAAGAGAATAAGACTTACGGACAGATCCATGTCCTGAAGATTGAGCAAGGCGAACTCCTGTCGGCCATTGTTGGAGAAACTATTCTAGTGTTCTGCCTATTGAGGGTAGTGCAGGTTGTGGCGAGGGGTTACTCGCTCCGGACTATCGGCCGCCACCCGCGCCAGTCAACCGGTCAAGCTGGCGGTAGCCGATCGCCTCCATCAATTGAGCCTGGCCCGGCCGTGTCTCACCGGCGAGGTCGGCCAGCGTCAGGGCGACGCGCAGCACGCGATGGTAGGCGCGGGCCGAGAGGTTGAGCCGATTGAGCACATCGGCCAGCCAGGTACGCTCCTGGTGCCCCAGGGCGCAACACTCCTCCAGGGTCCGCCCCGGCAGATGGGCATTGAGCGCGCCTCGTGCCTGTTGGCATTCACGGGCCGCCAGCACACGCTCTCGCACTGCTCGGGAACTCTCCGCCTGGCGCTGCTCGGTCAGTTGGGCGGCGGGTATCGCCGGGACTTCGACCTGCAGGTCGATACGATCGAGAAGCGGGCCCGACAGGCGCGACTGGTAGCGCTGGATCTGGGCCGGCGTACAGATACACGAGCGCCGGGGATCGCCAAGATGGCCACAAGGACACGGATTCATTGCCGCCACCAATTGAAAGCGTGCCGGAAAGCAGCGTTGATAACTGGCCCTGGCGATACGGATCTGACCCGATTCCAGCGGTTCACGAAGCACCTCCAGCACGTGGCGATCGAATTCGGGCATCTCATCTAAAAACAGCACGCCATGATGCGCCAGCGAGATCTCCCCGGGGCGTGGACGCGATCCTCCTCCCACCAATGCCACGGCACTCGCCGTGTGATGCGGTGCCCGGAAAGGGCGCTGTCCCCAGCGCTCGAGAATCGGCAAGCCGCATACCGAACGCACCGCCGCGACCTCAAGCGCCTCGTCATTCCCCAGCGGTGGCAGAATGCTGGGAAGGCGACTGGCCAGCATGGTCTTGCCGGTACCTGGCGGTCCGGAAAACAGCAGGTTATGTCCACCTGCCGCCGCCACCTCCAGCGCCCGCCGCGCTTGGTGCTGGCCGCGCACATCCTTGAGATCGGTCTCGGACAGTTGCGGCACGGGCGTTTCACCAATCTGGTGCACGGCGATGCGTTGCTGTTTCAGCAGGTGCGCTACCACCTGCAACAGATGGTTGGCCGGATAGACCGCCACGTCACCGGCCAATGCCGCCTCGTCGGCGTTCGCCTCGGGGAGCAGCAAGGCATGTCCGTCGCGCCTCGCCGCCAACGCGGCCGGCAACACCCCGGTCACCGGGCGCAGCCGGCCATCCAGCGCCAGCTCTCCCAGGCATTCCAGCCCCGCCACGGCGGTTTCGGGAATCTGGCCCGAGGCGACCAGAATGCCCAAGGCAATGGGCAGATCGAAACGTCCACCTTCCTTGGGCAGATCCGCCGGGGCCAGGTTGAGTGTGATGCGACGGGCGGGAAACTCGAAGCCGGCATTGATCAGCGCACTACGCACCCGCTCCCGGCTCTCCTTTACCGCGGCTTCCGGCAGCCCGACGATGGCCAACCCCGGCAAGCCATTGGTGAGATGCACCTCGACCAGCACTTCCGGCGCCTCAAGCCCCAGGCTAGCACGCGTGTTGATGATGGCGAGTGCCATGCCTTTCTCCTTGTCGCGCCGTTATTAGCGTAATCTCTGATATACGCTGAAATGCCGGCCAAGCCAACCCGCACGCTTACTTCGTGTTACATGAGTCCGGAAAAGTCCCCCGACTTCGACCAGTGGCCGCGGGCCCTCGATTGTCTGCCCTGGCCCGGCCTCCGTGAAGACGCCAAGGCGCTGTCAGGCCTTGGGCTTTTGGCGGCCGCGGGGAGAAATCGTCTCGCTCGTCTCTGCACCGCCGGCATCCTCCGCGGGCGTGCTCGGCGCGCCATCCACCGCGTCCTTTACGGCAGGCTCATTCGATGCGGCAGGTTTGGCTGGTGTCGCCGGCGCCGATGCGGAAGCTCCCCCAGGTGCGCCAGCAGAAGTGGCTGGCGCCTCTGCCGCCAGTGCCACTTCCAGCGCCTCGACCTGCTTTTCCAGCGCCTCGACCCGCTGGCGGGTGCGTTGCAGTACGTCCATGAGGATATCGAAGTCCTCACGGGAGACGAGTTCCAGGCGGTCGAAGGCGCCACGCATGACGCTCTGTACGTTGCGCTGAATGTCCTCCGGCGCATGCGAGGCATCCTGCAGCCGTTCGCCAATTTGCTGGGCAAGCCGCCCAAGCCTGTCATTGTTCAGCATGGAGCTGTTCCTCTTATCAAGAACGGTAACCTTCATAGCATACGCAAGACATGCCAACTCCGCATGCGCCGCCATGACGCACCAAAATAGATATCACGCACAACAATAGTGCATAGACACACGCTTACCTTCGAAAACTGCCAAGCAGCAAGATAAGGAAAATCGTTAATTAGCTGAAAAAAATGACTTTTTTTCCAGGTGGCATATCTCCTGCCTTTACTCAGTCAGGCGCAAGCCGACAACGGAGAACTGGGATGAAACTCATCACCGCCATTATCAAACCCTTCAAGCTCGACGATGTCCGGGAGGCGCTGGCCGACAATGGCGTCCAGGGGATCACGGTCACCGAGGTGAAGGGATTTGGCCGCCAGAAAGGCCACACGGAACTCTATCGCGGCGCTGAGTACGTCGTGGATTTCCTACCCAAGGTAAAGATCGAGATTGCGGTGGAAGATGCGCGCGTCGAGAGCGTGGTGGACGCCATCTGCAGCGCCGCCAACAGCGGCAAGATTGGTGACGGCAAACTCTTCGTCACGCCACTCGATGATGTCATTCGCATCCGTACGGGTGAACGCGGGGCCGACGCCGTATAAGGCGCTGGACTTAGGAGAAAACACATAATGAATGAACTGACTGGGCAACTGACGGAGCTGTCGTACGCTCTGGATACCTTCTACTTCCTTATCTCCGGCATACTGGTCATGTGGATGGCCGCCGGCTTCGCAATGCTGGAAGCCGGCCTGGTGCGCTCGAAGAACACCGCCGAGATTTTGACCAAGAACATCGTGCTGTTTGCCATCGCTTGCACCATGTATCTGCTGTTCGGCTACTACCTGATGTACTCGAGCGGCGAGGGCGGCATCCTGCCGAGCCTCGGCTTTCTGCTGGGCGGCGAGAACAGCGTGGGGGATGTCATGGCCAGCGGCGGTGACGTTTACTACTCCGCACGTGCCGACTTCTTTTTCCAGGTCGTGTTCGTGGCCACCGCCATGTCCATCGTCTCCGGAGCCGTGGCCGAGCGCATGAAACTCTGGGCCTTCCTGGCCTTCGCCGTGGTCATGACGGGCGTCATCTACCCCATTTCCGGCTACTGGACCTGGGGGGGTGGGTGGCTGTCGGCCATCGGTTACTCCGATTACGCGGGATCGGGTATCGTGCATCTTGCCGGTGCATCCGCCGCGCTGGCCGGCGTGCTGGTGCTCGGCCCACGCAAGGGCAAATACGGTAAGAACGGCGCCATCTTCGCCATTCCCGGCGCCAACATGCCCCTGGCCACACTAGGCACCTTTATCTTGTGGATGGGCTGGTTCGGCTTCAACGGCGGCTCCGAGTTGATGGTGTCCAACGTCGACTCCGCCAACAACATGGCGCAGGTACTGGTCAATACCAATGCCGCTGCCGCCGGCGGGGTGATCGCAGGGCTGATCCTGGCCAAGTTCTGGTTCCGCAAAGCGGATCTGACCATGGCTCTCAACGGTGCCATCGCGGGTCTGGTCGCCATCACCGCCGATCCGCTTTCACCCTCCGCACTGGGCGCCACCCTTATCGGCGCCATCGGCGGCCTGCTGGTTGTCGTCGCCATCGTCACGCTCGACAAGTTGAAGATCGACGATCCGGTCGGTGCCATCTCAGCCCATGGCGTTGCCGGTATCTGGGGCGTGATGGTAGTCCCGGTGAGCAATGCCGATGCGAGCTTCGTCGCTCAGTTGATCGGGGTTGTCGGTATCTTTGCCTGGGTCTTCATCGCCAGCCTGATCGTCTGGCTGATTCTCAAGGCTGTCATGGGCATTCGTGTCAGCGAAGAGGAAGAATACGAGGGTGTCGACCTGGTCGAGTGCGGCCTGGAAGCCTACCCCGAGTTTATCGTCAGCAAGAAATAAGCTGATGCAACGAGTGAGCTGGCGTGCTCCCCTGGCCCCCTTCGGGGGGTCTTTTTTAATCCCGCACCAAGCGGTGTATGCTTGAAACATTACCACTTGGCATATCGAGGGTGGTGCGCGCCACCCGCATACCCAATGCGAGGAGAATGACGATGAAACTGGTGACCGCCATCATCAAGCCGTTCAAGCTGGATGACGTTCGTGAATCACTCTCGGAAATCGGTGTACAGGGGATTACCGTCACCGAAGTCAAAGGCTTCGGTCGGCAAAAAGGCCATACCGAACTCTACCGCGGCGCCGAATACGTGGTCGACTTCCTGCCCAAGGTCAAGCTGGAAGTCGCGGTGGATGATGACATGACCGACAAGGTCATCGACGCCATCACCCAGGTCGCCAACACCGGCAAGATCGGGGACGGCAAGATCTTCGTTTCACCGCTGGAGCAGGTTATCCGTATCCGTACCGGTGAAACGGGCAAGGACGCCGTCTGATACAGCGTCGCACACAACTACGCCCCGCCACACACAGCTACGCCCCGCCAATTGGCGGGGCGTAGCTGTTCATACCTGGCGATTTCGACAACGCGAGGGCGGCTTACTTCTCGACGAAGGCCCGTTCGATCACGTAATCGCCGGGCTCGCCCATGCGCGGCGAGATCGTGAAGCCCAGCTCGTCGAGCAGCGCGCTGGTGTCCTCCAGCATGGACGGGCTACCGCAAATCATCGCCCGGTCCTGCTTGGGGTCCATCGCCGGCAGCCCGGTATCCTCGAAAAGCTTGCCGCTACGGATATGATCGGTCAGGCGGCCCATGGTATGGAACGCCTCGCGAGTCACCGTGGGGTAGTAAACCAGCTTCTCGCGCACGTCGTCGCCCAGGTACTCGTGGGCCGGCAGCTGCTGGCCGATGAAGTCGGCATAGGCCAATTCGCTGACGTTACGCACGCCGTGTATCAACACGACTTTCTCGAAGCGCTCGTAGACTTCCGGATCCTGAATCAAGCTCATGAAGGGTGCGAGACCGGTCCCGGTGGAGAGCATGTACAGGTTACGTCCCGGCAACAGGTCATCCACGACCAGGGTGCCGGTGGGCTTGCGGCTGACCATGATCTGATCGCCGACCTTGAGATGCTGCAAACGTGAGGTCAGCGGACCATCCGGTACCTTGATGCTGAAGAATTCGAGGTGATCCTCGTAATTGGGGCTGGCAATGGAATAGGCCCGCATCAACGGCTTGCCATTGACTTCCAGCCCGATCATCACGAACTGGCCATTCTTGAAGCGCAGGCTGCGTTCACGTGTGGTACGGAACGTAAACAGCGTGTCATTCCAGTGGTGAACACTGAGTACTTCTTCAAGCGCCATCTTACTCACGGGCCGAACTCCTCGCGTTATACCCAAAGCGAATAATCTCGCCGGTAAAATATTCAACTAATTCTAAGCGCTAGCCATCTATCTGTTAAATGGGTTATCTGGATAAGAGTTATCTATAATACAGATAAATAAGCTCGAGCTCTTCCTATGCGCTATACGCTGCGTCAGCTAGAAGTCTTTGTCGCCATTGCCCAGCATGAGAGCGTATCCCATGCCGCACGTGCACTGTCGTTGTCCCAGTCGGCGGCCAGCACGGCCCTGGCGGAACTCGAGCGCCAGTTCGATTGCCAACTGCTGGACCGTGTCGGCAAACGGCTCAAGCTCAATGCATTAGGCTTTCAGCTGCTGCCCAAGGCGGTAGCTCTGCTCGATCGCGCCGAAGAGATCGAGGAGATGTTACGCGGACAGCGCGGCCTCGGCTCGCTGGATGTCGGCGCCACCCTGACCATCGGCAATTACCTGGCAACGCTGCTGATCAGCGACTTCATGCATCGTCATCCCGATAGCCGGGTACGCTTGCATGTGCGCAACACGGCTTCAATTGTCGACCAAGTGGTGCACCACGACCTTGATCTGGGTTTGATTGAAGGCGATTGCCAGCATAACGACATCGTCATGCAGCCCTGGGTGGAAGACGAACTCACCGTATTCTGCGCGCCGGGCCACCCTCTGGCCCAGGCCGGACAGGCCGACTTGGAACTCCTGATGCGCGAAGCGTGGATCATGCGTGAAGAGGGTTCCGGCACCCGCCGCACATTGGAGCAGGCGATGCGCCACCGACGCAGCCGTTTCAATATCCTGCTGGAGCTGGAACATACCGAAGGAATCAAGCGTGCCGTCGAATCGGGCCTGGGCGTCGGCTGCATTTCACGCCTGGCCCTACGTGACGCCTTCCGCCGTGGGAGCTTGGTCGCCATCGAGACACCGGAACTCGATCTGCATCGTCAGTTCACCTTTATCTGGCACCGCCACAAGTATCTGACCACCGCGATGCGTGAGTTTCTGCGGCTATGCCGGGAAATGACCGCCGGTAGCCGGTGCAGCGACGATATAGAATTGCCTTATTTCGCCTAAGCGTTACCGGGCCGTTCGGCATGCACGATCCTCGTCGAGAGACCGCAAGACCCAATGGCAGGATGATGCATACCATTGGATCTTTCCGTTGGGGCAGGAAGGCGCCGCTACTGAAGCTGCAAGGCCGGAGCAGGAGAGCTTGCGTAGGACATACGCGTGCCGCTGTCGCTCAGCTTGAAGGTAGCCACCGTTTCGGCCAACCGCTGGGCCTGCTCGTTGAGCTGTTCGGCGGCGGAAGACGACTCCTCGACCAGCGCCGCATTCTGCTGCGTCATGCGGTCGAGCTCGGAAACCGCTACGTTGACCTGACCGATTCCCGCGCTCTGCTCGCGGCTGGCCGCGCTGATTTCGCCGATGACATCGCTAACCCGAGTGATGCTGTCGACGATCTCGCTGACGGTAGTGCCGGCATTCTTGACCAGCTCGGTCCCCGTGACCGTCTTGCTCACCGACGCGTCGATAAGGCTCTTTATCTCCTGAGCCGCCTGGGTGCTGCGACTGGCGAGGTTGCGGACCTCACCGGCGACCACGGCGAAACCGCGCCCCTGCTCCCCGGCGCGTGCCGCCTCGACCGATGCGTTAAGCGCCAGCAGGTTGGTCTGGAAGGCGATGCTGTCCATCACCGTGATGATCTCGGCAATCTGGCGCGACGAGGTATTGATATCCTCCATGGTGCTGACCACACTCCCCATCACCTCGCCTCCGCGCTTGGCCACCTGCGACGCGGTAACCGCCAGTTCACTGGCCTGACGCGCGGAATCCGCCGAGTGTTCCACCGTGCTGGTGATCTGCTCCATGGAAGCGGAGGTTTCCTGCAAGTTGGAGGCCGCCTGCTCCGTGCGCCCGGACAGGTCATGGCTGCCCAGCGAGATCTCGTGGGCCGCCACCTTGACCGAGTCGGTGGTGTCGCGGATGGTCAGCAGCACGCCTTCCATCTTGCCGACGAAACGATTGAAGGCATCGGCGATCTGCGCCACTTCGTCGTGGCCGGCGACGTGCAGCCGCTGGGTGAGGTCGCCACTGCCGCTGGCAATGTTCTCCAGGGCATCGCGGGCCCGGAGCAAGCCGGTAAAGGCGCGCTTGAGCCACAGGCCAAAGAGCATGGCAGCGATCAGACTGACCACCAGCAGGGTCATCAGCGACGACCGGATAATCGCCCGTAGCCCCGCCGTCGCCTCACGCTCATCGAGCGCCACGCCCAGCTCCCAGTCGGTGCCGGCGATGGGGCTGACGTCGAGGCGCATGTCGCGCTCCCCGATTTCCACTGCGCGCCAAGCCCCACTCTCGCTCAACTCCTTGAGGGTTGCTGGGGTCAGGCTTGCGGCGAGACGGGTCACTGGCGCTCCAGTCATCTCGACGTCAGGTTGCGCCAGCAGCGTCTCGCCCTTGTCGCTCAAGAAGGCAAAGCTGGAAGGGGTGGGTTTGATCGCCGCCACGTCGGCGATGAGCTCCTCGACCACGATGTTGCCCCCGATGACGGCAAACAATTGGCCGTCTCGTGTCACCGGTACCGAAAAGCTTACGACCTTCTGGCCGGTGTTGGCATCCAGAAAAGGGTTGGAGATGGCCACTCCGCCACGCTCGGCGGCAGCGGTATACCAGGGGCGCTCGCGCACGTTGTAACCCGCGGGAGGATCAAAGCCTTCGGACGTCGTCATCGCCCCGGTGGCATAACCGATGAATGCCACGCGAAACCCGCCCGACTGCGCCAACTGATAAAGCGTCGGCAGCGGATCCTGCTCGTTGATCCGATCGCGAGCCGCCTCGAGCATCGTCGCCCGTACACCGGCCCACTCCTCGATGGCTTCTGCGCTGCTCCTGGCCACGCTGGTCAGGTTCTTTTCGATGATGTCCTCATAATGGGACTTGACGGTGAAGTAGCTCACCCCGGCGACCAGCACCATCGCCAGCACGATGATCGCCACGCAGACGAACAGAATACGGTGTTTCAGGGAGGACAGCATATTTCGCTCTCAGTCGGGCCATGTATCGGGACATGCTTAGGCATTACCATTGCGCTACGTCCTGAGGCTATCCAAGGCGAAAGCGCGGATTACGATAGCTATCGACCTGGGTTAAGCAAACTTAAACCAGTAGCGTTGATATAGCGTTTGGCTGAGAGGTTAGTGTGCGCAAGGCGCAGCAGGGGGATATAGCGCTCGGAAAAGCCGCCGCCCGAGGCGGCGGCTCGACATCACATGGGGCGCTTGCCCAACTTCTCGGCGATTTCCGCTTCGGAGTCCTTGGAGAAGTCCTTGTCGAAGGTCTTCTCGATCATACCGCGCGTCGTGGTGTCCAGTTTGTCACGCAGCGCGCCCAGAAACTTGGGGGCCGCCGCCACCACGAAGCTGTCGGCCTTGTGCTCCGTGCGTGCACGGCGCATGTACTCCGCCACTTCCTTGGCAAACATGCCGGCGTGCTTCTCCATGGTGGTCACGGAATTATCGGATTGGCGAATCCCATGACCTACCGAGTCATCGACACCGCCACTGCCCCCGGTCCGCAGATCTCCTGTATGTTCGCGGCTTTCCGGATGCACCAGCGAGTCGATCTCGCGCACTTCGCCGACCTTTTCCTGCAGGAAGATCCGCGCACGGGCAGCATCCGCGGCGATGATATACGTTTTCATAGTGCCTCCTTTCATCTCTTTGCACGCACTCCGGCGTGAACGAATATGCCCGACGGGAAGCCTGGCTTCACCGCATTCGTCGTGGCGCCGGTGAGCGACCGGCGCCTCTTGAGGATGGGCGATGATGGCGCAGGACACAAATTCCTTCTCGCCCGCCCCCGCAACGACTCAACCCACGGTTGTCATGTGTTACGGCCGGCCCCGTTACGCAGCTTTTCTCGGTTCGAATCAGTCCTGGGTCTTTTTGCCGGTGAAATCGGAGATCGGCTTGTCGATGTCGCGGTCGAGGCGCTCGGCAAACACCTTGAGCCCTTCGATCACCGGCGTGATGGCCTGCCACAGCTGCTCGTCATGCAACAACTTGTAGGCCCCGGTAACGCCTGGCGCCTCGTTGTCATGCGCTTGTGGCTGATACTCGGCGACATGCCTGAAGCCGTCTTTCACGGCAAAGGCCACCTTGTAGAACTGATCGGGAGGAATGGTGGACAACATCATGCCCAACGCCGCCAGGTTCTGTACGGCATTGAGGGTCCCCGGCTTGCTGAGGCCGCTGACGAGTACCTTGGCCACCTCATTGTTGCTGGCAACGATGTCATTGGCGAAGCGCAGCACGCCATGCTCATGCAGCGTCTGCAGCAGGCGCTCCAGTTCCTCGTGCGCATCCGGTCCGATCTTGGGCGGCTTGACGGTGTAGTGAATACGTTCAGCCATTACATTTTCTCCGGATGTATCTGATGATGGGGTGGCAGGACATAGTCATCACGCGCCCACTTGACCGGCGCCTCGGGCCCCCTGTTGGGTGTGCGATGTCCACGGCGGAAGTTGTTGCGCGGCAGCGGCGAAGGCCCTTTCTTGCGCTCCAGCACCTTCATATTGACCGCAGTTTCCTTGTAGGCCGGTGTGTCGACGTCGGGATCGTGATGCTCGCCAGTGAGCCCGTTGACCCCCGGCTTGCCCTGGTGGATGGGCAGGAACAACGTGCGCCCGCGGACGCGGTCGGTAACCACCACCGGCACCTCGGTACTGCCACGCCGCGAGGTGATGCATACCCATGAGCCATCTTCGACACCACGCTCGGCGGCCAGCTCGGGACTGACCTCGACGAACCAGCTGGGCAGTTCTTCCTTGATGCGCGGCCCTTGTCCGGTCTGGTTCATCGCCTGGAAGTGCTCGAGCATGCGCCCGTTATCGAGTTCGAGATCGTACTCCTCGTCGGGGGCCTCTGCCGGCTCCTGCCACTCCAGCGGGTAGAGTACGGCCTTGCCGTCGTCGGTATGGAAGGTGCCGTCGGCATAAAGCAGCGGCGAGTCGGTGCCATCCGCTTTCACCGGCCACTGCAGGGACTTCCAGCCTTCAAGGCGCTCGTAGGTGACCCCGGCGAACATCGGCGCGATGCTGGCGCACTCCTCCATGATCTGGCCTGGGTGCGTGTAACCCCAGTCATGGCCCATGCGTGCGGCCAGGTCGGTGAGAATACGCCAGTCGGGACGGCTATCGCCCAGCGGCGGCATGACCTCGTAGAAGCGCTGGATACGCCGCTCGGTGTTGACGTAGGAGCCCTCCTTCTCGACGCTGGGCGCGCCCGGCAGCACCACGTCGGCGAACTCGGCGGTACGGCTCATGAAGATGTCCTGCACCACCAGGAAATCGAGATTGGTGAAGGCATCGTGAACGTTGTTCGAATCGGCATCGGAGAAAGCGGTCTCCTCGCCGACGATCATCATTGCCTTGAGCTTGTCCTGCTCGGCGGCCTGAACCATCAGGAAGTTGCCCTCCCCGACCTTGTCGGAGAGCTGCTCCTTGTCCACGCCCCAGCCCTTGGCCCAGCGCTCGCGCGCCTCGTCCTGGGAGACCTTCTCATAGCCTGGATACATGTTGCGCAGGCAGCCGAAATCACTGGCACCCTGGACGTTGTTGTGGCCGCGCATGGGATAGCCGCCGGTACCCGGCTTGCCATAGTTGCCGGTCACCAGCAGCAGGTTGGACAGCGCGGTGCTGGTATCCGAGCCATGGCTGTGCTGGGTGATGCCCATCGCCCACAGCAGTGAAACGCTCTTGGCCCGGCCGATCATCTCTGCGGCATCGATCAATTGTTGTTTGGGGATACCGGTCTTCTCTTCGGCGTACTCCAGCGTAAACGGCTCCAGCGACTTGCGGTACTCCTCGACCTGGTTGACCTTGTTGTCGAGGAACTCCATGTCGGCCAGGCCGTTGTCGAACATGTAGCGCGACAGGGCCGAGGCCCAGATCAGGTCGGTGCTCGCCTTGGGACGCATGAAGATATCGGCGCGCTCAGCCATCTCATGCTTGCGTGGATCGGCGACGATCAGCTTCTGGCCGTGCAGCTTGTGGGCGGCCTTGATCTTCGAGGCGATGACCGGGTGGTTCTCGGCGGTATTGCTGCCGACAATGACGATGAGCTCGGCCTTCTCGAGATCGCTGATACTGCCGGCATCGCCCCCGTAGCCGACGGTGCGGAACAGCCCTTTGGTGGCCGGGTTCTGGCAGTAGCGCGACGAGTTGTCGACATTGTTGGTGCCGATGATCAGCCGCGCGATCTTCTGCGTCAGGTAAGCTTCCTCGTTGCTGCCCTTGCTGGAACCGATGAAACCGATGCTGTCCGGCCCATAGGTGTCGCGGGTTTCCAGCAGACGTCGGGCGACCAGATCGAGTGCCTCGTCCCAGCTCGCCTCGCGGAAGCGGCCGTTCTCGCGGATCAACGGCGTGGTCAGGCGATTCTCGCTGTTGACGAAATCCCAGGCGAACTTGCCCTTGATGCAGGTCGAGATGCCGTTGGCCGGGGCATCGACTACCGGCTGCACCTTGAGAATATGCCGGTCGCGGGTCCACATCTCGAAGGAGCAGCCCACCCCGCAGTAGGTGCAGACCGTCTTGGTGCGCTTGATCTCCGGTTGGCGCCAGGCCACGTCCATCATCGAGACACCGTTGACCGGTGTCGCCCCGGTGGTGTTCTCCAGCGCCTTGACGAGATCGATCATCGGCCGCTTGAGCGACTCCGACATCGAGGTGAACGGCCCCGCATCCGGCTGCATGGTCTTCTCCAGCAGCGCGTTGCACGGACAGACCGTGACGCAGTGCCCGCAGTGCACGCAGCTCGACTCATCGATCGGGCTCCCGCCATCCCACAATACGCGGGGATTCTCGCTGGTGTAATCGATGGAGAGCGTCTCGTTGACTTCGACGTTCTGACAGGCTTCCACGCAACGCCCGCATAAAATGCACTGATCGGGGTCGTAGGTATAGAACGGGCTGGAGTGGTCCTTCTCGTAGGGCTTGCGCTTGAACTCGTAGCGCTGGATGGGGATATTCATGTCCGCCATCGTGTTGTGCAGGGTGCAGTCGCCGGTGTTGTGCTCGCATACCGTACAGTAGAGTTCGTGCTTGGAGAGCAGCCGATCCATGCCCTCCTCCCGCGCCGCCTCGGCATGCGGATTCTTGCTGGAGACCTCCAGGCCTTCGTCGGTACGGATCGTACAACCGCGCTTGAGTTCACCGTCGATCTCGACCCAGCAGGCATCGCAGGTTTCGATGGGGCCCAGGGCGCGGTGATAACAGACATGCGGCAAGTCGATATCATGCTCCGCTAGAAAATCGATCAACGGTGCGTCCGCCTGGCCCGTCAATCGCTCCCCATCGTAGATGATCGTGCAGTCAGTGGCCTTCGTCATCTGAAAAACCCTTTATCAAGGCCCGGCTGACATACGCGAAACCGCCACGACACCAGTCGGGCTTGTATTGAATATCCTTATTCTGCCGGAGCCGACCGCTATCGCCGGCGCCGGCCTGAGCCATCCGAGACGCTGACACGGTACCCGTCAGGATAGCCGGGGTCGGCTGGGTATCTCCCGCTCGTCAATTCGTCTCTGCTAAAACACTAGTCAACGCAACTACGACTGTCTAAGGCTCGCCACGCAAAAGACATAAACAGACTGCGGCTTATGCAAAAAATCACAAAGGGTTAAACCCCCTGGCGCCATTCGAACTGGTCAAAAGGCAGAACGGCCGGTCAAGGGTCAACGATGCCAAGGTGATCACGTCGGGCAAGCGGCCAGCAATGGTCTCCTTTTCGGCATCGACAAGATCATGATTCCACACTTTCAGCAGATGTCCTGACGTGATCACAATCTCCCTGACGCCGCGCAGCCGGCGTGGTTACAGGACGACCCGACGATTCAGGGCGGCATAACGGCTATCCTGGCACGCGAGCAATGCCTCGGGGGCACCGACTTCCAGCAGTTGGCCGTCATCAAGAATACCGATGCGGTCGAAGCGTTGCAGCCCCTGCAGGCGGTGGGTGATCAACAAGAGCGTACGCCCTTGGCAGCGGTGAGCGATTTCGTCGAGTACGTGCTTTTCGCTGGCCTCGTCCAACCCTTCGGTCGGCTCGTCGAGGAGCACCACCGAGGCCTCGGCGAGCAGGGCGCGGGCGACGCCGAAGCGCCGCAACTGCCCACCGGACAGCGAGCTTCCGCCCTCGTCGGGATAACTGTCGAGCCCTTGGGGTTGGCTCGCCAGCCACTCGCCGAGATCCAGCGCCGTGAGCAGCTCGATCATCTGCGCGTCGCTCGCCTGCGGCGCGCCAATCAGCAGATTCTCGCGATAGCTCGCCACGAACAGATGCACGTCCTGGGGCGCCACGGCAAACGACTGGCGTAGCGTTGGCTCGCTCAGATCCCTGAGCGCCACGCCCCCCAGGCGCAGCGCGCCCCGGTCTGGCTCGATGAAGCGCACCAGCGTATTGAGCAATGTGGTCTTGCCACCCCCGGAGGGCCCGAGCAGCGCAAAATGCTCGCCTGCCGCGAGGCTGAGCGTCACGCCCTTGAGCGCTCGCGTCCCGTCCGCGAAGCCGACATGCACGGCGTCGATATCCAGCCGGGCATCGGTCGGTGTAGCCCGGTCACGCTCGGGATAGGTGATGCTCGGCACCTGATCGCGCAAGTCATTGAGGCGACGCGCGGCCCGCTGAATCCGCCCCAGATTCTGCCATGCCTGCGGCAGCAGCGTGATGGCCTCGAAGGCGGCGAGTACCGTCAGTCCCATCAGTGCGATCAGCGTCGGCGCGAGCCGCCCCGCGCTGGCCAGCCACGCGGCCAGGGCCAGCGTGATGGCCATGGTCAGGCCCAGCAGCGTATGCGAGATCAGTTGCGAGACGCCCCACAGCCGGGCCAGTCGTCGCTCCTCATCGTCACGCTGACGCTGCGCCGTAGCCAATGTGTCGATCTCGTGTTGCCAACGGCCATAAAGAAGCAGTTCGGGCAACGCGGCAAGGCGCTCGATCAGGCGGGTGCGCAGAGCGCCGTTGAGATGATGCCAACGCGCCGAGTGTGCATGGCCCAGGCGCCAGGCCAGCCAGGGGCCGACGATCCCCGAGAGCAGCAGGGCGGTGGCGGCGAACACGCCGACCCACGGCGCGAACACGCCGATCACCACGCCACAGCCGACAATCACGCCCAACGCCACCAGCGATGGTGTCAACACGCGCAGGTACAGGTTGTCCAGAGCATCGATGTCGGCGGTCAGGCGCGTCATCAGATCACCGCTGCCATAGCGCATAAGCGCCGTGGGCGACAGCGGCTCGATCGTCGCGTAGACACGTTTTCTCAGCAGCGACAATAGTTTGAACGTGCCCTCGTGAGAGGTGACCCGCTCGCCATAACGCCCTGCCGTACGCGCCACGACGAAGAAGCGGATCCCCGCCGAGGGGAGAAAGAAATTGAACGTCGCGGCGGTGGCGGCGGTCATCCCGGCCAGCGCCGCAGCGCTCAGGAACCATCCCGACAGGGCGATCAACCCCACGCTCGACACCAGTGCCAGCAGGTTCAACAGCGTACCGAGGCCCAGCAAAGCCATGAACGGCCGCATCTGCGCCAGGTAGGGTTTGAGGTCGCCCAGTGTCGAGGTTTCGGGCGTCGCCTTGCGAGGTGCTTCATTCATGGGGAAGCTCCACTGACGTGACGGATTCGGCAAGCGGACCGCCCGGTGCGCACAGAGCCTCGAGTGTATCCAGTGCCTGTACGTGGCCGTTCCTGAGTATCAGTACGCGGTCGGCGAACTGCAGTAGTTCGAGGCGATGGGTTAGCATGACCAGGGTTCGTCCCGGTTTGAGCCGCTCGAGGGCGCGCATCACCCGCGTTTCGCTGTCGCGGTCCAGGCTGGCGGTGGGTTCGTCGAGCAGGATCAGCGGTGCTTCGCGCAGGAATACGCGTGCCAGGGCAATGCGCCGTTTCTGCCCGCCGGAAACGGGCTGGCCTCCCTCCCCCAGACGCGTGGCCAGCCCCTCGGGCAACTGCCGGGCCCATTCGCCGAGATCGGCCTGCTCCAGGGCGTACCACAGCGCAGCCTCGCCGGCCTCGGGAGCCGCCAGACGCAGGTTGTCGGCCAGCGTGCCCGACAGTAGGGTCGGTTGCTGACCGACCCAGCCAAGCGCACGTTGCCAGCATTCGGGGGCCAGCGTATCGAGGCGTGTGCCGTCATCGGTCTCCAGCGTGCCGGATTCGGGAGGCAGGAATCCCATTAGCAGGTTCAGTAGCGTAGTCTTGCCGGCGCCGCTCGGGCCGATCACAGCCAGCGTCTCGCCCGCGCGGATATCCAGGCTGAGACGCTCGAGCGCGGCCACCTGCCGATCGGCGTAGCGGCAGGTCACGCTGTGCAGCTTGAGGCCGAGCCGCTCGGGCACCTGCCAGTCCCGGCGGCCTGGGCGGTCGGACGCATCGCGCTCGAGGACCGCGATCAAGTCCTCGGCGGCGGCCTCCGCCTCGGCCTTGGCATGATAATGCGTGCCGAGATCGCGCAGTGGCTGATAGAAATCGGGGGCGAGGATCAATACGAACAGACCGATGAACAGGTCCAGGCCGTGCCCCCAGGTGCCGAAATCGTAATAGCCCAGATAGACGAAGCCGATATAGATGGCGAGTACCGCGATGGCCACCGAACTGAAGAACTCGAGCACCGTCGATGACAGGAAGGCCAGGCGCAACACACGCATGGTGCTGATGCGAAAATTCTCCGACACTTCATGGATGACCTCGGCCTGAGCGCGGCTGACGCCGAACAGCTTGAGCGTCGGCAGGCCGCGCAGCGTGTCGAGAAAATGCCGGCTCATGCGACTCATCTCACGAAACTGCGCTTCCTGACGCTGCTTGGCTCCCATGCCGACCATGGCCATGTTCAGCGGAATGATCGGCGCGGTCACCAGCAGAATGATCGCCACCGCCCAGTTCAGCGGTAGCACCGCGAGCCATATCAACAGCGGAATGCTGACGCACAGCAGCATTTGAGGACGATAGTCGGCGTAGTAGCCCTGCAGGGCGTCAACCTGATCCCAGACCCGATTGCCGAGCGTCGCGCTGTGCTGGCGTCGCGCCCATAGCGGACCGAGCTCGCCGAGACGGATAAGCAGATCGCGGCGGATCGACTGGCGGATCAGAATGGCGCTGCGGGTCCCGGCTTCGGTCTTCAGCCAGGCGAGCGCGCCGCGCCCGATGAAGGCCAGCGGCAATACCGCCAGCGGAACGATCACGCTGGAAAAGGCCGCGTCGTCGATCACCATGCGCTGGGCCACGGTGGCGATCGACCAAGCTTGAACGAACAGCAGCAAGGTCGAGGCAGTACCGGCAATCACGGCGACGCGCGCCCAGACGCCGCCACGCTTGGCATTGGCAGACAGCCACTGACGTGGCGTAGGAGGGGAACTCATTCATGCTCCATGCAGCGAGGTCGTTGACAGCGAACGCCCGGCGGGCGAGTAAAACAGGGTATCACGCACCGCACGCTTACCCTTCGCTCTCCCGCACCTTGCCGCGAAATACCCGGTAACTGTAGGCGGTGTAGCCCAGAATGATAGGCACCAGAATAGCGTAGCCCACCAGCAAAAACGTTTGGCTGGCGCGATGCGAGGCCGCGTTCCAGATCGTGATGTCCGGCGGGATCATTACCGGAAACAGGCTGACCACCAGGCCCAGCAGTCCCAGGACGAAAAGCCCCGCCACCTGAAGGAAAAGCAGCGTCTCACGCCGCCGCGCCGCACTGCGAATGACGCTCAATGCCAGCAACAGTATCAACGCCACCACGCCGCCCAGCCACACGCTGTTAGGGAAACTGAACCAGCGTTCGGCGATGCGCGAATTCGCCAGTGGCGTCCAGATAGCGACAATCGCCATCCCCAGCAGGAACAACAGCGTCAACGGCCGCAGCATGCGATAAAAGCGACGCTGCAAACGCCCTTCGGTTTTTACCACCAGCCAGGCGGCACCCAGCAATGCGTAGCCGACGATCAGGGCTAACCCGGCACATACGCCGAACCAGGAGAACCAGCCCATCGGCCCCTCGGCATACTGATTGCCCTCTCCTCTGAGCCCGCTGATGACGCTACCCGCGACCATGCCCTGAATGAAGGCGGTCAGTACCGTGGCCACGACGAAGCCCCGATCGAAGTTCTTGCGCGAGTGAGCCTCGAAGCGGAACTCGAAGGCCATGCCACGAAAGAACAGGCACATCAACATCAGCACCAAGGGCAGATACATGGCCGGCAACAGCGTGGCGTATACCAGCGGAAACGCGCCATACAGCCCCGCCGCGCTGAGCACCAGCCACGTCTGGTTGCCATCCCAGAAGGGAGTGACCGTGGTCATCATGATGCCGCGCTGCTCTTCCTCGCCGACGAAAGGAAACAGGATGCCGATGCCCAGCGTGTAACCATCCAGGATGACGTAGGTGATCAGGGCGAAGCCAATGAGGCCGAACCAGATCACCGGAAGCATTTCTTCACTCATCATCTTGCTCCCTGCGCTGACGGGACGATCGCCTGGGTGGGTGGCGGTTTTCCGCCGTGCCTGTCTCCTCCTGCGTGCCGGATGGCAGCGCCTCCTCAGGCGGCTTTCTGACCAGCTTGAAGAAGAAATACGCGCCGATGAGAAAGATTAACGTGTAAATCGCCCACAGCCCCGCCAAGCTGGTCAGCAGCGTGGCGACGCTGAAGGGCGAAACGCCATCGGCGGTGCGCATCAGACCATAGATGATCCAAGGCTGGCGTCCCGCTTCCGTGGTTACCCAGCCGGCCTCTATCGCCACCATGCCGGCCGGCGTCGCCAGCATCATCAGCATCAAAAACCAGCGCGCCTCGTAAAGCCGCTGACGCTTGCGCAGCAACAGCGACAGCGCGACCAGGCCCAGCATCGCGAAGCCCAGATACACCATGATGCGAAAGGCAAAGAAGACCAGCGGCACATAGGGCAATTCATCCTTGGACCACTGCTTCAATCCCTGGATCTCGCCGGTCAGCGAGTGGGTCAGGTACAAGCTGCTGAGCCGCGGAATTTCCAGGGTGAAGAGGTTTTTCTCTTCCTCCATGCTCGGCCAGGCGAACACCACCATGGGCATGCCGGTGCTATCCGGCTCCGGCCCCCAGTAGGCCTCCATGGCCGCGACCTTGGCCGGCTGATATTCCAGCGAATTGAGCCCATGCAGATCACCGGCCACGATCTGCAGCGGCACGGCGAACGTCAACATCCACAACGCCATCGAGAACATCTTGCGTGCGACCACATCCCGGCTATTGCGCCAGAGATGCCAGGCGGCGATGCCCGCCACGGCAAATGCAGTGGCAATCATCGCCGCCAGCGACATGTGTACGAAACGGTATGGCTGGGAGGGGTTGAAGATGACCTGCCACCAGTCGGCGGGAATGAACTGGCCGTTCTCGATGACATGGCCCGTCGGAGTCTGCATCCAGCTGTTGGAAGACAGAATCCAGAACGTCGAGATGTAAGCGCCCAACGCCACCATGCAGGTAGCGAATAAATGTACCTTGGGACTGACGCGCCCTTGGCCGAACATCATGATGCCGAAAAAGCCCGCCTCCAGGAAAAACGCGGTGATGACCTCGTAGGTCAGCAGCACACCGCTGATGCCGCCCGCCTTGGCCGAAAAACCGCTCCAGTTGGTGCCGAACTCGAAGGCCATGATCACGCCGGAGACCACCCCGGCGCCATAGTTCACCGCGAAGTGTGGCTTCCAGTAATTGAAGATGCCGAGATAGATCTGGTTGCCGGTCTTCAACCACATCGCCTGTACGAAGGCCAGGTAAGTGGACAACCCGATGCTCAACGCCAGGAAGATGATGTGATACATCACGGTGGTCGCAAATTGCAGGCGGGCCAGGTCAACGCTTTCTAACCCCAGCATGCACGGACTCCTTCCATGTCGGCTCTTTCCATCCTTGTCGCGGTAATAGCGGGACTTGTCGCGGCAGTAACGGGACTTGTCGCGAGAATAGCGGTAATGCGGCTCCTGGCGAGGCCGGCTAGCCTTAGAACAGTAGCCAACGTGACGATGCTTGTCTAAACCAGTACGGCGAAGAATGCGCGTAAGTGGTTATCAATGACCCACAAAACCGCTACTGTCTGGAACCTGCCACGGTCGATAGGGTGCGATGATGCCCGCATCACCCCGACCGGCCTTCTCCGCTCTGCCTGGATAGACTCTTGCCTATGGTCGTTCGTGAAAATCCCGGTTTCCTGAAGCTGTTTTTCGTGATGCGCGGCTCGACGCTGCCCATGGTTCTGCCGCAGGTGCTGGTGATCATGGTCATCGGAATGCTGGTGGCCGAGCTGCACAGCGACTTTCCTCGCCTGTTTCCGAGCTACACGACGGCCCCGTTCACGCTGTTGGGCATCTCGCTGTCGCTGTTTCTCGGCTTTCGCAACAACGCCTGCTATGACCGCTGGTGGGAGGCACGCCGACACTGGGGCCAGTTGGTGAACGACAGTCGCTCCCTGATGCGCCAGGCCAACGCCTTTCTCGATCCCGACACGCCGCGTGGACAGGAGCTACGCCGCCACTTCGGCCATCTCACCATCGCCTTTGCGCATGCCCTGCGCCACAGTCTGCGCGACACCGACGCCTGGCCCGAACTCACCTCCCATCTCACGACCGAAGACCGCCGCGTGCTTGAGGGCTATTCCAATCTGCCGGCGGGACTCTTGCAGTTGCTCGGGCAGTTACTGGGCGAATGCCGAAAGGAGGCGATGCTATCGGACATTCTGATCAGTGAACTGGATCGCACCTTGAGCTCGATGTCACGGATACTGGGCTCCTGCGAGCGCATTCACCGTACGCCCTTGCCGTTCACCTATATGCTGTTGCTGCATCGCACGGCCTACCTCTACTGCTTTCTCTTGCCGTGGGGGCTGGTGGGGATGCTCGGGCTGGCCACGCCGGTCATCTGCGGCATCATCGCCTATACGTTCTTCGGCCTGGACAAGCTCTCCGAGGAGTTGGGCACACCGTTCAGTACGGACGCCAACAGCCTGCCGCTCGCGGCGTTGACACGCACGATCGAGATCGATGCCCTGGAAGCCCTGGGCGAGCCTGCGCCCCCGCCGTTGCTGCCGCAGGGTCATGTGCTGCTTTAAGAAGTCCGCTCACCCAGGCGGGACGAGGATAAAAATACTTCGAGGGTCCAGCCACGGCGCGAGATACATCAGGGGTCGCTACAAGCATGGCCCAACGTTGGCCGGGCCACGTGGCAGCGCTTGAGGAAATCGATTTTGAACCGACCTTCGGCGGGGCCGACCGGGTCGGTGGAATCGAGGATCACGACGCGCTTGGGATTGGTATGGGTGAACAAGGCCGGGTGCGACATCATCTCGTGACAAAGGCATCCGACAACAGACGGGCTAGCCGCTGCGACGTCGCCAGAGCGCGATGACGATCAGCGCGCTCGCGGCGCCCAGCGAGTTGGCCAGAATATCCTCCCAGTCGCCGCCGCTGCGCCCCGCCACGCCCATCTGGGCCATTTCGATGGCCACACCGTAGCCGGCTGCCACGAGAAAGCTCACCCCACCGCGCAGCCCCGACAGCCGCACCCAGAACGCCAGCCCGGCATAACCGATGAAGTGATTGAACTTGTCCCAAGGCAGATTGCGGGGCATCTCGTCACCCGGCGTCAGACTGCCCCAGGCGATGATCAGGGCACAGGCCACGGCCAGGACAGCGCGCAGCCAGTAGGCATTTCTCAGGTAGGCGACCATGGTA
Source organism: Halomonas sp. WWR20 (assembly GCF_054602495.1). Classification (NCBI taxonomy): domain Bacteria; kingdom Pseudomonadati; phylum Pseudomonadota; class Gammaproteobacteria; order Oceanospirillales; family Halomonadaceae; genus Halomonas; species Halomonas sp. WWR20. The sequence goes on from NZ_JBTRHR010000002.1 coordinate 151,731, forward strand.
ACCCCGAGGTTGCCGGTGCCGATAATGCAGTGCCGTCGTCCATCGCCAAGTAGGAAGGCAGGCCCAACTGCCGGCAGTGCTCCTCGGTCAGGGTGGTGATAAAACGCCCCCGGGCGGCGCTGTTCAGAGCGATGTCCGGTGCCAGACGGTGGCGATGGTTTCCTACCGCACGATAGGCGATATCGCGCAGTGGCCGGGGCAACTGACGCAACTCGGCCCCGAGAGTCCATGGCCAACGCAACCCTTGCGCCAGACGCCACAGCGCCTCGCTATCGCGGAACAGCTCGCCGTCGCGGATACACCATACGCTGTCGAGACGGCGAGGATCGGCGCCAAAGTGACGCCCGAGCCGCTCGCCGACGGACGAGCTGAGCCCCGCCAGCAAGAAGCGGGGACCGCTCTCATGACGCAGCAGGAAATGCGCCGAACGCCGACACAAGGGGCAATCGGCGTCCAGCACCACCAGAGTGCGCCAGTGCTCAGTCGCGATGATAGGCCGGGCTGAGTTCATGCAAAGCATCCATGAAGGCGGTCACATGGTCGGGGTCGGTGAACTGGCTGATGCCGTGTCCCAGGTTGAACACATGCCCCGGCCCGGCACCGTAGCTGTCGAGCACACGCGCCACTTCGGCGCGAATCGCCGTGGGTGGGGCGAACAGCACGTTGGGGTCGAGGTTGCCCTGTAGCGCGACGCGGTTACCGACCCGCTCGCGGGCGTCGGAGAGCTCGGTGCTCCAATCCAGGCCCAGCGCGTCGGCACCGGTGGTGGCCATGTGTTCCAGCCACTGGCCGCCATTCTTGGTGAACAGGATCACCGGCACGCGCCGGCCATCGTGCTCGCGGATCAGCCCGGCGACGATCTGCTCCATATAGCGCAGCGAAAATTCCAGATAGGCCGGTGTCGATAGCGCTCCGCCCCAGGTATCGAAGATCTGCACCACCTGAGCGCCGGCGCGAATCTGCGCATTGAGATAATCGGTCACCGCGTGCGCCAATACGTCGAGCAATTGATGCATGGTATCGGGACTGGAGTAGAGCATCGACTTCACATGGCGGAAATCCTTGCTCGAACTGCCTTCGACCATGTAGGTCGCCAACGTCCACGGACTGCCGGAAAAACCGATCAGCGGCACGCGGTCGTTGAGCTCGCGGCGAATCATCGACACGGCATCCATCACGTACCCCAGGTCACGCTCCGCATCCGGCACCGTCAGCGCCGCCACGTCCTCGGCGGTACGCACCGGCTTGCGAAACTTGGGGCCTTCGCCGGTCTCGAAGTACAGCCCGAGTCCCATGGCGTCGGGAATGGTCAGGATATCCGAAAACAGGATGGCGGCATCCAGCGGATAGCGCTCCAGCGGCTGCAGCGTCACCTCGCAGGCCAGCTCGGTATTGCGGCACAAGTCCATGAAGTTGCCGGCCCGGGCCCGAGTCTCGCGATACTCCGGCAGGTAGCGTCCTGCCTGGCGCATCATCCAAACGGGGGTCCGGTCTACCGGCTGGCGCGCCAGTGCACGCAGGAAACGATCATTCTTGAGTGGCATAGGGTTCGATCTGACAGGAAATTCGTATCCAGTGTAACGGATAGCGAGCATCACGGCGCCATGGATATACGACTCTGCGCGGCGAAGTTCAACCCGGGACACCGGCCCGGCGCAAGCGCGACGTGGATTAAGCCGTGAGCCAGCGTCCAACGCCTGTTATAATGTTGCGCTCTTTTCAGGACTGTGCGCCCATACCACCCTTAGCGCGCTACCGAGGTTCAATGTGACGATTCGATTCATCGCCGCCTCCCAATTGCCCATGCCCTGGGCAACATTCACCATGCATGGTTTCGAGGACGAAGCCACCGGCAAGGACCACATCGCGCTGACACTGGGCGACGTGTCGACCGACGAGCCGGTACTGGCTCGCGTGCACTCCGAGTGCCTGACCGGTGATGCGCTGTTCTCGCTGCGCTGCGACTGCGGCTACCAGCTTCAGGAAGCGCTCAAGCGCATCGCCGCCGAGGGGCGCGGCGTGCTGCTCTACATGCGCCAGGAAGGGCGCGGTATCGGCCTGCTCAACAAGATTCGCGCCTACCACCTGCAGGATCAGGGTGCGGATACCGTCGAGGCTAACGAGCGTCTGGGTTTCGGCGCCGACCTGCGTCGTTACGATCTCTGCGTTCCCATGCTCGAGCATCTGGGAATCCCGTCGCTCAAGCTGATGACCAATAATCCGCGCAAGGTCGAGGCGCTGACCCGGGACGGCGTGCGCATCGTCGAGCGTCAGCCCATCACCACCGGACGCAACCCGCATAACGAGCATTATCTGGCCACCAAGGCCGGCAAGCTCGGTCACATGATGTTGCTGGAGGATTTTACCGCCGCAGAGGATGTGGACGTCGAGCGCAACCGCTGACGCCAGGCGCGGCGGGAATCGACATGCAGGCACCGGCCCACGAACTAAACTGGTTCACTAACGTCAACTATATTGTTGCCGTTTCTGCCCGTTGTGGAGTCCACCCCATGCCCGAGTCATCCCGCCCCGTATCGCCCGTCGATTCCGAGGAGTACGCTCCGCTGGAAGAGTGGCTGCACAGCGTCAGCCACGGCATCGGTGCCCTGCTCAGCCTGGTAGGCATGGCGGTACTGATCGTCCTCGCCAGTCTGGTCACGCATGTCGATCCCTGGAAGATCGTCAGTCTCAGCCTCTACGGCGCCAGCCTGATCCTGCTGTATACCGCGTCCACGCTCTATCACGGCTGTCGTCATCCGCGACTCAAGCGTGTCTTCCAGCTACTCGACCACTGCGCCATCTATCTGCTGATTGCCGGTACCTATACGCCGTTCCTGCTGGTCAATATGCGCGGGCCGGTGGGCTGGACCCTGTTCGCCATCGTCTGGGGGCTGGCGCTGGGCGGCATTCTCCTCAAGCTGCGCTGGCCGAATCGTTTCGGGACACTGCGGGTGGCCATCTATCTATTCATGGGCTGGTTGATCGTGTTCGCCTCCGGCGAGATGGCACAGAGCCTGCCGGATATCGGCATCGCACTGCTCGTTGCCGGCGGCGTCACCTACACGGTAGGCGTGATCTTCTATGCCGTGCGCGCCATTCCCTTCAATCACGCAATCTGGCACCTGTTCGTCATCGGCGGCAGCGTCTGCCATTACTTCGCCGTGTATACCGCCGTACTGCCCTTCGAGGCTTAAGTTCTGTCTGAAAAATCGGCGAGCGATGCTCAGGCAAGGCAAAAATCAGCGATGAAGCGGAGTTTACGTGGTGTAAATGAGCATTTTGAGCTGATTTTTAACGCAGCGTGAGTGAGCGCAGGCATTTTGCAGACAGAGCGTAGGCTCACGCCTATTGCCTCGGCGTATCGCGTCCCAGCCATTCGATGCCGGCAGGTCGGTCCTGCCTGTGCTATCCCCAGCACGGGTGCGTTCACCGGCTAAGGTCAGCGGATAGCGCCCCCATCACGGCAATATCCCGGGCATGTTCGTCATGTATCCCGTTGCCCCCAGCGTTGCTGCGTCTAGCTCTACGTCAAGCCAAGCCAAGCCAAGTGCCGAGGCCAACCGCCAGGCAACAGGTGGGCTTGCGCCCGGCGTGGAATTCAGGTTCTGCAGGTTTAGGCGGCACTGTAAAAAAGTTGACACCGCCTACTCGATGTTATTTTATTAGCAAAATATTGTGACTTTAATAACAAAATTATCAGTCTATCGCAGGCGCATGCCGTTCTCTGCATAACAAACCCAATCGAACGTCGTCAGGATACTGAATATGACCCCCATCATGAGCCTGGTAGGGATGGCAACGCTTATCCTTATCGCCGTGCTTTTTTCTTATGATCGCAAGTCCATTCGCTTTCGCACCGTGGGCGGCGCCTTCGCCATCCAGGCCGGTATCGGCGCCTTTGTCCTCTACGTGCCCTTCGGCCAAGCCATGCTCGGGTCGATATCCAGCGGTGTCAGCCAAGTCATCAGCTATGCCAACGATGGTATCGGTTTCCTGTTCGGCAACCTCACCGATCCCGCTAACGTGGGCTTCGTCTTTGCCGTTAAGGTACTGCCCATCATCATCTTCTTCTCGTCGCTGATCGCCGTCCTCTATTACCTGGGCATCATGCAGTGGATCATCCGCCTGTTGGGCGGGGCGCTGCATAAGGTGTTGGGCACTTCGCGCACCGAGTCGATGTCGGCTACCGCCAATATCTTCGTCGGCCAGACCGAAGCGCCGCTGGTGGTGCGCCCGTTCATCGCCTCGATGACCTCTTCGGAACTCTTTGCGGTAATGTGCGGCGGCCTGGCCTCGGTGGCCGGTTCGGTGCTCGCGGGTTATGCGGGTCTGGGCATCCCCATGGAATATCTGATCGCCGCATCGTTCATGGCCGCTCCCGGTGGCTTGCTGTTCGCCAAGTTGCTGATGCCGGAAACCGAACAGCCCAAGGACAGCGTGTCGCGGGTCGCAGCCAAGGCCGAAGAAGAGGAAGAGCGTCCGGCCAACGTGCTCGACGCCGCCGCTGGCGGGGCGACCTCGGGGCTGATGCTGGCCGCCAACGTCGGCGCCATGTTGCTGGCCTTCATCGGGCTGATCGCCCTGATCAACGGTATGCTGGGCGGCATCGGCGGCTGGATCGGCATGGATTCGCTGAGCCTGGAGATGATTCTCGGCTGGATATTCTCGCCGCTGGCCTTCTTGCTGGGGATTCCATGGGACGAGGCCACTCTGGCCGGCTCCTTCATCGGCCAGAAGCTGGTGGTCAACGAGTTCGTCGCCTACATCAACCTGGCCCCTTACATCTCGGGTGACAGCGTCGTCGCGGCCACCGGCGAGGCCATGTCGGCCCATACCGCCGCGGTGCTCTCCTTTGCGTTGTGCGGCTTCGCCAACCTCTCGTCGATCGCCATCCTGCTCGGCGGGCTCGGCAGCATGGCGCCCATGCGCCGCCCCGAGATTGCCCGTTACGGCCTCAAGGCGGTGCTGGCCGGCACACTTTCCAACCTGATGTCCGCCACCATCGCCGGCTTCTTCATCAGCCTGACATAACACTCCGACAAACCGAGTGTAACGCGCATTTTTCGACTGGCAACGTAACTGCGACAAGACGGGAACCCTCATGACCAAGAACAACTGGATTGGCACATCACTGCTAGCGACGCTGATATCCAGCAGTCCTGCCCTGGCGGCCGACTATAGCGCCGGTATCCATGAGAACGACTACAAGTGGATGACCTTCAACCTGATGCGCAGCGAAGACAACAAACTGCCGTTCCGCAACTCCGAAGACACTTATGTCGAAATGGAGTTCGGCGGCCGTTCGGGCATCGTCGACCTCTACGGCTACGTCGACTTCTTTGACGTACTCAGTGACAGCAGCGACGACCAGTCCGAAGGCGACAACATGTTCGCCAAGATAGCGCCTCGCTTTTCCCTGGACGCCATCACCGGGCACGACCTGTCCGTCGGGCCGGTCAAGGAGTGGTATATCGCCACGGTCACCAACATCGGTGACTCCGGTCCTGGCGGCGGTCTCTGGGAGCACTACGTCGGTCTCGGCTCCGATATCGAGGTGCCCTGGTTCGGCACCATGGGGCTCAACCTGACGGCTCGTTACGTACGCGAAAACTACGGCGGTCCGGATGAAAGCTCATGGGACGGCTACATGGCCTCGACCAACTGGTTCAAGCCTTTCTATACCTTCGGCAACGGCAGCTACTTCGCCTACCAGGGGTATCTCGACTACAAGTTCGGTGCCGATACCGTCGGTGAGCAGGCCGGACGCAGCAGCAACAGCCTGGAGTGGTTCAACGGCCTGTACTATCACACCGAGCGCTTTGCGATCGGCTATGGTCTGAAGATTTACAACAATATGGCTTTCTATGAGGACGATACCGATGTGACCGGCGTCAATCAGGATACTTCCGGGCCGGGCCATTATTTCAGTATCAACTACAAGTTCTAGACCATCACCCACTCGACCCGCGGCGCTTGCCGCGGGCCAGAAAAAAGCGCCTGCCGGATTCCGGCAGGCGCTTTTTGCAGTTTACGGGCTGAGCCAGGCGCACAGAATTCAGCCGTCGCCTGCCTGCATGGGCCGATAGGCATTCCGCTCAGGTTCAGGTGCTGCTCGCACGCGCCTTCCTGATCTGTTCATAGGCATTGCCGATTTCACGGGTACGCTGCTCGGCCATTTCCCGCATGCTTTCGGGCAAGCCCTTGCCAGCCATCTTGTCGGGATGGTTCTGGCTCATCAACCGGCGGTAGGCCTTCTTGATCTCGGCATCGCTGGCCTCGGCATCCATTCCCAGCACCCGGTAGGCATCCTCCAGCGTTTGGCCGGAGGGGCCCCCCGTGGCATTGGCGCCGCCTCGCAGCATGGCTTCGATCTGGGCGATTTCCGCTTCGGAGCAACCCAAGCCACGGGCCACGCGCAGCAGCATGTCACGCTCGGCGGGATGCACCTGACCATCGGCGGCGATTGCCGAGAGCTGTACCTGCAGAAACACCTGCAGCAATGCCCGGTGACTGCCGGTGATACGGCGGACGGTGGCCAGCTCGGCATCCAGATCGAAATCCGCCGCCTTGCCACGGTTGAAGGCCGCCCTGGCCTGAGCCCGCTGCTCCTCGTTGAGGCGCAGACGCTCCCACAGCCGTCGGGAGATATCGAGCTCGTCCTGGGTCACCTGTCCATCCGCCTTGCACAGGCACCCCATGACGGCGAAGGTGGAATCCAGAAATTGACTCTGGCCCTGGGCCAGTTTGCTTATCAGGGTTGCACGCAGGCGCCGGACCAGCCAGTAAGCCAGGGCCGCTCCGATCAGCATACCGGGCAGGCGGCCGATCATGTAACCCAGCACGCCCCCGATGACTATCGCTATCAGCATGTTTTCCTCATTGTGGCCATCTCGCGATTATCCGCGGCGGTTGGGAGTCTGGGGGGCACGCACCGAATCGAGACGCACACGAATGGCGGCTTCGATACCGTCTGCGTCGAGACCGCATTCATGCAGCAATTCGGCGGGCTTGCCGTGTTCGATGAAACTGTCGGGAATCCCCAGGTTGAGCACTTGCGCCGTGATACCCTCGGCCATCAGCAGCTCGTTGACGGCGCTGCCGGCGCCCCCGGCAACGACGTTCTCTTCCAGGGTGACCAGCAACGTATGCCGCCGCGCCGCCGCCAACACCGCGTCGCGATCCAACGGCTTGACCGAGCGCATGTTGAGATGGGTGGCATCGAGCCTTTCGGCCACCTCGGCGGCGGGGATGTTGAGGCTGCCGAAAGCCAGCAGCGCCACGTCCCGACCCTCCCGCCGCAGCTCGGCGATGCCGATGGGCAGCGTTTCGAGCGTTTCGGGAATCATCACGCCGGGACCGCTGCCGCGCGGATAGCGCACCGCCGCCGGCCCCGGATGTCGATAGGCCGCGGTCAGCATGGCGCGACATTCAGCCTCGTCGGCCGGTGCCAGAATCACCATCCCGGGCACACAGCGCAGGTAAGAGAGATCCAGCGCGCCGTGGTGGGTGGGGCCGTCCTCACCCACCAGCCCGGCGCGGTCGATGGCGAAGGTCACATCGAGGTGCTGCACCGCCACGTCATGGATCAGCTGATCATAGCCGCGCTGCAAGAAGGTGGAATAAATCGCCACCACCGGTTTCATGCCTTCGCAGGCCAATCCCGCCGCCAGCGTTACCGCGTGCTGTTCGGCAATCGCCACGTCGAAGTAGCGCTGCGGATACTCCTGCGAAAAGCGGATCAGATCCGAGCCTTCGCGCATTGCCGGGGTGATGCCCATTAATCGCTCATCGGCCGCCGCCATATCGCACAGCCATTCACCGAAGACGTTGGCATACTTGCGCGGTTTCGTCCGCGGCTGAGGCTCCGCCGAACCGGCATGCGATGGCGTGTCCCCCGGCGTTTCGGACGGCACCTCGTCGGCCTTGGGCATCAGCGGCGCCGGCGTTGGCTCTCTAGCCACTTTCTCCAGCTTGGTGATGGCGTGATAGCCGATAGGGTCGGCTTCCGCCGGGCGAAAGCCCTTGCCTTTGCGGGTGCGCACGTGCAGAAATTGCGGCCCGTCGAGATCGCGCATGTTGTGCAGCGTCTGCACCAGCGCGCCCAGGTCGTGGCCGTCGATGGGACCGATATAGTTGAAGCCGAATTCCTCGAACAGCGTCGCCGGGCTAACCATGCCCTTGACGTGCTCCTCGGTGCGCCGTGCCAGTTCCAATGCGCCCGGCAGCCGCGAAAGCATCTTCTTGCTGTTTTCACGTACCACGGTATAGGGCTTGCTGGTCAGAATCCGCGCCAGGTAACTGGCAATGCCGCCGACGTTCTCGGAGATCGACATCTCGTTATCGTTGAGAACCACCAGCAGGTTGGCGTCCACGTGTCCGGCATGGGCCAGGGCCTCGAAGGCCATGCCCGCGGTCAGGGCGCCGTCACCGATCACCGCGGCCACGCGACGCTTTTCATCCTTGGCCCGTGCGCCCAGCGCCATGCCCAGCGCCGCGGAGAGCGAGGTGCTGGAATGCCCCACGCCGAAGGTGTCGTACTCCGACTCCTCACGCTTGGGAAACGCCGCCAGGCCGCCGTATTGGCGAATGGTATGCATGGTGTCGCGACGCCCGGTGAGAATCTTGTGCGGGTAGGCCTGATGGCCGACGTCCCACACCAGGCGGTCATAAGGGGTGTCCAGAATATAGTGCAGCGCCACGGTCAGCTCGATGACCCCCAACCCGGCACCGAAATGGCCACCGGTACAGCCTACACTGTAAAGCAGATAGGCACGCAGCTCGTCGGCAAGCTGGCGCAACTGAGTTCCGTTCAGCTCGCGCAGCGCCGCCGGGCTTTCAAGGGTGTCGAGCAGTGGCGTCAGCGGGCGCTCGGCAGGGATTTCGTCGAACAGCTTCATAGGCTCTCGTCAGCAAGCGGTCAATGATCGCGTTCGATCATATAGCGGGCCAGTTCGGCAAGCGGCGCGGCATCCTTCCCCAGCGGGGCGATGGCTTCCAGGGCCTCTTGCAACAGGGACTGCGCCTTGTCATGGGCCTGGGGCAGGCCGAGCAGCGCCGGATAAGTGGGCTTGTCACGCAACGCATCGGCGCCCGAAGTCTTGCCGAGCGTTGCGGTATCGCCGGTGACATCGAGGATGTCGTCCTGAATCTGAAAAGCCAGGCCGATCGCGGCGGCGTAAGTATCCAACGCACTCACACGCGGGTCGTCCTCGGGCACTGCGCTCAACGCCCCCAGACGTACGGCAGCACGAATCAGCGCACCGGTTTTATAACGGTGAATGGTGGCCAACGCCTCCACGTCCGGGCGCACGCCGACCGCGGACATGTCCAGCGCCTGGCCGGCGGCCATGCCGTCGCGTCCCGAAGCCTGGGCCAGCGTACGAATCAACGCGCCCAGGCGGGGATGGTCGCGTGCGGCCAACACTTCGAAGGCCAGCGTCTGCAGCGCGTCACCGGCCAGGATCGCCGTGGCTTCGCTGAATGCACGATGCACGGTAGGCCGCCCACGGCGCAGATCGTCGTCGTCCATGGCCGGCAGGTCATCGTGAACCAGCGAATAGGCATGGATCAGTTCCACCGCAGCGGCGGGAGCATCCAGAGTATCCTCGGCAGCGCCCAGCGCGCGCCCTGCGGCATACACGAGCACCGGTCGCAGGCGCTTACCGCTGCCCATCACGCTGTAACGCATCGCTGACTGCAGCTCCTCGGTTACTGGCGCCGGGTCCGCAAACAACGCCTCCAGAACCCGTTCGATACGTGCCCGCGCAGTGTCGATCACATCGTCACGGCTCAAAGTCTCAACGCTCACTGGCGTCCTCCGCATCAAACGGCGCGGGGCCGTCCACGGGCGTGTCGAAAGCCCCGGCTCGCAGCGAGCCATCCGGCTGTTCGATCAGGGTCCGCACCTTGAGTTCGGCTTCGTCCAGCCGCCGCTGGGCGTCACGCGTCAGACGCACGCCCTGTTCAAAGGCGGTTAACGAATCCTCCAGCGACAGCTCGCCGGATTCCAGCTGATTCACCAGCGTTTCGAGCCGACTCAGCGTGGCGGCGAAATCCTGGGGCGAATCTTCGGCGGCGCCCTGCTTGGCCGCGTCCTTTTCTGCCATGGCGCTTCTCGCTCATCCGTGCAACCGTCTGCCGGCCGCACCTGTCAGGTTTGACCGTCTAGTATACACCTTAGCCCCCGGGGTGCGTCTTCCCCACCATTGTCGTCTCGCCGCCTCTTCAGGCTACTGCGGCGGGTATGGCCGAGCCCGCCTCGCGGGGCTGCAATGCGCCGGGGACGCTTGCAGTGCATTCATGCAGGCTCTGCACCATTTTCATCATGAAACTCAGCAGCTGTGCTACGATATGGCCCCTGTTGACGCGCGGTCCCTCGTCTCCCCTCCGGATCGTCCCTCCAACAGATCACAACCCATCATCATCCGACAGACAACGTCGTGAGCCGACGAAAGGATTGATCCGACAATGGCCAAAACGTCCCTGGACAAGAGCAAAATCAAGATCCTTCTGCTCGAAGGTATCCATCAGTCAGCCGTGGATAACTTCCTGAACGCGGGTTACACCAATATTGAAACGCTTCAGACCTCCCTGTCCGAGGACGAGCTGATCGAGAAGATCCGCGACGTACACTTCATCGGTATCCGCTCGCGGACCCAGCTCACCGAGCGGGTATTCGCGGCGGCCGAGAGGCTCACCGCCGTGGGATGTTTCTGCATCGGCACCAACCAGGTCAACCTCCCTGCGGCGCTCGAGCGGGGCATTCCGGTATTCAATGCGCCCTACTCCAACACTCGTTCGGTCGCCGAACTGGTGCTGGCCGAGGCGATCATGATGCTGCGCGGCATTCCCGAGAAGAACGCTCGCGCTCATCAGGGCGGCTGGCTGAAGTCGGCCAAGCACTCCCACGAGGCGCGTGGCAAGACGCTGGGTATCGTCGGCTACGGCAGCATCGGCGCCCAGCTCTCCGTGCTCGCCGAGTCGCTGGGCTTCGAGGTCATCTTCTACGACGTGGTGACCAAGCTGGGCATGGGCAACGCCCGCCAGATGGGCAGCCTGGCCGAATTGTTGGGTCGCGCCGACGTGGTCAGCCTGCACGTGCCGGATCTGCCCTCCACCCGCTGGATGATCGCCAAGGAGCAGATCGCGCTGATGAAGCCGAACAGCTACCTGATCAACGCCTCGCGCGGCAGCGTGGTGGTGATCGAGGACTTGGCCGAGGCACTCACCGCCGGCAAGCTGCTGGGTGCCGCCATCGATGTCTTCCCGGTCGAGCCCAAGGGCAGCAACGAAGAGTTCGTCTCGCCGCTGCGTGGCATGGACAACGTGATTCTCACACCGCATATCGGCGGCTCGACCCTGGAAGCCCAGCAGAACATCGGCATCGAGGTCTCCGAGAAGCTGATCACCTACTCCGACAACGGCACCACCATCACCTCGGTCAACTTCCCCGAGGTCGCGCTGCCCTCGCACCCCGACAAGCACCGCCTGCTGCACATCCACGAGAACGTGCCCGGCGTGCTCTCCGAGATCAACCGCGTACTTTCCGAGAACGGCATCAATATCGCCGGCCAGTTCCTGCAGACCAACGAAAAGGTCGGCTACGTGGTCATCGACGTCGACAAGGACTACGGTCCGCAGGCGCTGCAAGCGCTCAAGCAGGTCAATCACACCCTGCGCCTGCGCACGCTCTACTCCGAGGTCAACTTCCAGGACTGATTCTCGACGGGTCGATGTTGCTTCCCGCCCCCGGCCTCGTGCCGGGGGTTTTGCTTTCCAGGCCTCACGCCTCTCATGGCCCGCATTTGGCGCCTTCCGTGCGCTTGACTAGGCTGAATCCAGACCTATCGCTGATGCTGGAGTGCGCAATCAGGTATGGAGAGGCTCGAGGAGTATCGTCGCAAGCGCGATTTCGCCAAGACACCGGAGCCGGCCGGCGACGCCGCTAGCGAGGCGGCGCCGGGTAGTCTGTACGTCATGCACAAGCATGCCGCCAGTCATGATCACTACGACCTGCGCCTCGAGCAGGACGGCGTGCTCAGGAGCTGGGCACTGCCCAAGGGGCCGAGCCTCGAGCCCGGCGAGAAGCGCCTGGCCGTGGAAGTCGAGGATCACCCGGTGGAATACGGCGATTTCGAAGGCGTGATTCCGCAGAAGACCTACGGCGGCGGCACCTCCATGTTGTGGGATCGCGGCCGCTGGCGCGCCACGGGCAAGGCGCGCGAGGATCGCCTCGATTTCGAGATCGAGGGCGAAAAGCTTCATGGCAGTTGGACACTGACGCGCATGACCGGGCGCAACGAAAACGGCAGAAACTGGCTGTTGATCAAGCGCCGCGACGGCCAGGGCAGCGGGCGCCGCGAAGGGATTTCCGACGACGTCAGCGTGGCCACCGGGCGCAGCATGGCCGAGATCGCCCGCGATCGCGACAATGTCTGGACGGCCCAGGGTGCAACGCAGCGGCGCGCAGAGCCACCCGACCCGAGCCTACTGGCGGGTGCCGAATCACTGCCACTCTCCGATGAGATTCGCCCGCAGTTGGCCACGTTGACCCGTGAAGCCCCGGCGGGAGAGGCTTGGCTGCATGAGATCAAGTTCGACGGTTACCGGATCATGGTGCGGCTGGAGGCCGGCCAGGTGCGCCTGATCACCCGTAACGGCAACGACTGGACCGAGCGCTTCCCGGATCTCGCCGCCGTGCTCAGCCGGATGCCGGTGGACAGCGCTCTGCTCGACGGCGAGGTGGTCGTGCTGGCGCATGACGGCACCAGCAGCTTCCGGCGCATTCAGGAGGCGTTGAGCAGCAACCGCACCGCCGGCCTCGTCTATCAGGGCTTCGACCTGCTCTATCTCAACGGTTACGATCTGACCCGGGTGAGGCTCGTCGAGCGCAAGCGGGCCCTGGCGCAACTGCTCGAGTCCGCCGGTTTCACGGGCAGCAGTCGGGTGCGCTACTCCGATCACATCGAGGCACAGGGGCCGGCCTTCTTCGAGCAGGCCTGCCGCCTGGGCCTCGAGGGCATCATCGCCAAGCGCGCCGGAAGCACTCATGAAAGCGGCCGCAGCAAACAGTGGCTGAAGGTAAAGTGCGCCTTCCACGAGGAGTTCGTGGTGGGAGGCTACACCCGCCCCGGCGGCGCACGTAGCGGCTTCGGCGCCTTGTTGCTGGGTGCCTTCGACGCGGACGGTAAGCTGCGCTACACCAGCCGCGTCGGCACCGGTTTCAGCGTCCGCCAGCTCGAGTCCCTGCATGCCGCCCTGCGCGAGCTCGAGGTGGCGGAATCGCCCTTCAGCGACGCGGTACCGGACGCGAAGACGGCACACTGGGTCGCCCCGGAGATGGTCGTCGAGGTGGAATTCACCGAGCGCACCCGCGACGGCCGGCTGCGCCACCCCACCTTTCGCGGCGTCCGCGAGGATCGCGACCCGGACGAGATCCGCACCTCGAGCGCATCGCCGGTGATGAACACGGGGGATACCCTGACGGAAGGCGCTCCCGGCGCACAGCACACACCGGTCGGCGCGTCGAAGGCACGCTCTTCCAAGGCCGGCGAGGCCAGGGTCGCGGGCATGCGCCTGACCCATCCGCAGCGCGTCCTGTTTCCCGAGCAGGGCATCACCAAGCTCGACCTGGCGCACTACTACGAAGAGATCCAGGAGTGGATCCTGCCCACGCTGATCAACCGGCCACTGTCGCTGCTGCGCTGTCCCGAGGGCTGGCGCGAGGAGTGCTTCTTCCAGAAGCATCCCCGGGTGGCCATCGCCTCCAGCGTGCCCCGCGTGTCGATTACCGAAAAGGCCGGCAAGCGCGATTACGTCTACGTACAGCAGGTCTCGGATCTGATCGGGCTGGTGCAGGCCGGGGCGCTGGAAATCCATCCCTGGGGCAGCCGTATCCATGACGTGGAGCACCCCGACCTGATGGTATTCGACCTCGATCCCGCCCCCGAGGTGGGCTGGAAGGAGATCCTGCGCGTGGCGGCCGAGCTGCGTGAGCGGCTGACCGCGCTGGGACTGGATAGTTTCGTGCGCACCACCGGCGGCAAGGGCTTGCATCTCGTCGTGCCGCTCGAACCTCGCGCCGACTGGGACGAAGTCAAGGCGTTCGCCAAGGCCGTCGCCCAGCAGCATGCCCAGGACGACCCGCGGCGCATCACCGCCAGCATGTCCAAGACCAAGCGTCAGGGACGCACCTTCATCGACTACCTGCGCAATGGTCGTGGCGCCACCGCCATCGCCTCCTACTCGGTACGCGCCCGCGAAGGCGCCCCGATCGCGGTGCCGGTACGCTGGGACGAGTTGAACGCCGCGCTGCGTGCCGACCGTTACACCCTAGAGAATCTGCGCCGACGGCTCTCGGCGCTGCGTGAGGATCCATGGGCGAATTTCGACACCGCCCGTCGGCCCATCACGGCCGAGATGCGCCGCCGCGTGGGCATGCAGAAGTGAGCCGAGCGCAGATCTGAACTAAGGAAAAGACGCCATGACCGTGAACGACGACGAATCCTCTTCCTCCGAGGCGCCTTGGTGGCTGGAGCCCGGCAGCGAGTACTGCGAGTTCTGCGAGCATACCTTCCACTACGAGGCGGGATATTTCTGCGCGCTCTGCGACCGGCCGCTATGTCCGGCCTGCGGGATCAAGCGTCATGATGACGGCACGCTGGTGTGCCCCGAGTGTCACGCAGGAGGTGAATGATGGCGGCGCGAGCGATGTGGAAAGGCGTGATCCGCCTGGGTGAGCTGAGCGTACCGGTCAAGCTGTTCTCCGCCATCCAGGATCGCAGCGTGCATTTTCGCCTGCTGCACCGCAAGGACCAGTCCCCGGTCAGGCAGGCCATGGTCAATCCCGAATCGGACGAGGTGGTGCCCTACGCCCAGACCCAGCGCGCCTATGTCAGCGACGAGGGCGCGCGGGTGGTGCTGGGCAATGACGAGCTCGCGGCGCTGGAACCGGAGCCCTCGCGGGACATCGAGGTGCTGCACTTCCTTCCCACCGAGGCGATCGATCACCGCTGGTACAGCCGCCCCTACTATCTGGGACCCGACGGCGACACGCAGGACGACTATTTCGCGCTGGCGCAGGCGCTGGCCAGTACCGGCAAGGAGGGCCTGGTGCGCTGGGTAATGCGCAAGAAAGCCTACGTCGGCGCACTACGCCTGCATCAGGGCTATCCCATGCTGATGTCGCTGCGCCACGATCAGGAGGTGGTTTCCGCGCAGGCGCTCGAAGCACCGCGCGGCAGTCAACTCGACGACAAGGAGCTGGCCATGGCTGCGCAGCTCATCTCGATGCTCGAGGCCCCCTTCGCCCCCGAGGAGTATCACGACGAGTACCGCGAGCGGGTGATGGAACTGATCGAACGCAAGCGGCGCGGCGAAGAAGTGAAAGTCACCCCGATTCGTCGGCCCAAGCCCTCGGAGGATCTCACCCAGGCCCTCGAGGCGAGTCTGAACAAGGAGCGCAAACGTGCCTGAGCGCAGAGATCACAAGGGCCGGGAAGAGGCCCGGGTCAGCGGCCCGCGGCCGTTCTGGTCGGGCACCATCGCCTTCGGCCTGGTCAGCCTGCCGGTGGGGCTGTTTCCCGCCAATCGCTCGAAACCGGTGTCGCTGCGCATGATCGACAGCGACGGCACGCCGCTGGCCCGGCGCTACTTCTGCGAGAAGGAGGAGCGCGTCCTCGACAACCGCGAGCTGGTGCGCGGCTACGAGGTCGACAAGAACGAGTTCGTGCTGGTCGAGGACAAGGAGCTCGAATCGCTGGCGCCCGAGAAGTCCCAGGAGATCGACTTACGCCGTTTCGTGCCGCTCGACGAGATCGACCCCATGTACTTCGAGCGTGCCTACTTCCTGACCCCCGACAAGGGCGCGACCAAGGCCTACCGGCTGCTGGCGCGCAGCATGGAGCAGTCCCGTCGCGCGGGCATCGCCACCTTCGTCATGCGCGGCAAGGAGTATCTGGTGGCGATCATCGCCGAAAACGGACTGCTGCGCGCCGAGACGCTGCGCTTCTTTGATGAGCTGCGCTCGCCCGCCGACGCCGGCCTGCCCGAGGCTCCGGCCAAGCCCAGGGCCGCCCAGGTCAAGCGCTTCGAAAAGGCCATCAACACCATGAGCGAATCCTCGCTGGATCGCGCCGAACTCAACGACCAGCACAGCGAACAGATCATCGAGCGGGCCCGGAAGAAACTCGAGAGTGGCGAGGACGTCATCGAGGCCCCCGAGGCGGAGGCCGACCCCGACGAGGGCGGCGAAGTGGTGGACTTGATGGCCGTACTCAAGCAGAGCCTGGCGCAGGGCGAAATCGACACTCATCCGCCTGCCCGAAACGCTGCAGGCAATACTCCCTCCTCCCGAAAGCGCCAGGCGGCTCAGGGCCGCGGGAGTCAATCCACCCCCGGCACCGCCAAGCCAGGGGATACTCAGGAAGGCAGTTCCCACAAGGCAAGTGCCAAGAAAGCAAATGCCAAGAAAGGAAGTGCCAAGAGAGAGAACACCAAGAAAGCCAAGCCAGCGCGCGATCTCGCCTCGCTCTCCAAGAGCGAGCTTTACGAGCAGGCCCAAGCCCTCGATATCGGCGGCCGCAGCCAGATGAGCAAGGAGCAGCTCATCGACGCCATTGGCGACGTCGGATAACGTCCTTTCCCACCTAAAGGAGTGATCCTGTTGTCTGCCCACCGCGACCGCGGCCCTATCGGCTTCGCCGAACGCATCATGGTGGTACATGGGCTGTTGACCGCGAGCCTGGTTGCGTAACCGCTCCGGTCCGCCTGTAGCGGCGCTAGCCGTCGGCTACATAATATTACCCTCCCCTCGTTAAATTGTTGTTACGTTGAAGGCGCAACGCAACGTTACCGCCTGTTATTACAGACTTTATGACTAACCACACCCGTCGCAATCATATTCAGTCGCCATAAGGATTAGGACGTCCAGCGACGCAGAAGCGCTTCACGCCGACTCGGAGAGACCATGACCATCGAGCCTTTGATTCAAAAACTATGCAGCTACACAGATCTTTCCGAGCATGAGAAACAAGCGTTGCGAGATGCCGTCATAAGGGTCGATACGATTAACAAGCGTCAGGACATCATCAGCGAGGGTCAGCGTCCCGAACACGTACATCTGGTGCTTGAGGGATGGGCCTGCCGTTATAAACTGCTCGAGACCGGCAAGCACCATATCATGGCCTATCTGCTGCCCGGTGACCTGTGCGACATGTACGTCACCCTGCTCGACGAGATGGACCACTCGATCCGCACGCTTACGCCTGCCAAGGTGGCGAGCATTTCGCAGGATAAGCTCAATTACATCGTGGACCATTGCCCCCGGCTCGCGCGGGCACTTTTCTGGTCGACGCTGGTGGATGAAGCCATATTGCGCGAGTGGCTGGTCAATGCCGGCGGCCGTGCCGCGGATGTGCGCCTTGCGCATATCTTTTGCGAGCTGCTGCTGCGTTCGCGTTCTGCCGGGCTCACCCAAGACAACAGCTTCGACCTTCCCCTGACCCAGGAGGAACTGGGCGAGACGATGGGACTGACGGTGGTACATACCAACCGGATCGTGCAGCGGCTGCGCAAGGAGGGGCTGATCACCCTGAACAGCAAGCGCATGGTGATCGAGGACTGGGAGCGCTTGAAGGCATTCGGCCAGTTCAATCCCAATTATCTCCATCACCGAAATGTCAAGAAATGATGAAGCCACGCCATAGACTAGCGACTATCGAAAAGTAAAATACTGACTCTATCGAAGAACGGCCTTAAATATAACTTAATTCGCTTTATATTTAACCCTAAAACCCTTATATAATGTAATCCATCCTACATTACAGCCGGCAGAGATTGATCCTTTGTCGGCTTAACACGTCGTAGTCTGAATTACCTTCACCTTAAAGGTGATATATCAACTAGCAGGGGCCCGAACATAACGATACACTCGAAAACAATGGTTTTTCTTCGAGCCTACTTCTTTCTATTGCTTGCCCACTTTATCAACATAGGATCAAGGGGGCGCGGTAACCGGGGCTATATTGAGCTCCCTTCCTTATAGAACCAAGAAGCCATGCATCCCTGCAACCCCCGGCTCCGCAATGTGAAGATACAACCAGCCTTCATTCAACCCATCCAACCAGGTTAAAATTATAAGCTTGATCGATCATTCAACGGTTAGTCGGTTTTAGATTACTCCTAAAACAAACGCACAAACTTAATATATTATAAAATATTGTTTTTTATATACAAAAAGAAAGTTACCGCAACCGAGAAAACCCAGTGTTAATCGTACCCAGCAACCGCTCACGCACACGTTGAGAATAGGGACGCCTTGCCCATTGCCCGCGTAATATTTCCTTACTCTCGGCAAACTGCCTTTCGAACAGCGTCACTATCGCCTGGGCGAATCGGGGGTCATCCACTTCCTGGTTGGCTTCCATGTTCCAGCGCAGGCTCCAGTGATCGAAGTTGCACGACCCCAGCGTGCACCAATCATCGGCCAGACAGAACTTGGCGTGGGTGAACTGAGGCTGGTATTCATAAATGCGCACCCCTGCCCGCAGCAAACGACCGTAGTAATGTTGCCCGGTATAGCGGACGCTGGGATGGTCGTGTTTCTTGCCCGCCACCAGCAAGCGCACGTCCACTCCCCGCCGCGCCGCCTGTGTCAAACGGTAACGCAGGCTGACCGACGGCAGAAAATACGGCGTGCAAATCCACATCCGCTGGCGTGACGCAGCGATACGTTGCAACAGCGAATTGCGAATTGCCTGGTAGCGTTGTCCACGGCCGGAGATGACCCGTCCATTCATGCCGGCCTCGTGTACCGGCAGCGCCTCGCCGTCAGGTACCGGAGGGATGATCGACGGCGTCTTTTCGCCCTCTTCGCCACGCGTCAGCGAAGCCTGCCACAGTTGCGCGAATAGCCGGCTCCAGTCGGCGACGACTGGCCCTTCGACGCATATCGCCACGTCGTGCCATTCATCGATGAATTCATCGATCATGCAGAAGCCACCGATGAACGTCATGCGTCCATCCACGGTCACCTGCTTGCGATGGTCGCGGGCCAGATTGGCGTTCAGGCGTCCGGCAGAGAGCGGATTGAAAAACCGCAGCGTTACGCCAGCCTGCGTCAGGCGTTCACGGTCCTGATCTTTCAGTCCCTGGGTGCCATAGGCGTCCAGCAGCATATAAACCTCTACGCCGCGCTGCGATGCACGTGTCAGCGCCTCGATTACACGGTCGGCGAGTCGGCCGGATGCCACCAGGTACTGTTCGACAAGCACCGACTCACGTGCCGCATCGATCGCCTCGAATATCGCCGGCCAGTAACGCTTGCCCTCCGGCAACAGCGTGAAGTGGTTATCGGCTTTCCATGGGTTAGGCATCCTTGCTCCCTTCTCTCTTCGATGAGGCACGTTCTGTATCCGCTTGAGTCTTCCAGACTAAAGCAGACTTGCCAACGATGCCCGCCAAACGCCGGTATCATTCAGGCTATCATGGCATTTAACGGCAGTGATCATAAAAAAACCGGCATCGTAATGCCGGTCTGGAGACTGCTCAGGTCAGGCTAGTCCATCATGGTCGCCACGCGCTCTAGCGCCTCGGCATTGGGACAAAATCCCCGGCACGCCTCGGTAGGGGTGTGGTGACGCATGGCGAGCCAGCAGCGCCCGACCTGGGGGCAGCGATTGCAGGTTCTTTCCACTGCCTGGAGTGTCTCCTTCCCCAGCGGGCCACTCGAGACAGAGATCCCGAGGCGCTGCATCATCACAGGCAACAGCGTCCTGGCCGGGATAAGGCTGTGCGCGACGTCCCGATTCAGCGTTCTCGCGACTTCCCGCTCGATGGCGGGCGCCAGCGGCATGGCGAGATTGCCGACGATCTTTCGGTAGGCATCGCCGCATTCAAAGGTCATGGACTGGACGACCCGTGGGGCCGAAGCCTCGAAACACCATTCGCCCAGACGCTCCCACCACGAGAGCCGGCCAGAAACAGGAGGCGCTGAGGAATGCGACGGGGAATGCAAGTGAGCCATACCTTACCTCTCGGACTTCTCGGGTTGGATGTCTCCTCGAGTATTGTTCCTGGATGGGTAGCGGGCCTTGACCCTTATCAAGCTTTGCGCCGTCAGTGTGGGCATCGTCATACAAGCGGGGCGCTTCCGCCCGTACGGAAACGCCCCATTCACGACAATGTTGTCAGCGCTCTGCCCTTTCGGCCTCAGCCGGCCTGGGGCAGCAACTCGACCTTGATCCAGCCGGCCTCGCGACGATCGAAGGCCTCGAAGGCTTCGATCACGTCGGAAATCGGCTTGGCCTGGCTGAGGATCTTGGCCGGATCGACCTTGCCGGCCAGAGTCAGCTCGATGAGCTCGGGAATGTACTTGCGATGGTTGCAGTTGCCCATCTTCAGCGTCAGGTTCTTGTTCATCGCCATGCCGATGGGGAAGGCGCGCATCGGCGGCGGGTAGACGCCGATGATCGACAGCGTGCCGGCCTTGGCCAGGCTCTGGACGGCCCACTGCAGTGCCTGGCTCGGCGCATCGCCCGGGTGCCAGTTGTCGCCGGAGGGATTGGTTTGCGGCGCGATGGTGCGCGACTCCTGCTCCTGGGTCTGGACGTCGCTCTTGTCCTCGGCATGCTCGTCATGCGCATGCTGGGCGTCGATCCCCACCGCATCGATGGCGCGATCCGGACCGATGCCACCAGTGAGCCGGATGAGCGTCTCCACCGGGTCCTCGCGGTCGAAGTTGATGCACTCGGCGCCCAGCTCGCGGGCCTTGTCCAACCGATCATCCTTGGAGTCGATAGCGAATACCCGCCCGGCGCCGAGCAGCTTGGCACTGACGATGGCGCACAATCCTACCGGTCCACAGCCGAACACCGCCACACTCTTGCCATCCTCGATATCGGCAATGTCGGCACCGAAATAGCCGGTCGGCAGGATGTCCGACATGACGATCGCCTGATCGTCGCTGATCTCCGACGGCAACTTGACCAGCCCGGTATTGGCGAATGGAATCCGCGCCTTTTCCGCCTGCAGGCCATCGAATGGGCCGGTCGCGGCCGGGCCACCGAAGAACGATGTGCCCGCCAGCTTGCCGTTGGGGTTGGCCACGTCGCACTGGGCATAATACCCCGCACGACAGTAGGCGCACGTGCCGCAGGCGATGGTCGAGGGAATCACCACCCGATCGCCCGGCACGAGATTGCGCACGTCGTCGCCCACCGACTCAACGATCCCCACCCCCTCGTGGCCGAGAATGGTGCCTTCCTTCATGTCCGAGAAAGTCCCGCGGATGAAGTGCAGGTCGGTGCCGCACAGTGCAGACGTGGTCAGACGAACAATCGCGTCGGTGGGTTCCTGTATCTGCGGTTCGGGAACGTCATCGACCCGAATGTCTCCGATTCCATGGAAAACGACAGCTTTCATCATGTTCTCCTGTGAGGTTTGGCTGAGGTTTAGAGCGTGTAGTACCTGAACCTATGCAGAGCGTAGATAGAATTGGCGGGGCAAGCACAGCGCGGGCAAGCTTTACATGCCAGCCTACGCGATGCGCGTTTATCCATGCGACACTATGTAGCTCACAGTCAGGAGAGACACATGACGGCGACACGGATGACCCGCACCTACGCAGGCCGCGTCCCGGCCAAGCCGATGATCGAAGGCGGCGCACTCTGGGTGCCGGTGGAACATCATATCGAAGGCGTTTTCGAGAATGCCGAGGCCGTGACCACGGTGACGTTCGAGCAGGCGCAGGGAGAATTGGCCGAGGAAGCCCTGGCGCTGGCGCAACAATACCGCACGCTACGCGAGCGGCTCGACACGCAGGAGCCGCATCCGCGCCATCATTTCGAGATGCAGGCCATCACCGTGCTGCCGTCAGGCATCGGCGATCCGGTGGAACGCGGCGGCTGGCAGCTTTACACGCCGGGCGAGGAACTCTATGCCTCACGCAGCCAGCTGGAACAGGGCCGGTATCGCGTACTGTACTACCGACTGACGCCCAAGGTGCCCGGCACCTTGCTGCACGAGGCACTCGAACAGTTCGAACTCGCCATCGTCACCCACGGCCGCATGCGGATAGAGCTCAAGGAGATCAATACCCGCATGGGGCGCAACGCCAACGAATTGAAGCGGCGCATGCTGCAGGCCTGAAACCCCGCCCGCGATGCATGGCGCCTTACACCAAAAAGCTGATGCCCACGCACAACAGCAACAGGGCAAACAGCCGCTTCAGCACGCGGGCGGGCAGCCGATGGGCGAGACGGACGCCGAAGCGTGCCGCGAACATGCTGGTCAGCGCGATACCGACCAATGCAGGCAGGTAAACATAGCCTGCGCTCCGGTCGGGCAGTTCCGCCTCGCCCCAACCCACCCACATGAACGACAGCGCCCCGACGATGGCGATCGGCAGGCCGCATGCCGACGATGTCCCCACCGCCTGCTGCATCGGCAGGTTGCGCCACAGCAGGAAGGGCACCGTGAGCGAACCGCCGCCGATGCCGAAGATCGACGATGCCCAGCCGATCACCGCGCCGCCCGAACCCAGCCACGCCTTGCCGGGCGGACGATAATCGTCCTGGCTGCCCTTGGGACGCCAGCTGAAGGTCAGCTGCAATGCCATGACGATGGCGAAGATACCGATGATCGTCTGCAGGTGCGGCCCGGCGATGTAGGACGCGGTGACCGCCCCCAGCGCACTGCCGACCAGGATGCCCAGCGTCATCCACCCCACCAGCGGCCACAGCACCGCACGCTTTTTATGGTGGGCCTGGATGGCATTGAGCGACGTGAACACGATGGTCGCCAGCGACGTGCCCACGGCGAGATGCGTCAGCACTTCGGGCGCCATGCCCTGCGCGGTGAAGCTGTACACCAGCACCGGCACGATGATCAGCCCACCACCGACCCCGAACAGCCCGGCCAGCACACCGGCAAAAATTCCCAGTATCAAATAGAGCACAAAGAGCATGGCCACTCCGTAACAGCCGCGAGGCGGCAACGATAAGCGCACTCGGCAACCGACACTCGCGCCGGCCCCCACGAAACAACATCAACATTATCAATAATTAGCATCGCATGATTGGCCGCCCGAACGAAGCCGGATTTTCAACTCGGCTCCTCACACCGCGCGCCCCCCTTGACCGCGGGCCAAAGGCTGACGACAGTAAAAGGGAATGGAGTTCACCTTTTCCTGACGACGGACATACGGACATGCTCACGTCGCTGACCCGACGCCAGCTCGAAGGCGAGCTGATGGACGAACCTGGCGTGGAGGCCCACGCCCATATCGATGCGCTGCGCGGCCTGCAACGTATCAACACCATGAGCCGCACCGCCGCCGTGTTGTGGCCCGAAATCGTGCGAATTGCCCGTGCCCACCCCGAGCGCGAACTCACGCTGCTGGATATCGCCACCGGAGGGGGCGACGTGGCGATCGCACTGGCCCGTCGCGCGCAGCGCGAAGGTATTGCGCTGCGCGTCGAGGCTTGCGATATCAGTCAGACGGCACTGGATTATGCCGCCCGCCAGGCTCAGCAGGCCGAGGTGCCGGTGCGCTTCTTCCGCCTGGATGCGCTCAACGCGGCGCTGCCGACCCGCTACGATATCGTCACCTCCACCCTGTTCCTGCATCATCTTGATGATGCGCAGATCGTGACGCTCCTCAACATGCTCTCCCGGCATGCCCGTCACCTGGTGATCAGCGATCTGATCCGCAACCACAGCGGCTATGGGCTCGCCTACGTGGGCTCCCGGCTGCTGTCCGCCTCGCCGATGGTCCACACCGATGCCATACGCTCGGTGCGCGCGGCATTGACCTTGCCCGAAGTTCGCACCCTGACCATGCGCGCCGGGCTGGGCAAAATCCACCTCAAGACGCATTGGCCGAGCCGTTTCCTGCTGCGCTGGTCGCATCCAGGCGCTCAGGGCGGCGGCGCATGAATGCCGCCACGTTGCCCCGTGACTGGGATGTCGTGGTCGTCGGTGCCGGTGTGGCCGGCAGTGTCTCGGCCTATCGGCTGGCCCGGCTTGGCCTGAGCGTGTTGCTGGTAGAGAAATCGGCGTGGCCCCGCGACAAGGCCTGCGGCGGCTGCCTCAACGCCGCCTCCCTGCAAGCGCTGAGCGATGCAGGGCTCGCCGAGGCGATCCATGCCGGCCCCGCCTACACGATGATGCACCTCGCCAGCGGCCGACAGCAGGCTCGCGTACCGCTGCCCGAGGGGCGCGCGCTGAGTCGGCGTTATCTCGATGCCCGCCTGGTGGAGTGCGCCACTTCCGAGGGAGCGAGCTTCCTGCCCGCGACCCAGGCGCTGCTCGGTGCCACGCAGCCGGATGGCCGTACGCTCACGCTGCGCCACGGCGATGAAACGCTGACCGTCACTGCCCGCCTGGTGCTCGGCTGCGACGGGCTCGGCAGTCGCCTGCTGCGCGAGGATGAACCCGATACGCTGGAGGTCGACAACGACTCGCACATCGGTCTGGGCACCACGCTGATCGATGCGCCCGAGCCCTACGCGACAGGCATCATCCATATGGCCTGCGGCCCGTACGGCTACGTCGGGCTGGTGCGGGTGGAGGACGCCCAGCTCAATATCGGCGCAGCCCTCGATCCGCGCTGGGTCAAGCAGCACGGCGGCCCGGCGTCGGCAGTCGCCGCGACGCTGCGCTCCGCCGGCTTTGCCACGCCCGCGGCACTGCAGGAAGCCAGCTGGCACGGCACTCCCAAACTGACGCGACGCCGCCACCGGCTGGGCGCAGCGCGTGTGCTGGTGTTGGGTGACGCCGCCGGTTATGTGGAACCCTTCACCGGTGAGGGCATGGGCTGGGCATTGGCCAGCGCGGCGGCCATCGAGCCGTTGGCGCTCGAGGCAGTGAACGCGTGGCACGACGATCTGGTGGAGCGGTGGACCGCCTGCCATACCGAACTGATCCGCACCCGACAGCTTGGCTGCCGGGGCCTGTCGAGCATGTTGCGCCATCCCCGGCTGCTCGAGACGCTGCTGCCGGTGATCGACACCCTGCCGGGGGCGGTCGCGCCGCTGACGGCGTGGCTCAATCGCGATTACAAGCTGACTCCCGCGGAGGATACCTGATGGCCGCGAATGCAATACTGCAAGGTCTTGGCGTGGCGACTCCCGCCGGGACACTCGATCAGACTGCCGCCGCCGAGATCGCTGAGACGCGTTGCTGCGCGAACGAGCGCCAACGCAAGGCGCTGCGACGCATCTACCGTTACAGCGGCGTGCAACGGCGTTCCAGTGTGCTGCTATGTCGCGGCGATGCCGATGATGCCGGCCCTGCGGACAATGAGGGCATTGCCGGCTTCGAGGCGTTCTTCCCGCCGGCGGCTTCGGCGGACGATTACGGGCCGCCGACCGCGGACCGCCTGCAGCGTTACGCAAAAGACGCCGGCCCGCTGGCGGCAACGGCATGCCGTGCGGCGCTCGCCGAGGCTGCGACCGAACCGGCGACGATCACCCATGTGGTCACGGTGTCGTGCACCGGCATGGTCGCGCCGGGGCTCGACAGCGAGCTGATCCAGCGTCTCGGGCTTTCGGTGGACGTGGGCCGGCTCAATCTCGGGTTCATGGGCTGTCACGGCGCACTCAACGGCCTGCGTACCGCCAGCGCCCTGGCCCAACAGGATTCTCGGGCCCGCATTCTGCTGTGCTGCGTCGAGCTTTGTACGCTGCACTTCCGCTACGGCTGGGACCTGGAAAAGATCGTTGCCAACTCGCTGTTTGCCGATGGCGCCGGCGCAGTGGTGCTCGGCCAGGGCGAACGGGCCGATAGCGGCTGGCGACTGCTCGACACGGCCAGCCGGTTAGCCCCGTCCTCCACTGATGCGATGACCTGGAAGATCGGCAATCACGGCTTCGAGATGACCCTGTCCAGCGAGGTGCCCAGATTGATTCGCGGCGCGCTGCGCGAATGGCTCGAGCCGTGGCTGGCGGGTCACGGCATGACCTTGCGCGACGTCGCGCACTGGGCCATTCATCCCGGCGGCCCGGAAATCATCCGTGCCGTGACGCAGGCGCTCGAGCTGCCGGAGGATGCCGACCGCGACTCCCGCGCGGTACTCGCCGAGCATGGCAATATGTCCTCCCCGACCGTGCTGTTCGTCCTCGAGCGCCTGCGCCGCCGCGCCGCCCATGGCCCCTGCGTGATGCTCGGCTTCGGTCCGGGGCTGTCGATGGAGGCTGCACTTCTAGTATGAATGGCACGAGCCTTGCGGCATCCGCCTGGGTTGCTAGGGTGAAATAAACGCTTCCGGGCGGGCCTTCAACAACAACAGGGATGATCGGCATGCAACGCATTCGACGTTTTCCGCTTCCTTCGTGCGTCGGCTGGATGACGCTCGCGACCCTCCTGTTCTTCACGATTCTCTGGCAGTCGCCGGCCCAGGCCCAGAGCCAGCCCCCAACATCGCAGGACGTGCCACGCCTGGAGAGATCGGAATGCGCGACACAGGCGCTGACCGCGCTGGAGGCGCAGTGCTACACCTTCTACGGTCAGGAGGACTGGGATGCGCCGAACGGCACCGTCATCGAACTGCCGGTGGCGGTGATCGCACCGCAGCAGGAGGGCAGCACGGACACGCCGGTAGTCTTCTTTCCCGGCGGGCCCGGCTACTCGGTCATCGGCAATCGCGACTACATCGACCAACTGCGCAAGGACATCGGCAACCGCACGCTGGTGGTGATGGATCATCGCGGCTTCATCCACGCCAAACCGGCGCTGGAATGCCCCGAATATGCCGAGGTGTCCCCCTACCACAACATCATCCATACGCCGGCCCTCACCTCCTCGCTGGACCCGATGCAACGCCTGAAGCGCATCACCGGCGTCGTGGCGGACTGCTATACCAAGCTCGAGGAAGAAGGCATCGCGGTGCCCCAGTACAACGAGTACGCCGTCTCGCGGGATGTCGACGAGATCCGCAGGCTGCTCGATTACGACACTATCGACGCCTTTGGCTCCTCCACCGGTAGCGGCACGGTGCTCTCCTATCTGCGTTACTACCCCGACAGCGTACGCGCCGCGATTCTCGGCTGGCCCTGGTTCACCAGCCTGCGCAACCGCCCGCCCGTGGATGAGTTCTATACCGCCAAGCAGACCTTCACCGACGTACTGGCGCTCTGCGTCGCCCAGGATGAAGCGTGTCGCGAACAACTGCCGGCCTGGTTCCTGGCCATCGACCGGGCGCGCCGTACGCTCGACGAGCGTCCCTTCACCGCCCGCGTCGAAGCGGTCGACGGCAGCGAAAAGACGCTCTACTTCGATGGCGCGGCCTTTCTCGACACCCTCTACCTGATGCTGCCGCAGGATTACGCGGCGCTGCCGAGCCTCATCTCCCGGATACAGGAAGGCGACTACGCGTCCCTCGCCGACTTCTTTCTGATCGACCAGTACACTTCGGCGCCGGAAGCGCCCCACTATGCGCTGGGCTATTTTCTCTCGCACGTCTGCAACGACATGGGCACCAACCGCCCTCGTCCCGAGGATTCAATCGCCGCGGTCCAGCGCGAGCCCGCCATCCTCGGCTTCGAGCCGCCCTGGTTATGTGCCTGGTGGGGCAGCGACGGGGACGTACCGCCGCAGCACAGCGACCCGGTCGAGTCCTCCACGCCGGCCCTGGCGATTCATGGCCAGATGGACCCCTGCTGCGGGACGCGCTGGAGCGAGCGGCTTCAGCGGACCATGCCCAACCTGCAGTACGTCGAATATCAAGCCAAGGGCCATAGCCCGGTCACCGAATGCCGCTCGACGATGATTCGCGCCTTTCTCGACGACCCCGGGGCCCCGGTCGACGACAGCTGCAAAAACGAGGTGCCGCTGGAGCCGTGGACGCTGGAGTAGAGCCGGGGCCGTCGGCCGTGGCGATTCATTCGGGCCCCATATTACGCGGGTGCCTTACGCAAGCGGCGCGGGTGCCTTGTGCAAGCGGTGACGCTTCGGGCCGGCCACGAGGATGGCAGTCATCTCATCGGGGGGTCATGGGGCTGTCAGCGCAGTGTCATACAGGGGCGTTACTTTCTGGGCATCGATAGCCACTGCAAGGATGCCCACCATGCGCATGACCCGCCGCCATTTTCTACGCAACTCCGCGCTGACCGGTGCCGCCCTGACGACCGGTACGCTATGGGGAGCGCCGGCGATCGTGATTGCCGATTCCCGCCGGCCCGTCACCGCACAAGGCATCATGAGCGGCGACATGCGCCCCGACGGCGCGATCATCTGGAGCCGCGCCGACCGCCCCGCGCGCATGTGGGTCGAGATCGCCGAACGGCCCGACTTCAAGTCGTCGCGCACCCTGGCAGGCCCCGACGTGTTGGAGGCCAGCGATTTCACCGGCAAGCTCGACATTCGCCACCGCCTTCAGGGCGACGGCCCGCTGCACTATCGGGTCCGCTTCGAATCCCTCGAGGAACCGGGCATTTTCAGCGAACCGTTGAGCGGACAACTACAACTGCCGCCGCAGACCCGGCGTGACGTGCGCTTCGTGTGGTCCGGCGACAATGTCGGGCAGGGCTGGGGTATCGACGAATCCCGTGGCGGCATGCGCATCTACGACACGATGCGCCGCGTGCAGCCCGACTTCTTCCTGCACAGCGGCGACACCGTCTACGCCGATGGGCCGCTCGAGGAAAACGTCACCCTGCCGGACGGTTCTAACTGGCACAACATCGTCACGCCGGCCAAGCGCAAGGTCGCCGAAACCCTGCAGGAGTACCGTGGCCAGCACGCCTACAACCTGCTCGATAACAATTTTCGGGCCCTGAACGCCGAGGTACCCTGGCTGGTGCAGTGGGACGATCACGAAACCACCAACAACTGGTACCCCGGCGAGCTGCTCGACGATGACCGCTATACGGTCAAGAGCGCCAACCTGCTCGCCGCCCGCGGCCGCCAGGCATTCATGGAATACATGCCGATCCGTCGCGATCCTGCCGATCCCGAACGCATCTACCGGCGCGTTCCCTACGGCCCTTCGCTCGACATCTTCATGCTCGACATGCGCCGCTACCGGGGGCCCAACACCGCCAACCGCCAGCGCGAGCCATCGAGCGAGACCGCCTTTCTCGGTGCGGCGCAGCTCGAGTGGCTCAAGCGCAGCCTGATCGACAGCACTGCCACCTGGAAGGTCATCGCCGCCGATATGCCGATCGGCCTGCTGGTACCGGACGGCAAAAGCGAGCCCCAGCACTTCGAGGCGGTGGCCAACGGAAACGGCCCCGCGCTGGGCCGCGAGCTGGAAATCGCCAACCTGTTGCGCGAGCTACGCGATCGCGACATTCGCAACGTGGTGTGGCTGACCGCCGACGTGCATTACACCGCGGCGCACCACTATTCACCGGACCGGGCCCAGTTTCAGGACTTCCTGCCATTCTGGGAATTCGTCAGTGGCCCGCTCAATGCCGGCACCTTCGGCCCCGGTGCACTCGATGATACCTTCGGGCCCGAGGTGGTGTTTCAGAAGGCGCCCCCCGAAGGCCAGGCCAACCTGTCGCCCGCCGCCGGCTATCAGTTCTTTGGTCAGGTCGATCTGGACAGCGAATCGGAAGTGCTGACGGTCACGCTCAAGGATATCGACGGACAGGCGCTGTTCACCCAGCAGCTCACGCCCGAGCGCTCCTCGCCGTCCGCCACCTCGTGATACTGACGAGCGCCAGCGCAAAGAGACAATGATCCTGGAGAACCAAGCGCCCCGCACATGACGGGGCGCCTGTATCGGGATGCTCTCTCGTCAGTACCGGCCTATCCCACTAATGGCCTAGCCCATCGCCCACCATTCGTGGCCCGGATCGATCCGCGCATGGTTCAGCTGATACGTCTCGCTGGTCACGAATTCCCGGGCCAGATCGGCCCGCTCAAGCGTGCCGTCATCCAACTGCGCCTGCCAGTCAGCCGCTTCCGCCTCGTCGATGGGCTCACCCAGTACGTTGAGATACAGCGATTCGATGAATTCACTGTCCTCGAGCCGGTCATCGCGCGCCTGGAACTCGGCACTGCCGGCCAGCTGCTGAGCAATATCGTCAACCGAGGCGCCCTGCGCGCTGGCCTCGCTCCATGCCGCCCGCTCCTCCTGCTGGGGCGCCCGGCCCAGAAAAGCACGGTAAAGCCCGGAGATATCCGCCTGGTCGGTGGCGAACAGCGCAAACTCGCCATCGCTGAACGCGACGCTCTGCACGTTGGTCAGCGTGAGCGAGTTTCCCAGCACACCGGTCAGGATGGCCCGGCCGCCCGCATCCAGCGCCAGGGTGTAATCCTCGCGGGCCCCCGGCACATGCAGCACATCGTTGCCGGTGCCCGCGTCGATCCTGTCCTGCCCATAACCGGCGTGGATGAGGTTGTCGCCGGCATTGCCCTGAATGACATTATCGAGCCCATTGGCGAACAGTTCGGTATCGTCGGTGCCGCGCAAGCGCACATTTTCCACGTTGTACGGCAGTATCAGTGTCTCGCCTCCCGCGTAGAGCGCCACATCGAGCCCGGACGTGCCCTGCCGGGCATTCAACGCCTCGGCATCGCGCACCAGAATGTCGCGCTGGTCGATATCGTTGCGATCATGGACGATGATGCCGGCGTCGCCAGTGGCGCTCTCCTGGTCGTGCAGGGCTTCCTTGAACGCCTCCAGGCCGCGTTGCAAGGGCTTCAAGGCCTCCAGGTTCAGGCCATTCGTACCGCTGCCGTCGGAATCCATGCCCGTGAGGAAGGCATCGACTTTCCGGAACCAGGCCGACTCGCTCAGCAGGCGCGCCGCCTCGAGGACAACCGGCTCCCAGCCGTGGTGAGCGGGCCGCGTATCGAGCTGGTCGATCACCTGACGGGCATCCTGCGGGAAGTCGGTGAACATGCCGTCGATGCCGGTCTCGATCAGTTGCACGTATTCCTCGACCGGCGTACGTACCGTGCCATCGGCGTGCAGCGACAGGAAACTCTCATCGGTGCGTACGGTATAGGGCACCACCTGGATGCCGGCTGCGTGGGCGTTTTCCACCAGCGCGGAGACCTCACCGGTGAGGATCTGGTCGATCTGCGCGATGCCGTTTCCGTTACCGTCCACCGGCACGCCAAGATCACGCTTGGGCAGGATGGCATCCTTGGACGGCCCGAAGATATCGGCGTAGGCGGACAGTGCCTGGGCGCCTTGCTCGGTCCACAGATCGCTGTAGATCGTGTCTTCGGCGATTGCGAGATCCAGCTCCGCATAAGCCTCCGGGTTGGCGCCGGGGTTATCCGCGTTGAAGTTATAGGCCACGTCCCAGGGCGTTCCGCCGGCACTGATCAACTGCACCAGCGGCAGGTCGATGCCAACCTCGGGCATGATGTCGTTTTGCAGCCGCAGCAGGTTCTCGATCTCGAACGACTGGACCGATACCCGCTGCGGGTCGACGAAATCATTCGCCATCAGCGTATCGATCAGGCGCTGGCTGGTATCGATATCGATCGCAGAGCCGTCGAGCAGCACGCCCTCTTCGGCGAAATAGGTGGGATGCTTGAGTTCAGGGATGATGGCGATCTGCCGGCCGGTCTCGGCCTCGACCGCTTTCACCAGCGCGATCACTTCTTCCAGGGTGGGAATCTCGAACTGGTCGTTGTACGCGGTGTTGCCCGGGCGATCCTCGGGGATGCGTTCGCGGGCATTCAGCGTCTTGAGCTCGGCCAGCGTGAAATCCTCGGTAAACCAGCCGGAGAGTTCATTGCCGTCGATCGTCTTGGTGGTATAGCGATCGGCGAACTCGGGGTGCTGCGCGACATCGGTGGTGCCGTTGAGCAGGTTTTCATGACGCGCGACCAGCACGCCATCACGGGTGGGGACCAGGTCGGGCTCGAGGGTATCCGCCCCCTGCTCGATGGCGACTCGGTAG
Source organism: Halomonas sp. WWR20 (assembly GCF_054602495.1). Taxonomy (NCBI): domain Bacteria; kingdom Pseudomonadati; phylum Pseudomonadota; class Gammaproteobacteria; order Oceanospirillales; family Halomonadaceae; genus Halomonas; species Halomonas sp. WWR20. Next base: position 183,596 of record NZ_JBTRHR010000002.1, read on the forward strand.
GCCTCGAGGGTATGCTCGGGTCGGTAACCGCTGGCACCGCGATGGGCCACCAGATTGAAATCAGAGCTGTCGAAGGAGATATCGTCTTGGGTGAGGCTGTCGTCCTGGATGAAACTGTCGTCTTGAATAAGAAGGCGCATGGCATATGTTCCTAGTCGGGAGAGTGGGATCAAGCGGCCTTGACGCGGCATGGCCCAGCCCGCGATGGCAATGGAAAATATTGCCCACTCCGACGTTAGGCAGCGCTAATGACAGTCTGATGCCGGTACGGTATTCCCTCGTAATACATTGTTGTGCCATGTAAATATGGCGCGACAGGCCATGGTGTTCTTGCGCCGAAACCGTTTTCCCCACCGCTGCCGGTGTGCTTGCCTGCACGCCTCAATATCGTCGGAGGATTACGCCATCGCATCAACTCTGAAAGCTGATGCCCCTCATTCGGCAAGGCTTCGAGCGCAGTAGCGTGCCAAGAGTCAGCAGCCAGATGAGAGGCCCCGCCGCAAGCACCCCGAGCAGGCGGCGCCATCCCCGACTGCGGCCCACGACGCGGCGTCTTGACGCGATACCCAGGGTGACGACAAAGCCGAGGTGCGCCCAGATGATGGCGAGCAGTAGCATCGTCATGGTTCTTGCTCCTCATCCCTGCCTGCCTCGGCGTCACGGACGGCATGCTTAACCGGACTGCCGCAGGTCATGCATCGGCCATCACCGTTGAAGGCCCGCGTCCATTTGTCTGCGCAGACGTCGCCATAGTCGTCACTCATCGTCTTTCCCCCACGGTAATCAACATTGCCATGCGTCTCACCGGGTACCCATGTCGGCGAACGCTACGGGAGCAGGATAGCGAGATGGGATGTAGCTTTGATGAACGCAGCGCGAATCGATCGACAGGCGCGATCCATTGACAGCCGTCGCAGATGCAAGGGTGTCTGCTGGTCGCCGGGGCGTGGCGTCAGCATGGCACCTACGCCAATGCATGCTCCAAGGCGGCGGTGGCGTGCAGTGTCGTGGTATCGAACAGCGGCACCGCGCTGTCCTTTGCCGTCACCAACATCATGATTTCTGTACAGCCGAGAATGACTGCCTGCGCGCCCTGCGTCACCAGCCGGGCGATGACCTGCCGATAGATCTCACGTGACTCGGGGCGTATCTGCCCCGCCACCAGCTCCCGGTAGATGATATCGTGAACCCGTTGACGGTCGTCCGGCGCCGGGACGATAACCTCGAGGCCGTGTCTCTGCTCCAGACGCCCCTTGTAGAATTCGCCTTCCATGGTAAAGGCCGTGCCCAACAGGCCGACCCGTGACAACCCCATGGTCTTGATCTGCGCGGCAGTAGGATCGGCGATATGCAGCAAGGGAATGTCCACCGCCCGGGTGATGGCATCGGCCAGACAGTGCATGGTGTTGGTGCAGAGGATCACGAAATCCGCCCCGCCACTCTCCAGTTGACGGGCGGCTGCGGCCATCTCCTTGGCCAGCTCGTCCCAGCGTCCGGCATGCTGCAGCCGTTCGATATGTCCGAAATCCACCGATAGCATCAGGCTGCGCGCGGAGTGCACTCCGCCCAGGCGCTCACGTGCCTGCTGATTGATGATGCGATAATACATCTGAGAACTTTCCCAGCTCATTCCACCTATCATGCCGATCGTTTTCATATCACCTCTTTTTTACGCACCAGGGCCGGCACGCCTAGCCCAGAATGAACACTACGCAGGCCGCCGTCAGTCCTCCCATCGTGACGTTGAACACACGCCAGGCGCGCGGGCTGTCGAGCCAGCGGCCGATGACGGTGCCGAAGCCGGCCCACATCGAAATGCATGGCAGCGCGATCAGCTCGGCGAAGCCGGCCAGCAGCATCGCGTTAAGCACCGGATTGCCATTGTCGGGCAGAAAACCGGCGATCAGCGCCAGTCCCATGATCCAGGCCTTGGGATTGGCGAACTGGAACGCCGCCGCCTGCCAGAAGCTCAACGGACGCCCCTCGCCACGCTGGCGCAGATCCGGCGGCGGCGCCGTGGCGATCCGCCATGCCAGATAGAGCAGATAGGCGCTGCCCACCAGGCGCAGTAGCGTCTGCACCAGCGGATAACGCTCGAAGATCAGCCCCAGGCCCAGGGCGACGGCAGAGAACAGCACGAAGCAGCCGACCAGAATGCCGAAGATATGCGGCAGCGTGCGTCGAAAACCGTAATTGGCGCCGGAGGCGGTGAGCATGAGGTTGTTGGGGCCGGGCGTGATAGTCATCGAAATCATGTACAGCGCCGCCGGGCCGAGGAAAGCCAGAATCTCCATACATTGTACCCATACAATATCCGGTTAAAGGATTATCATTGCGCCATGACTCGAGCATAATGAGGATAAAATCAGCGTCAAAGGTTTTATTGTCACCATGACAATTTGGGCACCACACCTCGCAGACGAAGGGCCACGCTATCGGGCCATTGCCGAGGCCATCACCACGGCGATCGTCGAAGGCGAACTTAAACCCGGCCAGCAGCTTCCACCGCAGCGCCGCCTGGCGGACCGGTTAAAGGTCACGGTGGGAACCGTGACCCGGGCCTATGCCGAGGCCGAACGTCAGGGCTGGGTCGAGGCGCGTGTCGGCAGTGGTACCTACGTACGCGATGTCGGCTCCTCCAAGGGAGCCGACTTTCTGGCCTCGCCCCAGCTCCAGGATGGGATCATCGACCTGAGTCTGAGCCTGCCTTCACCTCATCCGCTGCGGGCCGCGGCGCTGGGGCGAGCCCTGCGAGACATTGCCGAGGACAGCGAGATCCTGCATCGCGCGGTGGAATACCAGTCCGAGCGGGGCGTTCTGGCCCATCGCGAACAGTTGGCGGCGTGGATGGCACGCCTGGATATGCATGTCGACCCCGAACTGCTGCTCGTTACCCAAGGTGGGCAGCACGGCATCAGCCTAGCGCTGTCCGCCTTGACCCGCCCCGGCGAACGCATCGCCGCCGACGCTCTCACCTATCCCGGCCTCATCGGTGCCGCCCAGCAGGCCCATCTCAAGCTACTGGGCGTGCCGCTGGACGCCGACGGCATGGACATGGGCGCCCTGGAGCGCCTCTGCGCCCAGCAGCCGCCACGCTTGGTCTACGTGACGCCCGATCAGAACAACCCCACCGGTGCGAGCCTTGCTGAGGCACGACGCGAGCAGCTGGCAGCGTTGGCGCGGCGCCACGACTTCTGGATTCTCGAGGATGGGGTGCAATACCTGCCGTCAGCCGAGCGTGGCACGCCGCTGTATCAACTGGCACCGGAACGCACGCTGTTCACCTTCAGCACGGCCAAGGTGCTGGCCGGAGGCCTGCGCATCGGCACGCTGCGCGTACCGCCACCGTTGCTTAATCGCCTCGGTGCCGCGATACGCGCCCAGAGCTGGATGGTGCCGCCGCTGATGGTCGAGGCGGTATGCCGCTGGATCGCCAGCGATGATGCGGACCGTTTGCTCGCCTGGCAGATCGACGAACTCGACGAGCGCCAGCGTCTGGCTCGCGAGATGCTGGCGGGATATGAACTTCACAGCCGGCCACATGGCGCCAATCTATGGCTACCACTGCCTGCCGGACTGCGCAGCGCCGTGATACTGGATGCCTTGGAACAGCGCGGCGTGCGCGTCACCAGTGCCGAACCCTTCTGCGTGGGCAGCACGCCCGCGCCGCAGGCGCTGCGCCTGTGCCTGAGCGCCGCCGCCTCACGCGAAGCACTGAAACAAGCCTTGAGCATTGTCGTCGAGGTTCTCGAAACCCCACCGCCTTCGCCTTGGAATACGCTGTAGGGTCTGTCCGAAAAAAAGCGGCTCCCGAGCGAGTCCCAGGCCGATGCTAAGGCGGGAGCAGAGCAGGACGATAGAGCATTGCCCAGAGCAAGAGCGGGACCGGTAACGATCATTAGCTGACGAGCCGCCGCATTACTTCGAAACCAAGGAGTAGAACTCTTCGGCCAGCAATGCCTGCATGCCGACATCCGTGAGATGACAGGCACAAGGGAGTTCCCCGGCCCCCTCTACCGTCCCGAACGTGAGGCGTTCATCCTCATCCGGCCAGCGAAGTGACTCGACGGCAGGGAACGACAGTACGGATTCGCAGATTTCATGGCAGGGACTCCTGGCAGGTAGACCAAGGACAGGGTATTGGCCGACAGGATCGCGTTCATGCGGGTAGCGGGTCATGGGCGAGGCTGCCGGCCGGCTGCTCGAACGTGCGCGGACTGGCCGGCCGATACTTGCGCATGATGTAGCGCAGTCGCTTCATCACGTCCAGATTGGCGGATTCCATCTTCGCCAGGGCGCTCATGGCCTCGTCGATGTGTCCTTCTTCATAGCAACGCACCGCCTCGATGGCCTGACGGTGCACCTCGATATGCGGCACCTCCAGCGCACGGAAATCCTCGTCGCTGTAGAACTGTTGACTACCGGCGCCGTTGTAGTACCAGCGGCCCAGGGCGCACTGGGTCTCATCGGGGAGCTCCTCGGCCCGGGTCTCCGACAGGCCCATGAAGATACGGTAGACCTCGAGCTTGATCTCCAGCTCCTCCAGGTTGGCGAGTTCCACCTCGCTGAGCATGGCGGAGAAGGAGAGTGCCTGGCTGCTCTCGCCGGTCAGGGCCAGCAGCTGTTCGGTGCGCCTCATCACCTGGCTCGCCTCGGTGCTCAGCCGCTCAGCCTTGCGCGCATTGTCCTCCATCACGCCATCCACCTGGTCGGCCTGGCTGAGAATACTGCCATTGAGCCCGCCGATCTCGTGGGTGGCGTTCGTGGTGCGGGAGGCCAACTCGCGCACCTCGGTAGCCACCACGGCGAAGCCGCGCCCGGCGTCGCCGGCCCGTGCCGCCTCGATGCTCGCATTGAAGGCGAGTAGCGTGGTCTGCAGTGAGATCTCCTCGATGACACCCACGAAGTTGCCGATGCGGCCGGCATCACCACGCAGCGAGGTGACCTGTTCGGCGGCCTGGCCGATGCACTGGTTGAGGGCGCGAAGCTCCGCCACCATGGCGTTGAGGGCGTCCTGGCTGCGCAGGGACTCGCTGGAAGTGAAATCGGTGACGTTGCGGTTGTTCACCAGCAGCTCGGAGAGCTCGGTAAAGGATTCGCGCAGGGCGACCACGGAGTCGCCGAAACCGGTGAGATTGGTGAACAGGTGGCGATGCACGCCCTGCTCGTTCTCTAGTTGGGCGATTCGTGCCTGCAGTCGGTCGCGTTCAGCGAGAGAGGCAACGGCCTCCTGGGACGGATTGGGGGATGAGGCGATGGCCTTGCGATTCCAGAGGCGCATGGGAGCTCCAGTCGTTCGGGTGGAAGGGCTCGACGCCGACCGCACCGGGGAAGCACCGGAGGAAGACGGGCGGCGTCCGCGACAGGCCGGGGCGGCCCGCCGGTTGTTGTTATCGTGGTCTAGCCCACACGGTCGAAGAGTACGTTGTTCTCCAAGTGGATGTGCTGCATGATATCTTCGCGGAACTCGCGTAGCCCGGCATAAAGGGCACGCCAGGTGGTGCAGGCCCCCTTGGGCGGGGTGATGTCGTCGGTCAGCGCCATCATCTGCGCCAGGTTCTCGCCATGATCGTCGTGCTCGTGGCGCATTATCGCGATAGGGCCCTGGGCCTGGGCGCCCATGCCCTGACGCAGCATGGGGAAGAGAATCTGTTCCTCTTTCTGCATGTGACTCTCCAGTTCCTGATGCATCCCCACGAGGTGCTCCGCCAGCCCGCTGGGGCAGCCCTCGCGCCCGCCATGGACCTGCTCGACGCGCTGCGCCATGCGCACCAGCTCTGGCAGCTGCTGGCGGTGGACGTCGTGGTAGCGGGACAGGATATGGTCGATCAATTCGGCGTTGCTGGCCGATGCCCAGTCGTGCTCGTTGCGCATGCCCTGCGGCAGCGCCTCGAGCTCCGCCACGAGCGTCTCGAGTGCCAGATTGGCGCGTTCGGCAGCCTCGCGCAGACTGATGCGTCCACTGCAGCAGAAGTCGATATTGTGGTCGTGGAACACCCGTGTGGCGCCGGGTAAGGTCAAGGCGGTGCGGCCGACGGGCTGTTCGATCAGGTTCATGGCAGTCATTCCTCTTCGAGATGAGAGACACTTCTATTTAGATTTAGCAAACAGCGTGCCAGTTTCCGAACCCCGTCATCAGTGGCCTTGGCCGTTTTATGGTAGAAAACACCCCACGAAATCAGGGTAAAAAATACCCCTAAAGGTGGAAATAACCATGTTCAACGGATGCCGGCCGGCTACTTGATTCCCAGCCGGCGCGCCAGCTTGTGCAGATTGCTGGAGTCGACCTTGAGCAGGCGCGCCGCCGCCGACCAGTTCCCGTCGACGCGTTCGAGGGCGTGGTGTATGGCTTGCCGCTGACTACGCGCCACGCTGTCGTGCAGCGCGTCCACCGGGGCGTCCCGGGACGATGCCACCGTCACACTCGGCGCGGCGATAGCGACCGACGGCAGGTCGAGCAGCCCAGGTTCGAGAGTGACGATATCCTCACGCCGCGCGCCCCGGCTGAGCGCCTTGATTGCCGCGCGGCTGATGACGTGCTCGAGCTCGCGCACATTACCCGGCCAGTCGTAGCCACTCAGCGCGTCCTCGGCGGCCGGCGACAGGCGCAGGCTGCGTAACCCCAGGCGGGTCCGGTTGAGCTCAAGGAAATGTCCGGCCAGCACCAGCACGTCGCTGCCCCGCTCACGCAGCGGCGGGATCGGTACCGGATAGACCGAGAGGCGGTGGTAGAGGTCGGCGCGAAAGTGACCGGCGCGCACACTGTCGTGCAGGTTGCGGTTGGTGGCGGCGATCACGCGCACATCGACATGGCGCGGTTCGTCCTCCCCCAGGCGCTGGATCTCGCCATTTTGCAGGGTACGCAATAACTTGGCCTGGATGGCCAGCGGCAGTTCGCCGACCTCGTCGAGGAATAGCGTCCCGCCGTCTGCCGCCTCGAAGCGCCCGGCGCGGGCATTGCCTGCTCCCGAGAAGGCGCCCTTCACGTGGCCGAACAGCTCGCTTTCGGCCAGCGATTCCGGTAATGCCGCGCAATTGACCTGAATCATCGGACGCCGCCGGCGCCGTGAACACTGGTGTAGATGGTGTGCGAACAGTTCCTTGCCCACCCCGGTCTCCCCCATGAGCAGCACGGACAACTCTGAATCCCCCACCACCTCGAGCTCGTCCAGCAACTGACGAATGGTCGAACTCTGCCCAATGATCCCACCCTCCTGACGCTCGCCAACGCCCTTGCCAGTGTCGCTTCGCGACAGATGCAGGCGACGCACGTCCTGCTCCAGGCGGGTCATGCGCACGGCAGCCTCGACCAACAGGGTGAAACGCTGCAAGTCGCCCTGAGCGCGCTCGTCGAAGGTGCCTGGGGTCAGCGCATCCAGGGTCAATGCCCCCCACAGGCTGCCCTCGACATACAGGCTGATGCCCATGCAGTCATGCACCGCCAAGGGTTCGCCTATCTGGTTGTCGACCAGGCCGTCGTAGGGGTCGGGCAGGGTCGAGTCCGGCGGGAAGGCCACCGTCTCGCGTTGAGCAAGGATCGCTGCCAGGCGTGGATGCTGGGCCACCACGAAGCGCCGCCCCAGCGCCTCACGCGCCAGCCCATCGACCGCCACCGGGCACAGCGCATCGCCGTCAAGGCGCAGCAGCCCTACCGCGCCGCAGCGAAAGTATTCACATAGCGTTCTGGCTAGGCGCTGCAGGCGCACTGCGTTGGGCAGTTCGGCGGTGAGATCGGCCAGCACGATATCTTCGAGCATGACGGGCTCCTGGCGGGGCGAAGCGGAAACGGTTGGGGTAAAAGTCACCGGCATCCGGTCATTATTACCGCCTCCGAACCGGGTAGAGCTGACCCCGATCAAGAGTAACCAAAAGCAATCAGGCACTTAAAGTGGGCATACCGGATGCAACGGAAGGGCACACGCTTGATAAAAAGGAGAGCGCCATGACCCTTCTCGACTGTCCCGTCGGCCAACTGGCTCGCCGGCAGCCCGGCGCCACCCGGGTGTTCCATGATGATGGAATCGACTTCTGCTTTGGGGGTTACACCCCCGTGCGCGATTCGCTCGCCAAGCCGAATAGGCCCGAACATGGGCGAACGCAGTGATGATCTTGCCCGCGAGGCACCGTTACTCGTCGATCTTTGTCAACGCCGAGTCCTTGTGCATGGCCACGTGGTCCGTCTTGTCGCTCTTGATGGCGTACTGTGGCTCATCCTCGCTGGCTCGGCGCCTATGCCCCTTGTATTCGGTGTCCTGGGTATGGATCTCGATGATCCGGCCACTGACGCGCCCAGCCTCGGAATTCCAGGTGACGTGATCCCCTATCTTGAAACGCTTGGCCATGTGTACCTCCCGATCGATCGCCGAGCCCCCCGGTCGCCCATTCAGCGCAGCGCGGCACTCGGTCCGAAGTATTCGTAGTGACGGTGTTCCTCGGGCACACCGAGGGCTTCCAGCGCCTTGTCCATGTCGCGCATGAACGGCAGCGGCCCAATGAAGTAGCAGCTCGGCGTCTGGTCCTCGGGCAGGTACTCGGTGAGCAGATCGTGGTTGATCAGCCCCTTGTACTGCTGCGTCTCCTCGGAGGTCGGCTCGCTATAGAAGAAGCGATAGACCAGGGCATCACCGTGGCGCGCGACCAGCGACTCGACATGTTCGCGGAATGCATGTACCTCGTGATGGCGGGCACCGTGCAGGTAGACGACCCGACGCCCTTCGCCCAAAGCCTGCTCCACCAATGACAGCATGGGCGTCTGCCCTACCCCGGCGCTGACCAGGAACACCGGTGCGTCACGCTCGTCGAGGATCAGCTCGCCCACCGGCGGAAGCAGCTTGACGTGATCGCCCACCGCTAGCCGGTCATGCAGAAACCGGCTGGCGGCCCCTTCGGATTCCCGCTTCACCGAGATTCGATAATGATCCTCGCCCGGCTTGGAGGTCAGGCTGTACTGGCGAAGCGCATGCTGGCCATCGATATTCAGAGTAATACCAATGTACTGGCCCGGATGGAAGCTCGAGATCGGTTGGCCATCACTGGGCTTGAAGTAGAACGAGACGATCTCGCGACTCTCCTGGACCCGGTCGACCAGCACGAAGTCACGCTCACCACGCCAGCCGCCCGGCTCCTTTTCCAGACGCTGATAGGTCGATTCCTCGGCCTCGATCAAGCGGTCGGCAAACTCCCAGTACAGGCCGCCCCAGGCGTCGGCGACTTCGGGCGTGACCGCGTCGCCCAGCACACGGCCAATGGCCTCCATCAGGCACTCGCCGACGATCGGGTACTGATCGGGCTGCAGGTTGATCGCCACATGCTTGTTGATGATCGGCGCCGTCAGCGCTTCCAGAGCCTCCGGATCCTGGCGATTCAGTGCATAGGCCACGACCGCTCTGGCCAATGCCCGCGGCTGAGCGCCGGTTTCCTGATGGCGCATGTTGAACATGGAGCGCACTTCGGGGTAGCGCTCGAACATCAGCGGATAGAACGTGCTGGCGATGGTCTCGGCATGTTCGGCGACGACAGGTGCCGTGGCTTCGATGACTTGTAGCTGCTTTTCGTTGAGTTCACGCATAAGAATTCCTGAATTGAACAATACACACTGAACAGGGTATGCAAGGGCACCTCGAATGAGGTGAAAGAGCGTTACATACGTTGAATATTCCAACCGGCCAGGTCAGCGTCCGTAACCGCCTACCCCCAATGTCTTGGCCAATGTCCCGGATAGTGCCGATGCATCCTCAGCAGATGTCGCTCGAACATCATTCACCCCCCAGCCGGCCCAGGCAGAGACGTGCTTCATCGAGGATCCGACAGATTCGCTCTTCGGCACTGCAGAGCCCTCTCACCTGCCCACAGGACTGCCCACAGTACAGTGCCATGTCATCGATCTGACCGGTGGCGTCCGCCAGCGGCGAATCGGTGGAGAACAGATACACGGGCTGGCCGTCCTGCTCGCCGATTACCGTATCGGGGTGGGCGCCGACGTATTTGCCTTCCAGTACGGCATTGCGCAGCACGCGCACCGGTGCCGGCTCGTGCCAGTTGCGCCGGAAACGTGTGGTGTAGCAGGTTTCATCGGCCCCGGCCTGGACGATGCGCTGCTTGTGATGATCGTGGGCGTTGGCCTCGTGGGTGGCCAGCAGCGCGGACCCCAGACTGACGCCTTGGGCCCCCAGCGCCAGGGCGGCGACCAGCGCCTGGCCCGAGCCGATACCGCCGGACGCGACCAGCGGCACGGGGCTGTCGGCGGCCAGCTGAGGCAGTAGCGTGAATACGCTCGTCGTGCCACGCACGTGTCCGCCGGCTTCGTGTCCCTGAACGATCAGCACATCGGCGCCCGCGGTCAACGCCCGCTCGGCGTCATGCCGGCTGCCCACCTGATGGATGACCTGGACACCTTCCTCCTTGAGGTGGCGTACCAGCGCCTGGTCCACGTCCCAGAACAGCACCATGGCGGGCACCTGCAGGGCCAGACAGGCCTCTACCTGCGCCTTGAGCAGGGCCCGGTCCGTGGCGGCGGGAATCAGGTTGACAGCAAACCGAGCGTTGCATTGTGCCTGAAACGCCGTCACCTCAGTGCGGACACGCTCGACGGGCTCGCGCACCAGGCCCAGCACCCCGAAGCCACCGGCGCGGGCGACCGCCAGGGCCAGTGGGTGGCGGGAGACGCCGCCCATCCCGGCCAGCAGAATGGGCACCTCGCAGCCGAGGCACTCGAGCAGCGGCGTACGCAGGGCGTCGGTCATGGCTTGGCTCCTGTTTCGTCAATGAGCGGGGCACCGGCCAGGTAGGCGTTCAGCCACTGGCTCTGCTGGGGATTGAGGGTGCGAAGTAGCGGCTCGACCTGCTGCCAGTGTGGTTCTGTAAAGGGGAGGGGAGCTAGGCGGGCCGTCATTGGAAACCTCATCGGCGCGAGCGATGAACGCAGTATGCCGAGCCCCGCCTATGCAAGATAATGAAATATACTGGAATTTAATATCATTGTTTTTGCTATATAAAGGCGGCTTCCTTGGACATCGACCTGGCCCGGACCTTTCTGGAAATCGTACGCACGGGGAGCTTCATCGCTGCGGCCGAGCGACTGCACGTCACGCAGACCACCGTCACGGCGCGTATCCACAATCTGGAGGGACAACTGGGCTGTCGGCTGTTCATTCGCAATCGGGGCGGCGCTCGGCTGACCGGCAACGGCCAGCGCTTTGTCGGCCATGCCAGCCAGCTGGTCAGTACTTGGGAAGCAGCCCGCCGCGAGCTGCCGATGCCCGAAGGGACCGAGGAGATGCTGTCGCTGGGCGGGGAAATCAGCCTGTGGAATCCGCTCCTGCTGGGCTGGTTGAAACAGCTGCGCCAGCGCAACGCCTCGCTGGCGGTGCGCGCGGAAGTCGGTGAGCGCCAGACGCTGCACAAGAAGCTGGAACAGGGATCGCTGGACGCCATTCTCGTTCATCAACCCGACTACTGGCCGGGCATTCAGGTCGAGCAGTTGCTCGAAGAGAAGCTGATCATGATCCGCAACCCCAAGGCGCCCGACCCTTACATCTATATCGACTGGGGGGAAACGTTCCGCCGTCGGCACGACACCGCCCTGCCTCACCTCGCCCGGGCCAGTCTGAGCATCGACCTGGGACCGCTGGCCCTGGAGTACCTGCTGGAGCACGGAGGAAGCGGCTACTTTCGGACCCGGGTGGCGCTGCCCTTCCTGACGCAGGGGCAACTGGAGCGCGTCTCGCACGCCCCGGAATTCGGCTACCCCGTCTATCTGGTCTACTCCCGCGAGCGCAGCAGCGACCTGCTGGAGCAGGCCTTCACCACGCTGCGCGAGACCGCCACCGACATGGAAGTCTGGGAGTCCACGGAGCCCGCGCTGTACGCTTCCCGATAGCGGTGGGGCATTACGGTAGCTGCGGGGCACGCAAGCCCGCCGTAGCAGCATCATCCCCAGCGCAATCGCGAAGGTTGTCCCCAGCAGGGGTGGCAGAAAGCTGGTGGGTACCAGCAGATATCCCAGCCGCGCGCCTAGCCATACCAGAAACAGCACGACGAGACGGTGCGGCGGCATGGGGCCCAGCAGGTATCCTGCGATTACCGCCAAGGCAAAGCCGAACAGCAATTCCCGGGCATGGGCCAGGCCGGTACTCAACCCCGACAAATCATTGGGGTGATGGAACATCGCCCATAGGGAAAGCGGTACCAGCAGAGCCGCATATATAGCCGCTGCGGGAAAGAACAGAACCTGGGCGGAAAGTTTGTCGCGTGTTGCCACTGTTTACGGGCCTGACTGTTTACGATCCTGACTGCCTCAAGGTCCTGGCTGTATCGACGCGTATCCTCATTCACTCGATCCACAACGGCAGCGAGGCAAACCCACTCGTCGGGTAAACTGCCCTGACCGCAGGCTGATCCGGTAACGGGGCAATCGCTTGTGTATGGGCGAGTAGTGCCTCGATCACGATACGCAGTTCCAGCCGGGCCAGAGGCGCCCCTGGGCAGACGTGAACGCCGGCGCCGTAGAGCAGATTCAGGGACGGATCACGATCCAACCGGAATTCATCGGGATCACCGAAGACGGACTCGTCGCGGTTGGCCGAGGCCCAGAGCAGAGTCATGCGTTCGCCGGCTTCGAGCTGGCAGCCCCCGATCTCCACCGGCCGGGTGGTGATCCGGCGATTGGAGATGAGCGGTGCGTGGATGCGCAGGATTTCGTCGATCGCCGCAGGCAGCAGGCTCGGCCGATCACGCAGGTCGCGCTGCAGCTCGGGATGCTCGGCCAGGTAGTGGGCGATAATCCCCACGCACGAGGCAATGGTTCCCAGTTCGCCGACCGTCCAGTTGCGTATGATGCTGATGATTTCCTCGTCGCTCAGCGGCCGGTCCCCGATACGCTCACCGAGCAGTTCGGTCGTGACATCCTTGGGTGCCTCATTGCCGGCTTCGCGTCGTTCATCCAGAAGCGCTCTGATATAGCCATCGAACTCGAGAGCGACAGCCGTCATGGCATCCGTGTTCCCCGCCAGGGTGGCCTGATGATTCTTGCGGGTCCACTCCCCTAGAGGCTCGTGCAGGCTCTTTGGCCAGCCCATGAAGGCACACTGAATACGCAAGGCGTAATCCTGGGCGAACTGCCCCATCAGCTCGATCCGCCCACCCGCCGGGAGCGTGGCTGCCAATTCATGAGCGATGTCCCGGCACACCGGCAGGAAATCCTGCATGCGCCGAGGGCTGAAATAGGGCTCGATAATCTGCCGGTAGCGGGCGTGTTCGGGCAGGTCCATGCCATTGGGCACGGAGAGATGGCTGGAGACGGCATTGCTGAACGTCTCATGATCATCGAGTACTCGCATCACGTCCGCATGCCTGAACAGCGACCAGTGCAGGTAATCGCTGTGTGCCACAGGACAACGCCTGCGCATCTCATCATAGGCAGCAATCTGATCGTCCAGGACGGCCTGGGATCTAGGGTCCCAATCGGAGTGGAACTTCTGGTTCATACTTCTCCCGGCTATAGTCAAGTGGCATGGCACGCGACGGAATGCGACGGATACGCGCCATCTGAATGAGTGCAATGTGGCGCAGAAAATATCTGCTCAATGTTGGCTAAAATCAGCACTTTCCAAGCCACACCCAGCGTTTTTCGCTTCTCCCGAGGATGAACGAACTTCCGTTCAGTTCTTCTGAGTTTTCCTCCCTTATGAGTCCCCCCTTGGTGACCGATAGTCGTTACTTCGGGCATGCCGACGTTGCCGTAAATAACATATATTATAAATACATCTTATTGGCTCGCCAGACAACTATAGCCATCACGGCTGCGGCACAATACACATGGAAATTGACTTATACGAAAATAAAATTGAGAAACAATATTGTAGAAAAGCTCAAATACTTTCCTTCAACAGCATTTCCCGGATATGGCCGATAGCCTTCATCGGATTCAATCCCTTGGGACAGACCCACATGCAGTTGCCGATCTGGCGGCAGCGAAAGACACTGAAGGGATCTTCGAGCTCGGCCAATCGTTCCCGCGTTGCGGTATCACGACTGTCGTTCAGAAAACGATATGCCTGAAGCAGCCCCGCCGGCCCGATGAATTTCTCCGGATTCCACCACCAGGAGGGACACTGCGAAGAGCAGCAGGCGCACAAGATGCATTCGTACAGGCCATCGAGCCTGTCACGGTCCTCGGGGCTCTGCAGGCGCTCTATGGCCGATGGCGTGCTGTCGTTGATGAGATAGGGTCGAACCTTCTCGAACTGCTTGAAAAACAGAGCCTGATCGACGACCAGATCGCGAATGACCGGCATGCCGGGAAGCGGCCTGAGGGTTAACGTATCTCCCTGATTCAGTGCTTCGGCCACTGAAGTAATGCAGGCCAGTCCGTTCTTGCCGTTGATGTTCATCCCATCCGAACCGCACACACCTTCGCGACAGGAGCGTCGGTAAGCCAGGTCGGGATGGGTGACCTTCAGATGCTCCAGTACCTCGAGCACCATTCTGTTACGTAGCCCATCCTCGACTTCGAAATCTTCCATGTAGGGGGTCGAATCGGCCTCGGGATTGTAGCGATAAAGGCGGACAGTAAACATGGCACTCCTCGCAAATCATGACAAGGGGGACAGATATAGGGAAGCTTCACCAAGCATGCCATAGGCTATTTTCCCCACCAAATCGAACAGAATAATGAAAGTCATATTTCCTCTTGAAAGCATGGCATTTACTCCATGAGTTTTATCAAAACCTCCCTATAAAGGAGTAATATATACCTCGATGGTGATGCCTGTTATCTCAGCCTTAAGTTAACTAACACTTGATACAGATCAACTAAAAATGTTTTGTATCAAGTATGACTCGTCGATTCTTGTCGAGACTTCTTTCCGACGCGACAGCCAATGATGGATTAATCGGGTGATACCAGGAGACAGCAATCCCACGCCGGGCAGGCCGGATCATGCAGGGATACGCAGCAGACCGGCTGCGCCGCGCCTGTCCCGATCTGCCTAACTACAAGCTGCGGCGTGGTCTCCTTCTGTGTCGACAGCACTGACCGCGAGCTTCCCCCATCTGTTTGCCACTTCCCTTATCAAGCGTAGCGTTCAAGCAAACAAACAAGCCAACTAACACTTAGCTAAACAACCAACTCAACTATTTGTTGCACTTGGCCTTAATGTTCATGACCGTACGCCGATACCGATATATGACTACAACTAAAACTTCTGCTTTGGATGCCGCAAAAATGCTAAAGACAAGGCTAAAGCCACGCCGCTTATTGTCGTTAAGCCTGCAAAACAAGATATTGATGCTGGTACTGGTCCCGCTGCTGCTGATCACGATCACGCTGGCCAGCGTGGCGGCTTATGATCGTGTTCTCGCGTCGCACACCACGCTGGCCGAGCAGCACTCGATGCTGGTTGAGGCGCGCAAGGCTGCGGTGCGTAACGTTATCGAAGCCGCCATGTCCTCCATCGCACCCATCGTTGCCAATGCCGGCCCCAATGATGTCGCCGCACAGGAACAGGCCAAGGAGATCCTGCGCCGCTTTCGCTTCGACAAGAGTAACTATGTTTTCGTCTACGATTATCATGGCAAGGTGCTGGTCCAGCCCATGATGCCGGATCGTGAGGGCACCAACGGACTCGATACTCAGGACCGCAATGGCAAACCGCTGATTCGCGACATGATCGAGATCGCCCGCAAAGGCGGCGGCTTCTACCAGTACGCCTGGCCGCATCCCGATACGGGCGAGATCGAAGCCAAACATTCCTACGCCACAGGGGTTCAGAAATGGGGATGGCTGGTAGGCGCCGGCGTCTATGCCACCGACATCGACGCAGCCATGGCCGCTGTCGAAGCCGCAGAAGCTAGCGCTCAGCACCAGTTCATACTCAAGACCGTACTGATCGGCAGCGCTATCTTCATGGGGGTGGCCGCCATCGCCATCTGGCTCGTCCGGCGCACCGTCCAGCCGATCCGGCGTACCGCCAGCGCCATGCAGGATATCGCCAAGGGCAAGGGCGATCTGACCCGGCGGCTAGCCATCGAAAGCGACGATGAAATCGGTGACCTGGCCAGACAATTCAATGCCTTCGTGGTCCGCATGCAGGATACGCTGCGCGAAGTCCGCTCCAGCACCTTGAGCGTCTACCAGACGGCAGGCGACATCGCTCAGGGCAGTGAAGAACTGGCATCGCGTACCGAGCAGGCTGCCGCCAATCTGCAGCAAACCTCAGCCTCCATGGAGGAAATCACCTCGACGGTCAACAACAGTGCCGAATCGGCCCAGCAGGCCAACCAACTGGTACTTTCCACCGCCGAGGTGGCCCGCCAGGGCGAGGCGGCGATGAGCCAGGTCGAGCGCACCATGAGCGATATCGATGCCTCGGCCAGCAAGATCGGCGATATCGTTTCGATGATCGACTCGATCGCCTTCCAGACCAACATCCTGGCGCTCAATGCCTCCGTGGAAGCCGCCCGTGCCGGCGAGCACGGCCGGGGGTTCGCCGTGGTCGCCCAGGAAGTGCGCATCCTGGCCAGCCGCTCCAGCGAGGCGTCGCGCGAGATCCGAACGCTAATCGATGACTCCGTGTCGCATACCCAGTCAGGTGCCGGTCTGGTGCGCAGCGCCGGCCAGACCATGCGCGAAATCGCCACCCATGTAGCCCGTGTCACCGCCGTCATCGGTGAAATCAGCGCGGGCGCTAAGGAGCAGAGCAGCGGCATCGTTCAGGTCAACACCGCCGTCGCGGAGATGGATACCATGACCCAGCGCAATGCCGCCATGGTCCAGCAGTCCGCTACCGCCGCTGCCGACATGCGCCTCCATGCAGAACGCTTGAATCGGCTGATCAACACCTTTGTGCTGGGCGAAGACACCCCCACACGTGGATCGCATCATGCATCACCAGTTGCCGCCCCCCGCGCAATGGCCGTGACACATTCTCCCAAGCCGCCGGCCAAGCAACACGCCGGACGCGAAGCCGCCCAAGAGTGGGAAACGTTTTAAAACGGGCGACAACGCAGAGAGACAATAACGAAGGAGAGCCTGTAGCCCAACAAAGCACCTTTCTATATAAAGCGCCTGCCTATAAAGGCAGGCGCTTTATTATCTTACGGCTCGTTGTGCTACATAGAATAGGCCTAGGCATCCTCGTCCAGTAACCCAGCTCACGGGCATCCTGCCTCTCGAGATTTTAGGCAAGGCTTAATGATCCGGTTAAAAGCTCGACTGACTGAGACGTACAGCTAAGCATTTCACTACAAAGTAAGCTCAGAACTCAATGACCTGTCGAATAGCTTGGCCTTCGGCCAACCGGTCGAAGCCCTCGTTAATTTCGTCAAGCTTCAATCGGTGGGTTAGGAGTTTGTCGACCGGCAAACGACCAGCCTGATAGAGCGCAATATACTCAGGTGTGTCCAGCGCAGGGACATGCCCCCCAAGATAGGAGCCTATTAGCTTGCGCTCCTCAGCGACCATCCGGGTCGGGCTAATCGAAAGCCTGACATCGGGATGGGGTAATCCCGAAGTGACGGTAGTCCCGCCCTTCCCTGTCGCCTCGTAGGCAAATTCGAGCGCCTTGGCGACACCGGCAAATTCGGCGGCAATATCGACGCCGCCACCGGACAACTCACGCACTTGCTCCAGCGCATGCGGATCAGCACTATTAATCGTATGGGTAGCCCCCATCGCCTTTGCTGTTTCAAGTTTCTCGGCACTGATATCGGCGGCAATCACCTGCCGCGCTCCTCCCGCTAGCGCGCCTAACACCGCAGACAAGCCAACACCTCCAAGCCCCACCACCAACACCGAATGACCTAGGCGCAACCCAGCCGTATGTACTACCGCACCAACTCCTGTCAGCACCGCACAACCAAACAGTGCAGCGATATGAAATGGCACGGTAGAATCAATCTTGATCAGCGAATGGCGTGAAGCCACCGTATACTCGGCAAAGCCGGACACACCGATATGATGGTTTACCGTCTCGCCGCCGCGATGTAGCCGAATGCCACCCCCCAGAAGCGTACCGGCAGCATTGGCCTCTGCGCCAGGTTTGCACAACGACCCTCGCCCCGCAAGACAGAAACTGCACGTGCCACAGTTCGGTGCGAACGAAAACACGACATGATCCCCGGGCACAAAGTTATCCACACCAGGCCCTACTTCCACCACTTCACCGGCCGCCTCGTGGCCAAGCACCATCGGCATCTGGCGCGGGCGATCACCATTAATGGTAGATAGATCCGAGTGACATAATCCTGCCGCACGTACACGAACCAATACTTCATCCCGCGCGGGGGGATCTAGATCAACTTCTTCAATCGATAAGGGCTTCGAGCTGCTGTAAGGTTTCTCCAGCGACATCTGCCGAATTACTGCTGCACGCGTTTTCATAACCCCTCCAAGCTTTAAAAAGCTTTAACGCTAAAAGTTAGTAATGTTGCGTTAACCAACATTTCCCAGGCACAAGTATTTGAGTTCTGCATATTCATTGACCCCATAACGCTCCACGCCCGATACCGGAGGCTTTCACACCACCAAAGGGTGCCGAGGCGGTAGAGATTAGTCCCGTGTTGATGCCCACCATGCCGTATTCCAGGGCTTCAGAAACACGCCAAATACGCGTCACGTTTTCGAAGTAGAAATAAGCCGCCAAGCCAAATTCAGTATCGTTGGCTTTTGCGATGACGTCAGCTTCACTATCAAAACGGAAAATCGGGGCCAACGGACCGAAAGCTTCCTCACGAGAGCTCAATTGACGGACCACGGGGCTATCGGTGAGGACAGGACCAGCACGTTGCCTGAGCGTGCCATTCTTTGCTGCTGCTTTTAGATCGGCCCAGATCAACATCCCGATGGCTTGGCCTTCGTTATCGAATACTTCTACGGCGTCGCTGCCCTGCTCATGAAGCAGGGCTAACGCCGCCTCCATTGCCAAGTCTTCCTCGATCCGCTGCATTACCTTTAGCCCCTCGGTAATGTCTGGCGGTCTCCCCGAGAGAATTTAGGTACAGCAATGAGAGCTGATTCCGACATATTAATTCTGCAGGTCGTTGGGCGACTCGGAAGTATGGGTATTTATGGCAGATTCTTTACTCTCAACCAGATCTTTAGCAAAGGTCTGGTCGTTCTCACCGGAGAAGAATCGCTTGCCGTATATTAATAGACATAACGCGACACCAACGGCAAAAGCCCAGGTGGCGCCTTTGGTCACCAGTACTGCAGCGATTATTCCAGCGATTCCCAAGTCTCGCTGACTGCGTGCCTCCATAATGCCGATACGTACGCTGACATAGCCTTGGATAAGTAAAGTAAGTGCCAGAGCAATACCCAAAATCGGTTGCACTAAGCTGACGATCGGCATCAATAGTAGGCCGGTGTTAGTGCCCCAACGAAAGGATCCGGAGCCGCCAAATATCGAATTCATGGCAGCCTTACCTTCCTTATACCGTTCGGTGATGACAACATGCATTGCTGCCCAAAGCGGGCCCGCCATGACTACATCAGGCCCCAGAATACTCATGCCGAGGTTGCGGCCACCGAAGATCATGTGCGCCCGGTTGGGGTTGTAGTCAATCTTTTCATCAGAACGCTTCTCGTCGGCCTCATCGAGAAGCGCCTTGCTCTGAAGAACATCACCGAATAGCACTATATAGGCGGCCAGCACGGTGGGGATTGCAGTAATAAACATCATTAGCGGTGGTAGCCCCACCCCAAAGACGGTGTACTCGCTGAGCATCAGCATAAAATCAGGCTGGCTGAACCCCCATTCCACGTTAGGCCATGGAGCTTCGCCAAATAGCGGTGCAATCACAATAGCCAGCACGATGATCGGAAAAATTCCCAACTTGCCTATTATTCCCCAGAGGCCGCCCTGAGCTTTCAACTTATTAAAGTGACGCGAAAAGATTAAATAGAAGGCTATGCCTACAGCGATACTGATGGTAAAAGGATATTGCTCGAAGCGTCCCCCTTCATCGAATATTACCACAACAGCAGCCAAACCAGCGCCCATTATCACACCGGACTTAATAGCAGAAGGAATCATTCTGACAACTTTACTTGCCAACCCCGTTCGCCCTAGAATTAACGCCAGTATGCCTAGCATCATTTGAAAGGCGATTAGGGCATGTACGCGCGTTTCTCCCTCGGGAAAGGTAGCGACATAAGCCATGACCAGAGGAATAGCCGGAGTGATCCAGCCAGGTACGACGGGGTCTCCCAACAGGTGGTGCAAGAGATAAAGTAAGCCATTAAGTATGACGATAGCCAAGGCTGCTTCGAAGGGCATGCCCAGCAGTTCAGTCATCAGGGGGATAGCCGCCAAATCCACCGCGCACATTAGCAAACCCTGCAAATAGTCGGGCAGCTCGAAACGGTAATGTATGAAAGGCAGCCGCAGTTTGAAAGGCCCCAACGGGATATACGGCGCTTCGGCGCCATCGGTGCGGTGTTTCCAAGAACTCATAGCGAGTCTCCAAAAACTCAATCATTGTTGGTTTTGTATGATGAGTAAATACATCACCATTCCAAGCACATTGCGATGCAATTACAGGCAACTCTTACGCCAACTCATACATACATTCAAATCATTGATTTTTAAATGCTTTCGCTAGAAAATAAACTAAAGTATAAAAACTGCCTTGGTTCAATCTTTCATCAGAAGATAGTTTTTGATGATAAGGTTCATCAATAAGCACAGCAGCTTCACCTCCGTACGCATCTTCTCGTCGCTGCACAACATTTCTAGAGGAACTCGGTTCTATATCACCAACCAACATTTAGCTTATGCTAAATTAACAGGATGGCTGTAGGGTTCTAGAGGAGGATTGAGTGCTAGTCCCGCATCGGGCGCTGTATGCGGGGCCGACCTTTCAGACGGAACGTAGGCTTATGCCATGCCTCCATCGCTCCCAGAGCATCTACCAAGCAGCACGACGGACGCGAAGCTGCCCAGGAAGAGGAAACGTTTTAAGGTGGGCGACAACGCAAAGAGACAATAACGAAGGAGAACTTGTAATCCGATAAAGCACCTTTCTATATAAAGCGCCTGCCTATAAAGGCAGGCGCTTTACTTACGGCTCGTTGTGCTACATAGGATTAAAAGTATCCGAACACCTTAACCGGCTTTCTTATTAACGTTCGCCTTGGCAAGCGTCGAAAGCTTGTCATCGGTAGCTTTTTCTTCCTTGAGTGTCTCGGCCAGGATGTTCTTGGCCTCGGTGTAGCCGAGCTGCTCGGCCATGGCGCACAGCGTGCCGTAGGCGGCGATTTCATAATGCTCGACCTTCTGTGCTGCGCCGATCAGGCCGGCATCGAGCACCGGGCCCTTCTCCGTGGCATCGATCAGTTCTTGACCTTCCTCGATCAGACTCTCCATGGCGTAGCATTTGATCCGCTTGATGCGAATGTCGGGAATCGTATCCGCAGCCTGCTCGAGCCGCTCCACCTGGCCGCGCGTCTCCTCGAGATGCTCCTTGAACGCATCGGCCAGCTTGGGGTCGTCCGCGGCACGGGCCAATTTCGGCAGTGCACGAGTAATTTGCTTCTCCGCGCTGTTGATTTCGGACAATAGGCGCATGAAAAGACCGTCGGCATCCTTGATAACCATGTTTCGCTCCATCTCGCTGGTAATAAGTGTCACTCTCGCATCAAGCGTTGCTGAGACTTAAACCTAGCAGGAGTTTCTTCGATGGCAATGACGCACGCCGCAACTTATTGCGCAATAAAAATAAACGAAACATAGGATAACGAAACCTGAATCTACTGTAACTCTTACGCATTTTTATTTTATCAGCGTAAGTAAAAGTTACTATAGCAATTATTGTTTATTCCCTTGCATTGATCCGGCGCCTTTAACACTGGGAATGTCCAACCCGAGGCAGGGAAAACCGGGCTACGCCCGGCGACGCTGGAATATTCTCAACAACAGCGGCATCACCATGATCAGTACCGTAATGCGCAGCAGATGGTGAGAGGTTACGAACGCCGGATCGATGCCCAACGATAGCGCTACCAGGCTGAGTTCGGGCGCTCCGCCCGGCATATAGGCCAGCAGCGCCGCTGCCGCCGAATATCCGGTAATGGCATGCACCAGCCAGGCGGCGGCGATGGCGATCAACAGCAGCGCCACCGCTTGAAATATTGCCATCAGCAGATTGACGCCCACCGAAGCCAGCGATGTCCCTCCGAAACGCACGCCGACCGAGACGCCGATGATGATTTGCGCCAGCGCGACGATGGTCGGCGGGATAGCAGCCTCGGTCACGCCGGTGATGTGCAGGGCACCGGACAGCAGCACGGGGCCGAACAGCAATGGATTGGGCAGATGTAACCGGCGCCCCAGCCACATGCCGACCGCGCCGGCCCCGATCAGCAGCAGGGCATCGCCGAAGGCCGGTACCGTCAGCCACTCGGCCAGCGTCAGGCTGCGCGACTGCAGGCTGACATGGCCGATCAGATTGAGCGCCGGCGGAATCGCCAGCAGCAGCACCAGGATGCGCACCGCATGGGTTAGCCCCACCACACGCAGGTCGGCATCCGAATCCGCCGCCATCAGCGTGACCGCCGATACGCCGCCGGGTACCCCTGAATACATCGCCGTATCCATGGAGTAGCCAGCAACGCGTCGGCCGAACCATACCGAGAATGCCATCATCACCGCCGTGGCCAGCAGCATCAGGGCCAGACTCGTACCCCATAGGCTCACGTCCCCCGTCATACCGGGGGTGAATGCCGCCCCGAGCATCACTCCGATCACCACCAAGACCGCCTTGCGCGAGGTGGTGGGTGCACGCAACCGCACGCCGCCCAGGCTGAGCACGGTAGTCGCAATCAGCGCCCCCAGCAGCCAAGGAAGAGGTATGTCGAGTGCGTAGGCGATGCCGCCACCGGCAGCACCGATGGCGAGTGTAGGAAGCAACTTGCCGGTCGCAGCGCACCGGCCTTTGATCGTGCCAATCAAGGCGAACCCTCGGTCATGAGCCCATATCAAGCACTGGGCCCGGGATCGGCACTCTACGCGTCCGGTCCCGGGCCCAACGCCGCCAGAGGATGCGGCAAGTATCAGGTGCCGTCCAGCGACTTGCGGGGCAACAGCTTCGGCAGCAGCCACGGCACCACCAGCAGCAGCGCCGCAGCGATCCACAGTCCCAGCGAGATGCCGGATTGCCATAGGATGCCGACGTCACCGCCGCTGATCGACAGGGCACGGCGCAGGTTGTCCTCCATCAGCCCACCCAGCACGTAGCCGAGGATCACCGGTGCCAGCGAGAAGCCCAGCTTGCGCAGCAAATAGCCGAACACGCCGATAATCAGCATCAGGTAGATGGCCGTGAGATCGGAGTGCAGCTGGTAAACTCCGGCGAAGGCTAGAATGGCAATGCCTGGTACCAGCACCCAGCGCGGGATGGTCAGCACCTTGGCGAACAGGCCCGCCAACGGCAGGTTGAGTGCCAGCAGCACCACATTGCCGATGTACAGCGAGGCGATCAGGCCACCGGCGACCTCGGGGCGTTCGGAGAACATCATCGGTCCCGGCGTGATGTTATAGAGCATCAACGCCCCCAACAGCACCGCGGTGGTCCCCGAGCCGGGAATACCCAGTGTCAGCATGGGCACGAAGGAGCCCGCCGCGGAAGCATTGTTCGCCGCCTCGGGCGCCGCCAGGCCACGCATGTCGCCGGTACCGAAGGTGCCCTCCTTGTCGGAGAGTCGCTTTTCAGTGGTATAGGCGACCGCCCCGGCCACGGAGGCGCCAGTACCCGGCAGCACACCGACGATGAAACCGATCAGCCCGCAGCGCAGCATGGTCCACTTGCAGTAGGCGAGTTCCTTGAGGCTGACCATCACCCGCCCCAGCGGCGGCATCTCATCGCTGGCGTCTTTGCGGTTGGCGTGCTCGAGCATCAGCAGGATCTCGCTGATCGCGAACAGCCCGATGATCATCACTACGAAGTCGATGCCGTCGTAGAGTTCGGCCATGCCGAAGGTGTAGCGCAGCACGCCGGTGCCGGAGTCCACGCCCACCATGGCGATCATCACGCCGAGCACCGCGCCGATAGCGGTCTTGATCGGATCCTTGCCCATCATTACCGCCATGGAAGAGAAGGCGAACACCATCAGCGCAAAGAACTCGGCGGGGCCGAACATCACCGCAACCTCAGCCAACAGCGGCGCGAACAGCGTCAGGCCGATGATGGCAATAGTCGCACCCACGAACGAGCTCACCGCAGACAGGCCCAGCGCTGGCCCGGCCAGGCCCTTCTTGGCCAGTGGATGGCCATCGAGGGTAGTCATCACCGCGCCGGCATCGCCGGGCACGTTGAGCAGGATGCTCGACATGCGCCCGCCGTACTCCGCCCCGGTATAGACGCCGGCCAGCAAGATCAGCGCCGACTCGGCAGGCAGGCCCAGCGTATAGGCCAGCGGCATGAGAATCGCGATGCCGTTGATCGGGCCGATACCCGGCAGCGCACCGAACAGCGTCCCCAGCACGGCGCCCAGAAAGGCGAGCCCCAGATTGAGAGGGGTCAACGCGACGCCGAAACCGTCTATCAGAAAATCGAACATGCCGGGCTCCTCAGGCGAAATCGGCCAGCCAGTAGCCGCTTGGCAGTGAAATTCCCAACCCCTGCGTGAACAGGAAGTAGCTGCCCAGGGTCATCAGCACGGCGGCCAGCAGCGCCTTGAGCCAGGTCGCCTCGAACAGCCGGGCCAGGGCCAGCACCGCAAAGAAGGTGGACCCGAGAAAACCCAACTGAGTGAACAGCAGCGCATAGACCACCAGCACACCCAGCACCGCCAGCAGCTTCAGCATCAGTGCCTTATCCGGCCAGTGGCCGTTCTCGCCCGGACGGAACACCAATACCAGGGACAACGCGGCCAGTATCCCCGATAATCCGATGGGGAAGGCCTTGGGGCCCACAGGCTCATAGCTGAACGGGATCTGCAGGTTGGCGGTCTGGGCGGCGGCGAACGCCGCCAGACCGATCAGGGCGAGTCCCAGGACGCGGTCGGCGGCGAGTTTCATTGCGTCAGACCTACTTCTTCGGCGAGTTGCTTGAACTGAGCGACCTGCTCCTTGACGTAGCTGTCGAAGTCATCGCCAAAACGCGACATGGGAAACAGCCCGCGCGCCTCGCGCAGCTCGGCAAACGCCTCTTTCTCGGATAGCGTCTTGAGCTTATCTACCCATTCCTGATAAGCCTCGTCGCTGACGTCGGGACCCATGTAGTAGCCGCGCCAGATCGGCCACTGCACGTCGTAACCCTGCTCGGCAGCGGTGGGAATATCGGTGTACGGCCCGCCCAGTCGCTCCTCGGAGAGTGAGGCGAGCACACGGATCTTGCCGCTTTCCAGATGCGGGCGCAGCTCGGACATGTCACCGGTAAAGACCTGGATGTGATCGCCGAGCAGCGCCGCCAGCGATTCGCCGCCGCCTTCGAAGGCCACGTAACGCAAATCGCGCGGCGAGATGCCCGCTGCCTTGGCGGTCAGCGCCGCCTTCATCCAATCCTGGCTGCCCACGGTCCCGCCGGCACCGAAGACGATCTTGCCCGGCTGGGTCTTGAGGTCCTTCATCAACTGATCGAGGTTCTGCCACGGCGCATCGGCATTGACCACGATGGCCCCGTAGTCGGCACCCAGCGCACCCAGCCAGCGCACTTCGTCGGCATCGTACTGACCGAACTTGCCGAGTGCCAAGTTGACGGCTGCCCCGGTACTCGCCGCGACGATCAGGTTGGGATCGTCGTTACGCACGCCGTTGACGTGGTTGTAGGCTACCGCGCCGATGCCGCCCGGCATGTAGCTGACCATCATCGGCTTGTCGATCAGGCCAGTTTCCTGCAATGCATTGGCCGCGAGGCGGCAGGTCAGGTCGTAACCACCGCCCGGCTTGGCCGGTGCGATACACTCGGGAGCGTCGGATTGGGCCTGGGATGTGCCGGCCATCAGTGCGCCGCTGAGTACCAGCAACGAGGACCAGTGGCGGAATGCCGAGTTGAATTTCATGGCGGACTCCTGTTTCTTTATTGTAAGCGCGAAGGTTATCCCTCCCTGCCGTCACCGCAGCGATGACTTTAGAGATGCTAGAGACACAACCTTTCATCAACCTGTCATCCGCCGCCCATTTCCTTGAGACTTTGGTCCAATGCGTCTGCTTATCGTCGAAGACGACCCCTTGATTGCCCGCTCCCTCGTTCAGGCTCTCGGCCCTTTGGGCAATACCGTCGAGACGTTCTCTTGCCTGGGCGAGGCCCGCGCGGCATTGGCGCATAGCCGTTTCGACCTGGTCGTGCTCGATCTGGGGCTACCCGACGGTAATGGCCTGACCCTGCTCGCCGAACTGCGTGAGCGTGGCGATGCCACGCCGGTGATGATCCTCACTGCCCGCGACGGCATCGACGAGCGTGTGCGCGGCCTCGATCTGGGCGCCGACGACTACCTGGCAAAACCCTTCTCGCTGGCCGAACTCGAGGCGCGGGTCCGCGCTCTGCTGCGCCGTAGCCAGCAACGCACCGATAACCGCCTGCAGCTCGGCCCGCTGTGCTTTGATCCGGTCTCAGGTGCCGCCACCCTGCACGGCGAGCCCCTGGCCCTGCCGCGCCGCGAGTTGGTGCTGCTGGAAGGTCTGCTGTTGCATGCCGGGCGCATCGCGCCCCGGGAATTATTGGCCGACCGCCTGTTCGGCTTCGGTGACGTAGGCTCCAATGCTTTGGAGGTCTACATCAGTCGCCTGCGCAAGCGCCTGCAGGGCAGTGGCCTGCGCATCCGCACCCTGCGAGGAATGGGTTACCGCCTGGAGGATGACCCGGCGTGATCGTCATCGACGGCACGCTGAAGCGGCGCCTGGGCAT
This sequence comes from Halomonas sp. WWR20, assembly GCF_054602495.1. Lineage (NCBI taxonomy): Bacteria > Pseudomonadati > Pseudomonadota > Gammaproteobacteria > Oceanospirillales > Halomonadaceae > Halomonas > Halomonas sp. WWR20. The sequence continues at coordinate 210,440 of NZ_JBTRHR010000002.1, forward strand.
CTGGCTACTGGCCACTGTCGGTACCCTCGGCGCATTCCTGTTGATCGAGGCCTACACCAGCGCCCACCGCGCTGCCGACCGCGCCTACGACAGCCAGCTCGAAGCAGCGGGCCTGACCATCGCCGAGGCGATCCAGTGGCAGGACGGCCGGCCAGTCGTGGAGATGCCGGCGGCGGCCTTCCAGATCCTGGCCACCGACCAGCAGGAGCGGGTGTTCTATGCGATCCTCGACGCGACCGGCCGCGAGGTGACCGGTAATCTCGACGGGGCCGTTACAACGGAGTGGCAGCGTGCCGCCCAGACCGAACCGATGTGGATGACGGTGCAACACCATGGCACGCCCATCCGCCTGCATGGCCGCGAGCTGACCTCCGCCGGCTGGGAGTCGTTGGATCCGGTGCAGATCTGGGTCGGGCATACCCTGTCGGGCCGCGAAGCCCTGTCCAGCGACCTGTTCGTGCGCGCCCTGACCCGCTTCCTGGCCATGGTACTGGCGGCCGGATTGTTGATGTTGCTAGCCATCCGCACCGCGCTGGGTCCGGTGCGCCGCCTGCGCCAGTTGCTGCGTCAACGTGATGCGGACGACGTGCGCCCGTTGCATGCGCGGGTGCCCGGAGAGCTCTACGACATGGCGGAAACCCTCAACGCGCTGTTCGCCCGCCAGCGCGAGGGCCGCGACGCCCTGCTGCGCTTTACCGCCGATGCCAGCCATCAACTCAAGACCCCGCTCGCCGGACTGCAGAGTACCAGCGAGCTGGCCCTGCAGAGCGAACGCCCCGACGACTGGCGCCAGGCCTTGGAGATCGTTCATGACAATGCGGCACGCACCAGCCGCCTGGCCGGCCAGCTGCTGAGCCTGGCCCGCCTGCGGCATATCGAGGCAGGCAGTCTGGTCACGGTCGATCTGGCTACCGTACTACGCGATACCGTCATGGAATGGGCCGAGCGCGATGTCGCCCAACATCACGACCTGGGTCTGGCACCGCTACCCGACGCGCCGATACGCATCCAGGGCGAGCCTTGGTCACTCAAGGAGATGATCGGCAACCTGATCGACAATGCCCTGCGCTATACACCGCCGGGCAGCGAGATCACCCTCGGCCTGGAACGTCAGGGCGATATGGCGCTGCTAGTTGTCGAGGACAACGGTCCCGGCGTCAGCGACGACCTGCTGGGCCGCCTGCATCAGCCCTTCGAGCGAGGCGGGCGTCAGGATACCCAGGGCTCCGGTCTCGGCCTGGCCATCGTCGACTCCATCGCCCGACGTCACGACGCCATGCTGAGCGTACGCAGCGCACCAGGCCATGGCCTGTGGATCGGTATCCGTTTTCCGTTGCTGCCGGAGGAGACCTGACATGATGCGACGCTGGCTGGCGGGTCTTGTGCTGCTCGGCCTGATGCCGTTCGGCGCATTGGCGCAGACCGGGACACCCCTAGTGATCGAGGCTGCCCTCGACCGCCAGGTGATCGCCCCGCTGCTTAAGGCCTTCGAGCGCGCCCACCCCGACATTGCCTTGGAGTATCACGACCGCTCGACGCTCGAAGTCGACCGGCATGCCCGCAAAGTCCGCCCGGCCCCCGACGTGGTAATCAGCTCCGCGATGCCGTGGCAACTGGCACGGGTCAACGAGGGCCTGGCCCAGCCGCCGAACAGCGCCGCGGCCCGTCACTGGCCAGAATGGGCAAAGTGGCGCGACGAGGTGTTCGGCTTCACCTTCGAACCGGTGGTCACCGTCTACCGGCTCGACCTGGTGCGGCACATGATCCCACCCGCCACACACGCCGACCTGCAAACCATCCTCACCACCCAGCAGGAGCTTCTGCACGGACGTGTGACGACCTACTCCCCGGGCCGCAGCGGCGTCGGCTACACCCTGTTCCAGCAGGATGCCCGTTATTCGCCGCGCTTCTGGGACCTGGTCGCCGCCATGGGCGCCGTCGAGGTCAGCCTGGAGGACAACACCCAGGCCATGCTCGACGGCCTGACCGACGGCAAGTACTGGGTGGGCTACAACCTGCTGGGCTCTTACGCCATGCATTGGGCACAGGACCATCCCGAACTGATCGTGCAGGTTCCCCAGGACTATGCACTGGTAATGATGCGCATGGCTTTCGTGCACCGCGACGCTCCACACCCGGTAGTCGCCAAAGCGTTCGTCGACTTTCTGCTCAGCGTCGAGGGCCAACGCATCCTCGCCGGCAGCACACCGCTGTTCAGCGTGCTACCCGAGGTCATCGGTCCCTACACCGCCCAGCGCCTGCGCGATCAGGTCGGCGAACGGCTCTACCCGATCCCCATCAATGCCTCGCTGCTGGCCTTTGTCGATCCGTTGCGTCGCAAGGCCTTCATGGCTCGCTGGAATCGCGAGATCCGGATATTGGAGCCGTAAAAACTCAGCCTTGTTTGGCTCGGCTAGCGCCTGCACCAAACCTCAATACCGCCCCCACCCTCTTTAACCGCATAAGACCAAAGACAGGCTCGGGAACTGGCCACGGTGCTGCTAGCATCCTGAAGGTATCGCCAGATGTGGAATCCGGTTTCGCATTACGCCTCATGCTTGGGTGCGCATGTCACTCACGAGGCGGACCGGATCTCTGGCACCCCGCACAACCACAACAAGGGAGAGGCGAAGTGGCTGATCTGGAAACATTCCGTCAGGAGACCCGTGCCTGGCTTGAGGAAAATTGCCCACAAAGCATGCGCTCGCCGTTCAAGAGCGATAAGGATGTTTGCTGGGGCGGACGCCGCTGTCAATTTCAGAGCGAAGAACAGCGACTGTGGCTCGAGCGCATGGCTGCACGCGGCTGGACTGCGCCGGACTGGCCGAAGGAGTACGGCGGCGGCGGCCTCTCCCGCGAGGAGCACAAGATTCTGCGTGAGGAGATGGCGCGCATCCAGGCCCGGCCGCCGCTCAACAGCTTCGGCGTGTGGATGATCGGCCCGGCCCTGCTCAAGTTCGGCTCCGAGGAACTGAAGCGCCAGCACCTGCCCCCCATCGTGCGCGGCGAGATTCGCTGGTGCCAGGGTTACAGCGAGCCGGGTGCCGGCTCCGACCTGGCCGGGCTGCAGACCCGTGCGGTGGACAAGGGCGATCATTTCATCGTCAACGGCCAGAAGGTATGGACGTCCTACGCCGACCAGGCCGACTGGATGTTCGCCCTGGTACGCACCAATCCAGACGTCAAGAAGCAGTTGGGCATCAGCCTGGTGCTATTCGACATGACCGCTCCCGGCGTCACGGCACGCCCGATCAAGCTGATCTCGGGCAGCTCGCCGTTCTGCGAAACCTTCCTCGACGACGTGCGCGTCGAGAAGAACCAGGTCGTCGGCGAAATCGATCAGGGCTGGACGATTGCCAAGTACCTGCTTACCCACGAGCGCGAGATGATCGGCGGCATGGGACGTACCGCCGCCGGCCAGAAGACCCTGATCCAGCAGGCCGTGGACGAGTTGGGCCTCGAGCAGGGCCGCCTGGCCGATGGCCTGCTGAGAAGCGACATCGTTCGCTGGGACCTCGACGCCAAGGCCTTCGAGGCAACGGCGGAGCGCGCCCTCGATGAGGCCAAGGCCGGCCAGGGTGTGGGGAATACCTCGGCGATGCTCAAGTACTACGGCACCGAGCTCAACAAGCGCCGTCAGGAACTGCTGATCGCGCTGTACGGCAGCGAGGCCATGGTTTGGGAAGGCGATGCCTGGGACGAGGGCGCGCTGCCGCGACAATGGCTGCGTTCCAAGGGCAACTCCATCGAAGGCGGCACGTCGGAAATTCAGCTGAACGTGATCGCCAAAAACATTCTGGGTCTGGGGTGAGGTGCGCAACATGCAACGTCTGGTACTTAACGAAGAACAACAGATGCTCAAGGACGCCGCCAAGGGCTTCCTGCAGGAAAACGCCCCCATCGCCCAGCTGCGCCAGCTGCGCGATAGCCGCGACGCCACCGGCTACTCTCGAGAATTATGGCAGCAGAGCGTCGAGATGGGGTTCGTCGGTACGCTGATTCCCGAAACGTTTGGGGGCTCCGCATTCGGTCACGTCGGCATGGGCCAGATTTTCGAGGAGGCCGGGCGCAACCTCAGCGCATCGCCGCTGTTCGCCACCGGCGTGCTGGGAGTCGGCGCGCTATTGTTGGCGGGTAGCGAACGACAGCAACAGCAATACCTGCCGGCCATCGCCGAAGGAGCCCTGCTCATCGCGCTGGCGGTGGATGAAGCCGGCCGTCATGCGCCCCACCATATCCGCACGCGTGCCGAGCCGCACGGTGACGGCTTCGTGATCAGTGGAAAGAAGACCTTCGTCATTGACGGCCATGTCGCCGACAAGCTGATCGTGGTGGCACGCACTGCAGGTGAGCCCCGCGATACCCAGGGCATCACCTTGTTGCTAGTCGACCGCGACGCCCCGGGAGTCGAGGTCGAACGCACCTTCATGGTGGATAGCCGTAACGCCGCCGTGGTGCACTTCGACCAAGTCCAGGTCGAGGGCAGCGCGTTGCTGGGCGAGGCCGGCCAGGGCTATGCGGCCCTCGAGAGGCTGTTGGAAATCGGTAACGCCCATCTCGCGGCGGAGCTGCTGGGCATCGCCCAGGAATCCTTCGAACGCACCGTGGATTACCTCAAGGAGCGCAAGCAGTTCGGCGTTACCCTCGCCTCCTTCCAGGCGCTGCAGCATCGCGCTGCGCATCTATGGAGCGAGATCGAGCTGCTCAAGTCGGTGGTACTCAAGGCGCTCAAGGCGCTGGACGACCGTGACGCCGAGACATCGGCGCTGGTCAGCCTGGCCAAGGCCAAGGCGTGCGAAGTGACGGAGCTCGCCACCAACGAAGGGGTACAGTTGCACGGCGGTGTGGGCATGACCGACGAATACGATATCGGACTGTTTCTCAAGCGTGCCCGCCCGGTGCAGCAGTTGTTCGGCGACTACCGCTACCACGCCGACCGCTACGCGACGCTGAACGGCTACTGATGGCGCCTCGGCCAAGAAGCGGCGGATAAAAAGAAAGGGCGGAGAAAAGAGAAGAGGCACGCCATGGCGTGCCTCTTCTCTCCCCATGTGCCGCGACTTACCTGTCGAGCGCCACCATGACCTGCATCACCCGCTCGCGCGTGGTGCGGATCGCAGGGTCCTCGGACAGATCGTCGAAGTCGCCGCGCAATGCCTTGAGCGCATAGCGTTCGCGGTCGATCTCCGCAGCGGTGCGCACGCCGCGTCGACGCAAAAGCAACACCGGCGGACACCACCCCTGCAGCGCATGTTGCAGCAAGAAGCCACTCACCGCCGCGGGTAGCAACAGCCAACGGCGGTCGAGCGTGGCGCCCAAGGCAACGCCGGCCAGCCCCAGCGTCGCGGCATTCGCCTCCAGCGTACGCTCGATATCCCACTCGCGGTCGAGTTCATCCAGGCGGTAATCGATCTCGTAGGGGTGCTCGGCAAAATAGGCGACATTCGCCTGAATCTCCTCCTCGATGCGCCGGTTGATACTGTCACTAGTGCTGGCCGCGACTCGGTCGGTAGTGGATGGCAGCATATATTCCTCTGATTAAGAGTGTCATTCGTCGGTGGCCCGTTACCGGCACACGCCAACAAGCTGGCCACCTCGGGATATTCATAGAATATTGAACGCTACTGAGCATAGTGTATGACCGGGCATGCGCGAGCGCCGAACCGCTGCGCATCACGGAGCATCGCTCTTCAGCACCGCTCCCTATCGCTATCATCGAACCGGCATGACATCGCCATGTTTGGCGAGCATACATATCGCCTGCAGAAGCGAACCTCACGACCCGCTACACTAGCGGTTCATTGCGCTGCACCTACCATTCGAGAATGCTCCGGTATCCATGATCAAACTCACGTCTCCCCTTGCCGTCTTCGTTCTTGCCGCCATGGTCGCGCTCGGGCCACTGGCGACCTCGATGTATCTACCCGCCTTTCCGGCCATGGCCCGCTCGTTCGACGTCGGCGCGGACCGGATCCAACTGACCCTGAGCGCCTACATGATCGGGCTCGCAGTGGCGCAGCTCGTCAGTGGACCGCTATCCGACCGCTTTGGCCGCAAGCCGTTATTGCTGACGGGGATGGCGCTGTTCTGCCTGGGTAGCGTGGGCTGCATGCTGTCGGACAGCATCGGTATGCTGATCGGCTTTCGCTTTCTGCAGGCGTTCGGCGCCGCTGGCGGCATGGTGCTTGCCCAAGCGGTGGTTCGCGATACCTTCGCACCGATCAATGCCGCCAAGACGCTGGCTTACATGGGCAGCACCACTGCGCTGGCTCCGGCCATCGCCCCGATCGCTGGCGGAGCGCTGCTGGTGGTCTTCGGCTGGTCGTCGATATTTCTCGCCCTGGCGCTGTATGCGGCGCTGATGCTGGCCGTGGTGGGCGCCGGCCTGCCCGAATCGCTGCCGTTGGATCGCCGCCAGACCCTGCATCCCCGTTCGGTGCTGCGCAACTACCGCGCGGTGGCCCAGAGCCGTATCTTCCTCGGCCATGCTCTCGCCGTGAGTCTGATGTTTGCCGGGCATTATGCCTTCATGTCCGGGGCGCCCTTCGTGCTGATCGACATTTTCGGCGTGCCTGAATCGCGCTTCGGCTGGTACTTCCTGCTCGTCGTCGCCGCCTTCATTACCGGCAACCTGCTGGGGGCTAGATTGGGCGCGCGCTTCGGTGGCCATCGCCTGATCATCTTCGGTGCCTCGCTGTTGACCCTCGCCGGGGCGGTGATGGTGGCCTGTCTACTGGCGAAGTCCAGCTCGGTGGTGGCGGTCATCGCCCCGCAACTCGTCTACGCCATCGGCGCGGGTCTCATGATGCCGCAGCTGATTGCCGGGGCGCTGATGCCCTTTCATCACATGGCGGGTACCGCCGCCGCGCTGATGGGATTTTTGCAGATGGGGGGCGCGGCGATCACCAGCGGCCTGGTCGGCCGCCTGTACGACGGCACGGCACAACCCATGGCACTGATCATCGCCCTGTCGGGTGCCAGCGCACTGGCCGTTTACCTGCTGCTGATCCGCAAGCCGGTGATGACCTCGGCCGAGGCCGAGGCGGCACCCGATGCCGGCAAGCGTCAGGATTGACGAACGCCCGCTTCGGCCCTGCTGACCCTATATCCCGAACAACCAGCGTGCCCCGTAACCCCAGACTAGCACGGTCACGGCCAATAGGGCCTCGAGCACCAGTACGCCGATCCCCAGGGTCGCCCCGGTGATGATGAACCCTTCCTCGCGGCTGATGCCCAGGAAGGCGGGGGTTCCAAGATAGAGCAGATAAGCGCTGTAACAGAGCCCGATGATGCCGGCCAGCAGGCAGAGCCAGACCAACGGGTAGAGCGCTACCAGCCCCGCTAGAAGCATGGGGGTCGCCACGTAGCCGGCAAAGATGATGCAGCAGCGTCGGCTGGGGCGGCTGGGATAGCGACGCGCCAACCAATAGATGACGTTCCCCATCAGGCCGATCGCCGCCAGGATAATGACATAAAACGCGACACCGGCGCCCAAGGCATCCCAAAGCGTCAATACGATGGGGGCGCTATGCGTCAGGCTCCACCCGACCTGCGTCGTACCGATAAAGGCACAGACCACGGGTATCGCCGCGATCTCCAGAACGTGGTGAGCGTAGAGATGCGTCACAGTCTCTCTCTCGCTCTGGATCTGTTTCCATTCCCGGTTGGGATGGGCCATCAATCCCCAGACATGAGTGAGCATGACAATTTCCTCCAGTCGCCGACCCCCTTACCCTCTTGCAGTATAGATAACCGGGACGGAAGTAAAGACATCATTGCATACTCATTGACAGCCGGCGGATCGGCGGGCATCGACATGAACCTGCACCTGATCACTCGCTGAAGTCAGCGATCCTTAACCATCGTGGTGTCCTGAAGGGCGACATCTCGAAGGCCGGTTGAACCGGAAGAGGGCACCGTCGAAACTGAGTCGCATGGCGCGGGGTCGGCTTGCCGGGCCTCGGCGCGCACCACTAGCCAGATGCCGATCGCGGAAATCGCCATCCCGGACGCCATGTGCCAGGACAGCGGTTCATCGAACATGGCCCAGGCCCAGAGCAAGGTGATCGGCGGGCTGAGGTACAGCACGCTGGCAACGCGGGTCGCGGTGCTTCGGCGCAGGCAGATCCAATACAGCCCGTAACCGATCAGGGTCGACAGGCCCGTCCACAGCACGCTCAGAGCGAAACCCGCAGTGGGAATCGGTGCCAGACTGCCTTGGCTGCCCTCGATGGCGGCGAAGGCGAAACTCGAGACAAAACACTGCAGCCAGAGGTTGGGTAGCAGGCCCATTGATTGTGAGGTGCTGGCGCGTTTCTGCCACAACGTCGCTACCGCAAGCGACAGCATGCCCGCCACCGGCAAGCCGTAGGCCCACAGCGGCGCGCCGCCCAGCACCAGCGCGCCATGGGTCACCCACATCACGCCGATCAGCCCGACGATCAACCCCAGCCAGACCTGACGCACCAACCGCTCGCCAAGAAACGCAGCTGCCAGCAGCGCCATGCCCAGCGGCAGCAGGTCCGCACACAGGGCGGCGAGCCCGACCGGAACCCCGAGCGTGATGCCTTGCGTCAGCCCGGTCAGATACCCAGCCATCGCCAGCAGGCCGATCCCGGCGTGTCTCAGCAGGACGAGAAAAGGTGTCTTCAGCAGCGGTCTGTAGACGAAGAGAAGCAGGAGAAGGCAGACCACCACGCTGCGCCAGAGCGCTACCAGTAATGCCGGGGCGTAATCGATGGAAAAACGTGCGCCGACGAACCCTGAACTCCAGGTCAGCAATAGCCCCGCCTCTAGCAAGGGCAGCGGCAAGGTCTGATGCCAGTGGCGGCGCATCGGCTTGGCGTGTCGAATCGGAAGAGGTTGGCTCATTCCCAAAGGCTAGGGAACTGACGTAATATAATAAATCAAAATAATATGCAGTAGTTGTTCACCAGGATTGAATCATGACCGCCATTCTCGACATCGACCTGTTGCGCACCTTTCATGCCGTGGTGCGCATGGGGAAATTCAGCGCGGCAGCCGAGCAGCTGCATAAAAGCCCGGCGGCGGTGAGCGTTCATATTCAGCGTCTTGAGGCGGTGGCGGGCGGTCGGCTGCTGAATCGCGATAACCAGTCAGTCTCCCTCACGGTGCTGGGCAAGCGCCTGTTGGTCTCGACCGCCGAGCTGTTACGCACACACGATCAGGCGTTGGCTGATCTGCACGGCACTGACCTCGCCGGGTGCATCACGTTGGGGGTCTCTGACGAATACGCGACCCATGTCATCCGGGACATCCTGCCAATGTTTACCGCCGCCTGGCCGAACGTGGTGCTGGAGCTCAAGACGGGGCCGAGTTATGCACTGAGAGAGTGGCTACAGCGCGGCAAATTGCAGACGGCCGTGGTGGCCCAGCCCAAAGGTGACGTCGGCCCAGACGCCCAAGTGTTGATGTCGACCACGCCGGTCTGGGTCGGTCCGACAAGTACCGCCGTGGCGCTCGATGATCCATTGCCTTTGGCCGTGCACGCTGTTCAATGCCCTTACCGAGAGGCCATGACTGAATCGCTCAAAGCGTCAGGCCGAAACTCACGGATCGTGCTTGAAAGCCACTCTAGTCAGGCGGTCAAAGCCTGCGTGGAAGCGGGGTTGGCCGTCAGCCTGATCGACCGGGCCAAGGTCACCGAGCGCATGCAGATCCTCCAAGGAATGCCAGTCATCCCAGACCATGACATCGTGTTCGTGCGCAGCGCTGCATCTCGTGGGGATGAGGTGGTGGGATTGCTGACGCGCGCGATACAGCAGTCGTTTCGGTTGTAGGCGGGGGGCCGCTGCTTACAGGCGCAGTGCCCAAATACAGATGCGCGGCCATGTCCCCATCTATCAGGCGTCGGTGCAACTGATCGAAGCCGCCGGGGACCGCGACGGGAACGGCGGCGAACGTTTAAGCTTCGTTTCGAGCAGGTTGAATTAGCCTGCGACCTGCGCATTATCGTGGGAGGTGATCTGTTGTGGCATCTAATGTCTGCTTTTGGCCCGAAAGCAGCCCTAGTCAATCGAATCAACCCTCAACTCCTCACCCTACCGATACGGTCAGACACGCCTTATCGGGTAAAAAGCTCATGCATGAAACGGCTGATCGCGGGGTCGGGTCCGTACACGTCAAAGAGATGCCGATCCGCCTCACCCAGGTAGAAGTCAAGACGCCGGCGCGCCTCGTCTGCGCCGAGCAGAGACACCAGCGTGACCTTGCCGTCGTCCTGGCCGGTATCCTTGCCCTGCCCGGCATCGCCGTCGGTGAGGTCGTCGTATAGCTGGAAGGCTTGCCCCAGCGTCAGCGCAAAATGGCGCAGCGACGTGGCCACCGGTTCGCGCGCCTCGGCAACGAGCACCGCCATAGCCATCGCCACCTCGAACAGCACACCGGTCTTCAGCGTGTTGGTGGTCATGATGGCGTTGGCCGAACGCCGCTGACGGCCTTCGCGAAGGTCCTCATACTGGCCCTTGACCAGGCCGTGCGTGCCGACGGCCCGGGTCAGTCTGGCCGTCAGTTGCGCTCGCAGTGTCGATGGCACCTGCGGAACGCTTGCGACTAGACCGAACGCCTCGCTCAGTAGCGCCACCACGGCGAGCATCGCCACGTCCTCGCCGAAGCGGCGATGCACCGTGGGCCGCCCGCGGCGCAAGCTGGCGTCGTCCATGCAAGGTAGATCGTCGAGAATCAGCGAGGCGGTGTGGACCATCTCCAAGGCACAGCCCAGCTCGAGCGGGGCCGCCGAGCGATGTCCCAGGCCGCGGGCCGCCAGTATCAGCAGGATCGGCCGGACGCGCTTGCCTCCCGCCAGCAGGCTCTCGCGCATCGCCAGGGTCACCGGATCGCCGGCCTGTTCCGCATTCGGCAGCAATTCACCGAGTCGCGTATCGACTCGCGCGCGAATATCCACAAAGTCATGAAGGTCGAAGCCGTCTTCGACGGATAAGGGGGGTGATGTTGCCATCAAGCGAAGCTCCCGTTGGCATCCCTGCACTGCGGCGACGCGTAATCGTTTAAATGACTATCCTTGTCCCAGCTTGGCATAAATTCCATGTGCGATATAAACGAGGTCTTACACGCAAGGACTTCGCTCAGGAGCCGTCATGGCCGACAACGATCTGGTAGACCGCAAGAACGATCATCTGAACATCGTGCTGGATGACCGGCGGGCCCTCGCCCCGGGGCACACGGGTCTGGCGCGCTACCAGTTCGTCCACTGCGCCCTGCCGCAGCTGCATCTGGATGACATCGACCTGACGACCCAGCTGTTCGGCAAGCGCCTGCGTGCGCCGCTGTTGATCAGCTCGATGACCGGCGGCGCCGAGCGGGCAGCGATGATCAATCATCATCTGGCCGAGGCCGCCGAAGCGCTCGGCATTGCGCTGGCCATCGGCTCGCAGCGGGTGGCGCTACAGTCCGGCAGCGATCACGGCCTGACCCGGGATCTGCGCCGTCTCGCGCCGAACGTCCCCCTGCTGGGCAACCTTGGAGCCGCCCAGTTGCTTGAGCGCTCGGGCATCGAGTGGGCGCAGCGCGCCGTCGAGATGATCGGCGCCGACGCACTCATCGTGCATCTCAACCCCCTGCAGGAAGCCGTGCAGACCGGTGGCGACCGCGACTGGCGCGGCGTGCTCGATGCCATCCATCATCTGGTGGCGACGCTCGAGGTGCCGGTGGTGGTCAAGGAGGTCGGCGCGGGCATCTCCGCCTCGGTGGCCCGCTCGCTGGTCGAGGCCGGCGTCGCAGCCATCGACGTGGCGGGGGCCGGCGGCACCAGCTGGGCCGCGGTGGAGGCCGAACGTTCACCGGACGCGGCCTCGCGCCAGGTGGCCATGGCCTTCGCTGGCTGGGGCATACCCACCGCTCTGGCTCTGCAGTCGGTGCGCCAGGCTCTGCCCGACACGCCACTGATCGCCTCGGGCGGTATCCGCGACGGGGTGGACGCCGCCAAGGCGATCCGTCTGGGCGCCGACCTGGTCGGCCAGGCGGCGGTCGTGCTACACAGCGCCACGCAGTCCAGCGAGGCGGTCGTCGAGCACTTCGAGATCGTGATTCGCCAGTTGCGCATCGCCTGCTTCTGTACCGGCAGCGCCAACCTGCAGGCCCTGCGCCAAGCGCCGTTGCTCGACCTTCAGGATCCGGCCCTAGGTAGCCTGCATGGTTAGGGAACCAAGGCCTATACATATAGGTGTCATCGCGCCCCCCTTCCCCAGCCACTACCGCGCCCTGCAGGCCCTGGCCGTAGAGTTGATCGAACGCGGCCATCGCGTCACGTTTCTTCACCAGCCGGATGCGGTGCGCTGGCTCGATGATTCACGCATCGGTTTTCATGCAGTAGGGTATGCCAGTCATCCTCCCGGCTCGCTGGAGAGACTCCTGCAACTGGCGGCCACTCCCGGCGGCCCGCTGGGGTTGCGCCGACTGATCCGCGAACTGGCCCGCACCACCGACATGCTGTGTCGAGAGGCGCCGGCAGCATTGCAGACCCTCGGGATAGACGCCCTGCTTTGCGACCCGATGGAGGCCGCCGGCGGCTTGATGGCCGAAGCCGCCGGCCTGCCCTACGCCTCGGTGGCCTGCGCCCTGCCGGTCAATCGTGAGCCCGGCGTTCCGCTGGCGGTGATGCCCATGGCGTATGGCCAAGGGCCGCGCTTTGCGCAGATGTACACCAATAGCGAGCGCATCTACGACGCTCTGATGACGCCGCTGCGCCGGGTCATCGCCGGCCACGCCGCCGCCTTCGGGCTGTCGCCCCGCGACGGGCTGCACGACTGCCTGTCGCCGTATGCCCAGCTTAGCCAGACGGTGCCCGGCTTCGAGCTGCCGCGCCGGGCCTTGCCCGCGCACTTTCATCATGTCGGGCCGCTACGTTCGCCCGCCATGGGCCCAGAGGCGTTGGGCATTCCGGTAGCGAACGACCGCCCGCTGGTGCTCGCCTCGCTGGGCACGCTGCAAGGGCATCGCTATCCACTATTCCGGCGTATCGCCCGGGCCTGTCGGCGCCTCGACGTGCAGTTGCTGCTCGCGCACTGCGGCGGCTTGGAGGCTGCCCAGGCGCGCTCTCTCGAGCGCGAGGGCGCTACCTGGGTCGTGGATGTCGTACCGCAACGTGCTGCGCTGGCCCAGGCCGATGCGGTGATTACCCACGGCGGCCTCAACACGGTGATGGACGCCCTGATGACACGCACGCCAATGCTCGTGCTGCCCATCGCCTTCGACCAGCCCGGCGTCGCAGCGCGCATCGACCATGCCGGCGTCGGGCTACGCGCCTCACCGCGCTTCGCCAGTTCCCGCATCCTGAGCGCGAAGCTGGACGAACTGCTGCACGACAAGCGCTTTACTCCACCGCTGGCGCGCCTGGGGGCGGAAGTCGATGCCGTGGGGGGCACCCCGGCCGCAGCGGACATCGTCGAACGTGCGCTGGGCATCACCGCTCCGGCTGACAGGGTGCACTGCGCATGACGCTCACTCGCTACGATCTGATCCTGGTGGGCGGCGGCCTGGCCAACGGCCTGATCGCCTTGCGCCTCAAGCGCGAACGGCCCTCGCTGCGCCTGTTGATGCTCGAACGCGACGCCCGCCCCGGCGGCAACCACACCTGGTCGTTCCACGACGGCGATCTCGACGCTGCCCAGCACGCCTGGCTGGCACCGATGGTCGGCTGCCGCTGGCCGAGCCACCGGGTGATCTTCCCGCAGCGCTCGCGTCAGTTGCGTGGCGGTTACGCCAGCATCTTCTCGGCGGATTTCGCCCGGGCACTGGAGGCCGCACTCGGTGAGGATTTGTGGTCCGGCACCCCCGTCGACGCAGTGCAGCCCACGCAAGTAAGCCTAGCCGATGGCCGAACTCTGCACGCCGGGGCAGTGATCGACGGACGCGGCGTGACGCCCAGCCCGCACGTGGCATTGGGCTATCAGGCCTTTCTCGGCCAAGAGGTGCGCCTGGCGAGTCCGCATGGCCTGACGCAACCCATCCTGATGGACGCCAGCGTCGCCCAGAACGACGGCTATCGCTTCGTCTACGTGCTGCCTTTCACGGCCGATACGCTGCTCATCGAGGATACGCACTATGTTGGCGGACCACAGGTTGACGAGGCGACGCTGCGCGAGCATATCCAAGCCTATGCCCGGTCACACGGCTGGCAGATTCGCGAGGTCCTTCGCGAAGAACGGGGCGTGCTGCCGATCACCCTGGCCGGGGACATCGACGCCTTCTGGCACCATGCCAACGGCCAACCGCGCAGCGGCCTGCGCGCCGGGCTGTTCCATCCCACCACCGGCTATTCGCTGCCGCATGCCGTTCGCTTGGCCGAGCGCATCGCGCGCCTCGACGATTTGAGCGCGCCGGCGCTGTTCGCGGCCATCCGTGACATGGCCCGCAAGGAGTGGCGGCGTCAGGGGTACTTTCGGCTGCTCAATCGCATGCTGTTCCTGGCCGGGCAAGCCGATCAACGCTGGCGGGTCATGCAGCGCTTCTACGGACTGCCCGAGCCGCTGATCGAGCGTTTCTACGCCGGGCGACTCACGGCTGCCGACAAGCTGCGCATCGTCATCGGCAAACCGCCGGTGCCGCTGGGCGAGGCGGCCCGGGCCGTGCGTCTGACCACACCCGACCAGATCCACACACAACAGGCAAGGAATCGACCATGACCCCACCCAAGCGTGCCGTGGTGATCGGGGCCGGCTTCGGCGGCCTGGCTCTGGCCATCCGCCTACAGGCCGGCGGCTACCGGACCACGCTGCTGGAGAAGCGCGACAAGCCCGGGGGCCGCGCTTACGTCTATGAAGATCAGGGATTCACTTTCGATGCCGGGCCCACGGTAATCACCGACCCGTCTGCGCTGGAAGAGCTCTTCACGCTCGCCGGCAAGCGCATGGCCGATTACGTCGAGCTGCTGCCGGTCTCGCCGTTCTATCGCCTGTGCTGGGAGGATGCCCCTGCCTTCGATTACGTCAACGACCAGGCCGAACTCGAGCGGCAGATCGCCGAGCGCCACCCTGCCGATGTGGAGGGCTACCGCCAGTTTCTGGGCTATTCGCGCGCGGTCTTCAAGGAGGGCTACCTGAAGCTTGGCGCGGTGCCGTTCCTGACCTTTCGCGACATGGTACGCGCCGGGCCGCAACTGGCGCGGCTACAGGCCTGGAAGAGCGTCTACGCTATGGTGTCGCGCTTCATCAAGGACGAACACCTGCGTCAGGCGTTCTCCTTCCACTCGCTGCTGGTCGGCGGCAATCCGTTTGCCACGTCATCGATCTACACCCTGATTCACGCCCTGGAGCGCGAATGGGGCGTGTGGTTCCCGCGTGGCGGCACCGGGGCGCTGGTCCAGGGGATGGTGCGGCTGTTCGAGGAGCTCGGCGGCCAACTCGAACTCAATGCTCCGGTGAGTCGCATCGAGGTCAACGATGACCGCGTCAGCGGCGTCATTGTCGAGGACGGCCGCCGCTTTCCAGTCGACGCGCTGGCCTCCAACGCCGATGTGATGCACACCTACGGTCAGCTTCTCAAGGAGCATCCGCGTGGCGTCCACCAGGCCAAGGCGCTGGGCCGCAAGCGCTTCAGCATGTCGCTGTTCGTGATCTACTTCGGTCTCGACACGCCACCGCCCGAAAATCTGCAGCACCATACGGTGTGTTTCGGGCCGCGCTACCGCGAGCTGATCGACGAGATATTCAAGCGCGAGACGCTGGCCGACGACTTCTCGCTCTACCTGCATGCGCCGTGCGTCACCGATCCCTCGCTAGCCCCGTCCGGCTGCAGCGCGCATTACGTGCTCGCCCCGGTGCCGCATCTGGGCAACGCGCCCATCGACTGGACCGTCGAGGGGCCGCGCTACCGCGATCTCATCCTCGAGTATCTCGAGCGGCACTACATTCCCGGCTTGTGCGAACATCTGGTGAGCTGCCGCCATTTCACGCCCGAGGATTTCCGCGACGAGCTCAACGCCCACCTGGGCTCGGCGTTCTCGCTGGAGCCCATCCTCACCCAGAGCGCCTGGTTTCGCCCGCACAATCGCGACGCCCAGATAGACAACCTCTATCTGGTGGGTGCCGGTACCCATCCCGGCGCCGGTGTGCCGGGGGTGATCGGCTCGGCCAAGGCCACGGCCGGTCTGATGCTGGAGCGGCTCGACACATGAGTGATACGCCCCACCGGAACGATCTGGCACGCCACGCGACCCAGACCATCCAGGCCGGCTCGAAGAGCTTCGCCACCGCCTCGCGGCTGTTCGATCCCGCCACGCGACGCAGCGCCGTGATGCTTTACGCCTGGTGCCGGCATTGCGACGACGTGATCGACGGCCAGGAACTGGGCTTCGGGCAGATTGACGGCGAGCGTGCCGACGCGGCCAGACTGGCCGAGCTGCGCGAAAAGACCCGCCGCGCCTATGCGGGCGAGGCGATGGACAGCCCGCCCTTCGCCGCCTTCCAGGAAGTCGCTCTCAAGCATGACATTCCCGAGCGCTATCCCATGGATCACCTCGACGGTTACGCCATGGATGTGCACAGACACCATTATGAGACGCTCGAGGACACGCTGACCTACTGCTACCGCGTTGCCGGCGTGGTGGGCGTGATGATGGCCATGGTGATGGGCGCCCGGGACGAACCGACCCTGGACCTCGCCTGCGACCTGGGGTTGGCCTTCCAATTGACCAATATCGCCCGCGATATCGTCGAGGATGCCGGTATTGGGCGCTGCTACCTGCCTGCCGAGTGGCTGCGCGACGCGGGCATACCGACGGAAGAGATTGCCGCGCCGCGCCATCGCGACGCTCTGGCCGACCTGGCCGCACGTCTGATCGACCTGGCGGAGCCCTACTACCGGTCAGCCAGGGGTGGACTCAGTGCACTGCCGCTACGCTCGGCCTGGGCCATCGCCACGGCACACGGCGTCTATCGGGAAATCGGCATCAAGGTGAAGGCACAAGGCGCCAGAGCGTGGGACTCACGAGTTTCAACTACCCGGGCCGATAAGCTGCGTCTTCTGACTCAGGGTTCGATGCTGGCGTTGCGCTCACGGAATGGCACGCCGGAGCCGCGACCGGCCGGATTGTGGACGAGGCCTGGAAACTAACGCTCATCATTACGCTTCAAGGGCCCGCCATGCAGCTCGTGCAATTGGCGCTTGAGAGTGCTCACCGAGGGCGCGAGCAGGAAGCCGAACGACACGCAGCCCTCCTTGCCACTGACGGCATGATGCATGCGGTGGGCCTGATAGAGGCGCTTGAGATAACCGCGACGCGGCACGTAGCGGAACGGCCAGCGCTGATGCACCAGCCCGTCGTGGGCGAGGAAGTAGAGAAAACCATACGCGGTCATCCCGGCGCCGATCCACTGCAACGGATACCTCCCTGCCGTGCCCAGCGCGATCAGCGCGATCGCCACGCCGGCGAACACCACGGCATACAGATCGTTCTTCTCGAACCAGCCCGTGCGCTCGGGTGAGGCGTGCGGTTCATGGTGCGAGCGGTGCCATGCCCAGCCCCAGCCATGCATGATGTACTTGTGCGCGAACCAGGCGAACGCCTCCATGCCGGCCACCGTCAGCAGCACGATCAGCGCGTTCAGTACGAGGCTCATGGCGACAGCGCTTCCAGGGCATCACGCAGGGTCTCGGGCGAGGCGAAGAGCCGGCGCTCCTGCACCTGCCGGTCATCCAGTTGCAACCAGAGCACGGTATCCTTCATCCCCAGGCGCTCCGGTGCGACCTGGCTGTCGCGATCGAGCAGGATGCGGTAGTTCGCCGAGCGCATCGCGGGAATCGCCATGAACCTGGCTATCAGCCCGGGCATGCGTGAGATATCCGCGACATACAGGGTATCGCGCGCCTCGAGGTAGCCTTGGGGAAACGCCTTGATCGCGTTATCCACCAACTCGGCCGCCTCACGGCTGCTGGCCACCAGGAGCACGCGCGTCTGCCCGTCCAGGGTCGCGGCTTCACCGAACTGGTCGTCAAGCGTCCATGGCTCCAGGCGCTCGCCAACCGAGATGGCCTGCGCCGTGCCGCTCATGAAAAGCCATGCCAGGCCGATCACCAGAATGCGCTTCATCATGTTGCGTGCTCTCTTATGTTGAAAAGGTGGACGCTGCCGCTCGCTCAGGTTCCGCAAAAAGTACGAAAAACCGCCGCGCTGGGGTCCGCCGGCAGGGTATAGGTCTCGCGGCCAGGCTGCTCTTCATAAGGCCGGGCGAGAACCTCGCGCAGCGCTTCAAACGGCGCGAAGTCACCTTCGTAGGCGGCGGCCAAGGCTTCCTCGACCCGCAGGTTGCGCGGGATATACAGCGGATTCACCGCCCGCATGCGCGTGGCGATGATCTCGATATCGGCCTCCTCCTGCGTCAGCCGCTCGCGCCAGCGTGCTAACCATGCCTCGATGGCGTCGGTGCGCTCGAAGAGTTCGAGTAGCGGTGCCTGTGCCTGCGGTGCCTCGGCGGCGGCACACAGCTCGCGAAAGGTCAGAGTGAAATCGGCTTTCCCGGCGTGCATGGCCTCGAGCAGTGCATCGACCAGCTCGCGGTCGCCCGTCTCTTCGCGCTCAAGGCCCAGCTTGGCACGCATCACCGCCAGCCACTGCGCCTCGTACTGCTCGGGGAACGCCTCGATCAACGCCGTGGCCCGTTCGACTGCGCGCTCCTGGTCGGTATCGATCAGTGGCAACAGCGTCTCCGCCAGACGCACGAGATTCCACTGGATCATTCGCGGCTGGTTGGCGTAGGCGTAGCGTCCGCCCTCGTCGATGGAGCTGAACACCGTGCGCGGATCATAGGCTTCCATGAAGGCACAGGGACCGAAGTCGATGGTCTCGCCGGAGATCGCCGTGTTGTCGGTATTCATCACGCCATGAATGAAGCCCACCCCCATCCACTGGGCGACCAGCGCGGCCTGGCGCGCCATCACCGCCTCCAGCAGCGCCAGATAGCGCTCGTCTTCGGGCAGCGTAGCGAGCTCGGAGTAGTGGCGCTCGATGACATGGTCGGCCAGCACGCGCAGCGCTTCAAGATCGCTGCGGGCGACGAAGTACTGGAACGTGCCCACACGAATGTGGCTGGCAGCCACGCGGGTCAGCACACCGCCGGGTTCGAGCGTGCGTCGGGCGACCCGCTCGCCGGTGGTGACGGCAGCCAGGGCCCGGGTGGTAGGGATGCCCATGGCGTGCATCGCCTCGCTGACCAGGTACTCGCGCAGCACCGGCCCCAGCGGAGAGCGCCCGTCGCCGCCGCGCGAAAAGGGCGTGCGCCCCGCCCCCTTGAGGTGGATATCGCGTAGCCGTCCGTGGCGGTCGGTGACTTCTCCGAGTAGCACCGCGCGGCCATCGCCCAAGCGCGGCGAGAAGCCTCCGAACTGATGCCCGGCATAGGCCATGGCCAAAGGCTCGGCCCCCGGCGGCACGGCGTTGCCGGCAAACCACGCCGCCGCCTGCTCTTCATCGAAAGCGTCGAGATCGAAGCCCAGCTCC
Source organism: Halomonas sp. WWR20 (assembly GCF_054602495.1). Lineage (NCBI taxonomy): Bacteria > Pseudomonadati > Pseudomonadota > Gammaproteobacteria > Oceanospirillales > Halomonadaceae > Halomonas > Halomonas sp. WWR20. Next base: position 229,914 of record NZ_JBTRHR010000002.1, read on the forward strand.
TCGGCCAGGGGGCGGTTGAAGGCTACCAGCTCGGGCGCCTTCACCGGCACGGGATCGAAACGTTCATAGAAGCGCTCCGGCAATGTCACGTAGCGCAGGGAAAAATCGGGAAACATGGTGACTCCAGCGGCATCGGGCCGAATGACGAATGACTGTCCTGTCCCGACAAGGGTAGGCCATGCCGGGTATCGATGCCGGTCCAGGACCATTCAGAAGGGGGCTTAACACTTAAAACCTGTCCGAAAAGTGCCTGTGCTCGCCTGCTTTCAGGCAGAAGGTCGAGGTAATGATCAGCTCTCAGAGCAAGTAGTTAGCCGCATGGACCATTATCTTTTAGGCTAAAGGCGTCTTAAAGCTTCTTGAGGCTGATTTACTGCTAATAACTTGGATGAACCTGGCCTTTTCCTAGTTATTTATTGTCCTGCGTTCTCTTAAGACTGCTGTGTCATCCCTGCCGTAAAAAATGAGACCATTTCTTCAAGGTCATTATCATCTTTTACATGGATACTCGGCGTTAGCTCTTCTAATCTATTTGTTCCGGAAAATGCATATAAGTATGCACCGATAATATAAGATAGTCGCCGCATGACGGCTATCTCGTCTAAACGAGGCAGTGCCTTCTGAAACGCTTTTGCATAGGCTTTTGTCGACTCATCATATACATCCCGTCGAAGCTCAAGAGAGAATTTCTCGGGCTCCATATGCAACCGCGCATGTAGCCGAAGAAAAGCTCGCCCCTGCTTGGTTTCGCGCAGCTTGCTCGAGGGGGCTAAGAAAGCTCTCACCAAACTGTCTACTGAGAGTTCACTGCCGGAAGCATTCAGTGCGTTAAGAGCCACCATCCTAGCATCTGCCACCTCACAACCTTTACGCATGAAAACTTCTCGGAAAAGGTTCTCCTTTGTATTGAAGTAATACGTGATTAAAGCGGTCGTAGCACCGACGGCCTGTGCAACATGCCTCATTGAGGCACCAGCGTACCCCTGCTCAGCAAACAAAACCTCTGCAGCGTCTAGGATCTGTTCGCGGAGTCCAGTTTGCCCAGCCGGCCGCCCGGGGCGCTTTTTGCTACTGCTGCCTGCCATAGGACATTACCATATATTAATTAGTCGAATGGTTAATAAAGACAGCATGTTACCTTAACCTGTCAGGAGCAGCTAGCGAATCAGGGCGCGACTGCTCCTATGAATGGACTAATCGCCTTAAGGGGTTTGTTGCTCGTATCGTTGCAGGAAGTTGTCTTTCGTTTCGACAGAGGCATATTTCTGGCGCATATCGAACAGGTTGGCCTCATGCGGACCCAAGGCTCTATCGCCGACACAATCTTCTAGTACTACCGGGTAGAAGCCATACGACATGGCATCTACCACACTGGCACGAACACAACCGCTGGTTACGCAGCCCGCCACTAACAGGGTGCCGACACGCTTCTCCGTAAGCCAAGCTGCCAGAAGCGTCCCAGCGAAGGCGGAAGGATTGCGCTTGCATACTACCAATTCGCCTGTGACGGGTGCCAGTTCCGATACGATCTGGCTGTTTGGATGCGTCTCGGTCAGCCTACCCATGCTCGGCACTTTCTTGGCAAACACGTTGTGATCGCTGCCGTCGTCGGCAAAGACGATACGTGTATGCACCACTGGCCAACCATGTCCCCTCGCTTCTGCCAGCAGCGGTATGGTGGCTTCAATCGCCGAGCGGATGTTGCCACCGCCCAAGATGCCGGGGTCTGCAAAACCATTGACAAAATCAATGATCAACAACGCAACGTTATCCACGATCGGCAATGCCCCACCGAAGCCTTGGCTCTCGTAGACCGCTTCTTCGGTGTGGTTCATGTCAGGGTCTCTTCTACGACTACACCATCGTTCACCATCGGCTCGCCATCGAGGTAGACGGAGCAGTGACGCAAGGGAATATCGATATGGCAGGTCGTGGTCCGGCTGCCGCCCCCTTCATTATTGGGCCCCAGAGAGAACAGGAAGTTGCCATCGAAGGCGCGGGCATCCATTCCCAAAGTTGCCTCGCGGTCGTAGAGGCCCAGGGTCGACCAGCGGGCTCGCTTCTGCAAACCCCAGCCAATGTGCGAGATGGCGTAGGCTTCGGGATCCTCGAAGGCTGCCATGTAGTCCTTGAGCAGATCAGCGTCGACGCCCCCATCGATGGCAGTGACATAGCCAGCCTCTACCTTCATCTCGATGGGAGAACCCAGGTAACTTTTTTGCGGCAATAAAATATCGCCGCGGTCGAGCACGATTGTGCCGTTGGCACTGCCCTCGTTGGGAAAGGTAAAGGCGAAACCACTCGGCCAGTGATCCCAACGGCCTGGCTCGTCGACAAAGCCATATTCGCTGACGGCCGGAAACTCGCCCAACGCGAAGCGCACGTCCGTCCCGGTGGACGATGTAACCGCCATCTCCTTGGCCGCCGCAATGCGGGCAGAGGCCTTAAGCACTCGGCTGCGGTCGGCCTGGGTCGGCACCATACGTACCAGTACCTCGGGGGGTTCCACGGCGAGCAGAATTTTAGTGCCGGATTTCAGAATGTCGATCTGCTCCGGCGAAAACAGCAACGTCATAAGGTCGAGAACCAGATCGCTCTCTTTTAATGCGGCGATAGCCGCCTTGTTACCGGTCAGCGGCGTGGTGCCCAAATAAGCCAAGGCATCTCGGCTATGGGCCTTGTCCGCATTCACGGGCGGCAAGTCGAGACGAATCACTCGCGCGCCTTTCAGCGAGGCGGCAATCTGGGCGGTGGCTAGGGTCTGGGGATGCGTGTTCTGACTGGTTAACAGGGTGACAGTCTGTCCGGGCTCAAGCTTGGACAGTGTCAGTACTTCGCTCCAGGCGTTGATCATGTCGCTATCGCTGACGGCCATGGTAGCCTCCTTTATAGTTCAGATGCGGGTTTCGAGAACACGAGATAGCGCGGCATAAAATCCTTCTTCATTGTCCCAAGGAATCATATGCCCAGCGTTTTCCACGCGAGTGATGGCCAAATCCGGTTTCAGTGAAAGCATTTCTTTCTCATCCTCCGGCAGAATTACGCCCCCCCTGCCTGCGACTAGCAGCGCGGTCCGGGCATCGATCCGACCAAGGTCCTGATGAAAATCGTCGTCATGGAAGTCATTAAAAGCCCTAACCACAGCGCCCTCGTTACAGGTGTGAAGCCACTCGGCGCGAAGCCTGAGTTGCTCGTCGGTCCAGGTCGGGCAGAAGTCCCGCATGGCTTCGGCATCCATGCCCCTGAGCGCGGCACGGATGGAATCAACATACCAGGGCAGCTTGGAGGGATAGGCCCGGCGACCGGGGCCAGAGACCGGCGGGTCAACCAACACCAACCTTTCGGGAGAAAGCTGGAAGCGCGCCGTGGCACGACTAGCGATACGTGCGCCCATGGAATGGCCGATGAGCAGATAGTCATGCAGCCCTAATGCGTTGACGAATGCCGTTAGATCTTGCGCTAGAGTATCAATCCCGTAGTTCAGCTCGTCCCCTGCCGAGGAGAGTCCGCGTCCACGGATATCCAAAATGTAAGTCTGAAACTGTCGACCCAAGCGTTCACCGACAAATCCCCAGGTGATGGCGGGGCTTGTGATACCGGGAACGATAACAAGCGGCTTACCGCTATTTCCGTAACAAAGGTAATGTTGCCGAATGCCGTTGGCCTGGATGTTCGCACCGTAACCGTAATTCACGTTATTCCTCCTTAATACTTAATATGCTCCAGATAACAGCGCGCCTGCACCGGGCACGATGGGCTCTAGGTCAAGAGCCTTGAGCAAGGCATACGTGGTAGCAATGGATGCAGTGATAACAGGTTTTCCCGTTTGGGCTTCAACCTTGGCTACAGCAGAAAGTGATGGCATCTGTACACAAGCCGAAAGCACAATGGCATCCACATTCGCAATATCTAGATCGGCAACAATATTTGGAAGGTTATCTGGATTATGGCGAGCTACCGCAAGGTTGTCGGGAATTTCTAGGGCATGCCAGACTTTGATCTCCACTCCTTCATTCTGGATATAGTCTACGACTAGCTCAGTAAGCGGTTTCATATAGGGTGCGACTAGCGCGATACGCTTGGCGCCTAATACTTTTAATCCTTCCACCAAGGCGCCAGCGCTGGTAATAACCGGTGCAGGAGCGTCATTATCGATGGTGACTTGGCGCAAACGCTTCTGGGACTCACGATGATAACCATGCCCCATCGCCATAATTGCCACAAGACAGGCATAGCCCAACACATCGACATGCGCGTCGGAGAGTTCCAGGGCGCAGCGGTCAGACTCAGCGTCCATTGCGGCTAATTCTTCTTTTTTCACATGCTTCATGCGCATTCGGCTGGAATGGAAAGTGAAGCGTTCAGGCCGAATCAGCTGGCGAGCATTAAGCATTGCTGGGATTTCGGTTTCCATTGTGGTGTTGGAACTTGGCACAATTTGTCCGATCCGATAATTTCTCTGCATAGCGCTTTTTCCTGATTAAGCTTTCCGAAAGCCAACTTTGATCGCTAAGAGAAAGCTCATGATGATTAATAAACGGTAGAGCCGTCTATCCTCTTGTACTTAAGGTAAGTCTTGGCGACTGGGCATCGTTGGTCGGCGTGCCATTACTCATGCCTTTAATTGCTCTGTCTCGAAGCGCTCCCGACAATTCGTGGCATCGTATTCATATATCCACTCCGCACGGATACCCACAGCGTTGGGGTTCCTGGCCTGCTCTTGCTGATAAGCAAGATCTCGCTTGCGCAGCTCTTCAGGTGAAGACAAGTGGAAAGTCCGGCCACGCTCGCGAGCCTGTAGTTGGACCTGAGAGGTGCGTGCACGGCGCTCATCCTCATACGCTACTAGTGCAGCTGGAACGTCTCCTTCAAAGTGCGAAAGCGCCTGCGCTAGTACATAACTGTCCTCGATGGCCATGGCGGCCCCCTGGGAAAGGAAAGGCAGCATGGGGTGTGCTGCATCACCTAGAAGAGTGGCATGACCGACGGACCAGCGTGCCATAGGATCATGATCGAACAGCCCCCATTTAAACGTCTGGCTGGGGTCCGTACGTTCGAACAGCTGAGTTAGGTTAGAGTGCCATCCCGTGTATGCATCAAGAAGCTCTTGAGTTGAACTGGGTTCGGTCCAGGATTCTTTAACCCATTCATTAGTCTCAGTAACTGCTACAATATTTACGGCCTTACCCCCTTTCACATAGTAAGTCACTACGTGAGCATTAGGCCCCATCCAAAAGGATGCATCTGGACTTACAAAGGGGAGCGGATGCTCTTCAACTGGCACGAGTGCACGCCAGCACATATGACCTGTGAATTTAGGGTCATATTCCCCCCATAGCGCTCCTCGCACCGCCGAGTGAATACCGTCTGCACCAACAATTAAGTCTGCTTCGAAACGGGTACCATCAGCAAAAATAGCGGTAGAAGATCCTGAATTCTGGACCACATCAGTACATTGGGCACCGAAGGTTACACGATCCTCAGGGATATCTTGGGTGAGGATGGTGTGAAGATCAGCACGGTGAACATGGAAGAATTCAGCACCATAAGCCTTCGGCGAGCTGTCCTTGAGAGGCGTTCTGAACAGTTCGGCAGCTGTTTCCCAGTTTCGGCCAACCATTGCCTCTGGTAAAAAACCAATATCGTACAGCTCATTTTTTAAACCGAGCGCCTTTAGCACTTTGACCGCATTAGGCGTCATCTGCACGCCAGCCCCTACTTCGCCGAAAGCCTGGGCACGTTCGAAGAGGTGGTAATCAATACCCTGTTCCTGCAATGAACGGGCTAAAGCTACCCCTCCGATGCCCCCACCGATTATGCCCACGCGAAACGTTTGGTCCATGCCCTTCTCCTTATTAAATTACCGTACAATTAATTTAACACCCGCACAGAGGCTCATGCTGCAGGAACCCTCCTCTGGCGCTTTTAGCCGACCTTCCGCAAGCCGGTAACCGCTATTGCTATACAAGGCAATCGTACAGCTGATTAGTTTAAAAATTATAACACCGCATCTTCTAACGCAGGCTTCATCTATATGATGATAAATGTCACGATAGCAGGAAACATAATAATCAGAGATAGCCGCACCAGATCAGAAACAATAAACGGCATCACTCCCTTGAATATTTCCCCCAGTCCAACGTGCGGCGCCATCGCCTTTATCATAAAGACGTTTAACCCTACAGGCGGCGTAATCAACCCAAGCTCTACAGTAAGAACCGTTACGATACCGAACCAAATAGGATCTATGCCTAGTGTGCTGATAATAGGATATACTACAGGCACAGTTAAAAGGAGCATGGCGATCGCATCCATAAAGCATCCAAGTACAAAATACAACAGAATGATGCACAACAGGACACCAAGATTAGACAGCCCCAGTCCCATTACATAGTTGGCAGCTTCGAAAGAGATACGCGATACAGAGATGAAGTAGCCCAATGCCTCAGCGCCGGCTATCATAAAGAAAACCACCGAGGAAAGTGCAACGGTTTCAAAGATGGCTTCACATAGTTTTTTTGTTCTAAGCCCTTTAACCACAGCATAAATCATGGTTATAAAAGCACCAACTGAGGCAGCTTCTGTTGGAGTAAACAGCCCTGCATAGATACCGACCACTATTATGAGGAAGACACCTAGAAACGGAATCAACCCTAAAGCCGCCAATATTTTATCCTTTAGCCGATTAGGAGTGCCAGCAGAGGCAAGCCCAGGACTAATTCTAACGACTATGGCTACGGTTAAAGCGTAGAATACCAGCCCCAAAATACCCGGGACCAAACCGGCCAGAAACATGTCTCCAACAGGCTGTTCAGTCAATATTGCATATAAGAGAAGTGCAATGCTAGGTGGAATCATAATGCCAAGTGTACCACCTGCTGCTAATACACCAGTGGCGAGTGAGCTAGCATACCCATTTTGTTCCATTTCAGGCAAAGCTACCCGGCTCATGGTACTGGCTGTAGCCAAGGAAGAACCTGAAATCGAGGCAAAAGCACCGCATGAGGTTACCGCGGCTAGTGCCATTCCGCCCCGCCAGCCGCCAAACATGCTTTTAGAGGCGACAAACAGTTTCTTAGCCATGCCGGAGTACGAGGCTAACACGCCCATTAAGATGAACATGGGGATAGCGCTAAAATTATAGTTTGAAAGCACCTCGACAGGTACAGACTTCACCATTGCTACAGCCGCACCCCAAGTGGTGACTTGAGAGAAGCCGACCACCCCCACCGTCAGCATGCTTAACGCTATTGGTACGCGAAGAATCATAAGCGCTAGAAGCGCTAATAAGCCTACTCCTCCGAGAAGCTCAGAGCTCATGGACTTTTTCCCCTTCAAGACTATATACCATCCCGAGCACTGCCTGGATCAGGCATCTCAGCGCGAAGGCCATGCTTAGCACAGCAGAAGCCTTGTAAATAGGCCCCATCGATATTGCTAGATCCTGCGTTACCTCTCCAAACTGAGCGGCGCTTACACCTTCTTCCCATAAGCCCCAGGCAAGTATTAATCCCACCGCAAAGAAACCTAACAAATATAGCCCAGCTATTCTTCGCTTGATGCTTTCTGGGAGTTTATGAGTAAAGGCTTCGACCACGACTTGGCTTTTCTCTACGTTGGCGGCCATGGCCGCCAACAGAGAAATAAGCAACAAATAGCTTACCAGCTCAACACTTCCGATAATTGTTAAATCTATAGATCCGGAGGTTAGCTTAAAAAGGTAACGCGTCCCTACATCAGCCACCGTAACTAGCATAACGGAGAACAATCCCAAGCCAGCAGTATAGCGACATACTCGCTCTAGCAATTTGCTTGTAGCCTCTAACCAGCTCATGGCATACTCCTTCAGCTAGAAGCACAATGAGTTTGTGCTTCCTTAGCCGCCGTATAGACTCGATCTACTCCGTCAATCCCTCTACCTTCTAGGCTGGTTAGATAGCTCTGTATGCCTGCCTTAAGTAAAGCTGACCATTCTGGATTTTCCAAGGGATTATCTATAACATTAATATTATGTCCCGCCTGAACAGCCTCCTGCTTCCCTGCCTTGTCAATTTGATCGAAGACCTCACCAGCTATGCTTGTCCACTTCATACCGCTATTATTATCAATAGCTTCACGTGCTTTGGGCGAAAGCTTCTGATAAGCATGCTCGTTCATGGTTGCAACAAAGGTGAGCGTATAGAGGGGCACCTGGGTATGGCTATTTGTAATATCATTTAATCCAAATACCTTTACTCCTTCCCAAGATGTCGTCAGGCCATCCATTACTCCACGTTGAAGGGAAGTATAAACCTCAGGCATGGGCATACCGATAGGCTGCGCTCCCATGCTTTCGAGCATGCCGCCTACAACAGCTGTTGGACGCCGAACGCGTAGTCCCTCAAAATCTTTTGGTGTCTTTACTTCGACGTCCTTTAAGTGCAGGTACCCTGGCCCGTGCGTAAACAGAAAGAGAACATGGGAATCCTTGTATTCTTCCTTAATGGCTCCCTCATCATAAAGCGTCTGAACCATGCATGAGCCCTGCTGCGCGCTGTTGACCATGCCAGGCAGTTCTACTATTTGCGTCAGAGGGAAGCGCCCCGCCGTATACCCCTGTGCCGTTATAGCAATATCGGATATACCTTTGACTGCACCTTGATAAGACTTGTCTGCTTGGCTCAGTGTTTCTGAAGGGAAACTCTGAATCTTAATCTCCCCCTCTGAGTCTTCTTCAACAGCGTTCGCCCAAGCTTCGAAAATTTCCTTGTTAATTTTGGACTCAGCAGGCCAGAAATGGGAAAGCCGTAGAGTTGTCGAAGCATGAGAGTTGAACGTAGCGCCAGCAATAGCGATAGCCAACATACTTTGCATAATTTTTTTGTTCATGGTTTCTCCTTATAATTATTGATCTTGTTAAGTATTCAGCAGACGGGCATCAACCGACCATATGCACCGTCCACCAAGCTTTTTGTATTATTTGTACGACCATTTAATTCTATTCAAAATTATCGCATCATTCATGATTCTGCAAGGGACGAGAGAAAATAAAAATTTATCTTTTAAAACAAAAAGTTGAAAGCTGAATATCGCGATAGCCTAGGATAGCAAAGCGAGTTTCGTTCGAGATTATGTTCGTTCACTAGCGGGATGACACCCGCTGTCAGCACTGCAAGTCGCTCTTCGTAGCCCACATTCTGCCAACATACCGACTCTCCAGCCATGGAGCAGATTCGCCTACCGAACCATAAAGTGCGCGGCCGCTAGGAAGCTTTCCCGCTTGGCGAGCTGACACCCTCCTTCCAGGTGCGCTTTCGGTTGGCCAGGCAATAGGCAAGCGTTAATTGAGAATGCTTATCAGGAATGATAGCCTTCTCCCACCGCAACGGGGGACAACGGGGGAATACACGCCATGGCCGCACAGCAAAGCTACCGAATCTTCGACGTCACCCTCTCCCGGCGTACCCAGGTCAGCCCGTCGCTAGTCAGGTTCACCTTCACCGGCCCCGAGGTCGGCCAGATGGCTACCCATGCGCCGGATCAGCGCATCAAGCTGTTCTTCCCCTGCTCCGGCCCCGGCAACGAAGGCAGCCTCGAGGCGCTTTTCGAGATCGCCAGACTGAAAGAGCATGACTGGTACGGCGCCTACCGTGCCCTGCCCGATGCCCAACGCCCGCCGATGCGCACCTATACCATCCGCGAGCTACGTCCGGCCCGCGCCGAGGTCGACGTCGAGTTCGTGCTCCACGGCGACAACGGTCCCGCCTCGCGCTGGGCAATGCATGCCCGCCCCGGCGACCGCTTGGCGATGACCGCCCCGATAGCCGACACCGACGCTGCCCCGGTGGGGTTTGAATGGAAGCCACCGCGTGGGGTACGGCGCATCCTGGTCGTGGCCGACGAGACTGCCCTGCCGGCGGCAGCCGGGATTCTGGAAGCGCTCGCCGCACGTTCCGACCGCCCATTGGTACAAGCGCTGGTCGAGGTACCGAAAGGCGGTGATGAGCAGACGTTGACGCCTACCGCCCAGGTACGCTGGCTACCACGTGATGCCGCGCCCGGGTGTGCCCAGGGCGAGCGACTGCTGCGAGCGGTGCGCGACCTCGACCTGGACCAGGAGATTCACGCCCTGGGCTGTCGGCCCGGAAGTGCAGCCGGAAGTATAGAGAGCGCCGATGACGCCGCCGACGACGGCCTGTTCTGGGAGGCCGCAAGCATTGATGACAGCGCGCCCTTCTACGCCTGGATCGCCGCGGAAACCAAAGTGGCGCGCGGCATTCGTCGCTATCTGGTCAATGAGCGCGGGCTGCCCAAGCGCTACGTCACCAGCATGGGCTACTGGTGCGAGGGCAAGGTGCTGGGCTAGCGCGCGGCGATACGGTCACCATTCCCTAACCCTCGGCACTCTTCTCGCCCAGACACACCCGCAAGCCCGAGCAAGCGCGCGCTGCGCGTCGCCCTCCCCGCTGCCAATACCGACAAGCCCCTCAAGTGGATGCTGCCCAGCCGCCTGCAAGCGGTGGACAGCGTATTCGCCATGGCCGAACACAAGTCCCAAGGTGCAGAATTTACCCACACCGCGCTGGTGCTGCCCTGGCGCGCCTAACCCGGTCCTGACTAGAGAATTAGTCTACTCGAGCATTACTCGAGCCAAACATTGCTTTACATTGATGTAAAGCGGGCATAGGAATTAGATGAAGCGGTGTTAAGGGAAGTGATGCGGATGAAGGGGCTGGCATGAGCCAATTAAAGGCAGCTTACGACCCTAAGCGGACCTTCTTGTCTGGCGCACCGACAAGAAGGGCGGGAAGCTGCCGTTCGCTGCAGTGGCCATTCCGACATAGTACAGAGTGAAAAGCCGACATTGATATTTTGGAAACTTACGTCGCGATCTAGCTACTGAGTGATGCATCGGTATTCCTAAATGTCGTGTGATCAATCATATGGACCTGCAATATATTATGCTGCGGTGCTACGATGGCGATCTTTGAAATCGAGAAAGATGACCTACTTCGCTTGTCCGATACTCTTCTAGAAGAATTGATTGCACGTCTTGCTGAGGCGGAGGTTGCTGCAAACGGGTATAGCCCAGCGAGCGTCAGTTGGTCGGGCTCGATCAAGGCTCCTGACGAAGGCATCGACATTCATGTGCAGGTAAATGCTTCCGAAATCGACACAGGCTTCTTAATCCGTCCAGATACGATTCTTCAGTCCAAAAAGGACTCTATGCCGAAATCCGCGATCTCTGCAGAGATGGCGAAAGATGGCGACCTGAACCCAATACTGGCAAACCAAGCGAAGATCGGCGGCAGCTATATCATTGTGAGCCTCTCCGACGATTGTTCGCCACCAATGAAAAAGGACCGACTCGACGCCATGCAGGCGGCTGTCGCGAATGATCCCAACAAAGATAACATCCACCTCGACTTCTTCGACCGTTCCAAGCTGGTTCAATGGTTGCGACAGCACCCATCGGTTTTGCTCTGGGTGAAAAGCAAGCTCGGTCAAGGATATTCGGGCTGGCAACCGTATGGGGCGTGGAGCAACCCTCCAAATGGATCACCTGACACGCTAATCTCCGCCCCAGGCGTCATAGTCCATGTGCCGACAGAGCGAGGTCAGGAGCTTTCAATTGAGGACGCCATTGAACCTATGCGGCGTCTCATCCACACCTCGAACAAAGCGATCCGCATCACGGGGCTTTCCGGTGTTGGTAAGACACGGATCGTTCAAGCACTCTTTGACGAAACCGTAGGAGACGATCCTCTAGATAGGACAATCGCCGTCTACGTGGACACAGGACAAGACCCTAATCCCTCTGCATCTTCAATGCTTGACCGGCTTATTGCCGAGGGGCGTCGCGCGGTAATGATCCTCGACAACTGCCCGTCCGATCTGCATTCGGCATTGGCAAGCAAGGTGTCGGCTGCAAGAGGTGATGTCAGCCTGGTCACTGTCGAATACGATATCAGGGACGACAAACCGCAAACTACAGAAGTAATACACATTGAGGCCAACGGGCCAGAAGTCGCCGAAGAACTTCTTCTGCGGCGATTCCCTACAATTGGACAAGGCAATGCTCGGCGAGTAGCCGAGTTTGCCGACGGTAATTCCAGGGTGGCCTTGGCCATTGCAGAACGGGTCGAACAAGGTGAGAGCCTAGCCGAACTTTCCGACGCCGAGTTGTTTGATCGTCTTTTCCAGCAACGGAAGGGGCCAGATGGTGATCTTCGCGAAAAAGCCGAAACTCTGTCTCTCGTTTTTTCATTTTCGGTTTCTGATCCTGAGGTTGGTCAGGATGAACTAGAAGCCTTGGGCTCGATTTCAGGGTACACACAAGCGCAACTGTTCCGAGCCACGAAGAAGCTGGCGGACCGCCATGTTGTCCAAAAGAGAGCCTTTTGGAGGGCTATACTGCCCCATGCTGTAGCAAACAGGCTGGCAAGCTCCGCGCTTGAGAGCGTTCCTGTAGAGACCCTGAGATCAACATTTGAGGCGCCTGGAAACAGTCGGCTTCTCATGTCATTCGCACATAGGCTTGGTCTAATGCACGATCACCCTGTGGCACGAGAAATTGTAGAGGCATGGCTTCAGCCAGACGGTCTCTTGGGTCGCATTTCGGACCTCGATAAGAATGGATCGAGGATACTGAACTATATCGGACCAGTCGCACCAGATGCACTGCTTGACCGGATCGAAGCCGAACTCACCGCTCCAGGCTTTCAGGGAATGGAGCCAAAGCATAACCCTCGAAGGACCACTATCCTAAACCTGCTTAAATCGTTGGCATACGAGGCACATGCATTTGACCGCTGCATGTCACTTCTGATCCGCGTTGCGGACCATGAAGACGAGAGCAACAATTACGATGCGGTTAGGGACAAGATTTCGGGGTTCTTCCAACCCTATCTGTCCGGCACACATGCTTCGATGCAGCAACGTCTTGCCATTGTTGAAGAATGCCTGGGCTCTGAAGATCAGGGGCGGCGTTCGTTGGGTATCAAGTTGCTTTCAACAGCATTGGATGGGCCGCCTTGGACAGGCTTTGGGCTCAACGAGTTCGGGGCACGTCCCAGGGACTACGGCTACCGTCCGACCCATGATCAGCTCGTTGAGTGGCGCACTGCTTTCATGAATTTGGCGGTGCGGCTGGCAAATTCAGACGACGAGGACATCAAGAGCCGTGCACGATTGGTTCTGGCGAATGAGTTTCGCGGTCTATGGCGCCATGAAGCAATACGGGACGAACTTGTCGCAGCAGCACGGGCGATCAATGATCACCAGCCATGGGGCGAAGGCTGGAAGGCGGTTCGCTCGATCATCTATTTCGATCACACAAAACAAAAAGACGAACCTGAACCAGAACCGCTTCCCCAGGACCTCGCCGATCTAGATCGGGACCTGGAGCCTCGCGACCTGATTGCAAAGATCAAGACATACGTTCTGGGCAAAGGGCATGACTACTGGGCACTGGATGACGAGTTCGACGACAGCAGCGATGATAAGTATCGGGATGCTGAAGATCGGTTAGCCACAAAGGCAACAGATTTAGGTGAGAGCTTTGCAGCCTCTGACCATGAACTCGATGAGTTGGGTTCTGAATTGTTTTCCAGAGAATGGATGCCCTATCGCAGGGCGTTCGGGATCGGCCTTGCTAAGGGGTCCCACAATTATCGTGAAGGTTGGCAAGACTTGCTGGAACACCTCGCTCGGTCATCCGGTTCGAACCACGACTTTGCGGTGATTGGTGGCTTCATCGAAGAGGTTGCCGCCAATGACAATGCGCTTTCGAGAGAACTCTTGGATGAATGTGCGGAACACTCGGAACTTCGGAAAGTCCTTGTAGGCCTGCATTCATGGGATGACTTCACAGAGAGCGATCTGGATCGGTGCATGGCCCTGCTCGACAATGAAGAAACACGGACTTGGATGTTCGGGCCTATTCTTTGGCGGGATAACTACGCACACCTTCCGTCCGAACGTTTGTTGGAGCTTGCACAGAAGCTACTGGCCAAGTCGGACGGTGACGACACACTACTCGAAGCACTCAGTATGAAACTGCACGGGAAGAACCCTGCGGACGATACGTTAGGACCTGAACTAAGAAAACTTGGTTTGAAGGCGGCAACCAAATCCCTGTTGGCCGATCACAGTGACCCTGGTGGCAGCAAAGACTACCGCATGGAAAATGTCATCAAGGCCGCACTTAGCTTCGACGGCAACGACGCCGAAAAGATAGAGTGGGTGGATACCATATTCTCTGTCGTGGACGAGCGCTACGGCTACATTCATTCGTTCGAGAAAGCGATTGAAACTACAGCAGGACTGATGCCCAAGGCATTTCTGAATCGTGTTTTCCAAGGGACAGAGGACCAGCAGCATCGACGCACCTTTTTCATTCGTCACGGGGGTATACGGCGCTGCCCGCTCTCCAAGATCGATGTGGCCGACCTGATTGAGTGGTGTCAGCAACGGAATGAAGCGGATGTCTGGGGTTTGGTCGCGTCAGGTATCAGGCTTTGGGAGAAAGGCGATGGGAACAGGGATGGCTCTTCCATAACGTCATCCGGTGTTGAGTTTCTTGAAGCCGCCCCAGAGCCCGAGCCAGTCCTTCACGCCTACGCGGATCGTGTCACACCATCGTCTTGGTCTGGGAGCCGTGCAGATGTCATGCAGCCGAGGACCGATGCCATTGCCGAACTGACGCAGCATAAGCGGGAAGAGATAGCCAAGGCCGCTGGATCAGTGTCCGATCGACTGACCATGGAAATCGAACGCGAACGGATGCGTGACAGACAAAGAGATGAGGAACGCGAACAGCGTTTTGAGTGATATCGCGCAATGAACTCGACCGCTTTTTTGTGGAATGTCATTTTAGTTAATGGGTCGAGGAAAAAAGTCCGATTTACCTGCAGCTAATCCACCAGAAGTCGCCGTAGTCGGCAATGAACGGAGACCGGTTCAATATGCTTCAGATCAATACTGGCAAGTTGTTTACCCGTGGCGTAGGACGCACCAACGCTCTTCGAGGGGTACTGTATTCTAACGGATGGTTTCACCTCAATGATGTTGAAACGGCAGCCGGAACGCTTCGTGCTACTGGAGGCGAACGCGGCGATCTTGCAGTGGTCTATGAGCTGGAAGAACGGATCGAGGAAGCGAAAGTGGAGCCTGGCGTTCTAGTCTCGCACGGCGTCAGCCCTTACCTGCGCGACTTTGCAGTTCTGGCCTCTTTTGGGTTAAACCTCATCGTATCAACAGACGTAAATGTGGTTCAAAGACTTACAAACAGTCAGTTCAGATTTTCATCGTACAGCCCACCCAAGGATTTCGTTAGCCGGTTCTTTGACCCCCAAGTGGTCGCTGGTCCCGATGAATGTGAAGAGTTTGCCGATCTAGTGGACAGTCTTCTGGCTCTCGAAAGACGGCATTTTCTCGCAGCGACGCGAGCAGTCAAGACCTACGTCGCGGCGCTTCACAGCATCCCGGATGATCTAGGATTGTCATACACATTAATGGTCTCAGCCGTTGAAACCCTTGTAAAGGATTTCGATGGTTTCCAGTCTAATTGGACTGATGTCGACGAACGAAAAAGAATGGCCGTGGACACAGCTCTGTTAAACGCATCCACCGAGACAGCGGAAGCGGTCCGCGCTGCGATTATGAAAGCCGAGCACAATGCGATGGTACGGCGTTATCGTGAGTTCATCATGTCCAAAATTGGAGCTTCGTATTTCCGGACTGTCGGTGTCTCCTCCAATCGTGCGGTATCCCGACGCGAGCTGCCTTTTGCTCTACGGCAAGCTTATAGACTGCGTTCTCAGTACATACACTCCGCAATGCCATTGCCGGACGCGTTGACCATGCCGCATGGTCACAGAGAAGTTGCTGAAATCGAACGCAGACCGGTACTTACAATACAGGGTCTCGCAAGGGTCACTCGACACGCCATTCGACGCTTTATTGCTGACGGGCCGAAAGTTGAAACCGAAGAGTATGACTACAGCTTAGAACGCGCGGGTGTTGTCAGCATGCAGATGGCACCTCAATATTGGGTCGGGCGCCCGCTCACGGATGCTCTACAAGCTCGCAGACGACTCGAAGGATTTCTCGGTCAATTGGCGGCTCTTGAGCGCGGCGATGCCAATGCGATGCTTACTGATCTTAGAGAGGTGTTGGGTGACATATAGAAGCTGTTACCGCAAGCTCGTAATAGTGTGAAGCCCGCTCTTTACGTGCTCTATGTCGTCTTTAACGCTGTGGTTTCCAAAGAATCCCAGCGACCCGACTGGCAGCTTTTTATGGAAAGGCATGCAGCAGTAGCTGAAGCACCATCTGGAGATGTTCTGATTGGCCGCACCCTACTTGGGTCGACAGACGGCTGGTCTCTCTCAACGCATCAAGTGGCGTACGACCAATACTGGAGTGAACGTTTAACGAAGTCTGGATTGCATGCACCTCGCATCTTTGAAGCTGCTGCAGCACTCGTCTTGGCGGAGCGATATAGGCAGGGTGGCGATGACGATCAGTGCAGAAAACTCATTGCAGAGGCGGTTGAGTGTCATCCTGGTCACGAAGGCTTGCAGCAGTTCGAATCTCATCTAAAGATCGACAAACCCA
The DNA here is from genome assembly GCF_054602495.1 of Halomonas sp. WWR20. Taxonomy (NCBI): domain Bacteria; kingdom Pseudomonadati; phylum Pseudomonadota; class Gammaproteobacteria; order Oceanospirillales; family Halomonadaceae; genus Halomonas; species Halomonas sp. WWR20. The sequence goes on from NZ_JBTRHR010000002.1 coordinate 246,513, forward strand.
TCAATTGGCGGGAAATTCTTGCGGAGAAAACCACCGTAGATAAAACATAGTCGATGAATGTCTGCTCAGGGCGCGCTGCGCCGCGGCACTAGGATTTATAATGAAGGTTCGTTAATGGCCGATAGCGTGAAGTGACCCAAACCCGCCCTTCGCAGATGACTACTACCGGCCATAAAAAGGTATCCGGAACGAGCAAGGGGTAGTATCACACCGGAGGTGCCCCAGCAGCCATCCATAGATACCGTCAGGCAGCTGAAGGATTAGGCATCGCCAAGGCCAAATATTTCCGGCACGCGCTCAAGGAACTCCCTGCGCCACTGGGATCGCTTCCTGCGCAGGGTTTCGGCGCTGTACTGGAAACCATGCTCTTTCAACAGTTCTGCGACATGCTCGTCAATATCTGCTCTAGTGCATATTCCCTTGGCCTCCAGCGATTTTTTGTGTTTGTATCGGTATCTATAAACGTTCTCAGCTATAAGTCCTGCCAAGCAGAATAGAAGAGTCTTTTTTGTCCTTATGACCTTCCGGCGCATGCCATGACTCACTACGAGATCACGAAGGGTGGCTGGTAGGTTCTCAAGGAACCTTGCGCACTCCACCAAGTCAACATTGCGTTTTCGCCACTTGGAGTCGAGCTTAAGGAGCAAAAGCGAAAGTTGTTTCTCGATATCGTGAGCTTCATCATTGATAGGAACGATCAGCACAAGCGAGTCCAGTACCTGCTTGCCATATACGCGAACATCCGCTCGCTCCGAATCAACAATACTACGCCGAAGTATCCGAGTCTCTCTGTCATCCCCGCTATACATGAGAGTCGAAACTCGCAAAAACCAAATCGTCATTTCTTTATGAAATACATCGGCTGGAATTATCGGCGTTTTTACAGCTTTAGGTGAGAAACGGGCGTCACTGACTAGGCCGTAGTAGTTTAGTTGTGTATATGTTCCAAGTGCGCTTAGGCTTGTCATTGTTCTCGCATTAATCGCAAGGTCACCCCACGAGTAGCTTTGGTCTATCTGTAGACAGATACGCTCTGCATCAGGTAACAGCTCAGCTACGAGCTCATTCTTCTTGATCCGTTGCTTGTCCGCCGCTATTCGCTCAGCCTCTTTTTCATAGCGTGTGACTTCAACTGTTATCTCTTCGTCAGTGACATGCCCCGGACGCCTAGCCAGCCCCATAATGCATGCAGCTAGAGCTGGTACATGAAACGGGAATTGCTCCTGCTTTCCAAGCGCGCTAATACACCTACGCAACCTTGCCGCTATCGCTCTACGGTCAGCTCGAGCCTCAAATTCTCTCTTAGCCTCTGTCACTAAAGTCCTAGCTATCAGGTGAGGCGCTGCCGTTTCCCGGTGTAACCGGGCCAGGTTTGTATTCGCAGGCAGCACCGCCCAGCCACCCAAGAGATGACCGACTCGCTCTGCCTCAGGCAGCCGGCGAGTCTCCTGAAGCGCATCGAGAATTTGTAGTCCGGCAATCTCCTGGTCTCTTTCTGATTCGAAAATGTCCGAGCATTCGGCAACCTTCTCCTTGACCGACTTCGCCAAGTCGTCAAGACGTGTTAGCCCATCGCCTTCCTCATGCTGCCAAGTAATCGCTAACAGAAATTGGAGCTTTGCGTCCATCAAGCTGATGGCAGCTGACTCTAATTCTGATTCTCTATATTTTGTCAAGGGTATCTTCTCGCGCCGTAATCATGAGATTTTAACCCCTATCTTACACAGGCAATATCCTCATCGGTGGCATCACCAACAACCCAAACGAATGTAAGGAGGTCAACCATGTTGACGAGTCTCACGAAGAAAGTCTCCGGAACCGCTGGCGAAGCGCTTGAAATAGCAGCGTACAACCGATTGCATGACCGTTACGACAACGAGGAGGTGGTGGCGGCGATCATTGAGAGCGAGCTCCACACTGCAGGCGAAACTATTGAGTCCTTCGGTATCTATCTGCGCGTGAAAACGAAAGTCCAAAATGACGAGATCAGCATCGTAAGGGCGGCGAAGGAAACAGAGTCGCTTGCAAAAGACTATCTATGCGCTACCGGATTTACCGAGGAATAGCCTTACGGCTGAAGCCTGAATACCTGACAGCCACAGTCGACGCATAGAGGACGGCGACTGTCCCCTTCTGGCCGGTAGAGGCGGCCTGATTCAGGCCGCCTCTGCTCTTGCTATGCTTCTGTTTGTTCAGCCATCTCCAAAGCATCATCTACCTCTATCCCAAGGTATCGGACAGTACTTTCCAGCTTCGTATGACCCAAGAGCAGCTGAACGGCTCTCAGGTTTTTCGTCCGACGGTATATCAGCGATGCCTTGGCACGGCGCAGCGTATGCGTGCCATAGATTGAAGGATCTAGGCCAATAGAGATTACCCAAGCTTTGACGATACGAGCATACTGTCGTGTCGACAGGTGCACTGAGCTACTGAGGCGGCTCGGGAACAAATAGTTCTCGCTTCGAAGCCGGGCGCGCTGAATCCAATCGGCCAAGGCCTCGCGTGTCTGCTCGGTTATCTCAAATTGCACTGGCTGTTGTGTCTTCCGCTGCATAACGATGGCCCTTGGTGATACGCGCTCACCATGAGCAATATCACGGACACGTAAAGTGACCAGGTCGCAGGCCCTCAGCTTGCTATCTATCGCTAGGTCAAATAGCGCTAGATCGCGTGTCTTCCCGGCGAGCTGCAGCCGAACACGAATGGCCCAGATGTCTTTTAAGCGAAGTGGTGTTTTTTGACCGACCAGCTTGCCTTTGTTCCAGGGCTCACGAATTGCAGTTGTTGAAGCATTCATGGCATGGTTCTCCACAGGTGGAGAGGAAAGTGTGGCTCAACCCATGCCTAGCGAGGACTCGACCACGCTACCAGTCGCGGGGCGACCTAAAGCGGGCATGGCGGAAAAGGCGGCATGCGCGTTCAAGTGTGGTGGTTGTCATAAATCAGCTGATAAGATATCCCTTACTGCGATGAAATTCATAGACATCATTCGGTTGATACTACGTGAGCGCCCCAGCGGGATGACCCCGCAGGAGATTCGTGACCAGATCAAAGCAGAGTATCCCGACCGGTATGGAACGGAGGCTCATGTCCGGAACGTTGACAAGGGTCACTACAACAATCTTGATCATGCCCTCTTGGCGGAAATTTACATCACTACGCGTCAGGCTTCCGACATATACTCTGATAAGTCAACCAGACCTATGACGCTTTCGCTGGAGCCAGCCTCGACCATTGATAATTCAATTGAGGCCGAGGCCTCGGATTCAATCGAGAATGAAGACCTCAACCGATTGGAGAAGGGGGTCGGTACCGTCTACGTTTTAGGTAGCAATCTATTTACGGAAGCTGGTGCTGAAATCGTGAAGATCGGCATCACCACTGGAAACGTTGATCAAAGAATTCAGCAACTCTACACTACCGGAGTTCCAACTAAGTTCCGAATACTGCAAACCTATGAAGTTCAGAACTACGCTGAGCTTGAGCAGGCACTTCACAAGCTTCTAGATCCTTATCGCATTAATCGGGCAAGGGAGTTTTTCATCGATCAATGCATTCCTTACATTGGAAGAGTCGTGGCTATTCATACTGAAATCCAAGGTGCTAAATCGTAGAGAGCGTGATGGACAACTAGTCGCTGCACGTGACGATTGATCCATCGCGTACTTTTGATATCGAACAATCACGCATCTCTTCAAACGCACCTGAGCTCAAGTGTTACATCAAAATCAGAATCGTATGAATGACCGCTTTTGGCCGAGAGCGGACTTCCTCTAAACTCCCATGGGTACAATATAAGGTAAAAGACATCTAAAAGATGCCAAAGAGAGCAAGCCCCATGGTCGGTAGTGAGCGAAAAGCTGCATCGGCTATGCCTTGTTGGGCAGTGAGCCGAATAGCGATTCAATTCGACTCAAGCGTCAAGCAAAGCGTCTCTCGTAGTCTCGCTACCTGCCCCGAGAACAAATGTGCCCTTTGTAGTTTTACTACAACGACTCATGCAGCTAATGGCGCTTTGTGGCGCATGTCGCTCTGATCCATAGTGAAATCACGGCGCAGGGCAGGGTTTCGCTACCCCCGACTCACTGACCTGACGCTCTGCTAACGCTGAGTGCCATGCATTTCTTGATCCAGGCGCCAGAAGCGCAGGTCTTGAAACGCTTACGACCTTGCCACAGTGCAGCCTTGGGCGCTTATCCGGCCCGGCATACGTCACTAAAGGCACCAGAACGCCATCACGGATGGCAGCCCCAAGGCGGAAACTCCCTTGGGGGTGTGATGACCTAGCATGAGGAATGAAACATGAACTGCACCGAACTCGCCCAGCAAGCCGAACTTCTCGCCAGTAGTTTCAGCAAGCAGGACCTTGCCAAGCTGGTGGTGGCCCTGAAAGCCAGCGGCGACTCCCTGCAGCATGCCGTCGAAGTGATCGACACCATCAATGCGTGTCAGGGCTACACTCTCGATCAGGCCTGGGAAGAAGTACTCACCGGCGAGACGCGCGTCATGGTCGCCAATGACGATTGATGTGATTGTTCTGGCATGAGCCCTTATCCTCGGGGGGTAATTTCCGAGGGCAAGGACTCATGCCGTCTGGAGCCGAGGCTGCACTCGGGCTTGCGACTTGACCGGTGGACTTCACGGTAGTGTGATGGGGGCCATAGTCATGCCCGCCCAGAGGCCCCCATGCGAAAGATACTGCTCGTCGACAACGGTTCCCTGCGCCCTCAGGCCACGCTCAATCTGCGTCGTCTTGCCCACGCCTTGAGCCAGGCCACCGGCGAGTCGGTCGAGGCGGCTTCCCTGCTGCACTCCTACAAGATTCCTCCCGAGAAGCTCGACGGCCAAAAGGCTATAACGTTGGGGCCGTTGGCCGAACGACATGCGGCACAGGGCGTGACCGAGTTGCTTATCCTGCCGTTCTTCTTCGGCCCCAGCCAGGCGTTGACCCAGTACTTGCCGGAGCGTTTGGCCGAGGTACAGGCCCGCTACCCACGGTTAAGCGTCAAAGTGGCCCTGCCCTTGGTCGACAGCCAGGCAACGGTGGACTTGCGCCTGGCGCAGTTGCTGGCGGACAACGTGCGTGAACGGTTGGCGGGCCTGTCGCGGCCCAAGGTGGTGCTGGTCGATCACGGCAGCCCGATCCCGGAGGTCACTGCGGTACGCAACTACCTCGCCGGGCAGCTGAGCGTGCTGCTGGCCGATGAGGCCGGCTGCGTCACCTTTGCCTCCATGGAGCGCCGCGACGGCGAGGCCTACCGGTTCAACGAGCCGCTGTTGGAAGATCTGCTGACCTCGCCGGCACTGACCGACAGCGACGTGATCCTGTCCATGCTGTTCCTTTCCCCGGGTCGTCATGCCGGCGAGGGCGGCGATATTGCGGAAATCTGCGAACAGGCGATGTCACGATCTCCCGGCCTGAACGTCACCAAGACGCGGCTGGTGGGCGAGAACGACGCTATCGTGGATATCCTCGCCACCCGCCTGCAGCAGGTCCTTGCCGGCGGGCCGCTACTGGCGGAACTGCCAGCCACTGGCGCCAACGCCGTCACATGACCCCCAGCCCCGGCATCGGCCGGTTGAAGTCGCGACGCGTGCACCTAGCCCAGGGTCTCCAGCACACGTCGAAACTCCTGCCGCCAGGCCTCGGCATGGCGTGCCGGATCAGCGGGAAATCGCCCCAGTGCCACCGCCAGATCGAAGAAGCCCTGCGCCGGCAGGCCCTCCCCCTGCCGGCTGACGACCAGCGCGGCGACAAAGAGCCGGCCTTGTGCCGCGTCCTCGCGCATCAGGGTTTCCAAGGCCTGGGCCACGCGCTGGATGGTCCGCGGCGGGCGCAGCGCGAGTGCCTCGGCGAGCTGTTGGTAGGTCATCGGCAACGTCTCGCGAGGTGCGGTTTCGAGGAGATGCCGGGCCTGGGCGGGCAGTGGGGGGTTATCGGTCATGATGCACTCAGGCGTTCGGATCGAAGAGCTTCACTTCGCGAATGTCGACGCGCTCCCAGACCCGCCCGGTCATGTAGGGCTCAGTCTCGAGCCAGGCGTCTAGAGCCTGCCGGTCGGTAAAGCGGAAGTGGGCATTGGAGCCGATCATCTTGCCGTCGTCGTTGAGGATCGCCCCGCCACTGAGGAATTTCCCTTGTCTGGCGAGTTCGCGCACGCCTGCCAGATGCGCGTCGCGATTGGCCAGGCGGCGCTCGAGCGCCTCCTTGTCCGTATAATCGTAGGCCACCACGGCGTACTGTTTCATGCTCTACTCCTGTCATTCATGCGTTATCAAGGATGCATCGCATCATGCCTCAGGCCTGCTGACGAAATAAACCGACATTGGCGGCATACCCAAGGACGCTTGTAACGTTCTGGTCTGGCAGTTGCTGGTGGCTCTGCCATGCCTGGGGTAGGTGAGCCAAATAACTCAGGAATGGCACCGCCCGGTCATCGAATCGCGCCAGGCTTGGACCTGATTGCCGAGCGCGACTATGTTGAAAACTGAGCGCTGAATCGACGCTCAGGAAGAAAATCCCAAGGAGGGACACAATGACGACCGATAACGTGACTAGACTGAACGCGGATGTCGTTGACATCCTGACTGCTGACCACCGGGAGATGACGGAGCTGCTCGGCCAGGCCTCGCAGACCCCCGATGCCAACCAACGCCGGGACTTGGTCGAAACGGTGATTGCCGAAGTGATGCGTCACGCCGTCGCCGAGGAGATGTACGTCTACCCGGTGATGGAAAAGGAGCTGCCGAACGGCAAGGAAGAAGTCGAGCATGACAAGCAGGAGCACGACGAGATCGTCCAGGTGATGAAGAAGCTGGAAGATGCCGATGCTGCCGATGCGAAGTTCCTGGGGCTGGTCCAGGAACTGGACAAGCAGTTGCGCCACCATGCGGACGATGAAGAATCCGACCAGTTCCCCAAACTGCGTGCCCACCTTTCCGGCGAACAGCTCGTGGACATGGGTAACAAGGTACAGAAGGCCAAGCAACTGGCACCGACCCGCCCGCATCCCAGCGCCCCGCATTCCGAACTCTTCCATAAGAGCGTCGGGCCAGGTGTCGGCATGATCGACCGGCTGCGTGACAAGCTCACGGGACGTCAGACCGGCTGAATGGAGAAGCCTTCTCGGAGGTTATATCCGCGAAGCGCTTTAGACCGACTCTGTACAAGCACTTCACTTCGAGACGGGACATTCATCCCGTCTCGCATATTCGCCAGCCCAGGCATGGCTTAGCTACAGTTTACCGGAAGGTATCTGCAGACGAGCATGGAAGGGCTTATGGCGATCCGAAAATCATCGCAGTCTCGGCGTGGCCGTCAGGCCGAGCGACCGACACAAATTCCCTGGGCGGGCTGGCTGGATGTGCTGTGGCGAGTCAAGGATAACGTCGGCCGCGACTATATTCCCGTCCTGAGTGCCGGCATCGCATTTTATGGCTTACTGGCCACTTTCCCGATCATTGCGGCAGTTATTGCCGTATGGGGATTATTGTTCGACCCCAGCCAGATTGCCCAGCAGATTTCATTGATCAGTCAATTACTTCCGCCCGAGGCAACGGACATTATCGGACAACGAATCGAACAGACTCTCGAAAACCTGGGAACGAGTATCAGCCTGACTGCGGCCGGCGCTCTTGCACTGGCTATCTACAGCGCCTCCCGGGGCATGTATTGGCTCATGCAGGGACTGAATTCCGTTTACGGGGAACAGGAGCGCCGGGGTCTGATCAAGAAGATTGCCGAGACGCTGGCGCTGACCACGGGTGCGATATTCATGACGATAATTGCGCTGGGGTTGATCGCACTGATCCCCATCATCACGAGCGTACTCCACATGAATGACACCCTTGCCATGGCTATCGGGCTCTTGCGCTGGCCGCTCTTGATGATCATGGTCATGCTGGCCGTGGCGATCATTTATCGCTATGCCCCGGATCGCCAGGAACCGCGCTGGCAATGGATCAGTGTTGGGTCGTTGCTCTCGGTCACATTGTGGATAACGGGATCTATCGGCTTTTCCCTTTATGTCAGCAACTTTGCCAGTTTTGGCCAGGTTTATGGATCGCTGGGTGCCGTCGTCGTCCTTCTCATCTGGTTCTGGCTGTCTGCCTTTACCGTTCTGCTGGGGGCAGAAGTCAACAGCGAAATCGAGCATCAAACGAAACGCGATACGACAACTGGCGAAAGAGAGCCGATGGGAGAGCGTAATGCTTACGTTGCAGACACGGTAGGTGAAGATAAAACACGCTAACGTCAGGCGGCTAACGGTTATGCGACGGGTATTGCTGGACGAGGGGCATTGAGGCACCTGATGTCGATAGGATGTTTGGCGATGGGTCCGGACAAGCGGTCGCATCGCTACCGGGCTGCCATCTCTTGTTGCCGGTGGGGTGCGTCATGATGTGCCCCCCTTGGCCTTGGCAATGATCCTCTGGGCGCGCGCTACGACAGGGGCATCGACCATCTGCCCTTCGATGCTGAAGGCCCCTCCATGCTGATCCGCCCCTTCCATGACTCTTCTTGCCCAGGCGACCTCAGCTTCGGAGGGAGTAAACGCTTGGTTGATCGGTGATAGCTGTTTGGGGTGAATGCACAGCATCCCCGAAAAACCCATTTCCTTGGCCCGTTTGGCTACCTGCCCTACCGCCGCAGTATCTTCAATCGAAGGATGCACGCTCTCGACCGGTGGCAACAAACCTGCCGCAAGCGAGTGAACCAGCAGCGCATAGCGGCTCTGGTCCAGGATTTGCTGCGCGCCCGGTGTCCCAGGCTCCAGCCCCAGCTCCGCACACATGTCCAGCGCCCCGAAGCTCAGCCGCTCCACTCCCGAGGCATAGACCAGCGCGGGCAGTGCCAGGAGCCCTCGGGCCGTTTCGATCAGGGGCCACAGGGGTTTGTGGCATGCCGCTGCCGCCTCTAGAGACTGACAGGACTCTGTCTTGGGAATGACCAGATGCGTGATAGCGTCATGGTGTGAACACAGCGCCAGATCGGGCTCGTAATGCTGGGTACCGGGGGCATTTACCCTCACCAGGATCCTGGCCTGCGGATTGCGGTTCAGGAACGTGTCGAGCGACTCCCGGGCAGCCGCCTTGTCGCTCTCGGCGACGGCATCTTCCAGATCGACGATGACGGCATCGGCCTCACTCGCCCACGCCTTGGCGATACGTTCCGGCCGGGTGGCCGGAACGAAGAGAATGGAGCGCAGGGCATCCGGACTCATAACAGCTCCATCAAATGACGTTGTTTTCTTTCAGGTGGTGGATGGCTTCGCGGTCGTACCCCAGCTCGGCCAGGATCCGCTCGCTATGCTCCCCCAATGCGGGTACCGGCTGCATCTGCGGAGCGAATGCGCTGTTGCGCCCCGGTGGCAGCAGCGCCGAAATTTCGCCGGCGGGACTGCCGACGCTCGCCCAGCGCTGGCGCGCCTTGAGCTGCGGATGCGCCCAGACGCCGTGCATGTCGTTGACATGGGCATTGGCGATCTGCGCCTCGTCGAGCCGGGTCAGCACGTCATCCGCGCTCAGCGCGGCAAACGCCTGTACGATGAGTGCCCGCAGTTCGTCACGGTGGGCGGAGCGCCGGGCGTTGGCGGAAAAGCGTTCATCCTCGGCCAGCTCGGGCTGTTGCAGGACCTTCTCGCAGAACACCTGCCACTCGCGCTCGTTCTGCAGGCCCAGCATGACGGTTTGGCCATCGCCGGTGGGAAACGGCCCGTAAGGGTAGATGGTGGCATGCGCAGCACCCGCCCGCGGCGGCGGCTCGGCGCCCTCGAAGGCGTAGTACATGGGGTAGCCCATCCACTCGACCAGGCTCTCCAGCATCGAAACGTCGATGTGGCTGCCGATGCCGGTGCGTCCGCGCAGCAGCAGCGCGGAGAGGATGTTGCTGTAGGCGTACATGCCGGCGGCAATGTCGGCGATCGAGCAACCCGCCTTAGCCATGCCCTCCGGCCCCGGGGCGCCGGTCGTCGACAGGAAGCCACCCTCGCTCTGGATTAGCAGGTCATAGGCCTTCTTGGCGTGGTAGGGGCCATCCTCGCCGTAGCCCGAGATGTCGCATACGATCAGGCGCGAAAAATCGGCGTGCAGCGCTTCGAAGGACAGTCCCAGCCGGGCCGCGGCCCCCGGCGCCAGATTCTGCACCAGCACGTCGGCCTGGGCCAGCAGGCCGTCCAGGATCGTACGGGCTTCGCCGTGCTTGACGTCGAGCGTCAGGCTCTCCTTGGAGCGGTTGGTCCACACGAAGTGGGACGACAGGCCGTGGACCCGTTCGTCGTAACCGCGGGCGAAGTCGCCGACTCCGGGGCGCTCGACCTTGATGACCCGCGCGCCCATGTCGGCCAGCTGCCGGGTACAGAAGGGCGCGGCGATGGCATGTTCCAGGCTGACGACGGTGATGCCGTCCAGGGGGCGCTGGGGAGGGACTGGTGCGCTCATGCGTCGGCCCCCTTGTTTTCACGAGTGTTCTCGCGCGCCGGGATCTGGAGTAGCGGCGCGACGCGCGGCTGGTCCCGCAACCGCCAGGCCCAATCGATCAACTGGTGGGCTTCGGTGGCCGACGCCGCGCCGGAAAAGGCCGCCAGGCGCCGGAACTTGTCTTCAAGCTCAGCCCTCGACAGGGTATTGCCAGGGTCGCCCTTGGGATCGTCGATCGCCTGGCTGAATGTCTGCCTGTCCCGGGTGGTCACCGCGACGCGCCCCAACCACTTCTTGGGGTAGGCAGCGTCGACCTCCGGGTCGAGCTGCATGCTCACCCGCTCCATGAACGCGATGACCTGGTCATCCTCCAAAGCATGGTGCTGGAATTCTTCGAGACCCGCCTGGCCATGCACGGCGATCAGCCCCAGCACCGTGCCCATCGAGAACTTGGCCTGGTGGATCGAGGTGGGCCGGGTCACCGGACCCAGCACGTCGATGGCCGCCTGGTGCACGCGGGCGCTCACGCGTTCGATGTCATCATGCCTCAGGCCATGCGCCTGCATCAGCTCGAGCAGCGCATCGGCGGCGGGATGGGTGTGCCGGCACGAGGCATGGAACTTGAACGAAGTCTCCTCGAGCGCCCAGCGCTCGCCGAGGCGATCCGTCAGGTACTGGGCATCGGCATCCTGCGACATCCCGGCGGCCATGCCCTGCTTGCCATCCAGGATGCGCTGCGCCCCGGTCAGGCCCTCGGCGGTCAGGTAGGCGGCCAGCAACCCATCGGAGGCCGCCTTGGCGGTGTGCAGCTGCTTGGAGTGCGCCCCATCGCGCAGGAATTCCCACAGCCCGGCGGCCTGCGTGCCGGCACTGCCCAGCACGTGGACGAAACGCGCCTCGTCGAAGCCGAGCAGCTTGCCGACCGCGACGGCGGCGGCCAGCGTGCCCACGGTACCCGTGGTGTGGAACGTGGCGTAGTGCGAGCGGCCGAGGAACTCACCGATGCGAATCCCGGCCTCGTAGCCGGCCACGGCGGCCACGATCAGCTCGCGGCCCGAGGCGCCGATATCCTGGGCGGCCGCCAGCGCGGCGGGAAAGACTACGGTGCCCGGATGCAGCACCGAGCTGTTGTGCAGGTCGTCCTGCTCGACGACGTGCGAGGCGGCGGCGTTGACCAGCGCGGCGAAATGCGGCGACGTCAGCCGGCGGTCGGTCAGCGACTCGCTGGCGCCGCTCGCCGGCCCCATGCGCTGGGCATAGCGTTCGAACAGCGGGATCGGCGGCTGGCCCTTGCCGGCCAGCGCCGAACCCAGCCAGTCGAGGCACAGCTCCTCGCAGCGCGCCACGACCCGCTCGGGCAGGGCCGGGTAATCGAGATCGGCCAGGAAAGCGGCCAGGATCCGGGTGGGATGGCTCATCGGGCGTCTCTCCTAGAAGGACCGCGGCAGCTCGAGCAGGTGCTCGGCGACGTAGGACAGGATCAGGTTGGTCGAGATCGGCGCGACCTGGTAGAGCCGGGTCTCGCGGAACTTGCGCTCGACATCGTATTCGCTGGCGAAGCCGAACCCGCCATGGGTCTGCAGGCAGACGTTGGCCGCCTTCCAGGACGCCTCGGCGGCCAGGTACTTGGCCATGTTGGCGCTGGCCCCGGCGGGCAGACCGTTGTCGTACTCGTGACAGGCTCGCCAGCGCATCAGGTCGGCGGCCTCGACCTCGATGTGCGCCTGGGCGATAGGGAACTGGATACCCTGGTTCTGGCCGATCGGCCGGCCGAATACCTCGCGGCTGCGGGCATAGTCGCTGGCTTTCTCGATGAACCAGCGTCCATCGCCGATGCATTCGGCGGCGATCAGCGTACGTTCGGCGTTCAGCCCATCCAGGATGTAGCGAAAGCCCTTGCCCTCCTCGCCAATCAGGCTGTCCACCGGAATCTCCAGATTGTCGAAGAACAGCTCGTTGGTCTCGTGATTGACCATGTTGGTGATCGGCTGCACGGTCAGGCCGTTGCCGATCGCCGCGTGCAGGTCGACCAGGAAGATCGACATGCCTTCCGACTTACGTTGCACCTGGTCGAGCGGCGTGGTGCGCGCCAGCAGGATCATCAGATCGGAGTGCTGAATGCGCGAGATCCACACCTTCTGACCGTTGATGACGTACTTGTCGCCCTGTTTGACCGCGGTGGTCTTGATCTTGGTGGTGTCGGTGCCGGTGGTCGGCTCGGTGACCCCCATCGACTGCAGGCGCAGCTCGCCCGCGGCGATCTTCGGCAGGAAGTGGCGCTTCTGCGCCTCGCTGCCGTGGCGCAGCAGGGTGAACATGTTGTACATCTGGCCGTGCACGGTGCCCGAGTTGCCCCCGCAGCGGTTGACCTCCTCGAGGATGACCGAGGCCTCGGTCAGGCCCAGGCCCGAGCCGCCGTACTCATCGGGGATCATCGCCGCCAGCCAGCCGGCCTCGGTCAGTGCAGAGACGAACTCCTCAGGGAACGCCTTGCGCTCGTCGACATTGCGCCAGTAGGCCGCATCGTAGTGACTGCACAGGCTGCGTACGCCGTCGCGGATGGCCGCCAGGGCCTCGGTGTCATGCGTAAACATCAGCCATTCTCCTGGTAGTGGATTTCCGCCTCGTGAGCCGGCCCATCCTCGTTGAAGGCCCACAGCGAGGCCCGGCCGGCCGCTTCATGGCGACCGGCGACTTCAAAGTCGCCGTTGGCGATCAGCGGACGCAGACCGCGATAGGTCAACCGTGTCGGCACGGCATGGGGATGAGCGTTGCGGAAGGCCTGGACCATCAGTGTGGCGATCATCGGGCCATGCACCACCAGCCCGGGGTAGCCTTCGGTCTCGGTGGCATACGGCCAGTCGTAGTGGATGCGATGACCGTTGAAGGTCACCGCCGAATAGCGAAACAGCATGACCGGCGTGGGCCGCACGGACTCCGTCCACTCGGGCTCGGGCAGCGGCGTGTCCAGCGACAGGCGCGGCGGCGAGGGTTCCCGATAGACGATGTCCTGCTCTTCCTGAATGCAGGTCTCGCCCTGCTGGGTGTAGTGATGACGCACCGTGACGAACAGCAGCTTGCCGGTCCGGCCCTGCTTCTCCTTGATGGACGCGATGGTCGAGTGTCGCGTTGCGGGTGTACCCACGCGCAGCGGCTGGGTGAAGTCCAGCCGGCCACCGGCCCACATTCGGTTGCGTCCCTCGGCGGGCGGCAGGAAACCACCGCGCGCGGGATGGCCATCCCGGCCCAACTGCGCTGGTGCCACCGGTGCCTGGAAGAAGGCCCAGTGCCATAGAGCAGGCAAGGGCTGCCCGCTGGCGGGGCATGGCAGGTCGAACGTCGCCGCGATGCGTGTGACCAGTGCTTCACTCAGCGTGTCTTCACTGTGCTCCTGATGATTGATCCAGTCGCTGATAGCCGCGTCTGACATATCCTGCCCTCCGGTGATTGTCACCTCAGGATGCGCAGGATGGGACCTTTAGAGAATTTGCTTTTGCATAAGGCCGTGTTCTGCTGAGCCGAAGGCCCGAACTACGGCCTGCGTTTCAGCCAGCCCTGCGAGTCATATGCCATGCACTTCGATCTACAGGACCTGCGGCTATTCACTCATGTCGCCGAGGCGTGCAGTCTGACTGGCGGCGCCCAGCGTGCCCACATTTCCACGGCAGCGGCCAGTACCCGCATAAAAGCGCTAGAGGGGCAGTTGGGCAGCCGCCTGTTCTATCGCAGCAGCCAAGGCGTGGAACTCACTCCGGCGGGTGACCGTCTGCTGCGCCATGCCCGCGCCATCCTGCGCCAGGTCGAGCACGTCAAGAGCGACTTTTCGGGCTACGTCGATGGGGCGGCAGGACATTTACGTATCTTCGCCAATACCACGGCGGTGACCGAGTTCATGCCCGAGGTGCTGGCCCGCTTCTTGGCCACCCGACCCGGCATCACCGTCGACCTGCAGGAGCGCCTGACCCGAGACATCGTGCGCGGCGTGCTGGATGGCACGGCGGATCTAGGCATCGTGGCCGGGGTGGTCGAGGCTCAGGGACTCCAGCTGTTGCCGTTCAGCCTGGATAGGCTGGTGCTGGTGGTGCCCCAAGGGCATACCTTGGGGAACAGGGTCCGGGTCAGCTTCCACGAGACGCTGGCTTACCCGCATGTCGGTCTACACGATGGCAGTACCCTGCTGCAGTTCCTTCGGGATCAGGTCAAGGACATGGGCAAGAACCTGCCCCTGCGGATTCAGGTGCTCGGCTTCGAGCCGGCCTGCCGCATTATCGAGGCGGGGGTGGGCATCGGCATCCTGCCCGAGTCGTGCGCGCTTCGCTATCAGCATACCCTGTCCATCCAGTTGGTCGCGCTGGACAATGCCTGGGCCCAACGCGAGCGCAGCATCGTGGTGCGCGAACTCGAGGCACTGCCCAGTTGCGGCCGGGCACTGGTCGAGGCGATTTTCGGCCACGAGGGGTTCTCTCCCCCCGCCTCCTTTACAAACGACACGACCGACCCGGCTGAGCCGGCGTAGCGTTCACCTGACGCTAACCCCGGTTTGCTCAAATACGAATACGCCTCTCCATGAGGCTGTGCCAGCATCGAGAGAATCTGGTCCGGCGGGACTGGATGCAACAACCATTACAATGACAAGGAGTTGCCTCATGCCAACGCTCAAGCTCGCTTCACTCACCTCGCTTGCCGCCGGGATCATGCTGGCCGGCTCGGCCTTCGCCGCTGATCCAATCACCATCAAGTTTTCCCATGTGGTCGCCGAGAACACGCCCAAAGGCCAGATGGCCGAGAAATTCAAGGAACTGGTCGAGGAGAGTTCGGTCGGCGATCAGGTCGAGGTCGAGGTCTATCCCAACTCCCAGCTCTACGGCGACGATCAGGTCCTCGAGGCCATGTTGCTGGGCGATGTCCAACTCGCCGCGCCGTCGCTGTCGAAGTTCCAGAAATACACCGACCAGTTGCAGGTCTTCGATCTGCCGTTCCTGTTCGAGGACATGGACGCGGTCGAGCGCTTCCAGAACAGCGAGACCGGCCAGCAATTATTGGCGTCCATGCAGGACAAGGGGCTGTTGGGACTCGGCTATCAGCACAACGGCCTCAAGCAGCTCTCGGCCTCCGAGCCGCTGCGCGTGCCCGAGGACGCCGCTGGCAAGAAGTTCCGCATCCAGACCTCCGATGTCCTGCAGGCGCAGTTCGAGGCCATCGATGCCGCACCGCTCAAGAAGCCATTCTCCGAAGTCTTCATGATGCTGCAGACCGGGGCCATCGATGGTCAGGAGAACACCTACTCGAACATCTACTCCCAGAACTTCTACGAGGTGCAGCCCTACATCACCGAGTCCAACCACGGCGTCATCGACTACATGGTGGTCACTTCGGATCGCTTCTGGAATGGCCTGCCGGATGATGTGCGTCCCGTGCTGGAAAAGGCCATGCAGGAAGCCCTCGACTATGGCAATTCGATCGCCGCCCAGGAGAACAAGGAGGCCAAGCAGGCAATCGTCGATTCCGGCAAGTCCGAGATCGTCGAGCTGACCCCCGAGCAGCGCCAGCAGTGGGTCGATGCCATGAAGCCGGTATGGGAGCAGTTCTCGGATGCCATCGGCCAGGATGTGATCGACGCCGCCCAGGCCGTCAATCAGGGTTGATGCAGCGACATCGTGAATGGGCCGGCGAGCCCTGGGCTCGCCGTCTTGCTGATCGAGCGAGGTGAAACCCTATGATATTGCGCTGGCTCAACAAGCTGGAAGAGACGATCTTCTGCGCGCTGCTGGTGGCTATGGTGCTTCTGGTATGTGCCGAGGTGTTCTATCGCTTCGTCCTCGCCGAGGGCATCCACTGGGCACAGGAGGGTGCGCTCTACCTGTCCGGCTGGTTCGTGCTGTTCGGCGTATCGTGGGGCGTCAAGCATGGCGTGCATATCGGCGTCGATGCGCTGGTCAAGAAGTTGCCGCGCGGCGGTCGGCGGATCGTCACGCTGATCGCCCTAGCGGTGTGCCTGAGCTACTGCGGCCTAATGCTGATAGGCAGCTATGAGTACCTGTCGCTGACCCGCATGATCGGCATCGAACTCGAGGATATCCCGATTCCCAAGTGGCAGGCGACGCTGATTCTGCCGGTCGGCATGGCCCTGCTGGTAGTGCGCTTTCTCGAACTCGGCTGGCGGGTGATCAAGGACGAGGCCGATGGCTTCGGCTTGGCCGACGAGGGGCAGGAGAGCATGCATCTTGCCGAGCAGCGCGCCCCCGACGATTACAGTAAGGAGGGGCGACCGTGACTATCGCGACCCTTTTCATCCTGCTGATTGGCGCCATTTTCCTGGGCATGCCGATCGCCTTCGCGCTGGGGTTTTCCAGCGTCACGACGATCCTGCTGTTCTCCAACGACTCGCTGGGCTCGATCGCCATCAAACTGTTCCAGGGAGTCGCGCACCATTACACGCTGCTGGCGATCCCCTTCTTCATCTTGTCGAGCGCCTTCCTGTCCACCGGTGGCGTGGCACGTCGGCTGATCAACTTCGCGACCGACGCGGTGGGCCACGTCAAGGGCGGCCTGGCGATGGCCTCGGTGCTGGCGTGCATCCTGTTCGCTGCGGTGTCGGGCTCGTCGCCGGCCACGGTGGCGGCGATCGGTTCGATCGTGATCGCCGGCATGGTGCGCCAGGGCTATCCCGAGTCCTACGCCGCCGGGGCGATCGCCAATGCCGGCACGCTGGGTATCCTGATCCCGCCTTCGATCGTCATGCTGGTCTATTCGGCGGCCACCGAGGTCTCGGCCGGCAAGATGTTCATGGCCGGCCTGATCCCGGGACTGCTGATGGGCGCCATCCTGATGGTCGCCATCTACATCTCGGCACGAATAATGAAGCTGCCGGCACAGCCATTCCCCGGTGCGCTGGCGGTGCTGCGCTCAGGCGGCAAGGCCTTGGCCGGACTGATGCTGATCATCCTGGTGCTGGGCTCGATCTACGGCGGCGTGGCCAGTCCCACCGAGGCGGCAGCAATCGCCGCGCTCTACGCCTGGCTGGTGGCGGTGGTCGGTTATCGCGACATGGGGCCACTCAAGGGTGACCCGTGGAAGCGTCCCGGCGAGAGCCTGGGCGCGGCCTTGGTGCGCAGTCTGTGGCAGATCCCGCTGGCAATTGGCGGCTCATTCATCAATCGCGAGGTGCGCGGCGTGGTGCTGGATGGCGCCAAGGTCTCGATGATGCTGCTGTTCATCATCGCCAACGCCATGCTGTTTGCCCACGTGCTGACCACCGAGCGCATTCCGCACACCATCGCCGAGGTGATCATCGACTGGGGGTTGCCCGCCTGGGGCTTTCTGATCGTGATGAACCTGTTGCTGCTGGCGGCGGGCAATTTCATGGAGCCGTCGGCGATCCTGCTGATCATGGCACCGATTCTGTTCCCGATCGCCATGCAGTTGGGCATCGACCCGATCCATCTGGGCATCATCATGGTGGTTAACATGGAGATCGGCATGCTCACCCCACCGGTGGGGCTCAACCTGTTCGTTACCGCAGGCATCACCGGGCGCTCGATCGGCTGGGTGATCAAGGCCTGCCTGCCATGGTTGGCACTGTTGCTGAGCTTCTTGGTATTGATCACCTACGTGCCGGTCATCTCGCTATGGCTGCCTGATCTGCTTTCCTGAGCCTAAGCACTCTCCCACCCAAGCGGATCATGCACAGTGGGGGCTTATCCGATGCCCCCTAGCTTCGTAATGCTCCTTCAACTCGTTGCGCTTTTTAACTCGTTGCACTTTGCCAAGCTGGCCGCGGCGTATTTTGCCCTCTCTGAATTCATCAGAGTTCATGGGTAATGCCTATACTTCCAAACGTGGCAGTCGTAACGGGAGGTGCAACCTCCAGCATGATTGCTACGCCTCGTTCCACATTCGTTCAAGGGAAGGGACGCAACAATGGCTAGACAATCCCGCCGCGGCGTCGCTTATGGCGCTTGGCTGCTACTGGTGATTTCCATCGTCGGCTTGATCATAGCGGCCATCAATACCTTCAACGAAGGCAACGGCATTGCCTACACCCCAGGCACTTACCTCGTGCTGTTCACGACCGCCATGCTGGTGGTGGGCTCGCTTTTGATCACGTTTGTCCGCAGCATGCCAAGGTGGCTGAGTGGGATCATTGCCTTTTTGTTGCTGCTCGACCTGCTGGGTACGGGCTTTGCCGCCTACCTGCTCCAATCCTACATCCTGGTTGCCGTCATGGGCGTGGGCCTGATCGCCTGGCTCATTCACGTCTTTGCCGACCCCGCCAGCGGCAAGAAATCCAGCCATACGACCCACCGGGAGGCGATGACCTCATGAGCCGCAATCCTACAATCGCAATCACCATCGCGTTGCTCCTGGCAGGTTCAGGGGTTGCCCTGGCACAAGACAATACCGACGCGGAAACGGAAACTGAGCCGACCGGCGGTCAACCTCAGGGAATCACCGGGGTTCAGGGCAAGCAGTCGGAGGACGCTCAGTCCCAGGGAGAAGAGACTGCCGAGACCGGGGGCCAACCCCAAGGTATCGGCGATACCCAGGACGAAAAGCAGGAGCAGACCTCGGGAGGCGGCGACTCCGAGGTGCCACGTGAAGGCGGCCAAGCCTCCACCGCCGAGCTACCCACGACACAAACCGGTCCGGGCGGGCGAGTCACGACGGGGCCAGCCGGCACACCGCCTTCGGGGTCGGGCGGTACGATGCCCACTCAGTTGAGCCCCGATGCCTGGATGCAGGACCCGAACAGCTGGGCCACCTTCAATGGCGACCTGCGGGCGCAGAAGTATTCGCCCGCCGACCAGATCGCGCCGGAGAATGTCGGTGATCTCGAGAAGGTCTGGGAATACCACACCGGCGATGTCTCGGACGGCAGCGGCGATATTCCGATGACGGTCTGGTCGGCGACGCCGCTGTTCGTCAACGACAGTCTGTATATCGGCACGCCCTTCTACCGGATCATCGCGCTGGAACCGGACACCGGCGAGGAGAAGTGGACCTTCGATCCGGACGCCAGACTCGAAGCGCTTACGCAGCCGGACCTGAAGAATCGCGGCGTGGCCTACTGGCAAGCCGACGAGCCCCAGGAGGGTCAGGCGTGCCAGAAAATGGTCTACATCGGCACCATGGATGCCAAGCTCTACGGGGTCGATGCCGATACCGGCGAGCCCTGCAACGGTTTCGGCGATAACGGCATGGTCAACGTCAATCAGTGGAACACGATCAATGACCAGTGGCCGCTCTCGCTGTTGCAGCCGCCGACGGTCTACAACGATACGCTCTATCTCGGCTGGGCCGGCAAGGACTGGACGGATTCGGCGGCGCCTCCGGGCACGGTCTTCGCGCTCGATGCCCGCAGCGGCGAACTGAAGTGGATGTTTCACGCCCTGCCGGAAGACGTGATCGATCGCACCGGTACCGCCAACGTCTGGGCCTCGATGTCGGTTGACCCCGAAACCGGCTTGGTCTACCTCCCGATCAGCTCGCCCAGCCCGAACTATTATGGCGGCAACCGGACCGAGGAGCTGCCGCTGGCGACCTCCGTGACGGCACTCAATGCACAAACGGGAGAAGTCGTCTGGAGCCGCCAGCTCGTGCATCACGACATCTGGGACTACGATACCGATGCGCCGCCGACCCTGGTGGACATCCAGAAGGATGGCGAGACGATTCCCGCACTCGTGCAGACCTCCAAGCAGGGCTTCCTCTACGTCCTCAACCGCGAGACGGGCGAGCCGATCTATCCCATCGAGGAACGCGAGGTACCTGCCTCGGATATCGAGGGTGAACAGGCCGCACCGACGCAGCCTTACGTGCCCAAGCCCGAGCCGGTGATTCCCGACGAGTGGCCGGGCGTGTCGACCATTGCCGATCTCGTCGGCTTCGGCGAGTGCAGCCAACGGGCCGAGGAGTACCGCTACGAGGGCCGTTTCACCCCGCCGAGCCTCGAAGGCACGATCGCCTATCCACCGACCACCGGCGGCACCCAGTGGGGCGGCGGCGCCGTCGATCCCAACACGGGCATCTACGTGGTCAACTCCAACAGCGTGGTGCAGATCTATCAGCTCATCCCCCGCGAGGAGTTCCAGCAGCGGGAACAATCGGGCGAGACCGGCGGCTACTACGCGCAGGGCGACGTGCCTTACGGCTTCCACCTGCAGACCTTCCTCAACTGGGCCGGCATGCCGTGCTGGAAGCCACCCTACGGGACGATTGCCGCCTACGACATGAAGACCGGCGAGCGCTTGTGGAACCGGCCGTTCGGCCAGGTACAGAAGTATGGCTTCTACATGCCGGAGTCGTGGGGCTCGGTGACCATCGGGGGCCCGGTACTCACCAAGTCGGGACTCATCTTCATCGGCGCCTCGATGGACTCGCGCGTGAGGGCTCTGGATGTCAAGACCGGCGAGGAAGTGTGGCGCAGCCAGGTGGAGGCGCCTGCGGTCTCGATACCGGCGACCTACATGTACCAGGGCAAGCAGTACGTGACCTTCATTGTCGGCGGCAACTCGATCCTGCTACCCAAGGTCAGCGATCAGGTCGTGACCTACGCCTTGCCCGACTGATCCCCATGCCAGGGTAAAATTCTCCCCTGTCAGGGCAAGCCCGCAACGCCATGGACCGGCATCAGACGATGCCGGTCCATGGTCGTTTGCCCCTGTCAGTACCGCGTTCGAGGCGCCATCACGGCGTTGGGGACGCTCTCAACCGCAAGGACTTCGTTTATGGCCAAGCGCATCGTGACGGTTTTCGGCGGCACCGGTTTCCTGGGCCGGCGTGTCGTGCGCCGTTTGGCAGAGGCGGGGATCGATGTGCGGGTCGCGGCCCGCCATCTCCGCCACGTGGATGTGCCCGACGCCACCGGTACCGTCGAGTTCCGACGTACCGATGTGCGTGACGAGGCATCCGTGGTGCAGGCCCTGCAGGGAGCCGATGCCGCGGTCAATGCCGTCAGCCTGTATGTCGAACGCCGAGACCTGCGCTTCGAGGACATTCATGTCGCCGCCGCCGAGCGGATCGCGCGCCTTGCCACCCAGGCCGGCGTGTCCATCCTCGTACACATCTCCGGCCTTGGCGTCAGCACGACATCCGCCTCTTCCTACGTGCGTGCCCGCGCCCAGGGCGAGCGGCAAGTGCGCGCCGCGTTTCCGGAGGCGGTCGTCCTGCGGCCCAGCGTCATCTTCGGTCCGGGCGATGCGTTTCTCAGCGCCCTGGAGGGGATCACCCGGCTGCCAGTCATCCCCCTGTTCGGCGACGGCAGAGTAGAACTGCAACCCGTTCACGTCGGCGATGTCGCCGCCGCCGTCGAGCGTGTGCAGGGATGGCCCGCCGCCGCGGGCAGGGTCTTCGAGTTGGGCGGAGCCCGGGCGTACCGCTACCGCGACATCGTGCAGGCGGTACTGAAGAGCCGTGGCCGTCGACGTCCGCTGCTGCCGATACCGTTTGCAGTGTGGCACCGACTCGCCGCCCTGGCATCGCTGCTGCCGAATCCACCACTGACGCGGGATCAGGTCACTCTCATGGAGAATGACAACGTCGTCGGAACCGATACCTTCGCGGCACTGGGCATCACGCCACGCAGTCTGGAAGCGGCACTGGGCACAACGGGCGTGAGCAGGCATTTTTCAGATAGCGCGTAGTGTCATTGTGTTCTGCTAGCGTGAACGTTTTCAGGCGTTGGCATCGTCGCTTTCGGCCATATGCCTTTCCGATAACGGAGCCGTTTCATGGAAGATTTCAGCCTGCGACTGATCGCCGGTCAGGCCGTCAGCCTCGTGGCCCTGGCGTTATGCATCGTCGCCTTCGCCAGCAAGCGCGACGACCGCCTGCTGGTCATTCTGATCTTCGCCAACGTGGCCTTTGCGCTGCATTTCGTGCTGTTCGAAAGCTGGGTCGCCGCCGGTCTGACCGCCTTGATCGTGCTGCGTATTATCCTGGTGCGCCACTTCAAGGGCAGCTGGCCGATGATGCTGGCGATCCTCACCGCCAGCCTGGCCATGGCTGCGCTCACTTGGCAGCGCCCGCTCGATCTCCTGCCATTGATCGCCACCGTGCTGGGGACGGTGGGCATGTTTATCCTGCGCGGCATTCCCATGCGCCTGTTCCTGGCCGGCGCAGCCCTGGCCTGGACCCTCAACAACCTGTTTATCGGCTCTATCGGCGGCACCCTGGCCGAGGCGCTGATCCTGATCACCAATTTTGTGACCATTGCCCGGCTGGCGCGCGACCGACGCTATACCGCCGTGGCCCAGGACTCGACATCCAGTTCCTGAGCCGGCTGGATGGATTTATTTCGCCAAGGCGACGACCTACGTTTCAAGCTCAGGCCGACTCCCCTTGCCCCCTACTTTCTGCTGAGCGTGAGGGGTTACCGCATACGGAACCGTCCCCTCAAGCCCGCGTATTGCGCCGGCGCTGACGATGCCTGTACGTGGCGAAAACGATCAAGGCCACGATCAACACCGCCATCGCAATCACGATCCAGATGACGAACGGCTGCACCTTGGCCAGTAGCGGCTGCGGCCCTCCCTCCCGGGCTTGGGCGACATCGGCACTGGTAACCTGCAGCTGCGCGTTGCCGTACTGGTCGAGCACGTAGTTGGAGATGTCGGCGACCTCCTCGTTGGAGAGCGTATTGACCCTCGAGCCCTCGGAGAAGTGCGGCATGAAGACTTCCGTGTCGCCGACGTTACGCTCCACGCCGTACACGATGGCCGCGATCAGGTTCGACGCATCGGGACTCCCCGTGGCGGTGTTATGGAAGAGTTCGGGATAGCGTTGCTGCTGGCTCCCGCCGCCATCGGGCTGGTGACAACTCGCGCAATTGGCGCTGAACAGCGCAGCGCCCGAATCCAGGCTGTCCTGCTCACTGTGGCCCGCTTGTCCACGCCACTGCGGCTCGAGGTCGTGGGCTTCACCCCGGGCATAGGCCGGCTGGGTCTGCCCTTCGTTGCGGATTGCCGGCACCGTTCTCAGGTAGGCGACTATCGCCGTTATATCCTCCTCCTTGAGATGCTGAAAACTGTTCTCGATGGCCTCGGCCATCTGTCCACCGGCCTGGCTCTTGCCTTCCACATGGCCGGTGCGCAGAAACTGAATCAGCTCCGCATCGCTCCAGCCGCCGGTGCCGCTCACCTCATCGGAGGTGATGTTGGGAGCATACCAGGCACCCAGTTCGGAGCCGCCGAGGAATTGGCTCTCGTCTTCCGCCATCAGCATGTTGCGCGGCGTGTGGCAGGTGCCACAGTGCGCCGGCCCCTTGACCAGATAAGCCCCCCGGTTGACCTGCTCGCTCTGCGACGGATCGGGCTCGAACGGCCCGTCATCGAGAAACAGCATGTTCCAGACGGCCATGGTCGTGCGGATGTTGTAGGGAAACGGCAGCTCCGTTGCGGTGACCTGCTCATCCACCGGCTCCACACCGTGCATGAAATAGGTGTAAAGCGCATGGACATCCTCATCGGTCAACTGCGCATAGGCCGTATAGGGCATCGCCGGGTAAAGATGCGCGCCATCGGCGCGGATTCCCTGGCGCAGTGCGCGGGCAAACTGCGCTTCGCTGTAATGGCCGATGCCGGCCGAGGTGGAGGGGGTAATGTTGGTGGCCCGAATCGCCCCCAGCGGCGAAATGATGTTGTAGCCCCCCGCAAACGGCTTGCCGCCATCGGGCATCGTATGACACGCCGTGCAATCCGCGGCAGTGGCAAGGTAGCGGCCCTTCTCGATCAGGGCCGCCTGGTCCGCCGCATTATCGCTTTCCTGCGAGGCAGGCTGGGCATGGGCCGGGAACGCCACCAGCCAACAAACCCCCATCAGCAGAATGAGTAACGCGAGCCTGCCCGGCGACGATGCAGACACGGGCAGATATGGGGAGCGAAGTGCCTTGGAGCTATTCATGCCGTCCCCCGTTCCAGCGTCCGAGCGACGGAATCCGCGGCTTTCAAGCCCAGCGCCACCATGGTCAGGGTGCTGTTGACGACGCTCGCAGAAGGCATGGCGCCGCCGCCCGGTAACCACAGGTTGGGATGGTCATGCGTTCGGCAGTCGCCGTCCACCACCGAACTCCTGGGGTCATTGCCCATGATGGTGCCGCCCATGATGTGGTTGTTCGCGTTGAGTTTTTCGGTGATATGAAACTCAGCCGCCCCGAAGAGCTTGCCGATGAACTCCAGTTGGCGATGCGACGCTTCGGCCCCCTTGCGTACGTATTCGCCCACGTCGTAATGAATGTCGGGACAGGGCAAGCCCAGGGCATCACGCCGGGTCTTGCTCAACGTCACGCGATTGTTGGGATCGGGCAGCGGCTCCAGGCTGATCGAAAGATCCACGCCGAAAATCGTGCGGCGGCGGATTTCATCGTCGAGCTCCTGGCCCACCAGACCGAGCTTGAGCGCCTCGGTCGTCGCCGGGCCCACACGGGTGATATTGTTGAGGATGATCTTGTTGGAGGAGTATTCGGAGCGAAAGTCGCCATCCCGCGGCCCGACCATGCAACTGCTCTGCGCCGGGCCCCGTCCGATCCATAGCGGCTCGTTGGCCAGGAAAGTGCAGTGAAACCCCGAGTGATCCATCATGTAGCGCCCGACCTGGTCGGTCGAGTTGGCAATTCCCTTCGGGTTGCGCTCATTGGCCGCCATCAGCAGTAGACGCGGCGTTTCCATGGCATTGCAGGCCAGCACGAACATCTTGCCACTCGCCTTGTGCGACACCTTACCGGCATCGTACCAATGCACCGCCGTCACACGGTTGTCCTCGTCGGTATCGATCTTGTAGACCACGGCCTCAGCCACCACCTTGGCACCCTTGGCCTCGGCGCTATCGACATGATGGATGCCGTTGTACATGGCGCCGATCGGGCAGATCGGCATGCAATTGTTGTTGCCGCAACAGGCAGGCCTGCCATGCCAGGGACGAACATTGCGCCCCTGGGGAATCGGTACCAAGCGATAGCCGTAAGGATTGACCACCTCGGCGAAGCGCTTGTCGCCGTAATTCCAGGGGATCATATCCATGGGATAGGGCCGGCTACGCTCGGAGGGCGACTGCAGCTCCGGGTCGAGAGGGCCCGCCACGCCCATCTCCTCCTCGGCCAGACAGTAATAGGGCTCCAGCTCATCGTAGGAAAACGGCCAGTCCCGCCCGACGCCGTAGGCACTCTGCATGCGCATGTCCACCGGCAGGTGTCGCCAGCACGAAGCCGCCCAGTGCCAGGTGGTACCACCCACGACACGTAAGTAGCCCTGGCTGAAGCTCCCGGCGCTCGGGCCGGTCTGATGCACGTAATCGTTTTCCGGAAAATACAACGGCGCGGGGGCCAGCGGCGACTGGGGATAGAGCCCCTGATAGTCGGAGCCGACCCGATTCTGAAAAGGCATGTTACGCCAGTTCTCGACGATCTGGCCGCGGTTGATGCGGGGGCCGGCTTCAAGGATCAGCACGGAGTGTCCCTTGGCGGCAAGCTGATCGGCCATCATCGCCCCAACCACGCCGGAGCCGACGATGACGACGTCGGCGGAAGCATCGCCATTGGGCGCGAAGGTGGGAGTTTTCATGACGATGGCTCCGTATCGTTGGCAGACGTTGTGCTCTCTGGCGCCGCATTCTGGGGGGTCGTCTGAGGCGTTTCGGGAGGCTCGTCCGGTACCGGGAAGCCGGTGGTGGGAGGCTCTTCTCCGGTCTTCGTGACGGGAGGCGACACATCCGCGGCCGGTGGTGGCTGCGTCCACCAGGCGGGCCCATAGCGGCAATAGGTGGGCACTATCTGGCCATCCGCCACGGGGCGGTACATCAACGACTCGGGATAGGCGACAACGGTGGGGTTGTCGTCATTTTCAACGGTGCCGGTATACCAGGCGGCCACGACCGCCAGTGCCGTTTCCCGCAGGCCCGCCTCGGATGCACTTTCGAGAAGCGGCTTGGGCTCCGTGCCGTCCTGCACTAACGCGGCCAGGCGCTCCGCCTGTGCGGCGAAATCGGCAGCGGCTTCGTTCATGGCCTGGTAAATGCGACGGGCGGTTAGCGGATGGAGATCCATGTGCCCGGTGATGGCCTGGGAAAAGCGCAGGAACGCCTGCTCTTCAGGCGTAACAGCAGCGACGGCGGAAGCCGCTGGCGTGCTCTGGGCAAGACTGAGCGGCCACCGGCATAGCAGGTACGTCCCTGCAGCGGCGGCCATGGCGCCGGTCATCACCTGACGTCGGGATAGCTCGGTCTCATAGTAGCCTGATAAGGGTTCCTTAAGGCCTCTCGCGTCTTTTGTCATGGGAGGTTCCTGACAGGTGGCGGACAAGCGCTAGCCCAAGTTCGATATGCGTTGGCAGATACCTCAAAGCCCGGCCGATCGACTAGCGACTCATGACGGTGCTAATTAAGACATGCTCAATAAAATAGACGTTAATAGCGGCTGTTGCGATGAAATGAACTACCGATTCGCTAGGCACAGCACGGTTTCCTGGGCGCATAGGCCACGGCTCAGGGTGTTATTGTGCATGATGCGGGCTCAGGAAGGAGGACAGACAGGGGTTGCCAAGCGGATTCGCATGTCTTCCGCCTGACCGAGTGAATTCGATACGGAGCCGGCGATCAACCGCCCAGAAACGAGGACATGGCCTGATCCGCTACAGCGTTGCAGGCCCTTTCGCCTACCTGATCCTTGAGGCCGCTCAGGTTGAAGCTCTTGCCATCTCCGCCTTGCAGGATACCGCTCAGTCCCTGCTGGTAGACACTATCTTGAGACGCTTGCTCTTGTCCGCCCATCTGGCCCAGCAATTTGTCCTTGATTCTTTCGGTCGCACTGGCGGTATAGCCTTGTTGCTGGCAATAACTCAGCACTCCGGCCACGTTGCGCATGCTGGCCAGCTCGAACGAGCCGGATCCGAGAGCGCTGAGCAACGAACTCCCCGACGCCGACGCCCCATACCCCGAAAGAGCGTTGCCGGCTTTTTCTCTCAGGCTGTCCAAGCTCTGCGCCGAAACTGTGGGCGTCAATGCGAGTGTGACGCTCAGCACGACCAGATGAACGCAGCGAATATTCATGAAAGGCCTCCTTGGGAAGCTCGACAGCAGCGGACGGAGAGTACGCGGATCGCGCCGTCACTGTACTACTGTCCGGATGGATGACAAAAAGCTAGTCCAGGGGCCTTCAGGGCGCCACTCGCAAGGGCGGGTAACCGCTACTGCTGATCCAGAATCCATGCTGCGAGGATGCGCGCCTCCTCTTCAGTGACACGATTAGGCGTCATGGGAACGGGGCCCCACTTGCCCTGACCTTTGCGGCGATTTGCCTGTAGAGGTGGCGCGATTTGACCTATGGACTGGCGCTAGCCCTCAAGATGGATACATTCGTGCCGTTAAAGATTATAGAGCTACGGGCGGACCTGACTCTGGCTCTAATTATTCTAAGAGTCGTGATGGTGAGCTGTAGTCGCTAACGATATCCGCGCCCTGCATTCGAACAGTGGTGCGGCATTCGAAAGCACCGAGGCAATGAGTGCCGGATCTGCTGAGTAGACAGTTTTCTGGGAAATTTAATGATGCGAGCCGTCGATAAGGTCTCCAGCAGCGTGACGTTATTCCCGTTTGAACGACTGCCGGGTGGCCTGTAATGCATGACCATGAGCAGGCGCGGCTTTATGCGTTACGTCAACTCAACCTGCTGGATACGCCGCCCAGCGAGAGCTTCGATCGCATCACGCGGATGGCCAGCCAGCTCTTCAATCTGCCGATTGCCGCCGTATCGCTGACGGACAAGGACCGGCAGTGGTTCAAGTCGCGAGTGGGTGTCGAGCATCATGAGATCCCGCGTTTCAAGGCGTGCTGTGCCACAGTCAGCGATTCTTCCCAGGTGCTGGTGGTGCAGGACCTGCTCGAGTCCAGCAGTTTCAGCGACAGCTATCTGGCCGAATCGGGCATCCGCTTTTACGCTGGCGCGCCGCTGTTGACACGCGAGGGATACACCTTGGGAGCCATGTGCGTACTGGGCACCGAACCGCGGGAGATTACCGAACAGGAAACCGCAGTACTGAAGGACCTGGCGGCGATGGTCATGGCCCAGATCGAAATGCAACACGCCTTCGGCCGCGTCGATTCGCTTACCGGTCTGCCCAATCGCAGCCAGTTTGCCGAAGACGTGGAGGATATGGCTCGTGATGCCCCGGACGCGCAGCGGTTCGCCCTATTCACCGATCTGGTCGATGCCACGCAATCAGGAATAGTCCATCGCGTCATGGGCCCCGCGCATCTGGACGACCTGGCGCGCACTGCGGCCCGACAGTTGCAACAGGCGCTACCAGCGGGGACGACGCTGTACCATATCGGCCCCTGTCAATATATCCACCTGTGGCAAGCGGGCGACGACACCGGGCTGCTCGACGAAGCGTTACGTTTGCGCCAGGCGTTGATGGAGCTCAATCCGGGGGCGGTACTGGTACGGCCGGTAGTTGGCATCGCACCGTTTCGCCTCGGCGACGCGACGCCGGAAGACATCCTGCGCACCGCCCACAGTGCCTGTCTGGATGCCCGCCAAGCCGAAACGGGGGCCGGCATCTACTCGACGACGCTCGATGCCCGCTATCACCGTCGCTTCACGCTCCTCTCGGATTTCCCCAGTGCCCTAGAGGCGGACGACCAACTGCGTCTGGTCTATCAACCGCGCGTGGCGTTGAGCTCGGGCACCTGTCTGGGCGCGGAAGCGCTGCTGCGCTGGCGTCATCCGACCCTCGGCGAGATCTCCCCCGCCGAATTCATCCCGCTAATCGAGCATACTCCACAGGCCCGTCCATTGACGGCTTGGGTGGTGCGCCAAGCCATCGCTCAAGCCGTCACCTGGCAGCGACAGGGCTTGGCGCTGCGCATTTCGATCAATATCTCGGCAGTCAATCTCGAGGAGGAGGACTTCGCCATACGCCTGCTGGCGTTGATGGAGCGCTCGGCACTGCCGCTGACCGCCATCGAACTGGAACTCACGGAGGGCGCTTTGCTCGGGAATCGCCGCGCGGCGCGCCAACAGCTGGATGCGCTGGTGGCTGCAGGCATCGAAGTCGCCATTGACGATTTCGGCACCGGTTACAGCAGTCTGGCGTATCTTCAGGATATTCCCGCTCAGGTGGTGAAGATCGACCGTTCGTTCATTCACGGGCTCGAACATCAGCCGCGCAGCCAGACGCTGGTCAAGGCAATGGTCACGCTGGCGCATGATCTCGGCTACCGCGTCGTCGCCGAAGGCGTGGAGACCCAGCAGGCGTATCACTACCTTAAGCAGTTGCGCTGCGACGAGGGACAGGGCTATCTGATCGCCAAGCCCCTGTCACCGGAAGGCTTCGAAGCCTGGCTGGCGGCGTCGATAAATGCCTGACTGTCCAAGCGGCCAGCCAGGCGGCGTGGTGGCTATTGTTCCTGCTTCTGCTGCTCGTTCTTCGACCCCTCCGGGGTGACCAGATACCACTCCCCACCGAAGCCGTGGACGTCCTGGCCGTTGACGTCTCCGGCCTGCTGGTCCTTGACGAAGTAGTAAAGCGGCCAGCCACCGTAGGTGACCTGCGTCTGCCCATCCTCGCGCTGGAAGCTGCCCAGCAGTTCCTGCTTTAACTGATTGCCGGCCTGGGGTTGCCCCTCGGTGGTCAGCGGCGGCCACACTTCGGCGCACTTGTCCTGGCAGCTACTGCTGGCCTGGGAATCGCCCTGGCCTTGGGTGTCGGTGGTAAAAAGATACAGGGTACGCCCCTCGGCATCGGCCACGTACGTCCCATAGCCTTGCGCCTGTTGCGCGGTCAGTTGAACCTCGCCGCCCGATTGGGCCAGGGCGGTTCCGGTGAATGCCATTGCAGCAATAACGGATAGTGATAGGGTTTTCATCGCGGCGGCTCCTCTTGAGGCGATAGATTCACCATAGCAGCTCGCCAGCACTCAGCGGACTCCGGTTACACAGCGTTTCGCGAAGATGACTAGAACTGCTGCATGGCCAACAGAATCACCGCGTAGCGCGCGCCCTTGCCGATCGCGGTAAGCAGGAAGAACAGCGGAAAGGAGACCCGCATCAGCCCAGCGATGAAGGTCAGCGCGTCGCCACCGATCGGCAACCAGGCCAGTAGCAGCGACCATACGCCGAAGCGGTTGAACCAATGCTGGGCTCGCCCCAGCTTGTGGGGCTTGAAGGGGAACCAGCGGCGCTCCTTGTAGTGTTCGAGATAGCGGCCCAGCACCCAATTCAATGCCGCCCCCAGCGTATTGCCGGCGGTGGCCACCGCCAGTAGCGCGTAGGCGTCATAGCCGGCATGCGCCAGACCGACCAGGGCCACCTCGGAGTAGAAGGGCAGCAATGACGCCGCCACGAACGAGGACACGAACAGTCCCAACAAGCCAGTCATCTTCTCTCCTTGCGTTCCGGTGAGCCTCTGGCTGGCCCGCAATGACCTCGCGCATGCGGGTCCTATAGGTTGAAAAATATCGGAAAGTTGCCGCCAAGAGGCCGGACACTGGCGACAAGCGCGTCATACACGGGTCAGATTCAGTGCCGAGCCCCGAATCCGCGCTTGAGCCTGGCGAAGAGCTTGACGCCCGCTAGCACCACCCCGCCGGCCAAGATGCCGAACAGTGCATTGAACAGCGTCGCACTAAGAGGCTGAAGGATCACGCCGATGCCGGGCAGCGCCGCGGTGGCATGTGCAAAGCCTTCCACCGCATGATGCAAAAAGGGCACGCCATGGGTCAGGATGCCGCCCCCTACCATGAACATCGCAGCCGTGCCGATGATCGACAGGCTTTTCATCAGATAGGGCGCAGTGCGCAGAATGCCTCCGCCAATGGCCCGCGCCGCGGAAGACGCCTTCTCGCTCAGGTGCAGCCCCAGGTCATCCAGCTTGACGATCCCCGCCACCAGCCCGTAGACCCCCACGGTCATGATCAGGGCGATACCGGTCATGACGACAACCTGCTGCGTGAGGCTCACGCCCGCCACCGTGCCCAGCGTGATGGCAATGATTTCGGCGGAGAGAATGAAGTCGGTGCGCACGGCGCCCCGGATCTTGTCCCGCTCGAACGCCACGATGTCGACCTGGGAATCCGCCAGGGCCTTTACCTGTTGCGAATGCTTGTCGGCGTCCTCGCCCTTGTCGTGCAGAAAGCGGTGGGCGAGCTTCTCGAATCCCTCGTAACACAGGAAGGCGCCACCCAGCATCAGTAGCGGCGTCACCAGCCATGGCGCAAAGGCACTGATCACCAGCGCCGTGGGCACCAGGATGACCTTGTTGCGCAGCGAGCCCTTGGCCACCGCCCAGACCACCGGCAGTTCCCGGTCCGCCCGGACCCCGGTGACTTGCTGGGCGTTGAGCGCCAGATCGTCGCCTAACACGCCGGCGGTCTTTTTCGCGGCGATCTTGGTCATCACCGACACGTCGTCGAGGATCGTGGCGATGTCATCAATCAGAGTCAGTAAGCTTGCACCGGCCAATAGGGTCACCCTTTCATGGAGTCGAATCGCAGAATGCCGTATAGCGGCGGCGTTGTCGCCTCACGATACATCGGCTTGCTTGAGCCACTGCAGCTTATCGTCAGCCGCCTGTTGCAACGCTTGGCGGGCATGCCGGGCCTGCTCGCGCTGGGCAGGATCGTCAAGGCTCGCCAGGTTGGCGTCGACATTCAACAATACCGAGCTTAGCCCCGAGTGCAGCAGGAAGGCGCCCGCCACGGTATCGCTGCGCAGTTTGACGGCGGTCAGCGGCAGGCACTCGGCCGCCAGCAACAATCCTTCGAGGCAGGCCTCGGCCGTTGCCAGCGGGATTTCGTTGATGCGGACTCCCGCTTCGGCGATCGCCCGGTCCCGGTATTGGCTTTGCGACTCGGAGTCCTGGGGCAGGCGTGCGGCCTGCAGAAAATCTTCGAAGGCCGCCATGTCCCGGTCGGCATACTCGCCCAGCGTGTCCAACAAGGGGCGTGCCCGCTCGATCAGCGCGGCGCGCTGCGCATCGTACTGCTTGGACTGGCTGATATCCAAGCCCTTCATCACCAGCGCCAGTCCAATGTCGGCGGCAGCAGCGGCAGCGGCACCGCAACCCGGCGCCGCGCGTGCCACAACGGCATTGCGAAACGCGCCCAATGTCATGTCCCACACACTCGAGGATATCGGCATCGTCGTTGGCTCCTGACGGTCGGCTCTCACGACCCTGGCGGCAGCTTGCGCAATTTGCCCTTCCGCGAGAGCTGGTAGGTATCGAAGTCGCTGGCCAGAAATAGGTTGCCCTGATAGTAGCACCTGGCTTCCTTCTCGATATCGTCGATGGAGGGGCTCGCGCCGCGGGCATACTGATAACGAGGGCTGAAATGCGTGAGCACCAGGTTGCTCAACTGCTGGTGTCGGGCAAAGTCCGCCACGCTGGCGGCGGTGCTGTGCTGATTGTGCGTGCCCAGGCGGGCCACGATATCCTGGGTATAGGTCGCTTCATGGATCAGCACATCGGCCCCCGCACAGGCCTCACCGAGTAGCCCGGGCCGATCATTGTCACCACCGACCACGATCTTGCGCGCGCGCCGCGCCGCCAATAGAACCGACTCGCTTGTAAGCAGCGTAGCGTCTTCCAGCATGACGTCCTCGCCCTTGAACAGGCGCCCCCAGTCGGGACCGGGCGGTATCCCCAGCGCCGCAAGCCTTTCGGTATCGAGCCGGCGTTCGATGCCTTGCTCGGTAAAGGCATAACCGTACGACGCGACACCGTGGGAAAGCGTGGCCGTTTCGATGGAGAAATCGCCGCTGTCGACAGGGCCGGTGAGCGCCTCGACGGCGAGAAACTCGACAGGATAAGTGAGATGCAGTCCCGTCGTTGCCCGCACGGCCTTCAGAAAGTCGTGGACTGCCTGCGGCCCGACAATCCGCAACGGCTTTTGCCGTCCCGCCAGCGAAGCACTGGCCAACAGTCCCGGCAACCCATAGCAGTGATCGCCATGGACATGAGTGATCAAAATGGTGTCGAGACGGTTCAAAGACAGCCGGGTACGCAGCACCTGCTGCTGCGTGCCTTCACCGCAATCAACCAGGTACCAGGCCTTGGCGTTGCGCTTCTTGATCGCCAGCGCCGACACGTTACGTGCCTTCGTCGGGACGCCGGCGGAGGTTCCCAGAAAGATCATCTCCATATAACCTGCCTTATAACATGAGATATTGGTATGCAGTACCGTTGTTATATGGGTAGCGTAGGTATTAATAACACCATGTATTCAGCCGCCTGGATTCATGCCACTCTCTACGTGACGATATTCATGAGACTATTTCTCTGCAGCGATAGCGAATCAGCGGCAAGGGGATAACCAACCATATGTCCAGCAAGACAAGAACAACCGACGCCCCACACGATCAGGCTGCCACCGTCGCAGTAGAAACGTTATCCGTTAACGCAGATTCGAACATCTTCGCTCAGGCTGCCAGCCTGGCGTCGGTCGGCCTGGCGATTACCGATGCCCATGATGGCGTGCTTTACGTCAATGAGGCGTTCGCCACGCTGCTCGGCATCGCGGTCCCCCCGGCCGAGGGCCATTCACTGTCGGAGTGGTTTGCCTCGATTATGCCGGGCGCGTATGCACCGCTTGCCCCCCTTCTCGCCCGTCCCGGGAATGCCTCGCTCAATGTCGAATGTCGCGACGGTCGTATGGTCACCCTGCATATCGGGGCGCGTGGCGCCGCTACCCGTCTGATCAGCGCCACACAAACGGCCAGGCCGGAAGCCAACGGCAAGTCACCGGTCTACTGCGATCCACTGACCGACCTGGGCAATCGCCAGTCCTTCGAAAATATCCTCAGCCAGTGGGCCCCCTTCAATTCTCAAGCCCAGCCGCTCGCGGTGATCATGATCGATCTCGACCGCTTCAGTCAGATCAACGACACGCTGGGACACGCCATCGGTGATGCGCTGCTCAAGCTCGTCGCAAGACGCTTGAATGCGGTGACACATGCTGAGGACACGGTGTTTCGACTGGGCGGCGACGAATTCGCCATTCTTCACCTGCCGTGCATGCAGCATGGCAGCACGGAGTCCCTGGCCAGACGCATCGTCGAACTGCTGAGCCGGCCGTTTCTGATCGAGGGCCAGCAGGTCAACATCGGTGCCAGCGTAGGCATCTCGGTACTGCACTTCGGCACCCAAGAGACCGATAACCTGCTCAAGCATGCTGAACTTGCCCTGTATGCCGCCAAGGCGGCAGGTCGTGGCACCTTCCGCTTTTTCGAATCTCACCTGGAAGCGCGCGCCCTCGAACGCCGCGAGATGGAGCTCAACCTGCGCCGGGCGCTGGGACTCAAGGAGTTCAAGCTGGTCTACCAGCCGCAGGTCTGTCTGGCGACTCGCCAAGTCTGCGGCTTCGAGGCGCTGATTCGCTGGGATTGCGCCCAAAGAGGCCTGATATCTCCTACGGAATTCATTCCTCTGGCCGAAGAGATCGGCGAAATCCATCATATCGGCGAATGGGTGCTGCGCACCGCCTGTCAGGAGGCCGCCTCGTGGGACAACGAGATGACCATCTCCGTTAACGTCTCGCCGCTGCAGTTCGAAAGCGATAGCATCGTAGCCACCGTGTGGGATGCACTCACTTCCACCGGTCTGGCGCCGGAACGCCTGGAGCTGGAGATCACCGAAGGCGTATTGATCGGTAACTCGGAGGCGATCATGCAGCGGTTGTGGGAGATCCGCGACATGGGGGTGGGGATCGCCATGGACGATTTCGGCACCGGCTACTCGTCGCTAAGCTACCTGAACAGCTTTCCGTTCTCGCAGTTGAAGATCGATCAATCCTTCATTCGGGGCGAGCAGTCGCAGAAATCCAGAGCGCTGGTCGAGGCCATCCTCACGTTGGGCTCGAGCCTCGGCATGGCCACCCTCGCCGAAGGCGTCGAGACACAGATACAGTTCGAGACCCTGGCCAGAAGCGGTTGCGAAAAAGCTCAGGGCTATCTCATTGCGCGCCCCATGCCACCGGAAGAGATCGGCGCGTTCTGTCTGACGCAACACTCCCGCCCCTGCCATCCGTCACTGCAACAGTGAGGCCCGCCCATGTCAGAGTCTCTCTACAAGCTGGTCTACCTGAGCCGTAACACCATCGGCGGCGACGCCGAAGCGCAACGCCGCGAAATCGAGCGGATTCTCGCCGTTTCGCGTCAGGAGAACCCGCGTGTCGACGTCACCGGGGCACTTCTGTTCAGCACTGCACGCTTCGCCCAGGTGCTCGAAGGACCACGCCAGGCACTCGAGACGCTCTTCGAGCGCATCCAGGGCGATCCGCGCCATGCCGATATCGTGGTGCTGCTCTTCGAGGCAGTCGCCCGGCGCCGATTCCCCAAATGGTCGATGGGTTGCATGATCGCCAGCCCCGAGGCTACCCGGCACTTCGCCACGCTGGATAACGTTCTCGATGACGAAACCCGCCAGCAGATCGGGGAACGCCTGTACACGCTGCTGCAGGAGCACCTGCTCGACACGCCAGATACTCCCGATACCGCCAGATGAGACTAGGGAAGGATGACCAGCCGATTGGGCAGCTCATTGCGTTCATGCGTGGCAGGCACGTGTTGCTTGAGGTGTGCCCCGCACGACTCGATGCATTCAAGAAAGCCCCTCAGGGTCTCGCCCTGTTTGACATGGCGCGTGAAGGTTTCGACCGATGCCTGCCACGTATCGTCACTCAGTCGGCTGGAAATGCCTTGGTCGACCAGGATCTCCACATAGCGCTCGGCTTCCGAGACGAAGATCAGCATACCGGTGCCGCCCTCGGTATGGTGCAGGTTATGTTCGAGGAACTGGCGCCGGGCCAGGTTCGCCGCCCGCCAATGGCGCACGGGGCGGGGAATGAGCCACGTGGTGATACTCGGGACACGGAAAATCAGACTCAGCACGATGAACGTGGCCCACTGCGCCAGTAACAGCCCCTGGGCGCTCAGCCAACCGGGGAAATAGTTGATCACACCGGGCACTACCAGGGCGATGATGCCCGCCCACAGCAGCGGAATATACGTGTAATTGTCCGCCTGGGCGGCCAGCACCGTAACCACTTCGGCATCGGTCTCGCGTTCGATGCGGGTGATCGCTTCTGCCACTTGGCGTTGATCGCTTTCGCTTAGTAAGGCCATGCGTTGTCTTTTCTCGTTGAATGGATCATGAATGGCATCACCAGCCGCCCGAGGCGCCGCCGCCGCCGAAACCACCACCGCCACCGCCGAAACCACCGCCGCCCCCGAAACCACCGCCCGAGCCGCCACGGCCGAGCGCCGAGCCCAGCAGTGCACCGGCGAGCAGTCCACGACCTCCGCCGCGCCCGCCTCGGCCTCCGCCGCCGCGCACCAGCGCCATAACGACGATGAACATCACGAAGAACAGAATCGACATCGGCCCTTCGGCACGTTCTGAGGCCTGATTCTGCTGCCCGGCAGCCTGCGCCTCGAAAGGATCGCCCCCGAGGACCTGAATGATGCCCTGCGTACCTTCGACGATGCCGCGCTCGAAGTCGCCCTGCCGGAAAGCCGGCGTGATGATCTGATTGATGATCACCGAGGATTGCGCATCGGTCAGTCGGCCCTCCAGGCCATAGCCGACCTCGATACGCACCCGGCGATCGTCGCGAGACACGATCAATAATGCACCGTTATCCTCACCTTCCTGGCCGATGCCCCAGTGCCGTCCCAGCTGGTAGCCGTAATCCTCGATGGCCGTCCCCTGCAGGTCGGGCACGGTCACCACCACGACCTGCTCGGTGGTGGCCTGCTCATGCACGGCCAGCATCTGGGTCAACTGCGACTCGGTCGCGTCATCGAGCATCTCGGCCTGATCGACGACCCGGCCGCTGAGTTCGGGGAATTCGGGCTGGGCCTGAACCGCGAAGGTGCAGATCAGCAGCAGTAGCGCCAGAGGTAAACGCAGTCGTTGAATCATCAGAACTCCACTTGCGGTGCCTGATCCGCATTGGGTGTCGTGGCCTCGAAGTTTTCACGAATCGGCATGTCGCTGTACATCAAGCTGTGCCAGAGCCGGCCCGGGAAGGTGCGAATCTCGGTGTTGTAGCGCTCGACCGCCTGAATGAAATCGCGCCGGGCCACCGCGATACGGTTCTCGGTGCCTTCGAGCTGGGATTGCAGGGCCAGAAAGTTCTGGTTCGACTTAAGATCGGGATAGCGCTCGGATACCGCCATCAATCGGCTTAGCGCCCCGGTCAGCTGGCTCTGCGCCTGTTCGAACTGTTGCATCTTCTGCGGGTCATCCAGCGACTCGGCATCGATATTGATCGATGTCGCCTTGGCCCGGGCCTCCATGACAGCGGTCAGGGTCTCCTGCTCCTGGTTGGCGTAGCCCTTGACCGTCTCCACCAAGTTGGGCACCAGATCGGCACGGCGCTGGTACTGGTTTTCCACCTGCGACCAGGCGGATTTGACCTGCTCATCGTAAGCCGGAATGTTATTGATGCCGCAGCCCGACAGAACTACTGCCATGATGAACAGGGCGGCCCATTGCCAGTAATAACGTTGAGGGATCGATCCCGACTTGATTTGCATGGTTGGCTTGTTCCCGGTTCTGGAAAATCGTTGCAATAGGCTTCCAAGGTACACGGCTAGGGCGCGCACGAGAAGGGAATCCACAATCCACCACCTCACGGAAGGTTTACGTACATGGATAACGGCGACTTGTATGAATGTTTGATCATCGGTGCGGGACCCGCCGGCTTGACGGCCGGCATTAACCTCAACCGCTTTTTTCGCAAGGTCCGCATCGTGGATGCGGGATTTAGCCGGGCATCGTTGATTCCGCTCTCGCACAACTACCCTGGCTTTACCGAAGGCATCAACGGCAACGATTTGTTGGCACGCCTGCACACGCAGCTAGAAGCCAACGGCGGCAGCGTGACGTCGGGCAACGTAACGCGCCTGCAGCGCTCCGCCGAGGGGCACTTCATCGCCGAAACCGACAGCGAACGCATCCTGACGCAGACGGTGCTGCTCGCCACCGGCGTGGTGGATATCGAGCCAGAACTGGAGGGCTTTCAGGATCTCAAGCGTCAGAATCTCATCCGCTATTGCCCGATCTGCGACGGCTATGAGTTCACTAACCGGCGTATCGGCGTGATCACCTCGGGAGCGCATGGCGTACGCGAGGCACAATTCATCAAACGCTTCAGCGAGAAGCTGGCCTTTGTCAGCATCTCGGGCGATGCGGGCCTCAATCAACCCCTGACGGAACAGCTACGCCGTGAGCGGATCGACTTGATCGTGGGCCAGGGACGCAGAACGTACCGGGACGAGCAGGGCGTGATCCACATAGAGATGACGTCGGGCGAGGATCACGAGTTTGACGTACTGTATTGCGCGCTGGGCACTCACGTGCGCAGTGGCCTCGGCTGCATGCTCGGCGCTCGCCACGATGGGGACGACTATCTCATCATCGATGAACACATGCAGACCGGCATCGAAGGGCTTTATGCCGCCGGCGACATGACCAACCGTCTGAGCCAGCTGACGGTGGCTACCGGACAGGCGGCGATCGCCGCCACCGCGATTCACAACCGTCTGCTAGGGCGCATCTAACCCTTGCCCTGGCGTCAGAGGAGGCAAGTCGGCACGTGGCAGGCGGGGACACCGATATCGGATGATGCTTCAGGCGGGAGGCAGACGTCTCGCGAATATACCGGGATGCAGCAGCGCGACGACTGACGTAAAATATGCGCGCTTGCGCTCCTGGTGAATCGCCAGGAGTCTTAACTCGAATCCGGTCCGTCCTTTGCGAGGACGACTGCCTGGAGACCTGCATGACCTCACCCGACGCCTCCCCGCGGATCGTTGTCGCCGCGCTGTACAAGTTCGTCACCCTGAACGACTACGTCGCGCTGCGCGAACCCCTGCTCGAAACCCTGCGCGCCCACGACCTCAAGGGCACCCTGCTACTCGCCGAAGAAGGCATCAACGGCACCGTGTCGGGCACGCGCGAAGCCATCGACGCGCTGCTTGCCTGGCTGAAAGCCGATCCGCGCTTTGTCGATATCGACCACAAGGAGTCGTACTGCGACACGCAGCCCTTCTACCGCACCAAGGTCAAACTGAAAAAGGAAATCGTCACGCTCGGTGTGCCGGGTATCGACCCCAACCAGAAGGTCGGCACCTACGTCGAGCCGCAGGAATGGAACGAGCTGATCGAAGATCCCGAGGTGCTGGTGATCGATACGCGCAACGATTACGAAGTGGCGATCGGCTCCTTCGAGGGCGCCATCAATCCCAGGACCACCTCGTTTCGTGAGTTTCCCGAGTATGTGAAAGCGCATTACGACCCCTCGAAGCACAAGAAAGTCGCCATGTTCTGTACCGGCGGCATCCGCTGCGAGAAGGCCTCGAGCTACATGCTCAACGAAGGCTTCGAGGAGGTTTATCATCTCAAGGGCGGCATTCTCAAATATCTTGAGGAAGTTCCCGAAGAGCAGACCCGGTGGCGCGGCGATTGCTTCGTCTTCGACAACCGCGTGACCGTGCGCCACGATCTCGCCGAAGGCGAATACGAACAGTGTCACGCCTGTCGCATGCCGGTTTCCGCCGAGGACATGGCCTCCGAATTCTATTCGCCGGGGGTGAGCTGCCCGCACTGCTGGAACTCGCTGTCCGAGAAGACCCGCGCCGGCGCCCGCGAGCGCCAGAAGCAGATCGAGCTGGCGAAGCGTCGGGGCGAGCCGCATCCGATCGGCCGCGATCCACGCTGGCAGGAGTGACTCTGCAGCAATCACTGCCTGCTGCGGTTGTCTTTGGCAACGGACCTGAGCTAACCCGTAAGGCCATGTTCTCCTGGACGCGTGAGCGGCAGGTCACCCTGGCCTTCATCTAGCCGGGCAGTGCGCGTGAAGCAGCGGTTCTTCACATTGATAGCGGACCAGAACTAGGGGAAGGTCAGAAGGAGCAGAGCGGCTTGGTACACCGCTGGAACCCGAAACCGACCAGCAACGCCTTTGCATCACCCTGACGCCGAAGGGCAATGCGCTTTTTGAAGATATGAATGAAGAAATGATGCATCAGTATCAAAAAGCCAGCAGGCTCTAGGGAAGGAGAAATATCGCACCCTGATGAGCCTATTGGCTGAGGTAAAAAAACCTGCACCCTGACGACGATGCTCGATGATTTCGTCAGTTTGGCATCGCAGCTGCGGCCTTTATTTCTTGAATAGCCTCTCACAATTATTTAATCGCCAAGTTAGCTAGAACGATGACGTTCTATTAGTTTAACAACGGCCTTCTCTGCTACCGCGATAGTCGGCGCATTGGTGTTTCCGCTGGGCACAGAGGGAAACACGGAGGCGTCTATTACGCATAACCCATCAATTCCATGAACACGTAAATCGGTATCCACGACAGCGGTATCCGCCCTGGGCCCCATACGGCAAGTGCCGACAGGGTGATAAACGGTTTTTGACGTACGGCGGACGAAATCGACCAGTGCCTCGTGATCGTGCCAGGAACTATCGACCGGCTGGATGATCTTGTCGCAGCATTCGGACATAGGCGCCGAGCGCGCAATATCTAAAGCGACCTTTACCGCACGGACCATTCCCTCGATGTCTCCTTCTTCCTTCAGGTAATTGGCCTGAATGAAAGGAAGAGCGTAAGGATCAGCGCTGGAAAGGCGCACTTCACCGCGAGATTTGGGCTGCAGGAACCCGGCCTTCAGACTGACCCCGTGGGTGTAGCCCTCCAGAATGCCGTCCGGATCGTCCCAGGTGTCGAGTACCGGCAGGAAATGAATCTGCACGTCGGGCCGGCCCTGTCGGCAACTATCGACGAAGGCGCCCGCTTCCAGCACGTTCGAGGTGCCGACACCGCTACCGAAAAACATCCACTGAAAACCGTTTCTGAGCGCAGCAAGGCCGGTGTCCTGCCCAAAAAGCGATACCGGCTCACGTGTCGTGGCGTTGACCGAAATATGTAAATGATCCTGAAGCCCCTGGCCGACCGGCAATTCGGTAACACAGTCGATACCATGCTCATTGAGATGAGAGGCCGGACCGATACCGGACAGCATCAGTAGCTTAGGCGATCCGATAGCACCTGCCGAAAGGATGACTTCCTCGTGGGCGTAAGCAGTCGTTAGCGTTCCCTTCTTATTGCTATAGACCACCCCTTTGGCTCGACCATTTTCGATAATGACTCGATGAGCCATGGCCTCGGAGACGATGCTCAATCTTGAGTCGTCGCGCACGGCATCGAGATAGGTACGTGAAGTACTGGCACGACGCCCATCGGCTGTAGTCGTCGTCTGATAGAACCCGATTCCCTGCTGATTGGCGCCATTGAAGTCGTTGACATAGTCGAGACCGACTTCCTGGCCACCGCGAATGAAATTCATCGAAAGCGGATGACGGTATCGATTTTCCGAAACCGGTAGTAGTCCAGCGCTGGAATGACAATCCCCGCCGAGGCTCTCGTTGGCTTCGGCCTTGCGGAAAAAGGGTAGAAGTTCATGGTAACCCCAGCCCTCGCATTCATATTCGCTGACCCACCGGTCGTAATCCTCGCGCTGTCCACGAATATAGATCATCCCATTCACCGAGCTGCTACCACCGATGATTCTTCCTTGGGCCATGGTCATCTTGCGATGGACTGCGGCCGGCTCGGGGGCCGTCATATATTCCCAGGTTTTGGTAGGAATCACCTTACCGACCCCAGACGGCATACGTATCAATGGGTGACGATCGGAGCCACCCGCCTCGAGCAGCAATACCCGGGCATTGGTCTCCTTGATCAGGCGATACGCCACGACACAGCCGGCAGAGCCAGCTCCCACGATGACGTAATCGTAACGATCCTCGGCCATATCGCCTCCTTGCAAGAGTCGGACAGAATTCACTGTTAGTTATCAGAAGCTAAGAGACTGACCTAACAATGAATTGTTCATTCTTGACGGCAACTTGTTCGAGGATGCCATGTTTTATTTATATTTATTAAACAACGACTTATTAATTATCAACTTTAGTCTTGCCAATGGCTTTCGGAGAAATTTAAAGCGCAAGTAAATATTAAGACCACCACACGACGGTGCAGCCAATAAGAGAATTTCATTTCCTCTGACACACCAGCTGTTTACTCGCCCGGCATTGTCGCAACTTTCACAACTCACCTAGTGGGTCATCTGGACATGTTTGTAAACCTGCTCCCCCTTGAAAACCGTTAGCAGCACTTGGATGTCCGAAATGTCGGACACGGGGATAGCAAATATATCTTTATCGATTACGACCATGTCCGCGGATTTGCCAGGCTCTATAGAGCCTATTTCCGACGACAGGTTAGCAGAATAAGTCGCTCCTAATGTCATCGTATCGATGGCCGCTTTTAGGGAAATGCTTTGCTCGGGGCCAATTTCTCGCAGCACCATTGATTCCAGATGTGGCCAAGGATTTATCGAACTCGAGATAGATGGCCAGTCGGAACCATAGGCGATGGTAGCGCCAGCCTCTAAGAGTTCTGCCGTCGGTGGCGTTCTTGCATAGCGATCTTTACCCAATGCTTCGATCATGGCTTCGCTATAGGGGCCTGGAATCCAGATGGGGGGAGCGATGTCTGCCACCACATCCAATGCTTTGAAACGGGGCAGATCCTGTTGGCTCACCATCCCTGCATGGGCGATGGAATGATGAAGACTACCGGTCGGGTTTTCTTTGCGAGCAGCCTCTACTGCGTTTAAAGCCTCGCGTACCGCCGCGCTCCCAGAAGCATGGAATTTTATGGTGACGCCTTCTTTATCCAATCTAATGGCATCTTCCCGGATTTCCTCCGGTGTCATTCGCATCTTGCCCCGAAAATCGTTCGAAAGATGATGTTCGTGCAACGCTTCAGCCTGATAGGGGTTCAACAGAGCAGCGGTAAACGCAGGAGGTACCCCATCCAGATAGAATTTCACATTGTTGGCATAAACGTTATCGGAAAAATAATCTTGCCTGTTATTTATCGTTTCCAGCTGTTTCTCTCTGGATTCATTGAAATCGGTTTCATACTGAAGAAAAGCAATGACTCTAGCCGTCAGTCCTTCTCTCTCGTCCACGTCATGATAGGCTTTAAGCGTCGCTCTATCAGTACGGGCCTCTACGAAGGTGGTAATGCCGTAGCGGTTCGCCATTTCGGCTGATTTCTTAACGACTTGCTGGTATCTCTCATCACTCAATGGGGGAATCGCCTGTGTTAACTCCCCTGCAGCTTCTTCGTGCAGTATTCCTGTAGGCTCGCCGTTTTCATCAGTTAAGATGGCAGGCATCTCCCGAGCTTTAGCCTTTGTAAAGCCGGCCACCT
This sequence comes from Halomonas sp. WWR20, assembly GCF_054602495.1. Taxonomy (NCBI): domain Bacteria; kingdom Pseudomonadati; phylum Pseudomonadota; class Gammaproteobacteria; order Oceanospirillales; family Halomonadaceae; genus Halomonas; species Halomonas sp. WWR20. The sequence continues at coordinate 290,211 of NZ_JBTRHR010000002.1, forward strand.
CCAACGCCTTGGAATTCACGTATCCGTTATGTCCTGTATCATCGAGAAGATAAACAGGATTGTCGGGAGCCACGGCATCCAATACTGATTTATTGACTTTTCCGGTGTCCGCATAACTCGACGCCCAAGCCCCTCCCACAATCCATTCTCCGGGCTCTGCCTTGGCCGTACATGCTTTGACTTTTTCGGCGATTGTTTCCGCAGGCGTGCTGCTGGGGAACCCGCAGTTGAATAACTCCCGCTTGAACCCGCGCACGTAGTGCCCATGGCCATCCACTATCCCAGGCATGGCCATCTTTCCCTGCAAGTCAATGAGGTTGGTACTTTTCCCGATGTAACCTTCTATGTCTTTATCATTCCCGACCGCAATAAAGATACCGTCTTTTATCGCTACAGCCTCAGCCCAATCTCTTCTTTCATTTTGCGTATAAATAGAGCCATTTATATAGACGTGATCAGCCACCTCGGCCGCTGCGTAAACATGACACACATGAAATACGACAGTGCAAAGAGCAAGCCTCACCAGAATCTTCATAGGCCACCTGTTTTAGATACCATATTGGCGCGACACCGAAAGCAGACAACTTCCGGCCACTGCCGTGAAGCCAAATAGTAAGTGGAAGTAGGAACAAAGCTGAACATCGGAGCAGAGCCCAGGACAATGGATACGTATGCAGTCGACTACATTGATCGGATGTAATCTTGCCGCCATATGCCAAATAGTTGTCCAAGGGCGTCAGTAGCGGCGCCGAACTCACGAGGCACTTGCTGCCATCGATTTTACCAAGTCGAGTAGAAACTCGTTCGTGATCCCACGGGGCTGCTGCAGCTCGATGAGATCCAGCATCGGATCCTTCACTTCGGTAGTTACGCCAGCCAACTCCTCGATGACGGCATGTCCGCAGAAGGGTACGTAAGCTTCCGAGTAGCCACCTTCGTGCACTAGCACCAGACGCCCACCGCAGAGTCGCTCGGCTACTTCCCGCACCTGGCGAGTCAAGGCGCGAAACGACTCGCTGGAGAGCAACATACGCGCCAACGGATCGAATGCATTGGCGTCGTAGCCACAAGCTACAATGATCAACTGCGGCCGGAAGCGCTCCAGCGCCGGAACAACGATAAGCTCCATAGCGTGCTGATAAGCCTCGTTACCGGCTCCGGGGGGCAAGGGGATATTCAAATTGCTCCCTTCACCGGCCCCCTGGCCACGATCGCATTCGCCGCTATAACCCGGTGGAAAGCAGCCATCCTGATGTAAGGAAATAGTCAGTACATCGCTGCGCTCGTAGAAAATCGCCTGGGTACCGTTGCCGTGATGCACATCCCAATCCACGACCGCCACTCGTTCGACACCGAAACGCGCCCTGGCCGCTTCAACCGCGATAGCGATGTTGGCCAGGAAACAGAAACCCATGGCCTGGTCCGGCAAGCAATGGTGGCCGGGTGGGCGCGAAAGAGAGTAAGCATTATCCACTTCCCCTTTCATTACTGAGGTCACCGCACCAATCGCCAGACCCGCAGAGAGCTTGGCGATCTCATAACTGCCAGGACCAATCGGCGCATGGTCGCCCAACTCCCCGCCGCCGGCGTCACTCTGCGACTTGAAACGGTTCAGATAGGCTTGTGAATGTATACGTAGCAGTTCTTCCTCGGTGGCCAGTGGGGCGCTGCGCAGATCTAGCGCGGCAGTCAGGCCGGAAACATCCATCAAGTTCTTGAGGCGCCGCTTGGTCTCGGGAGACTCGGCGAGCCCACCGGCGGCCGGCGGCTGCACCCAGCCGCCCACTGGCATGGTTAGTGCGTACTGACCAGCGCTGTGCCAAAGGCAGCGCTCGTCGAAGAAAAAGGCCGTCTTGCGCGACATGCTGACCTCCTTGATGACTTTGTGGGTTTCGCCGCCCGGCTAGACCGCCAGATCGAGGAAAATCGCTAATTCACTCTTCAGCCGGTCATTCCGGCTCGAAGAGCCCTTTCTTCATCTTGAACTTGACCCAGAAGAGCGCAATCACGCCGACGATGCCGAGCACGACCCCGAGCAGGGCATAGACTTTTGCCACCATCTCCGGCGACGGCGATGCGTTGGCGGCCACGTAGCCCATTCCGATGATGCCGACGACCTGGGGGACTGGATACAGCGGTGTCCGGTAGGGGCGCGCATGCTCGGGCTTTCTGGCACGCAGCACAATGACATTGATATGTGCCACGATGTAGGCCAGCAGCCAGCTGGTCGACGCACCGATCAGTAGCATGATGATGTTATCTGGGCTTACCAACAGAAATGGCGCCGCGACGATCGCCGCCAGAAACAGAATGCCGATCCAGGGCGTGCCGAAGCGCGGATGCAGCTTGCCCATGATGCTGAAGGCCTGGCCGTTTTCGGCCATCCCCGAGAGCATCCTCGGGACCGCGGCAAGCACAGTGTTGACGGTGCTGCAGGTGGCGGTCAGACCCATGACGGTAGCAATGATCAGCCCCGCCTTGCCGAAGACGCCATCGACCAGGTCCAGGTAGGGCAACGGCGAGGTCGTCAGTGTCTCCATGGAGAGATAGCGGCCAGCGCCCAGGCAGAATAGCGTGAACAGCAGGAAAATAATGATCAGAGACACGAACATTGCACGCGGCACGCGCCGCTCCGGCTGGCGGATATCCCCGATCAGCGGACAGATGAACTCACAGCCGACGAACATCCACATGGCCAGCGCCGTCAGTGCGATGAAGCTTCCGTCGAAAATGCCACCCACTCCCCAGTCAATACCGGCCGCGGCCTGTGCGATGGGCGCCGATGGTGTATCCAGCAGCGCGGTGACGCCGACCAGCAAGATGGCGGCGATCATGGCGAAGGTGAATAGGTTCTGTAGCTTGGCGAAGACATCCGTGCCCAGAATATTCAGGAGCGCCAGACCGAACAGCAGGATCATGGGGACTACATGCGACGGTAGCGTATCGGGAAACAATGTTTGCAACAGTGCATCCACCAGCAGAAGTTCTGCCGACAAACCGAACATCGCCACGATCACGTAGCCAGAGAACACCGCCACAATCGCCGGGAAGTGGCCGATCGCCCTCTGGGTGTAGGTCGCCAGCGTTCCCGACGACGACGGGTACATCAACGAAAGCTCGGAAAAGCTGATCGCGTTGCAGAACGCGAACAGCAGCGCCAACCCCATCGCTGCCAGAAAGCTCAGGCCTCCGATTCCGAATCCCATCAGTGCGGATGCCATCGCCCCCTGCACCACGACGCAGCCGACACAGATGGCGATCATGGTCTTGAATCCGATGCCCGGTGCGCTCGAGCGGCGATGGCTCTCGCGGGCGCTCGCGCCTTGGGCAGGCGTCGTATCGGTCATTGCGAACCTCCTTAGGCTTTTTTTGCCATTATTGTGCCCAACTCACTACTGACTCGATCCCAAGCCTGCTCTCAACAACCTTATGTGTCTTGACTGGCGCTGCCAGCCTATTGGCACTCTCCGCCTGAGGTTGTTCATCGTGTCGACGGCTCAACCATCCGGTTGATACCCACACCGCTTGCGCTTGCACCATCATCAAGGGGCTCCATCAACAAAAAACGTAAGGATCCTTCCATATGAGTGAGCACTCCCCCCATCACGACAGTTCCAGCCCATGGATCACCGTCGGTGACCTAGGGGCTGGCTTCGCCCCCGATTCCTTTGCACTGGATCACCGGGCGGATCTCGACGGGCGCGACTATGCGCTGCACTTCGAGGATGGTCAGGTCACGCGCTACCGCTTCGACGCGACCCGGGTCACCTGGCCAGACGGCGAGGCGGACTATCGCGCCACCACCCTGCGCGACGGCATCTATCTGATCGACTTTCTGGCCCGGGAGGCGGACCGGACGCACTCGGTCAGCCTCGTCCTGGATACCGTGACCTCCTCATTCACCCGTGTCATCGGCCGCATGCCCACTGCGGAAGCGATTCGTGTCGGGTTGTACGAGAAGGCCAGGAAGGGTCGACCGTTGAGCGACGTCACGGCCGAGTTTCAACACGGCAGTCTCGACACGCCTTGGCATGCCGGCGCCTGCCCGCATCGGCCTACCTACGGTCTGATCGGCAAGCGGCTGCTCTATCGTTACAGCCCCACCGAGGTCTACGAACACATCTATCTCAATGACCACTTCTATACTTGGCATTGCGTGAAGGGCGTCGAGCAGGGTCTGTGCGACACCGACAGTTGCCATTATCTCGAGATCGCCGATCAGCTGTATCTATTCGTATGGCGGGAGAAGATCATTCCCACCCTGGGCCTGGTCATGATCGATACCCGCCAACATCGCAGCGACGGCAAGCTCTTCGGCTATTCCCAGGACGACACGGCGGAGCTGGCCAACTTCCCGGTTGCCTCCTACTGCACACTGCTGAACACGACGGAGTATCCCGATGGCTGAGGCAACCGTTGTGATTACGGGCGCCGGCACCGGCGTGGGGGAGGCTTGTGCGCTGCAACAGGCGGCACGGGGCAATCACGTCGTTTTGATAGGGCGGCGCACCGCGCCGCTCGAACGGCTGGCGCAACGCACCGGTGGCCTGGTCCTGGCCGGCGATGCCGCCAGCGCCGACGTCTGGGAGGGGTTCATCGAGCGGATCATGAAGCGCTACGGCCGTATCGATGGGCTGATCTGCTGCGCCGGTGGACATGGTCTGGGGACCGTGACCGACATCACCGAGGAGGCCTGGCGAGAGGCCATGCACCTGAACCTCGACACCGCCTTCTTCAGCGCCAGGGCCTGCCTCCCCGCGCTGATCGAACAGCGGGGAAGTGTCGTGCTGCTGGGCTCACTTGCCTCGCTGGCGGCCGGCTCAGAGGTCTGCGGCTACACCACTGCGAAACATGCGCTGGTCGGCCTGAGCCGCTCGATGGCTCGCGATTACGGGCCCCATGGCGTGCGCGTCAATTGTGTCTGCCCCGGGTGGATCCGCACGCCCATGGCCGATGCCGAGATGCAGCCGCTGATGGAGCGCTACCAGGAAACCCTCGACGATGCCTACACGCGCGTCACTCGCGACGTGCCGTTGCGCCGCCCGGCCACGGCCGAGGAGATCGCCGAAGTCTGCAACTTTCTGATCAGCCCGGCCGCCTCGATTCTCACCGGCACGACCCTGATGGCCGACGGCGGCTCCAGCATCGTCGACGTGCCCACCCTCGCCTTCGATCACATGGAGTAATCCGATGAGTATCACGATTGACCTCACCGGGCGCCACGCCTTGGTCACCGGCGGCGCCCAGGGTATCGGCGCCGCGATCGTTACACGCTTCGCCGAGGCCGGCGCCCATGTCATCGTCGCGGATATCGACGCTGACCAGGCTCACGAGCTGGCGGGGAAATTGTCTGCCAGCGGCTATCAAGTCGAGGCCCGCCCGGTAGACCTGGCCGATACGCCAGCGGTACGCGCCCTGATCGCGAATTGTGACGAACTGGACATCCTGATCCACAACGCCGGCTACTTCCCGCTCACCCCGCTGCGGGAACTGACGCCCGAGCGGGTGGAACGTGCCTTTGCGGTCAACGTGCAGTCACTGTTCTGGCTGGTGCAGGAAGCTCTTCCGCTGTTCGAGGCGCGTGGTGGCGGTTGCGTACTGGCAACCTCCTCGGTGACCGGCAATCGCGTCGCCTATCCGGGCCTGACCCATTACGCAGCGTCCAAGGCGGGCGTGAACGGCTTCATCCGCAACGCGGCACTGGAACTGGCGTCGGCCGGAATCCGCGTCAACGGCGTGGAACCCGGCATGATCCGCACGCCGGCCATGGACAACCTGGGCGATGAAGCCCACAGCGACGACATCGCCAAGGGCGTCCCCCTTGGACGGCTGGGCGAGCCGGAGGATATCGCCAATGCCATGCTGTTCCTGGCCTCGGATCTGGCCGGTTACATCACCGGCCAGACGGTGATCGTCGATGGGGGTGCCTTGTTGCCGGAGAGCATGGCCGCGCTGTGATAGCCACCGCCGGTCGGCGCGGCAGGCTTGCATCCACAAGACACCCTCCATTATGTTGATGGAATCCAACGACACGGAGCTGGCCGACAATGCTTACGTCCCAGGAACTGGGCCAGTACTGCTTGCGCGCCTTCACCCGCGCCGTCCCGGCCTCGCTGGCCGCCTTCTACAGGATCGACCAGCGGCTCGAAGCCTGCGAATTCCAGCTCCATGGCGCCATGGAGCGGATGCACGACAGCTATCTGCGCCACTATCGCTACATGGACCCTCTTCAACCGCGAACCTGCCTGTTGACCGGCCACGAGGTCGTGCCGCTCCACGAGGGCTTCGCCCATCAGGCGGAGAGCAATAACCAGCGCTATCGAGCGTTCCTGCATCGCCATGGCGTGGTGGATGTCGCCGAGGTCTTCGTCCACATCGATGGTCATCCCGTCGCTGGCGTCTCGCTACTGCGTCGGGATGAGTGTGGGCGCTTCGCGCCCCGGGAGCTGGCCACCCTGCACTCTCTGCAGGAAATGCTGCAATTGGCTGTCCACGTCCTGCCACGCCAATCCGGCGCGCCTTTAGCGGATGGCCTCCCTGCCAGCGAGACCCCACCCCTGACCCGCCGCGAACGTCAACTCGCCGAGCTGGTGCGTACCGGCCTGAGCAACAAGCAGTTGGCCCGCGAGCTCGATATCGGGCTGCCCACGGTCAAGACGCACCTCATCAACCTTTACCGCAAGCTCGGTGTGCGCAATCGCACCGAGCTGGTTGCCCAGCTGTATCTCGATTCTTCCGGAAATCGCCGCCACTAACGACGCGATTCCCTACGAAAAACACCGAGCGGCTGCCCGGTGTCGTTGGATGGCAATCCTCGTTGGGACGGGAAATGTCCGCGCACTTATCAGCGGCAGCACGCATTGATCGCCGGAACGCGTCCGGCCCAGGGCTGAGCCCGTTCCAGTTGCGCCGCCAGCGAGAACAGCCGGCTTTCCTCACCGAAGCGCCCCGCGAAATGACTCCCTAGCGGCAATCCGGCGTCGGTCCAGTAAAGCGGTACCGACATCGCAGGCTGCCCAGTGGCGTTGAAAAGCGCGGTGAACGGACAGTAACTGTGAAAATCATTGATGACCTCCGCCAGCGATAGCCGGTCGTCGAAGGCATCCAGCTTGCCGATCAGTGGTGGTTGGCGCGCCAGGGTCGGCGACAGCAGCAGATCGTACTGCTGCAGGGTAGCCGCCATCCGGCGCCCCAGGGCATGGATATCATTGATGGCAGCGACATAGCGAGTGGCGTCGATTCGCCCACGCTCGCGCAGCATGACCCGGGTTCTCGGTTCCAGTTCCTGCTCGTCGACGGGCGTTCCGCGCATTTCACCCAGCATATCCAGGAACTCGCGGGTGCTCGGACCGATGATATCGAAGCAGCGTTGGTAGAACGCTTCCCAGTCGACGGGCAACGTGACCGACTCGACGCGGTGACCCAGGGATTCGCAGAGCGCTGCGGTCTGCCGCGCGACGGCCTCGGCTTCCGGTGCCAGTGCCGGCCCCTCGATGAGCCCGATCCGCAGCGTGCCGGGGTCGCGCTCAATCGCTTCACGATAGGGCACAGGGCTGGTGGGCGCCGCATAGGGCGCTCCCAGGTCGACTCCCGCAGTCGCGTCCAGCAGAGCTGCACTGTCGCGCACCGAGCGGGTAATGGCGTGTGACGTGCCCATCCCCCCCCATCCCTCACCCACCATCGGCCCCGAGGGTATCAACCCGCGGCTCGGCTTGAAGCCGAACACGCCACAGCAGGACGCCGGGACACGCAGCGAACCGCCGCCGTCGTTGCCATGGGCGAAAGGCACGACCCGCGCCGCCACCAGTGCCGCCGCACCACCGCTGGAGCCGCCCACGCTGCGTTCGAGATCCCAGGGGTTGCGCGTCGCGCCATGGCGGGTCGATTCCGTGGTGTAGGAGGTTCCGAACTCGGGCGATGTACTGGTACCCAACAAGAGGCAACCGGCCCGGCGAAGCCTCGCCACTACCTCGGCATCGAAATCCGCCCGCGCCTCGCCGGTGGCACGCGACCCTTGAGTCATCCGCGCGCCGGTGACCGGCGAGAAGAGGTCCTTGATCAGGGTCGGAACGCCGGCAAAGGGCTGGCTTTCGTCGACGGGCTGCTGGCTGGCCGCCCGCGCCTCATCGTAGAGACGATCGACGACCGCGTTGAGATGGGGTTCGACCCTTTCGAGACGCTCGATGACGGCTTCCACCAACGCCGTACTCGACACCTCGCCACTCGTCACGCACTGGCCGAGAGCCAAGCCGTCATGCGTGTCCAGCAGCCGATGAATTTCACGCTTCATTTACAGTTCTCCAGATCAGGGACATGAACCATGATGCCGGGAGGCTCCCACCAGACGGCGCTCACGTAGTGCCGCCCCTCCCCAGCCCACGGCATAAATCACGCCAACTGCGGCGAGTATCAGAATGGCACCATGCAAGTCTCCGGCGATGCCGGCCGCCAACCCCACGATCAGCGGGCTGACAAACTGACCGATGTAGAGAAACCCGGTGAAGAAGCCCATCCCCCGTCCGCGGATCTTTGGCGTGAGGGCATTCATCACCGGCGCCATGGCATTGGGCACCAGCAGGCCGGCGCCGATGCCATGCACGGTGATGGCGAGCATGACGGTGGAATAACGCTGCGGCTCGACCAGCCCCACCAGGCCGATGGCCAGCAGTATCAGCAGCAGCACATTACAGCCGCGTGAGCCTAACGTGCGCCGCGCCCAGGGCCACAACAGAGCACCCAGGAGTGTGGCCAGCAGCCCCAGGCCCGTCGCCAGGCCGATCAGGGTGCTCGACGTCACACCCAGTCCGACCAGGATCACCGGGGCCTGGATGGGAACGACGAAACTCAGCACCATGCCCAGGCCGATGAGCAGATACCCGGCGACCAGCGTGCCCACGGCCACCTTGTCTTCGCCCTGCTCATGGTCGTGTGCCTCCTGGCGCTCGACGGATGGCTCCCATAGCACGCGGGCCATGAACGGTACCAATGCCAGCGGCAACAGGTAGAGATAGAAAGGAGCTCGCCAGGACGACTCCCCCAGCATGCCCCCGATCACGAAGAACGCGGCGCCGACCAGGCCAATGGTCACCACCTGGCGATTGACGTAACGCATGCGCTGCTCGCCACGCCAGTAGTCGGCAATCAGCGTCGAACAGCCGGTCATGATCATCGCCTCGGCGACGCCGAACAGCAGCCGCACGCCGACGATCCCCATCAGGGAATCGAGTTGCGCCGGCAGGGCGCCCAGCACGCTGTACAGCAGGGTCGCCACGATCAGCATGGGCTTGCGACCGAAGCGATCGGCCAGCCAACCGGCCAGCGGCGCGAAGAGCGCAATGGCCAACGCCGGCCCGGTGATGGCCAGCGGCACCCAGAGTTCGGCATGTGGATTGCCTGGTGCGAACTCCGCCATCATCTTGGGCAACACCGAGGTCACCATCACCGAGCCGACGATGGTCAGGCTGCTGCCCAGCAGCAACACGGCGCCTTCGCGCGCCCCGGCCTGTCTGTCTACGATTGTCGTTGTCATGGTCTAGCCCCTAGAAGCTGTAGGCGACGCGAAGCGCGAGGTTGTAGCCTTCGGTGCGGTTCTCGGCAGCAAATTCCTTGTAGGCGTGAACCCAGAAGGCCGGCTTGCCGGGCGCGAGGTAGCTGAGCGCCGGGCCTGCGGCCCAGACCTTGGCCCGATTGCCGTTACCGTCGGCCAGCGTGGGGCTATCGTCGTCGGTCAGCTGGCCGTAGTAGTAGCCGGCTAGGCCGGCCGTCCAGGCACCGAAATGCTGGCCGAGCGCAAACTCATTGCGATACTCGATCCCGTTGCGGTAATCCGTGTCGTGATTACGGGTATTGACGTCCAACTGCGACAGCGTCGAGACCTCGAAACCACTGGGCGTGATGTAGCTGATGCCGACGATCGGCGAGAAGGCCCAATGATTGAGCCCTGGATTGACCAGCCGATCCTCGTCGTAGTCGCCGGTCGGTGCCTGTATCTGGAGTTGCGCGGTGATTCCCATCCCGGGGGCGGGTTGCCAGCCCAGCATCACGGGAAGCAGTTGGAGATCGGCCTGGGCGAGGACATCGGCATCGTCCTCGAATACCGTCCTGCCGCCGACGTTGACGTCCAGCGAGGCATTCATATCGAAGAACGGCGCCACGCCGCCGAAGCCGTAGCGCGCGCCCAGCAACCGTTTGTCCGTCATGTGGATATAGGCGATACCGAGGGACAAGACATCGAGGGACAAATCGTTATCGGAAGACGACCCATCGGCGGTCTTCAGATCATCGGTGGAATAATAGGCCGTGCGCAGCCCGAAGGTGCCGTGTGGCGTCGAGGGCGGCAGGAAGCCGGAACCGAAATCGTAAGTGCCCATGGCGGTGGTGGGTGAGCCACCCTCGGTGGCCAGGGCCGGAGTCGTACAGGCGATGCCGGTCAGCGCCAGGCATGTCGCGAGGTTCTTGTTCATTGTGCACCTTATCGTTGTGATTATTGTGCACAAGCTTATGACCCTACGATAAAGGAGCGTTATCCAGAATCGGCACGATTTTTCTGGGAGCGGTGCAACGTCTCCGAGGGCCTTTCGCCGAATAGCCTTCGATATTCCACGGAGAAACGCCCCAAGTGCAGGAACCCCCAGCGGGCCGCTTCATTCTGGATCTGCGTTGCATCATCACCATGCAACAAGGAGCGATGAACGGCATTGAGCCGAAATAACCTGATATACGTCACAGGGCTGATCCCCAGACACTCCTGAAAGCAATATTGCAACTTGCGTCGACTCACTCCGATCTGGTGGCATAAAGAGAGAATGGATACTGGTTCACTGTCGTGCGCGGCAATCACCTCACGCGCCCGGTCCACGACGCGCTTTCGCGCAGAAGGGGCCACCTTTTCGGCAACCCCTCGCTCCAACTCGTCCAGTAATTGGTTTAAAAGGGCGTCGCGTAATTCACGACGCACCGCCGGAAAGACATGGGATGTCAGAGATCGACAAGAGAGTTCAAAGAGCCGCGCCAGCCCCCGCTGGCCGATAGTGGCCGGAATATAGCAGGGTTTTGATAGGGAGCGGTCGATGTCTGCATTCGGGCCGTCCAACAATCCCGCCAGATAATGGGCATCCACGTTCAGGCAGAGCAGCTCCAGACCGGCCGGCACCTTGATCTCCGGCAACTCCCCGCCCCGCACGGCCAATATGCCGGGAGTAGGATAGGTCTTGCCCTGACAAATGAGAGGTGAACTTGGTAAAGAAAGCGGAATATTGAAACTGATCGAGGCGTTTTCGAGCTCACCTTTCTTGAGAACCGACTGGCTGATCCTTTCCCTGATGACCTTTAGCCCTTCCAGCTCGAAGCAGATTATCTCCCCTTTGAATTGTCCTGCGCTCATTTGCAGGAACTGCAGCTTCCAGTCCTTAAGAGCTTTGATATGCTGTTCGACATTTTTTGTACTGCTGCGGTAAATCTCCGGTAATTTACTTTCACTCGTACAGGCATGGTTTTTATTGTTCATGGCGAAAACCCTCTACGGGAAAAAGCGATAGTAGCCAGGTAATTCCATTATGATTCGGCGCTTTCCCGATACAACGACTCCCAACCGTATAGGTACTTACTGCCCTTCAACAGTATGCTTGTCGTATAGCGGCCAGAAACGGCCCCCAGTGATCACACCCAATGAATAAGCTTATTATTGTATGCCGCATAAATGTCTGTACTTGCCTTTCCGATGCCAGGGCAAGCGTGAATGACCGTTCACGCTGCCCATAGCCAGGTTTACTTGATCAATAAGCGATGCACACCGACTTCAGCTCGGTGCAGGCTTCGATGGCCTCGAAACCAAACTCGCGTCCCAGCCCAGACTGCTTGAAGCCGCCAAACGGCAGGTGGCTATCCAGAGTAACGTGAGTATTGACCCAGACGGTGCCTGCATCGATTTGGGGGATCAACCGCATGGCCAATGTCAGGTTGTTCGTCCATAGGCTGGCGGCCAAGCCCAGGTCACTGTCGTTGACCAGATCAATAGCCTCATCGACGTCATCGAATGGCAAGACTGACAGCACAGGGCCGAAAATCTCTTCGCGGGCCACCGTCATATCGTGTGTCACATCGGCCAAGATAGTGGGCGAGACATAATAGCCAGCGGAGTCCGGCACCACAGCTCCCTCAAGCACCCGCGCCCCTTCCTGCCTTGCCGTCTTCAGGTAGGATTCGATACTTTCCTTGTGCCTCAGGGACACCACGGGGTTCAGCTGGGCTTCCGGGTCCAGGCCCGGGCCAAGACGCATGCCTTTAACCGCAGCATGCAGGCGCTCACAGAAAGCATCATAAATACTGCGATGCACATAAAACCTCGAAGCTGCCGCACACACTTGTCCCTGGTTCAGCAGCCCTGCCATCAAGGCGCCCTCTACCGCGTTGTCCAGGTCGGCATCTTCCAGCACGAGCATCGGGTTCTTGCCGCCCAGCTCGAGTGAGAAGCGAGCCATGTGGTCGACAGCAGCATGGCCGATCTGTTTGCCGATAGCGGTACTGCCCGTGAAAGTGACTTTTTTCACATCGGGGTGACTAGCCAGACGTGAGCCGGCCGTACGACCTGCGCCCACCACCACGTTAACGACCCCCTCCGGCACACCCGCCTCCATGGCAAGCTCAACGATGCGCAGCACGCTCAGTGGAGTTTCCGTTGCTGGCTTGACGACAACCGAACACCCTGCAGCCAACGCGGGCATCAGCTTCCACAAGGCAATCATCATGGGGAAGTTCCAAGGCACGATACCGACAACGACACCGACCGGCTGACGCTGAGTATAAGCGTGAAAGCTCGCCCCCACCGGTACGGCAATGGAAACATCCTTGGTAGCGCCTTCGATCTTGGTGGTCCAACCAGCCATATAGCGCATAAAATCGATGGAAAAGCCGACGTCGATCATACGCGTAATATTAATGGACTTGCCTTGGTTGAGCGTTTCTATCTGGGCCAGTTCTTCTGCATGCTTTTCGACAAGATCGGCGAAGCGAAGCAGAACCCTTTCTCGCTCGGCAGGGCTCTTGCCACGCCAAGCCTTGCTCTCGAACGTATCCTTGGCTGCTTGAACAGCTTCATCGACCAATGCTTCGCCCGCCAAGGCGACATGGTTTAGCACCTCCCCATTGGCAGGATTATAAACAGGGGAGTTTCGCTCTTTATTATCTGCGTATTTGCCATTAATAAATGTGCCACTTGCACGCTCAATAAAACTCCTGACTTCAGGTAGGAGTGATAACGTTTCGTTGCTCACACTACACCTCATGACATGTTGTTAGACCTTATTGTCAAGATACACCAAGCCAATGATCGGGCTTGATTCTGCATGCCAAGCAGATGCTTTTAAATGCCAATGTTGGAATTGGCCAAGCAACTCACGATACTTTAGTAGAACATCTATCCGCAGTTGTATTCATTACCATGGGTTTGGTAACAAACAACCCACCATATAAAACCAACTTTCAATTCAACAATAAACATGATCATATTGATTAACCAAAGCTACAGCAAGGCGGCACTAAACGAGTGTCTGAAGACACTGCCGGAACAGGGAGAAACCAAGGTCATTCGCTATGGGTGATGGCTGCAGTGCCATGAATGGATTCACAATGCCTGGCACTGCCCCGTTTCGGTGCGGATTTCAATGTGATACGCACTCTATGAAAGCAATGATTCAGGATGCTTATACGCGAGCGTGAAATGATCGACACGTGCCATCGAGTCATTTTAATGCATTCTTCTCAGAACAGTCGTACCGAGTGCCTGACCGGCACATGAGTGAAACGGCACCCGGCGCTGGCGTGGTTTTTGCATTTCAACACTCTATATTTGAAGCATGTGAGGCCGCCCATGGATATTGCGTTGCATCGTTGCACCGACGTGACCGAGCATGCCCTGCAGTTGCCTGGCTGGCAGCAGGAGTTCGATCAGATCGACGAGGGGCGTTTCTCTGGCGAAATCGTCGACATGAGCGAGCAGGGGTTACGGCTCTTTCGTGAAAGCGCCAACTTGGGAGTCTCGCAGTCAATGCACTTCCCGGAAGATCAGTGGCATCTGGTCATGCCGCTGAACTGGCCGAACAATCATCTTTTTCGCCCTGACGCCATGACGGTGCTGCCGCACTGCGAAGAGTTCTTGAGCACCGCACCGGCCGGTTACGACTTGCTGGTGATATCGATCGACCGTGACCGTCATCGCTGGCTTGAGCAGAATGATAGGCAAAGCCGTGTGCTTGCGATTGCGCCGGGCCTGTTCAAGATGGTCAAGCAACAATGGCAGGCATTAACCGAATACCTGCGAGACTTCGATGGGGAGGTCTCGGCGAGTATCCAGCAGGCCATGCTGAGCCAACTCAAGGATGGCATCGACTTGCTGCTGGAGTCGCCGTCGCGCGAAGTGATGCGCGATGACAGTGGCAACTACCGTACCCGACGCTACATCGTGGATCGCTGCCATGCGCTGACCAAAGCACAGCCGGACGCTCCCCCTTCAATGATGACGCTTTGTCGCCGACTCAAGATCTCGCGGCGTACTCTTCAGTACAGCTTTCAGGCCGAGACGGGGCAATCTCCGGTGCATTATCTCAGGGCGCTACGCCTCAATGCGGTAAGGCGCAGTCTGCTGCGAGATCCGACTCTTCGCCTGGCTGATGCAGCCGCACAGCAAGGCTTTTTCCATCAGAGCTATTTCAGCCGCGAATACCGTCGCCTGTTTCATGAGTTGCCTTCTGCCACCCGACAGAACATCCGGGAGCCATGAAGGCGCGCTTCAATCCACCGTTTCAGAAGCGATCGAACCTATAAGGGCCAGGATCGATAATCGGCTCCGAGCCAGAAACAAGGTCCGCCGCCAGTTGGCCGGCTGCGGGTGACGTGCCGAAGCCGTGCCCCGAAAAGCCCGAAGCGATGGTCAAGCCAGGCACTTGGTGCACGGGCCCGATAACCGGGTTCGAGTCTGGCGTGATATCGATCATCCCGGCCCAGGTTTCCTCGACCATGGCCTGCTCGAACGCGGGCCAGGCAGCCTTGAGATTGTCGAGCGCCTCGTTGTTCAGAGCTTGGTTGGCTACGGGATCCATCGTCCGGATGCGCTCGAAGGGCGAGCGCTTTGTTCCTTTCCAGCGCCTGGGCAGGGCCAGATCCTCGAGGAAGTGCTTGCCCAGTCCAATTCGCAAGACGTCGCGCTGTCCGCGTAATGCGCCCAGATAGCGCGTGCCGACCTTTAGATGATCCAGGGTCAGAGGCGCGTCGAGCGCTCCCCGCTGCGTAACGATGAAGCCACCATCCTTGTGCTTGCGGAAGGAGAAATCAGGCGCTCCCACCGCGATATCCGTGGGCCCCTCCATCGGCCTGGTTCTGAGTACCGAGCTGATCAAAGGCAAGGTTGGCAGCGAGATGCCGAGATTGCCGAGAAACCGCCTTGACCAGAGCCCACCGGCGAGCAGCACCTGATCGCAGCGTATTTCCCCTTTCTCGGTCACCACACCATCGACCTCGCCGCCCGACATCGACAACGTGCGTACCGCGCAATGCTCGACGATCACAGCACCTTTCGCCATGGCTGCCTTGGCAATGGCGCTGGAGGCCAGGGAGGGCTCCGCACGCCCATCGGAAGGGGTGTAAATACCACCTTCCCAATTTTCCCGATTCCCTGGGACTAGTTCATCGATCTCGCGTGGGCTGAGCAAGCGAGAATCGAGCGACAGCGCATCGACAGATTTCAGCCAGTTCTCATATAGCGCCATTTGCGCCCGGGTCCGAGCGACGAACATGATTCCCGATTGTCGGTAACCCACATCACTGCCTACGCGCTCGGGCATTTGAGCCCAGAGCCGGTCGGCCGCCTGCGCCAGGGGGATATCGTCGCCATGTCGGCTGGTCTTTCGTATCCATCCCAGATTGCGCGAGGATTGCTCCCCCGCGATGCGCCCCTTTTCCAGCAACACGACAGGAATGTTGCGCTCCGACAGCGTCAATGCCGCCGTCAGGCCAATGATGCCACCACCGATGATCACTACCGTGGTCGAGGCGGGAAACTCGCTGGACGTTTGAACGGGCGCTATTGTCGGTGCCATGGGAGAGAGTCCTGAAGGAATCGGGGTATCGACGAAATGGATGCCACCGGCCCTGCAGGCCGGTCGCACAGGAAGTGGCGCGCGGGTCGCCTTACTGGGCGGAGGTATCGATCAGCTCCACGTTGGCGCTGCCGGCGCCGCGATAAGCGGTCACTTCCAGCTCTACCTTATAGACCTCGGAGCCCAGCGGCGGGCAGGTTACAGTGATTGACGGATCGACGCCGCGCATCTTCTGGCCGAAGAGGGTCATGACGGTTTCGGTATCGGCCGGGTCCTGGATAAAGATCTTCACGTTCACGATGTCGGACAGACCGCTGTCCACTGTGCCAAGTGCGCCTTCGATGTTGGCAAAGACCTGCAGCAGTTGCTCACTCACGTCCTCGGGGATTTCCTTGGTATCTGGGTTGCGGCCGGCGGTATTGGACACGAGGATCCAGTTGTCGACGGCCACCAGGCGCGAGTAACTCGCGTGCTCTTCGAATTTCGAACCGGTTTTGACTTTGACGATCTTGGCCATGATGTCCATCCAATAGGTTGAGGTGCGATTGAATCTAGCCCGCTTGTTACGCCGACAGGTCGTACGAGAGCGGCGCTATCAACACAGGACTGGGCTTTCCCAGAGGTTGAGCTTGACGCCAATGCCTTTTTCGAGAGCGTTGCGGTAGACCACGGTCGCCCAGGCCACGTCTTCGACCGGCATGCCACCGACCGACATGATGATGATTTCCTCGTCACTCTGGCGGCCTGGTGCCTCTCCTGACGTGATCCGACCCAGATCCTCCAGCTGCTCCAGAGAGAGCGTGCCTTCGGCGACCATGTCCATGAAGCGCACGCCGATCACCGGAATGTATTTATGCGCGGGTTTGGGGACTTCCTCGTACCAGGCCTGATACAGACCCGTGTTATCGAGCACCTTGCGCACCTCAGGCTGCTCCATGCCTTCATCCAGGTTGCAAAGTGCCGGCATGGACAAGAAGGCACCGGGTTTGACCCATTCCCGCTTGACGATGGGATAAGCCGAGGGATCGCCGACTTCACCCGAGTTGCAATAGGTGACGATGTCGGAATCCCGCACCACCTCTTCCAGACTTTCGACGAGCTGAATGTTGGTGATCTGCGGGTAGGTCTCTTTCACCCAGGCAATGAACTTATCGAGGCTCTGCTGTCCGCGTCCTTTCACCTTGATCGTGTCGATGTGAGGACACACGGCCATGAAGGCTGACACCGAGGTTCTACCCATCACACCCGGGCCCACAAGGCCGATGACCTTGGCGTCCTTGCGCGCCAGATGACGGGCCCCGACCCCGGGTACGGCACCGGTACGATACGCTGAAAGCAGGTTGGCCGACATGTACGCCAAAGGCGCGCCCGTATCGGCATCACTCAGCGTGAACATCAGGATGGAACGAGGCAGCCCTTTCTCTTTGTTGGCAATATTGGAGCCATACCACTTGACGCCCGCCGTACAGAAACTGCCGCCCAGATAGGCGGGCATTGCCATCATGCGGCGGTCGGCAGTCGGCTTGGGCATGTTGGGAAAGGGCGAGTCTTCCGGAAACATGATCATGGCCCCATGAGAATCGTTGTTGGGGCCGGCCATGCGATAGTCGCCTTGGTATAACAGGTTGAACACCTCTTCCATGGTATCCACGCAGGCCTGCATGTCGGTCACTCCGGCACGCACCATGTCAGGCTCGGAAAGATAGATGAAGTCGATCTTGGTGTTGTCTATCATCGTCTTGTCTCGATTTGCTTTTATGCTTTATAAAGAAATGTCTGGATCAAATGCTGATACGTTCGGAACGAGCGAAATTATCTAGAAGCGTTTGTCTTTCCCCTCAGGGATCGCGTATCGATACCGCAGGGGCCCTCTCTCATACTCGTAACGTTATATATCCCCTTGTCCAGTCACTTTGTGGTTACTGTGGTGAGCATTAGTTTTCCACTTTCAAGCAATAAAGTGTGACGTGCCAACCTGAGCCAGGGTTAGCACAAATCGGCAATTCCGAAGTTAGCTGATATCCAGGGAGGACATGATCTATTCTTGGAGCTGGCACTCGGCTAGAGTATCCTCATAAATATTAAAATATTAACAAAAACGGAATTTCACGGAGGTTCCATGCTTTCCGCGAATGCAACGACACTTTCTTTCGATGCCTGGCTCAACGCACTGCGCGAGGTGTGCGGCAGTTTCGATTCCATGCCACTGCATCGACAGGGTTTTCGGGGTAGTGTCTCAAAGCGCTATGTTGGGGGTATCGAGATCGCCAACATCACCACTAACGTTGAACGTATAGTGCGCCGACACCCTCACAGCAGCGACGAAGATAGCCACTGCTTCTTGATTGTGCAGAAGCAGGGGCGGGCCGCCCTGAAGCAAAACGGCGGCCTGATCGAAATGCGGCCAGGAGAGATGGCTTTGCTGGACTCCGCCGAGGCATGCGAAATCCTGCCCCACGGCCTGATCGAGCACGACTCGCTCCATTTACCGCGCAGCGAAGTCACCCGGCGCTTTGACCATCGGCCGGTGCCCTTCATGAAAATCATTGCCGATTGCGCCAGCGGCCAGATCATGCAGCTCATCCTGAGTCGAATAGTGACGGGGCAACTGGTCCCCGCCAGCGAGGAGAACAGCGGAATCTGCGATTCGCTGATCGCACTGCTGCCCGCCATTCATCAGCATCAGGCATCGACGGCACCGCTGCTGGACCAGGCCGGCAACATGCTCTATCTATGCATACAGCAGTTCATCGATCAGCATCTGCATGAAGACGACCTCGGGCCGTCACTGTTGGCGGCGCAGTTCCACGTGTCCATCCGTCAGCTCTACCGCCTCTTCGAGCAGCATAATGAAACCATCTGCCGTTATGTGCAGCGCAGACGGCTCGAGCGCTGCGCAGAGGAGCTTGCCAGCCCGGCGCTCGCGGGTCGGACAATCACTGAGATTGCCTACAAATGGGGCTTTACCGACTCGGCACACTTCAGCCGCTCGTTCAAGCGCGAATTCGACAGTTCACCACGGGACTTTCGTCGTTCGCGGCTGGTGGACGCTGCCTGACGAGCAAACGCCAGACGGGTGCTGAAGAGCGCCTCGAGGACCGGACGGTACCAGACAGGCAAAACAGTACCGCACCAAGGAAGGCGGAAGGCTTGCGACAAGCCTGTGCACCTTCGAAGCTCACCAGTCCAGCACTGTGACGCGTGCCTCACCCTGCCGGCCCTATGACTTGGCTGTCGGGCTTCAGAAGTTGAAGCCGACCAGTAGCTGACTGTAGTAGTTGGTATCGCTGTTGCCCAGTTGGATTCCACCACTACTGGCGGAAGCATCGGGATTGTAGCGCCCCAGCAACGGCATGACCCACCAGTGCTCGCTCGGGGCCCAGAGGGCATAGAGGTCGACCTCGTTGCCGTCAGTGTTGGCGCCATCGTTCTGGGAAACCATGTGAAAGTCGAACAACATCGCTCCAAGGCTCAAACTCTTCGTCGGTGCCAGCGTCAGGTTGATCTGCTGGACCCGAGTGTTGGTATTGAAAGGCCCGGCGTAGTTGGCCGCGACCTCGCCCTGGAACCAGGTGCCTAGCGCGCGTCCGTTACCGTAGAACAACGGATCGTACTGCTCGGAGAAGCGGCTGAAGCGGTAACTGACGCCGGGCGACCAGGGCCGTTCGGCAAACGTCCAGCCCGCTTCCAGATACCAGGCATTTTCATGGTCATCACTGCCGGTTTCCTGCCACGCGTACTGGCCGGCGAGAAACAGGTTCTCGATGCCGGCGTTGCCTTGGGCGCGTAGGCTATAGACACGGGAATCTTCCCGGTCGGGATAGAGAAAGGCGTAATCGTCATCGACATCGAGCACGTCGATGTAGGTTGCCCCGAGCGTTCCTGCATCGGAGACGTGCTCCAAGGTTGCGACGCTCAGCTCCGCCTTCGCCTGAGCGGGATTATCCGAGTCGAGCCACATCAGATCGCCCCGCCATCCTCGCTCGCCGCCGAGGCGCAGCACCGCGGTGTTCTCGAAAGACTGGCGCGCCGCCAGATAGTAGGCACCGCCACGATCGAGATCGCCGCCCAGAATGCCATCGCCGAAATTGAGCGAGTCACCGGAGATTATAAAGCCGTCGCCCACCTGAACGCGCTGACGCCCCACGGAGAAATCGAGTCCATCCTGCCCCAGCGCCGGAATCAGAGCGCCGGACTTCCAGCCGATATAGAGGTTCTCGAGATGCGTGCGCCGCTCATCGCCGGTGGTGAAACCGGCGGCGTCTCCCTGGCCGAACGTTCCGCTCGAGACCCAGGCCACGTTGGCGTAGAGCAAGCTTCCGTCACCGCCCAGCACATGCGAGGCATCGAGCCCATACTTGGCGAAGCCCTCCTGCCAGTCACGCCCCCCCGGCTCGGCAGTCTCCGATTGCGCATAGCCGTCCTGACTGTGAAAGACGCCCACGATGCCCTCGATATTGGCATCGAGTCGGGTCGTGTCGTTGCTGAAGACTTCGGCGGCTCGCACATCTTCGGGAAGAAAAAGCGTGACACCGGTGGCAACGGCAAACGTCGGCAGTGCAAACGTGGCCCACGAAAATGGTGATCTTAAGAAGGTGGGCATTACCAAAGAGTCGCGTACGTTCATGCAGATAATTCCCTTGTTGTTGTTACGCTCTCCACGTCGATCATTCCGAGAGCATTCAGCGCAAGATTACCGGGCCACGGGGCGACGCTCTTGTACCGGAATGACGAAAACCTGGACGGGCGTGCCTGACCGGCGCTGTTCCAGAGGGCCCGCTTGCAAATAAAAAAACCGGCGTAATCGCCGGTTTCGTCATCGCAAGGAGGAATGTGCTATCGCGATCTCAAAGCCATACCAGCGACAGCGCCGGCACGAACACCACGATGGCGATACGCACCATGTCCGCGCCGATGAACGGCAGGATGCCGCGGCTGACGGTAGCAAGCGAAGTGCCGTGGCTGTATTTCTGCACGATGAAGAGGTTCATGCCCATGGGCGGCGTGATCAGGCCGATCTCCACCACCATCAGCGCGACGATGCCGAACCAGATCGACTTGGCGGTGGCGTCGAGCCCGAACAGATCGAGTTCGAGGATGATCGGATAGAAGATCGGGATGGTGAGCAGGATCATCGACAGCGAATCCATTACGCAGCCCAGCAGCAGATAGATCAGCAGGATGATCAGCAGCACCGTCAACGGCGCCAGGCCACTGCCCATGATCCATTCCGCCAGCGCCGTCGGCAGTTGCCCCAACGCCAGTCCGCTGTTCAGCAGATCGGCGCCGATCACCACCAGGTAGATCATGGCGGTCGCCTCCGCCGTGCCCGCCAGACTTCGGTAGACGCCTTGCCAGCGCATGCCGCCGCGCCAGACGGCGTAGAGCCCACAAGCGGCGGCGCCGATCGAGGCGGCCTCGGTCAGGTTGGCCCAGCCGCCGTAGAGACCGAAGATGACGACGGCGAAGATCACCAGTATCGGCGCGATATCGCCCAGGCTCGCCAGCCGCTCGGCCCAACCATGGCGTGGTGCCCGCTCGACGTCGCGCATGGTCCTCGTCGCCACGATGCGAATCACCACCAGATAGCCTGCCACCGCCAGAAGCCCCGGCAGGATCGCCGCCATGAACAGCGCGGCGATCGACTCCTGGGTCAGCACGGCGTAGACGATCAGCGGTACCGAGGGTGGAATCAGAATCCCCAAGGTCCCCGCCGCGGCGATCGTGCCCGTGGCCAGGCGCTTACCGTAGTGGTAACGCTCCAGTTCCGGCAGGGCCACCTGACTCATGGTGGTAGCCGTGGCCAGCGAGGAGCCACAGATGGCGCCGAAACCGGCACAGGCACCCGCCGCCGACATCGCCAATCCGCCCCGCCAGTGGCCGATCCAGCTGGCACTGGCGCGAAACAGCGACGCGGAGAGTCCCCCGTGAATCGCGAACTGCCCCATCAGCACGAAAATGGGTATGACCGCCAGGTCGTAGCTCGAGAAACGGGCGTAAACGAGGTTATTGAGAGTGAACAGCAGCGCGCCGGTGTCGCCGTCGTTGACCAGCCAGTAGCAGAGCGCGCCCGCCAGCAACATGGCAACCCCCACGTGCCAGCGCCATCCCAGCATCACCAGCAGGGCACCGAGCGCGATGGCGCCCACCTCGAGACCGCCGATCATGGGCTCTCTCCTTCCGAAGTGGCGGGCGCCTCACCCTGCGTCAACCGGCGGAGACTTTGATAGAACGCGCAGACCCCGAGCAGCGCGATTCCCGGCAGCATCGCGGCCTGAGGTATCCATTGTGGTATGCCCAGTTGAACGCTCTGGGCGTTGTAGACCAGACTATCGGCCGCCATCAACGCCGTTCGCCACACCAATAGCGCGCTGACCAGTGCCAGCATCAGATGGGAAATGAACAGTAACGCCCGATTGAGTCCGGCCGGGAACAGCGTGGCAACGATATCGACGCGGATATGGCGATCGTTGATCTCGCAGAGTGGCAGAAAACAGGCCACGGCAACCGCGACCAGCATCTGCAGCAGCTCGATGTCTCCCGTGATCGGCGCGGACCAGAGCCTGCGACCGAGCATCGAGATCAGTGACATCCCGATCGCCGTCAGCAGCAGACCCCCTCCGACCATGGCCAGCGCCATTGCCGAGCGTTTCAACACGACACCCGTCATGAAGGCCTCCGTGCGCCTTCGCGCCATTCGATGGATGCAGTCATCGATTCAGTCCGCTTGGCGCAATTCGGGGGCGTGCTCGTCGACGACCGACTCGAGCGTCTCGACCAGTGCGCCGCGATCGATACCGCCGTCGTTGGAAGCGATCCAATCGTCGACGATGCCGCGGGTCGCGTCGCGCATGTCGTCATAGGCGGCGGCGTCGAGCGTGATCACCGTCTGATCGGGGTCGCCTTCCACCTGTGCCTTGACCTTGGCGATCGCCTCGTCCCAGGCCTCGCCAAAACGAGCCGACAGCGTCTCTCCGCTCAGCGAATCGAGCACCTGACGTGCCTTCTCGGGCAACCGGTCATAGCTGCGCTTGTTCATCAGCAGTGCCAGCACCGTCACCGTCGGTGTCGCCTGATCGGCCGCCGTCTCGGTATGATAGTGGGTCACCTCGTCAAGCTTGGTGGGCGGCACGACCTCCCAGGCGGCCGCGGCGCCATCGATGACGCCCTTGGCCAGCGTGTCGGCGATCTGGGCCGGCGGCATGCTCACCGCCGAGGCGCCGAGCGTGTCGATCAAATTCGAGGCCATGCGCGTGGACGCGCGCAGTCGCAGCCCCTGCATATCGGCACGCTCGTGGATCGGGGTTTCCCGGGTATGGAAGACGCTACCGCCATCGCTATGCACGGCGAGCACCTTGTAGTCGGCAAAATCCGCCGCGGCGGAATCCTGCGAGAACTCCCAGGCGATACGGCTGGCCTCGACGCCGCCGGCAGGCAGCATGAAGGGCAGTTCCAGCGCCTCGCTGCGCGGAAAGCGGCCCGCCGAATAGCCCAGCGCCGTCCAGGCGATATCGACGACACCGTTGCGCACCATGTCGGCGAGCTGCGCCGGGGTGCCGCCCAACTGCATGGACGGGTATATCTGGCAGCGCAGTTCCCCCTCGGATTGCGTTTCGAGATCCTCGCACCAGGGCTCGATGACGTGCTGCTGGGCGTTGGACATCGCCGGCAGGAAATGCGAGATGCGCAGGGTGGTCGCCGCCTGCGCCGTATTGACGAGCGCCGTGGCGAACAAGGTGAAGAGTATCGGCGGCAGACAGGACCGACGCGATTTTATGTGGAATCTTCTCATGACACTCTCCATCACTGGATAAACGGGAACAAGGTCATTCTCCACTTTGTTAATAAATTAACGATTAGACTTTAGATAAAGAACGACGCAGGCGAAATATCAAGCTCGCCGCCCCTCCCAACAGGAAGCCGAATAGAGGCGATAAAAAGCGCTGCCGGGGATTTACCGGCAACTCGCCCGCGCGATTTCAATTTTGAGAGGATGCCGGATCCAGAATCAGTCGAAAGAAGTCGCCCAGTTCGTCGGTCGCCGATAGCGGCAGGACATGGGCCACATACTGGTCGGGACGCACCACGACAACGACACCGCGGCGGTCGATGCCTCGCGCCTCGAAAATATCCTCATCGGGCAGAATGCCGAACACATTTTCATAGTCGATGAGCTCGAACGGTCCCACGCGCGGCTTGAACACTTCGGGCACGCGAGCGATGTCGACCTCCTCGTGGTTCTGTTGGTAGATCACCTTGGTATCGAACCAAGCATTGAGATCATGCGCCTTGGGGGGGGCCTGCAGCGGTGAATCCGGCGCCGTCGACAACCAGTTGGCGAGTTTATCGACTGTCGGTGACTCGCCAGCCCTCGCCGAGTCGGCAAAGACATAGAGGCGCCAGCGCCCGTCGGCGCTCGCCAGATGACCGAGATGTAGCGGATTGCCGTCGCAAACGCGCGAGACCCTGGACGACTTGAAACGCCTGCCGATCGGGAAACCGGTCGCGAGCGCCTGATGCCTCGCTTCGGCGGTAATGAGCGACGGCCCATATTCGGTCATGAACCCGGCCGGAAACTCGATGGTCCGCGTATAGAAGTCCTCGAGCTCGGACGGGTCCTCGAACTCCTCGGGGCGCTTGGCCATCAACGTCGACCATTGCTTGTCGAAGTCGATCAAATTCTTGGCGACGACCTGCCGCTCGGCCGAGTAGGTGGAGAGCAGACTCGCCGGACTGCGCCCCGACAACACATGGCCCAGCTTCCAGCCAAGGTTGAACCCGTCCTGCATCGACACGTTCATGCCCTGGCCGGCCTTGGCGCTGTGGGTATGACAGGCGTCGCCGGTGATGAACACATGCGGCAGCCGGCCTGACCCGGGTTCCTCGACGTCGTCGAAGCGATCGCTGAGGCGATGCCCCACCTCATAGACGCTATGCCAGGCGACGTTCCGCACGTCGATCGTGTAGGGATGCATGATCTCGTTCGCCTTGGCGATGATTCCCTCGATCGGCGTGTTGCGCACGGCACTGCTGCCTTCTGCCGGCACTTCGCCGAGATCCACGTACATGCGGAACAGGTAGCCCCCCTCGCGGGGAATAAGCAGAATGCTGCCACCCGAGCCTGATTGGATCGCGCACTTGGTGCGGATATCGGGAAAGTCGGTCACGGCCAGCACATCCATGACGCCCCAGGCATGGTTGGCCTGATCACCGGCGAGCGTACAACCGATGGAAGCGCGAACCTTACTGCGCGCCCCATCGCTGCCGACCACGTACTTGGCATGCACGGTGCACGTCTGCCTTTCCTGACTCCCCGAGGTGTGCCTGAGCGTGACGCGGACCGGATACTCTCCCTCATCGGCGATCTCGAGGTGTTCGAATTCGAAGCCGTAGTCGGGCCGCACGCGGGCCGGACCGTTGGCGGCCGCCTCGGCGAGATAGTCAAGCACCCGGGCCTGATTCACGATCAGGTGAGGGAACTCACTGATACCTGCGGGGTCGTCGGGCGTGCACGCCGTGCGCACGATATGGTCCGGCCTCGCCGGGTCAGGCTTCCAGAACGCCATCTCGGTAATACGGTACGCCTCGGCGGTGATGCGACCGGCGAACCCGAACGCCTGAAAGGTCTCGACGCTGCGTGCCTGAATGCCATCGGCCTGGCCGACCTCGAGCCGACCCGCACGCCGCTCGACGATGCGCGTGCTGACGCCGGGGAACTGGGCGAGCTGCGCCGCCGTGATCATGCCGGCAGGCCCGGAACCGACGATGAGCACATCGACCTTCTCGGGCAGCGTTTCGGAGCGGTCGAGACCCAGCCCGGCCGCGGGCTGAATGCGAGGATCCTGCGATACATAACCGTGGTGATGAAACTGCATGATCATTACCTCATTATCGTGCCGGCGACCCGGGCGCTCTCTACCGCGCGGTCATTAGTCGTCCGGTGGGGCAATTAGCGAGCCGCCATGGACCGCTTTTAGCATGTCGCTATGTGCATGAGGCTCGGGGCCGGTGTCGCCACCTGCAGCCAGCGGTCTCCGGCCCGAGCGGGTTAGCTTTTTTTCATGCTGATGAAACCCCAAGCACTTGAGGATGTGTTTTACAAAGACTTGATTGTACTTTTCGCAATCTCTCCCCCTACCTTGGTCGACTCCCCATTCCCACACCTAGAAAACTCATTAATCTATAAACAATATGAGTAATGACACGCCCCCAAAAGACACCCGGCTAGCATCATTTTTTCCATTGACGTCATTCAACCGGGATCTCGGACAAATCATTCGCAGGATGAAAAGTCCCTTGACAGACTGCGTCATGAAACTCATTAATATGTTAACTTAATGAGTGCTTTCTAGGCGCCCTCTCCGGCCGGAGGCACCCGCGCGATTATGTTGTCCGGCAGAGCCGCTTGCACAGCCTCGACGCCATACCAAGGAGAACGACATGCCACATTTACATATCGAGTATTCGCCTAACCTCGAGGGGCGTGTGGACATGGACGATGTCTGCCGGGCCGCCTGGAAGGCTATGAAAGATATCGAACTCTTCCCGCTCGCGGGCATTCGCGTGCGGGCCTTTGCCGCCGATCATTGCATCGTCGCCGACGATCATCCGGATAACGACTTCATCGCGATGACCCTCTCCGTCGGGGCCGGCCGTGAAACGGCGGCTCTCAAGGCAGCGGGAGATCGCATTTTCTCGGCGGTACGGGCGGCGCTGGTCACGCCGCTCTCCTCTCCCCACTTCGCGCTATCGCTGGAAATTCGCGAGATAGATGCCGAGCTGAGCTGGAAGGACACCCCGATTCATGCCCGTCTGTCGAAACGCTGAATCTTCCCACAGCCGATTTTCGATACCCCAAAAGGATTTTCCGATGAGTACCTTGAACGAGAACATTGCCCGCGCGCAGGAGTACATGAAGCGTTTCCGCGAGCAGGGCGTGATGAACCACATCAACGGTGAGTCGGTGCCCGCCGACTCGGGCAAGACCTTCGAATCCATATCGCCGATCGACCTCAAGCCACTGGCCAACGTTGCCCAGGGTGGCGCCAGCGACATCGATCGCGCCGTCAAAGCAGCCCAGGATGCCTTCAAGACCTGGAGCAAGACGCCGGGCAAGGAGCGCCGTACCATTTTGATCAAGGTGGCTGAAGCCATCGAGGCGCGCGCCGAGGAAATCGCCTTTACCGAGTGCATGGACACTGGCCAGGCGCTGCGCTTCATGTCCAAGGCCGCGATTCGCGGTGCGGCCAACTTCCGCTTCTTTGCCGACAAGGCGCCGAACGCCGAGGACGGCCAAGCCCTGCGCAACGATACCCAGATGAACGTCACCTCCAAGCGTCCACTGGGTCCGATCGCGGTCATTACGCCGTGGAACACGCCGTTCATGCTGTCGACCTGGAAAATCGCACCGGCGCTGGCAGCTGGCTGCACCGTGGTCCACAAGCCGGCCGAATTCTCACCGATGACCGCCAAGCTTCTCGTCGAGATCGCCGAGGAAGCTGGGCTGCCCAAGGGTGTACTGAATCTGGTCAACGGCTTTGGTGAAGATGCCGGCAGAACGCTGACCGAGCACCCCGGCATCAAGGCAATCGCCTTCGTCGGCGAGAGCCGCACCGGCCAGATGATCATGGCCCAGGCAGCGCCCACCCTGAAGCGTTTCCACTTCGAGCTGGGCGGCAAGAACCCGGTCATCGTCTTCGACGATGCCGATCTCGATCGCGCTGCAGACGCCGCCAGCTTCATGATCTATTCCCTCAACGGCGAGCGCTGCACCTCCTCCTCGCGTTTATTGGTGCAAGAATCCATCTACGAAGACTTCACCCGGCGTGTCGCCGAGGTCGCTGACAAGATCAAGGTCGGGCACCCACTGGACCCCGAGACCGTCGTCGGTCCGTTGGTCCATCCCGAGCACGAGAAAAAGGTCCTGTCCTATTTCGACAAGGCGCGTGCCGAGGGCGCCACCATCGCTGCCGGCGGCAAAAAATGCGGTGACGAAGGTTGCTATGTCCGGCCAACGTTATTTACGCAAGCCACCAACGATATGGCCATCGCTCAGGAAGAAATCTTCGGCCCGGTGCTGACCGCCATTTCTTTCAAGGACGAAGACGAAGCCCTGCGTATTGCCAACGACACCCAGTACGGGCTGTCCGCCTATCTCTGGACCAACGACCTCAATCGAGCCATGCGCATGACCGATGAGCTGGAAGCGGGCATGATGTGGATCAACTCCGAAAACGTGCGTCACCTGCCGGCGCCATTCGGCGGCGTCAAGGCGTCGGGCATCGGCCGCGACGGCGGCGACTGGTCCTTCGATTTCTACATGGAGACCGTCAACGTCTCCTTCCCGCGCAAGGTCCATCAAGTATCGAAGCTAGGTTGACATCCCTACCTCGCAAGGTGGCCAGCCTGCCACCTTGCCCGATGGCCCACGGAGATACCCCATGTCCATTCCTACGCCCAATCTCTACCCCGCTTTCAATATTCTGCGTCTGAGTCACGTCGTCTTCGGCGTCACGGACCTGGCCAAGAGCCGCCATTTCTACGTCGATACGCTCGGTCTGCAGGTCACCGACGAGGACGACCGGCGCATCTACCTGCGCGCAATGGAAGAGCGGGGGCACCACTGCCTGGTACTTGAGCAGAGCGACACCGCCGCCGTCCAGGCGCTGTCGTTCAAGGTCTTCGATGAGCAGGACCTGGACAAGGCTCACGACTGGTTCAAGGAGCAGGGGCATCCGGTCGAGTGGATCGAGCGACCCTATCAGGGGCGCACGCTGCGCACGGCCGACTGCTTCGACACCCCCATCGAGTTCTATTTCAAGATGGAGCGTCTGGAGCCTATCCATCAGAAATACGCGCTCTACCACGGCGTCAAGCCGCTGCGTATCGATCATTTCAACCTGTTCTCGGCCAGCGTCGACGAAGCGGTCGAGTTCTACAATCGCCTGGGGTTCCGAGTTACCGAATACACCGAGGACGAAGAAAGCGGCAAGCTGTGGGCAGCCTGGATGCATCGCAAGGGTGGCGTTCACGACATCGCGTTTACCAATGGGGAAGGCCCTCGCCTGCATCACACCGCCTTCTGGGTACCGACCCCGCTCAACATCATCGATCTTTGCGACTTGATGGCCACCACCGGCTACGTCGGCAATATCGAACGCGGCCCGGGGCGGCACGGCATCTCCAATGCCTTCTTCCTGTATATCCTCGACCCGGACGGCCATCGCATCGAGATCTACTGCTCCGACTACCAGACCGTCGATCCGGATCTCGAGCCGATCAAGTGGGACCTGAAGGATCCGCAGCGCCAGACCCTGTGGGGCGCACCGGCACCCCGCTCTTGGTTCGAACACGGCTCGACATTCGAGGGCGTCGAAACCCAAGCCTCGCAGTTGAAGGCCACGCCCATCGTCGCCCCCTAAGTTCTGTCTGAAAAGTCGACGAGCGATACTCAGGCAAGGCAAAAATTGGCGAAAGAGCGGAGTTTACAAGGGGTAAATGAGTATCTTGAGCCGATTTTTAACGCTGTATGAGTGAGCGCAGGCCTTTTTCAGACAGAACGTAGGAACACGATCCCGTTTCGCCAGCACATGGCCCGGCAGTGACCGGGCCCTTCAGGAGAGACTTCATGCGCAATGCCCTTCCCGCCCGCCTGGCATCCTTTCACGCCAACGGCGCCGACCGCTACGGCGTCGTCACCGACACCGGCATCATCGACCTGACGCCGGAGTTCGGCACACGCTTCAAGGGGCTCAAGGAAGTGATCGAGGCCGGCGCCATCGACGAGGTGATGCACGCCGCCGAGCAGCGACACCCGAGCTATCGTGAAGAGGGCGTCACCTTCCTGATTCCGGTTGCCAACCCCGAGAAGCTGATCTGCGTCGGCGTCAACTTCCCGTCGCGCAACGAAGAGTACAAGGACGGTCAGGCGGCACCGAGCAAACCCTCGCTGTTCATTCGCTTTCCGCGCAGCTTCGTCGGCCACCGCCAGAATCTGGTGCGTCCGCCGGAGAGCGAGCAGCTCGATTACGAAGGGGAAGTGACCATCGTCATCGGCAAGGGCGGGCGTCGCATTCCCCGCGAGAAGGCCTATGAGCACATCGCGGCGTTGACGCTGTGCAACGAAGGCACCATTCGCGACTGGGTACGCCACGCCAAGTTCAACGTCACCCAGGGCAAGAACTTCGACGCCAGCGGCGCCATCGGTCCTTGGCTGGTACCGTTCAAGAGCGCCGACCAGCTCGACGACATCGCGCTGACCACCCGCGTCAATGGAGAGGTGCGCCAGCAGGACCGGACCTCGCGCATGATGTTCGATTTCCGTTACATCGTGAACTACGTGTCGACCTTCACCACCCTGGTGCCGGGAGACGTCATCGTTTGCGGCACGCCCACCGGCGCGGGCGCGCGCTTCGATCCGCCGATCTGGCTCAAGCCGGGCGATGTCATCGAAGTCGAAGCCGACGGCATCGGCACCCTGGTCAATGGCGTGGAGGACGAGAAGCATGCCGTTAACTGATGCTCAGGTATCCGAGGCCGCCGATGCCCTGCTTGCAGCGGAAGAAAACCGTGAGCAGATCGGTCTGCTGTCGCTCAAGTACCCGGACATGACGCTGGATGACGCCTATGCGATTCAGGCGGCGCAGCTTGAGAAGAAAAGGCACAAGCACGCCATCCTCGGCTGGAAGATCGGCCTGACGTCCAAGGTCATGCAGGACGCGCTGGGTATCGACACGCCCGATAGCGGCGTGCTCTACGATTACATGCGCTTCGATAGCGGCGTGGTGATTCCCGAAAATCATTTCATTCAGCCACGCATCGAAGCCGAGATCGCCTTCGTCATGAAGGCGCCGCTGGAAGGCGAGGTCACGCGGGAGGATGTCCTGGCGGCCACCGATTACGTGGCGCCGGCCGTCGAGATTCTCGATACGCGCGTCGTGCGCCAGGATGCCCGTACCGGCCAGATGCGCGTCATCGTCGATACCGTGTCCGACAATGCGGCCAATGCCGGCATCGTACTCGGCAAGGAACGCCACGCACCGGACGCCTTCGACCTGCGCTGGGTCGGCTCGATCGTCAAGAAGGATCGCGACGTCGTGGCTACCGGATTGGGCGCCGGCGTACTCGACGACCCGGTAACCGGCCTGGTATGGCTGGCGCGGCGCATGGCGACCTATGGCCAGCGCATCGAGGCCGGTCACGTCGTGCTGTCGGGTTCCTTCATCGGCCCCATCGAATGCCCATCCGGCAGCGATATCGAGGCTGACTACGGTTCGTTCGGGAAAGTGACGCTGAAGTTCGATTGATCGGACTGGCGGCGGCGATAACGCGATGGTGTGGTGCCAGCATGACGCGCAAAGAAGCGGCAAAAATAGCCCGGATCCTGGAAACCGAGTCGATAGCCGATCTCGTTGATGGTCATTCGCGTAAAGGTCAGCATGCGACGCGCCTCTTGCGTCAGCCTATCATGCACCAATCGCTTGCTCGGCACGCCGGCAATGCGACGACACACGCTGTTGAGCCGCGCCTCGGTCACGTTGAGTGCCGCCGCATACTCCGACAGCGTCCAATGCGCCTTGTAGTGCGCTTCGATTTCCAGATTGAAGCGATGAAACAGCGCCAGCTCGTCATGCCGAACGTGCTGGGCCTTGAGCGAACTGGCCGACAGGCGAAACAGGCCGATGAATATCAAGCGTGTCAGTGTCATCAATGCCACTTCGCGTCCCGGACGGTCGGCATCGAATTCCAGCCGCAGGTCGTCGAACAACCGTTCGACACGCGTGACGTCGCTGCGCGCTTCCTCGGTGACATGCCCGGTCGCTACGCAAACCGGGGCCACATGCTGCATGCTGCCAAGGTCCGCGCTCTCCTCGAGCAACGACCAGACCAGTTGCTGACGTACCGTAAGCACATGACCATCACTGCCCTCCTCCGTGGTGAACGAGTGCGGCACGGTCGGGGGCGTCAGAAAGAACATCGGCCCTTGCTGATGAAACTGACGGTCGTCCAGGTAGACCCGCACCATGCCGCTTTTGACGTAGTGCACCTGAAAGAAGCGGTCATGATGATGCACCGGCATGTTGCGTCCATAGAAGTCGGCCATACGGCCCAGGGCCTCGTAGTGCACCGCGGCATCGGCGTAGCGCTGATCATACTCCTGACCGATCGTGATGTTGGGAATGGGCTCCAGTGCCATACCGCGACTCCTGTGTATAAGCGCTTTTCCCTTGCAGCCAATTCACATGTTAACAAAAAGGCGACTCGCGCCGTCAGGGCCGGCCAGTATGCGCCATCGACATCGCCGCTTCCCAGATCACTTCATTACATTAAAGGAAACAACTCATGGGTGAGATCGTCCTCGCTGCCAAGATAACGCACGTTCCCTCCATGTACCTTTCGGA
The DNA here is from genome assembly GCF_054602495.1 of Halomonas sp. WWR20. Lineage (NCBI taxonomy): Bacteria > Pseudomonadati > Pseudomonadota > Gammaproteobacteria > Oceanospirillales > Halomonadaceae > Halomonas > Halomonas sp. WWR20. The sequence continues at coordinate 322,702 of NZ_JBTRHR010000002.1, forward strand.
GCAGCCTGGCAAGCACCACGGCTGCCGAACTCAAGCCATTGCCGGACATAAGGAAATCGGCCGGCGCGCGCGCGAGCTGGGTGCCGATGTCGCACTGGTCTTCGATACCCACTGGCTCGTCAACAGCGGTTACCACATCAATTGCGGCGACCATTTCGAAGGCGTCTATACCAGTAACGAGCTGCCGCACTTCATTCAGAACATGGAGTACTGCTACGACGGCTGCCCTGCGCTAGGCGAACGGATCGCCGAGGAAGCCAATACCTCAGACATCCGTACCATGGCTCACAATATCAAGAGCCTCAAGCTGGAATACGGCACCTTGGTGCCGATGCGCTACATGCACATGGATGTTCCCAGGGACCAGGCCTTCAAGGTCGTGTCCATCGCTGCCTGGGATGCCTGGCACGACCTGAACGAAAGCATCGAATTCGGCGCTGCGGTACGCCGGGCGATCGAAGCCAGCGACCATAAGGTCATGGTATTGGCCTCGGGCTCGCTGTCGCACCGCTTTACCGATAACAGCATGGCGCAAGAGAACATGCACCGCTGGACGCGTGAATTCGACCGCCAAATGGATATACGCGTGGTCGAGCTGTGGCGCCAGGGCAAGTTCGACGCCTTCCGCGCCATGCTGCCCGAATATGCCCAGCACTGTTACGGCGAAGGCGGCATGCACGACACGGCCATGTTGCTGGGCGTACTGGGCGAAGGGTACGACGCCCCTGCCGAAATTGTGACCGAGCCTTTCGGTAGCTCCGGCACCGGCCAGATCAACGCCATCTTTCCGCTATAACAACTTCAATGTCGCGAGTCCGTCGGCTTCACGACGCCTGCCGAGATAGCGGCGCTGCACAACATTACCGGGAGACTTTCCATGGACATGCCCATCAACTCGTTCAAACAGGCAATGATGGCCAGGGATGCAGCCCAGATCGGGCTCTGGTTGGGCCTGGCCAACGGCTACTGTGCCGAACTGGCCGCCAATGCCGGTTTCGACTGGCTGTTGATCGATGGTGAACATGCGCCCAACGATCTGCGCGCCATCCTCGAGCAACTGCAGGCGGTCGCGCCCTACGCGGTGCAGCCCGTGGTGCGTCCTCCCGTGGGAGAGACGGCACTGATCAAGCAGTATCTCGATATCGGCGTGCAGACCCTGCTGGTGCCCATGGTGGACAACGCCGAGCAGGCGCGCGCGATGGTCCGCGCGACGCGCTACCCGCCGGAAGGCGTGCGTGGCGTCGGCAGTGCACTGGCGCGGGCCTCCCGCTGGAACTCCATTCCCGGCTACCTGGACAAGGCCGACGCTGAAATCTGCCTGCTGGTACAGATCGAGACGCAGGAAGGGCTCAATAACATCGACGAGATCGCTGCCGTCGAGGGCGTCGATGGCGTGTTCATCGGCCCGGCGGACTTGAGTGCCTCACTGGGCCACCGCGGCAATCCGGGACATGAAGCGGTCCAGACAGCGATCGAGGAGGGCATTCAGCGCATCCATCAGGCAGGCAAGGCGTCGGGCATTCTATCAGCCAACCAGACCCTGGCCTGGCGCTATCTCGAATTGGGCTGCACCTTCGTGGCCGTCGGCGTGGACACCAGCCTGCTGATGGGTTCGTTGAAGACGCTGGCCGCCACCTTCAAGGGTGGCGAGACGCCGGCGGCGTCTTCCTCCGTGTATTGAGCGCACTTGTTCGGGTCTTACTCCGGTGGGCCTGAATGGCTCATCCGGATAATGAATGACCTGCCGTTCGGCCTCGCAGTCGGTGTTTATACTCAGAATACCGGCCGTAGCTGGCGTGTGGGAGGAGCTCTTGAATATGGTATGGTCCACGTTAACGAGGGCTATCATTTCGACCGAGGTCGCGCCGCTCGATGGAATCAAGGCGTCGGTCGAGAAGGCTCACCCTACGGTATACAGGGATCCGACAACCAACGACATGACCAAGGGGGTCGATCCCTCTTGGTTGCTTTTTCGGCAAGGCAGAATATGGCGCGTCCAACCCCCTCTTTAACCTTGGCACTTCTTCAGGCCCGCGAATCCGCGATGGATTATTTCAGGCCCCACCTCAACCGCAACAACGTGACCGAGCAGCAATGGAGAGTCATCCGTCTCCTATGGCAATCCGACAATCAGACCCTCGAAAGCCGCCATTTGGCCGAACTGGCCTGTATTTTACCTCCCAGCCTGACCGGCGTACTGGTACGCCTCGAGCAGAACGGACTGGTACACCGCTGGAAACCCGAAACCGATCAGCGTCGTCTCTGTGTGACTCTGACGCCGAAGGGGAATGCCCTCTTCGACGATATGAAGGACGAAATGATGCGCCAGTACCACAAGATTCAACAGGCACTGGGCGCAGAAAAATACCGCACTCTGATAGGCCTGTTGAACGAAGTGCAGCAGCTTCACCCCGATGACTGACGAGCAGCCAAACGTGTTCGTACAGAACCCGCCATATCCGCAAATAAAAAACGTTTTAAATCGGTGATTCCCATCGCCAAGTGACAGGTGCGCCACATTGACACCACATTCAACGAGTGACCGCTATGCTAGGTCGTAGCCGCTACGCCAGCATCACACGCACTTTCAGCGGATACTCGTCGCAGTTGTCACCCTCGCCGCCGCGATCCACCACCAGGAATTCGCCTTCGCGGTCGAGCACCGACTGGATGGCGTGCCAGGTGCCGGCGCGGTAATTCACCCCCTGCCGGCCGTCGGTGACGAAGGCGCGCACGCTGTCCGGGTCGATCGTCTCGCCGGGTGGCGCGACCACCACCAGGAAGCGCTCTTCATGCAGCGGCATGAAGGCCTGACTGCCCAGCGGATGGCGCTCGAGAAAGTCGAGTGTCAGCGGTACCGCGACCGGCTGGCTGACAAACAGGTTGATCAGCGTATGGGCGCCCTCGCCCAGCGTCTCGACCCGGGCCAGATCATGATGGCGCTGGGTACGTCCGGCGTTGATGGGGAAGGAATCCGACGTGCGCGCGTCGATGACCTCGCCGAAGGGCGCGAAGGCCTCCGGCGTCAGCGGCTGGGCGGTGAGTTCGAGCATTGAAGCCTCCCTTGCCGATCAGCGGGCGCCGAACGGTGACAGTTTCATGTGGCGGTTGACGTCCTTGTACAGCAGGTAGCGGAACGGCCCGGGGCCTCCGGCGTAGCAGGCCTGTGGACAGAAGGCGCGCAGCCACATGAAGTCGCCGGCCTCGACCTCGACCCACTCCTGGTTGAGGTGATAGACGGCCTTGCCCTCGAGCACATAGAGGCCGTGCTCCATGACATGCGTCTCGTCGAAGGGGATCACTCCGCCGGGCTGGAAGTTGACGATGTTGACATGCATGTCGTGACGGAGGTCGGCAGGGTCGGTGAAGCGCGTGGTGCTCCACTTGCCATCGGTATCCGGCATCGCAATCGGTTCGATGTCGTTCTCGTGGGTCACGAAGGGCTCGGGCACGTCGAGACCCTCGACACGCTCGTAGGCCTTGCGCACCCAGTGAAAGCGCACCGGCGTATCGCCGGCATTGCTGACCCGCCAGTCGCTCGACGGCGGAATGAAGGCATAGCCGCCGGGCACCATGACATGGCGCTCACCGGCCAGCGTCAGGGTCAGCTCGCCCTCGACGACGAACAGCACCCCTTCCGCGTTCGGGTCGAGCTCGGGGCGCTCGCTGCCGCCGCCCGGGGCCACTTCCATGATGTATTGCGAGAACGTCTCGGCAAAGCCCGACAGGGGCCGCGACAGTACCCAGAGACGCGTCTTCTCCCAGAACGGCAGATAACTGGTGACGATATCGCGCATCACGCCCTTGGGGATGATCGCATAGGCCTCGGTGAACACCGCGCGGTCCGACAGCAGTTGCGTCTGCGGCGGCAGGCCACCTTGGGGCGCATAGTATTGGCGTTGTGAGGAGTTTCGTTGTGCCATGACATACCTTCAGAGTTAGTGAACAGCGTCACTCATGCAAAGCGGCCCCTTGCGCCGCTACGGCGGCTCAGGCGCGCGGTGCCGGGTGCTGCTCGGCCCAGTGGCGGGCGATATCCACGCGGCGGGTCACCCATACGCGATCGTGAGCCTCGACATGATCGAGAAAGCGCTGCAGGGCGCGAAAGCGCCCCGGACGCCCGACCAGACGGCAGTGCAGCCCCACCGAGAGCATCTTGGGCGACTCCTCGCCCTCGGCATACAGCACGTCGAAGGCATCGCGCAGATACGCGAAGAACTGCTCGCCGCTGTTGAAGCCCTGCGGCGTGGCGAAGCGCATGTCGTTGCTGTCCAGTGTGTAGGGGACGATCAGATGCGGATGTGTCCCGCCCTGGCTGTCCTCCACCGTGGTCCAGAACGGCAGATCGTCGCCGTAATAATCGCTGTCGTAGAGGAAGCCGCCCTGGTCGACCAGCAGGCGCCGCGTGTTGGGGCTGTCGCGACCGGTATACCAGCCCAGCGGCAGCTCGCCGTAAAGCGACTGAAAGATATCGAGTGCCCGCTGCAGATGGGCACGTTCGACACTCTCCGAAACGCCCTGGTAGTGCAGCCAGCGCCAGCCATGGCAGGCGATCTCGTGGCCCAGTTCCTTGAAGGCCTGCGCCGCCTCGGGATTGCGCTCGAGCGCCATGGCCACGCCGAAGACGGTCAGTGGCAGGCCGCGGCGCTCGAACTCGTTGAGGATACGCCACACGCCGGCCCGCGAACCGTATTCGTAGATCGACTCCATGCTCATGTGGCGGGCGGGATACGCCTCGGCCCCGACGATTTCCGAGAGGAACTGCTCGGAGTGGCTGTCGCCATGCAGCACGCAGTTCTCACTGCCCTCTTCATAGTTGAGCACGAACTGCACCGCGATGCGCGCCTTGCCCGGCCAGTTGGCCTGAGGCGGCGTACGGCCGTAGCCGATCAGGTCACGGGGATAGCCGGGATCTTGTACAGACGTCATGGAGAGATTCCTTGCGGTTCTGTGGCTGTCGGCGGGCATGGCTGGCGCAGGAAAGCCACTAGCGAGATGGAACTTCATGTATACGATACATAACAGAGCTGTATCCACTCAAGTTCTCGGATTACGACTGCTCTTCACGGATCATGCGCCGTTAAGCCAGGGAGTAAAACTGTAACGAATGATATCCGCGGTCATTGGCGACTATTGGAGTCTTGATTTCGAGCACGATCTGGTTTTTTGTGTACAACATAAACATCGATTGTGAACAACATCGTCACTACCGCTACATGAGGATGCGCGGATGCACATCAGGGTGATCAACCCCAACACCACGGCCAGCATGACGCGCAAGATCGGCGAAGCCGCCAGCCGCATCGCCGCACCGGGCACGTGCATCAGTGCCACCAACCCCGCCAGCGGGCCGGTTTCCATCGAAAGCCATTTCGACGAAGTGATCAGCGCGACCGGCGTTGCCGACGAAATCATCGCCGGCGAGCGCGAGCAGGTGGATGGCTACATTATCGCCTGCTTCGGTGATCCTGGCCTGCTCGCCGCGCGTGAACTGACCCGCGCGCCGGTGGTCGGCATCGCCGAGGCGGCCTTTCACATGGCCACGCTGATCAGCACGCGCTTCTCCATTGTCACCACGCTGGGACGGACCGGCATCATCGCCGAGCACCTGCTGCAGAATTACGGCTTCAGCCATCACTGTCGCCGGGTGCGGGCCGCGGAGATTCCGGTGCTGGATCTGGAGGACAACGGCGACGCCGCGCTCGAGCGGGTCATCGCCGAATGCCGCCGGGCCCGGGACGAGGACAACATCGGCGCCATCGTGCTGGGCTGCGGCGGCATGGCCGACCTCACCGGGCGCATCAGCGACGCGGTGGGCCTACCGGTGGTCGAGGGCGTGACCGCGGCGGTCAAGCTGACGGAGGCCCTGGTCGGCCTGGGGCTGGGCACCAGCAAGCATGGCGATCTGGCCTTTCCCCGACCCAAGTCATTCACTGGCCGTTACGACTACCTGTCGCCGACCGTCCGCTGAGCTAAATACGATAGAGACCGGGCATCGAACCCGGCCGCACGAATAATCCGAGCACGCCGCAAGAGCCACCCTGCCCCACCGGGCAGGAAATGGACAACAACGATAGACGCCATATGACCCTTGCAAGGACGGTATTATGAACAATGACCTATCCCAGGCCCGGGCGCCCCTGTCCGGAGGCCAGCCCGGCCTGACGCCTGCCCCGGCCCCTGCCTCCAACACACCGGATGCCGGAACCTCGGGCACCAAGGCACCGGGCGACGAGTCGCTGGCGCCGCAGCAGACCCGCATCATGGGCCGCGCCTCCTACTTTCTGGCCTGGTTCGGCGGCTGCGTATCGATCGGCACCTTCGCCATGGGCTCCAGCGTCGTCGGGACTCTCAACCTGATCCAGGCCACCCTGGCCATTGCCATCGGCTGCTTGGTAATCGGCATCGCGCTGGCCATCAATGGAGCGCCGGGCTACAAATACGGCATTCCCTTCATGGTCCAGGCACGCAGCGCCTTCGGCTTCAGCGGCACTCGCCTGCCGGGCCTGGTGCGGGCCGTACCGGCGATCGTCTGGTACGGCTTCCAGAGCTGGATCGGCGCGGGCGCCCTGAACATGGTATCGGCGACACTGTTCGGCTTCGACAACCTGATCTTCTACTTCATCACCTTCCAGTTCCTGCAGATTGCCCTGTCGGTCCTCGGTTTCCAGGGCATCAAGTGGCTGGAGAACGTCGGCAGCGCCTTCATTCTGGCCTCGCTGGTCTACATGTTCATCGCTACCGTGCAGCGCTACGGCGATGAACTCTCCGCCAGCCTGGTCACCATGGAAGGCTCCTGGGGCATGCCATTCTGGGGGGCCACCATGCTGTTTCTGGGCATCTACAGCACCATGATGCTCAACGTCAGCGACTACGCCCGCGAACTCAAGGAAGGCACCGGGCCGGGGCTGCTCACCACGATCTATTCGATGTCGATATTGCCCTGCACGCTGTTCATGGGGCTGATCGGCTTCATGGTTTCGGAAGCCACCGGTGTCGCCGATCCCATCCAGGTCTTTGCCAACGCCGTGGACAACACGCCGCTGCTGATGACCACGCTGCTGTTCATCGCCTTCGCCCAGGTCACCACCAACGTGCTCAACAACGTGGTGCCGCCCACCTATGTGCTGATGGACACCTTCAAACTGAAGTTTCGCACCGCGACGGTGATCGTCGGCCTGCTGGCCTTCGCCACCTTCCCCTGGGAACTGGTCAAGGACGAATCCGCTGCCGGCCTGCAGCTGTTCGTGCAGACCTATTCGGCCTTTCTGGGCCCGGTCTTCGCCGTGCTGGTGGTGGACTACTACCTGATTCGCCGCCGTACCCTGGACATGGTCAAGCTGTACGATGAGAACGGTCCCTACCGGGGCGTCAACTATGCCGCGCTGATCGCGACCGCCGTGGGAATCGTCGCTGCCCTCTCATTCCCTTCGGTGTCCTGGTACGCCAGCCTGATTCCTGCCGGCCTGGCCTATTACCTGCTAATGCGGCACTGGGCGCCCTGTCAGCGCTTCCGCCACTGATGCCCCGGGCATGACGTTCGTCCCGCCCGGCCGCTCCGCGCGGGACGCATGGCCGCCACCCACAATCACAAGAGCCTCCCATGAACGACAACGACCTTCAGGTCCAGAGCGACGATCCCACGCTCTACAACGATGATCTCGCGCCCATCCCGCACAGCCGACGCTCGTGGGGATGGTTCGAGATATTCAACGTATGGTCCAACGATATCCAGAGCCTGTTCGGCTACACCCTGGCGGCCTCGCTGTTCCTGACCTACGGACTCAACGGCTGGGCGGTGATGGCCGCCATCATCCTCGCCGGCGTCATCGTCATGTGGCTGGTCAACCTGACCGGCAGACCCAGCGTCAAGTACGGCATTCCCTTCCCGGTCATGGTCCGGGCCAGCATGGGGGTACGCGGCGCCAATCTGCCGGCCATGCTGCGTGCCATCATCGGTATCTTCTGGTACGGCGTGCAGACCTACTTCGCCTCCACCGCGGTGGCATTACTGATAACGGCACTGTTCGGCGGGGGCGATGGCGCAACCTTCCTCGGTCTCTCCGGCGTCGCCTGGCTGTCTTTCGTGATCGTGTGGCTGTTCCAGCTTGCGATCTTCTGGCAGGGCATCGAGCGCATCAAGCATTTCCTCAACTGGGCCGGCCCGCTGGTGTATGGGGTCATGATCGTGCTGATGATCGTGGTGTGGGTGCAGGCCGGTAGCGATCTCCTGCCCGCCGTGTCCACCATCTTCAGCGCCGAAGCGGACTCCGGCAGCAGCGTTGCCGCCTTCCTGGCCGTGGTCGGTACCATGGTCGCCTACTTCGCCGCAGTGGTGATCAACTTCGGGGACTTCGCCCGCTTCGTCAGAAGCGAGCGGGAGATGAAGCTCGGCAACCTGCTGGGCCTGCCGTTCAACGTGGCGTTCTTCTCCTTCATTGCCCTGATCATCACGGCCGGTACCCTGGTGCTGTTCGGCGATGCCCTGACCAACCCCACCGACATCGTCGAGCGGGTCGACTCCCTGCCGCTGACCATCGTTGCGGCATTGACCTTCTTCGCCGCTACCGTGGGCATCAATCTGGTTGCGAACTTCATTCCCCCGGCCTACGACCTGGCCAACCTCTTTCCCAGCCGGATCAGCTTTCGTGTCGGCGGGCTGATCACCGCAGTCGTCGCCTTCTTCATCGGCGCGCTATGGGTGTCGCTGATCAGCCGCATCGGCGTTCCCGGTTTCGTCAATGCCCTGGGGGCCATCATCGCGCCCTTCTACGGCATCGTCGTCGCCGATTACTACCTGATCAGACATCAGCGGCTGGATATCCAGCAGATGTTTACCTCGGCGCCCGATAGCGCCTACTACTACGTCCAGGGCTGGAACCGCAACGCCCTGCTGGCCTTCGGCCTGGCGGCGCTGTTCTCGATCGCCTCGGTGTGGGTCCCGATGCTGGCAGCGCTCGAGGGCTACGCCTGGCTGATCGGTGCCGGGCTCGGCGGGCTGTTCTACTCTCTGCTGATGCGCCACTACAAGGTCCCCGTCACCTCACCGCAGAGCTGAGCCTGGGCTTTCATGACGATCATGCCCGGATTGCGTTCCGGGCATGATCGTTGAAGCCTTGCCGCGACGATTGCGGTGACTGTCAGGTCGAAAAGATCCGGTGCAGATCCGGCGCCTCGTCGACGTCGCCGTCGATGGACAGCGACGCCTCGATGGCCTTGAGATGGCGACTCATGAAGGCCCGGGCGCGTTCGCCCTTGCCCGCTTCGAGATAACCGATCAGGTCGTCGTGGTCGTGGGACTCGCAGCCCAGATGGCCGGCGCTGCCGTAGACGGCCAGGATCAGCGAGGAGCGTGAGCACAGCTGGGAGACGAACTCGGCGAGCACCGCGTTGCCGGACAGGGCGGCCAGACGTTCGTGAAACTCGGCGGAGAGCTTGATCGCCACGCTCTGCTCGCCGGCCTTGAGCGCCTTGCGCTCGCGCGTGGCCACGTCGCGCAACAGGCGGATGTCGTTGGCCGTGATCGAGGCGGCGATGGGCGCCATCAGGCCGCATTCGACCAGCTGACGGGCGGCAAAGACGTCGAGGGCTTCTTCGGCGGTGGGACGGGTGACGCTGGCGCCGCGGCGCGGTGTCAGCGTCACCAGGTGCTCCAGCGCCAGACGCTGGAGGATCTTGCGGATCCCGGTGCGGCTGATGCCGAACACCTCGGCCAGAGCGTCCTCGCGCAGCCGGGCACCGGGGCGCAGGCGGTGCTCGACGATCGCGTTGCTGATGGTGCGATAGATGACGTCGTGACGCTCCTGACCGTCACCGCCCTTGCCGGCCCCCGGGCTGTCGCTCTCCTGCCGCTGCTGACGCTCCGTCATGTCGTGGCTCCGCCTGTCACTGTGGGGTTATGGTATACGCAATCGGCGCTCGACTCCGAGCCCTCCCGGAACTCCTCTCGCTGTCACTGAACGCTGTCACTGATTCACCAGACGCCGGGCATGGGCATTATGACGGCGCACCAGGGCCGGCAGATCCACGCCGAGCAGCTCGCCCGCCAGGACTCGCAGCCGACCGTTGATGACCGACAGATCGACGCGCGGCGGCTGGCAGAACACCAGCGCCGCCAGCGGGTCGTGCACGCCGCCCCCCGCCAGCGCCAGACTGTCCAGACGAAAGCCGACGATGTCGGCAGCCTTGCCCACGGCCAGTTGGCCGATATCGTCGCGCCCCAGCACTTGCGCGCCACCGCGGGTGGCGAACCACAGCGCCTGACGCGCCCCCATGTCGCGCATGTGGCCGTTGAGACGTTGCAGCAGCATCGCCTGGCGCGCCTCGCCCAGCATGTGCGAACCGTCGTTGGAGGCCGAACCGTCGACGCCCAGCCCCACGCGCATGCCGGCGCGATGCATCTCGAGTACCGGGGCGATGCCCGAGCCCAGACGCATGTTGGAACTCGGGCAGTGCGCCGCACCGCAGCAGTGCCCGCCCAGGCGGACAATTTCGTCGGCGTGCGGATGCACCATGTGGGCGAACCACACATCGCGCCCCACCCAGCCGACCCGCTCGGCGTACTCCACCGGCGTGCAGCCGAACACCTCGCGGCAATACGCTTCCTCGTCGCGGGTCTCGGCGAGATGCGTGTGCAGGTGCACGCCGTAGTGGCGTGCCAGCGCAGCGCTCTCGCGCATCAGCTCGGTGGACACCGAGAATGGCGAACAGGGCGCCACCACGATACGCGTCATCGCCAGCTCATCGGCGTCATGGTAGCGCTCAATGGCGCGCTGGGTGTCGGCGAGGATGTCGGCTTCCTTCTCCACCACGTGGTCCGGCGGCAGGCCCCCGGCGGACTCGCCTACCGACATCGACCCGCGCGAGGCGTGAAAACGCAAGCCCAGCTCCGTCACGGCGTTGATCTGGTCATCGATGCGCGCGCCGTTGGGCCAGAGATAGGTGTGGTCCGCCGCGGTGGTGCAGCCCGAGAGCATCAACTCGGCCGCCGCCACCTGGCTGGCGTCGAACAGCGCCTGCGGATCCATGCGCGCCCAGATGGGGTAGTGCGCCACCAGCCAGTCGAACAGTTCGGCATCCTGCCCCGCCGGCAGGTTGCGGGTCAGCGTCTGGTAGAAATGGTGATGGGTATTCACCAAGCCTGGAATCAGCACATGACCGCGGGCGTCGATCACCACGTCCGCCGGTCCCGCCAATGCCTCGGCGGGGCCAATGGCGACGATGCGGTTGTCCTCCAGGCGAATGCTGGCATTGGTGAGCTCGCGGTCGGTATCGTCGAAGGTGACGATGCGCTCGGCGTTGCGGATCAGCGTCGTGGTCATCGACTCGCCCTCAGGGAGTTTGCTGTTCTACCCAGGCACCGACGGTCGCGCGCTCCTCGTCGGTCATCTGGGTGACGTTGCCCAGCGGCATGTAGTGAGTCTGCACCGCCACGCGCTGAATGTCGGCCATGTGCGCACGAATCCGCTCGGCACTGTCGAGGCGAATGTCCAGCGGCGCACTGGTGAAGCCGGCGAAGCTCGGCTCGGCGGCATGGCAGCCGGCGCAGCGTTCGGTGACGATCTGCTCGACCCGGGAGAGGCTCACCGTCTCGGCATCACTGCTGTCGGTGCCGTGCAACGACGGTGCCGTGGCCAGGATCAGTACCACCATCGCCACGCCCGCCGCCGGCAGAATCCACACCTTGGCGCCGAGCTTGTGACGGATGTTGAAGTAGTGACGGACCCCGGCGCTGATCACCATCAGCGCGGCGAGAATCGCCCAGCCCCACTGGCTGGAATAGGTGCCGGGATAGTGATTGCTGATCATCAGAAACAGCACCGGCAGCGTCAGGTAGTTGTTGTGACGCGAGCGTAACAGGCCGTTGCGGCCATGAGCCGGATCGGGTTTTTCGCCCTGCTGCATGGCCTCCACCATGGCCCGCTGGCCGGGAATGATCACGCGGAAGACGTTGGCCACCATGCAGGTACCGATGGCGGCCCCCACGTGAATGTAGGCGGCGCGGCCGCTGAAGATCTGCGACAGTCCCCAGGCCAGAATGACCAGCAGCACGAAACCGACCAGCGCCAGCAGGCTCGGACGCTTGGCCAGGGCGCTTCTGCACAGCCCGTCGTAGACGAACCAGCTGCCAATCACCACGACCAGGCCGACCGCCACCGCCTGCCAGGGCGCAAGCCCCGACTGCGGCGCCAGCATCATGGTCGAGGCGTTGAAGTAGTAGACCACCCACAGCATGACGAAGCCGGTGATCCAGGTGAAATAGGCCTCCCACTTGAACCAGTGCAGATGCTCCGGCAGCCGCGGCGGCGCGACCTCGTACTTCTGAAGATAATAGAATCCCCCGCCGTGGATGGCCCACAGATCGCCGGCCACGCCATTCCGGGCGTTTTGCCGCTCGAGGTTGTTTTCCAACCAGTTGAAGTAGAAGGAGGCGCCGATCCAGGCGATGCCCACTGTCAGGTGTGCCCAGCGGATCAGCAAGTTGGCCCATTCGTGAAGGTGCGCTTCCATGGGGAGTCCTGTTGGCATGATTGTTATGAAGGCTTGAGATCTTGGGACAGCCGAGCGGGGCTGTGATCGTTCAGGGCGACGGGCCTCAACTGCCCCGGTAAGTGGAATAGCCGAACGGCGAGAGCAGCAGCGGCACATGGTAGTGGGCGTCGATATCGGCGACACCGAAGCGCAGCGGGATGCAATCCAGGAAACGCGGCGTGCTGCCCGGGGCCCCCTGAGCGTCGAGATAGTCGCCGGCGTGAAACAGCAGCTCGTAGCTGCCCGATACCAGTTCATCGCCCTCGAGCAGTGGCGCGTCGCAGCGGCCGTCAGCGTTGGTCAGCGTTTCGCCGAGACGCGTGCGGGTTGCGCCCTCGATGCGAAAGATTTCGATACGGATGCCCTGCCCCGGGCAGCCCCGGGCGGTATCCAGCACATGTGTCGTCAAGCGTCCCACGTGGCAATCTCCTGTCCATGCCCCGGCATCGTGACACCGGAGAAGAAATGGGGTTAGCGTTGGAGAACCGTTTTACCGCTTGAAGACATACAATTCAAAACCTTTTTGTATACAATTCATGAGCCCGAGACGCCAGTTTCGGAGACCTCGTTTCGACGACAAGGAACATCGCGATATGAGCACAACGTTGACGCCGCGCCCCAGCACCCTGTCCCGGGAGACATTCATCGAGCACTACGGCGAGGTCTACGAGCATTCGCCGTGGATCGCCGCCGAAGCCTGGGATGCCGGCCTGGGCGAGGCCCAGGACACGCCGCAGGGGCTCGCCCAGGCCATGGGTCGTATTCTCGATGCCGCCTCACCGCAGCGACAACTCGAGGTGATTCGCGCCCACCCGGATCTGGCCGGCAAGGCCGCACTGGCCGGTGAGCTGACGTCCGACTCGACCCGCGAGCAGGCCGGCGCCGGGCTGGATCAGTGTACACCTGAGGAATTCGCTCGCTTCGAGTCCCTCAACGAGGCCTACAAGGCGCGTTTTCACTTTCCCTTCGTCATGGCCGTCAAGGGCAGCGATCGTCATCAGATTCTCGCCGCCTTCGAGCAACGCCTGCCCAACACGCCCGACGAGGAGCGCCGCACCGCGATTGCTCAGGTCAACCGCATCGCCTTGCTGCGCCTGTCGGGGCGCGTCACCGGCGCTTGACGGACAGCTCTTCGCCGACAGTGTATGCTACGGTCTGTCTGAAAAGTGGCGTACAAGCATAGCGGAGAGTACCTGGCGTGACAGAAACCCGACGCAAACCGGTCGGCCGGCCGGCCGGCTCCGGCAAGGCTTCCACCGGCGGCCATAGCCAGTCGCTGGTCCGCGGTCTCAATATTCTCGAAGGACTGGCTGCCGCGCCGGGCGGACTCGCCTTGTCCGATATCGCCCAGATCGTCGGGCTGGCGCCCTCCACCACCCATCGCCTGCTTCAGGCGCTGCACCAGCAGGGCTTCATCACTCAGGATGCCGCGCAGGGCTTGTGGAAGGTGGGCGTCAAGACCTTCCAGATCGGTAACACCTTCCTTGAATCCCGCGACGTCGTCGCCACCGCCCGCCCCTTCCTGCGGCGTCTAACCGAAGAGAGCGGCGAAACCGCCAACCTGGGCATCCGCGATGAAGGCATGGCGGTGTTTCTGGCCCAGCACGAGTCGCCGCAGATGATGCGCATGATCACCCGGCTGGGTTCCCGCGCCCCGCTGCACGCCTCGGGCGTCGGCAAGGCACTGATGGCCTGGCTACCGGAAAGCGAGATCGAGCGCATCCTGGAGGCCCGCGGCCTGACCCGGGTCACCGCCAACACGCTGGATACCCCGACTCGCCTGCGCGAGGGCCTGGCCGAGATCCGCCAGCGGGGCTATGCCTGCGATCGTGAAGAACATGCCATCGGCCTGCACTGCGTCGCCGCCTCGATTCATGACGAGCACGGCAGCCCGCTGGCGGCCATTTCGGTCTCCGGTCCGGTGGCACGGATTCCCGAGTCGCGCCTGGCCGAGCTCGGTGGCGTCATCAGCCAAGCGGCACAGGACATTACCCTTCAGATCGGCGGCCGGCTCCCCGCGCGGGAAGCCGCCAGAGCGGCTCAGCACGCCTGAGCCGGTTTTGTTCGCCAGCCACCAAAAGCGCCAGACCCCAAAAAACCGCCAAGCCTGGGCTTGGCGGTCATGAATGCTCCGTTTCATATCAGGTATTGAGAATCACCCCACCGTTGAGATGCAGCGTCTGGCCGGTCATGTAAGAGGACTCCTCGCTGGCCAGATAAACATAGGCCGGACCCATTTCGCTGGGCTGGCCGGCACGGTTCATCGGCACCTGCCCGCCGAAGCTCTCCACCTTCTCGTCGGGGAAACTGGCCGGAATCAATGGTGTCCACACCGGCCCGGGGGCCACCGCATTGACGCGGATATTCTTCTCGGCCAGCGACATGGCCAGTGAACGCACCAAGCCCTGAATCGCGCCCTTGGTCGAGGAGTAGTCGATCAGCGAATTGTTGCCCTTGAAGGCGTTGACCGATGAGGTGGCAATGATCGAGTCGCCCTCGTTCATGTGCGGCAGCGCGGCCTTGACCATGTAGAAGTGACTGAAGATGTTGGTCTGGAAGGTACGCTTGAGCTGGTCGTCGGGGATTTCCGTGACGTCGTTCCAGTCATGCTGTTCGGCGGCGTTATTGACCACGATGTTGAGCTTGCCGTAGGTCTCGAGGGTCTTGTCGACGATCTCGCGACAGAATGCCGGTTCGCCCACGTCGCCCTTGATCAACAGGCAGCGCCGGCCTTCGGCCTCCACCAGCGCCTTGGTGTCCTCGGCGTCGCGGTCCTCCTCGAGATAGGCGACCACCACATCGGCGCCCTCGCGGGCGAAGTGCAACGCCACGGCACGCCCGATGCCGCTGTCACCCCCGGTGATGATCGCCACCTTGTCCTTGAGCTTGTCGGTACCACGATAGCTGGTGCGAATGAATTCCGGCTCGGGATGCATCTCATGCTCTTCGCCGGGCTGCTTGGGCTGATGCTGCGGTGGGAAGTGTTCGTCTGCCATCCTTGCCGTCTCCTGTCATGAATCCTTGGAACCTGCTTTGCAAAGATAGAAGTCCCTCGACGCTGCGCCAACCGTAGCGGGACGCGCATCACGGCGGAGTGATCCCTGCGCGTTCCGATTTGCCGGGGTCGATTTGCTGGGTACACTGTCGCCGCCGTTTCCCGCCACCACCCGTTTGCTCACAACGCGAGGCCCGCCATGAGTTCTCATCTGCTGTCCGTCGATTCCCTGTCCCGCGATTATGTCGATCACCTGTTGCGGGTCGCTCAGCGCATGGAGCCGATTGCAAGCCGGCGCAAGGTGACCCGAGTGTTGGAAGGCGCGGTGCTCGGCAATCTGTTCTTCGAGGCCAGCACACGCACCCGCGTCAGCTTCAACGCGGCGTTCTGCCGACTCGGCGGCAGCGTCTGTGACACCACCGGCTTCACCTTCTCGTCGATGGCCAAGGGCGAATCGCTCTACGACACCAGCCGGGTGATGAGTGGCTATTGTGACGCCATCGTCATGCGCCACCCGGACCAGGGCTCGGTGGCCGAGTTCGCCGAGGCGATCAACGTGCCGGTGATCAATGGCGGCGACGGCCCCGGCGAGCATCCCAGTCAGGCGCTGCTCGACCTGTACACCATCGACAAGGAGTTCACCCGACTCGGCAAACACCTGGGCGGTGCCCACCTGCTGCTCACCGGTGACCTCAAACACGGCCGCACCGTACACTCACTGATCAAGCTGCTGTCGCTCTATGAGCCGCTGCGCATCACTCTGGTCTCGCCACCGGGGCTGGAGATGCCTGGCCAGCTGGTCGACCTGGTCACCTCGCGCGGGCATCGCGTCGAACAGCGCGAAAGCCTCAACAGCGATTTCCGCGACCTGGACGTGGTGTACACCACGCGCATCCAGAAGGAGCGCTTCACCGACGAGCTGTCGGAAAGCTTCGCCGGCGTATCCCAGGATTTCACCGTCGACCGGGCGTTTCTCGACCAGCGCTGCACGCCGACCACGGTAGTCATGCACCCCTTGCCGCGCGACAGCCGCCCGGGCGCCAATGATCTCAGCGTGGATTTGAACGGCGACCCGCGCCTGGCGATCTTCCGTCAGACCGACAACGGCATCCCGGTGCGCATGGCGATCTTCGCCACGCTGCTCGGCGTCGAGGAACTGATCGAGAAGGAAATGCGCGACGTGCGCTGGTTCGTGCCGGCGCAGTACGGCGTCGACGACGCCAGCTTCTAGGCCCTAGCGGCGCGCCTGCCAGAACAGCGAAAACAGCTCCGACTGGGAGTTGATGCCCAGCTTGGCGTAGATGTGCTTCTTGTGGGCGCGCACGGTTTCCACCGAGATCGTCAGGCGCCGGGCGATCTCCTTGGTCGAGCCGCCGGCCAGCATCAGCTGGCTGATCTCGCGTTCGCGCTCGGTCAGCGCGGGCCGCGCCTCCAGGGCCTGGGCGAGCTCCGGGTCGGGATGCCACGGATGCGGCCCGAGCCGCGCCTCCGGCTCGGCCTCGAAGTGCATGCGCTGGCGCATCAGCGCCAGCAGCCACGGCTGGACCAGGCTGAGCAGCCCCAGCGTGGCTGGGTCGAACGCCACCACCGACCCCAGCGACAGACACAACGTACGCTCGCCGCCCAGCACGCAGTTGAACTGAACCTCGTCGGCGACGATGTTGCGCTGGAAGTAGCGCTGGTAGTACTCGGTGTGGGTGAAGCGCTGCGGGGCGACGTCGGCCAGGGTGAAGAGCCCCGAGCGTCCGCGCCCCTGGGCGTCGATGTAGAACGGGTCGAGCAGGTAGAGCCCGCGCTGGTAATTCTGGAACAGCGTCTCGTCCGAACCGTCGTCCTCGTCGCTCTCGGCGAGGATGCGCGGCGGCTGGCGGGGGTCGAAGATCAGCGCCACCCAGGTATTGAAGTCGACATACGCCCCCAGTGTGCGCACCACGGCGAGCCAGAAATTGCCCCCATCCAGCTTGTCGACCAGCCCCGCAAAGCTGCGATGCCAGGCGAGGCTTTCCAGGCGGGTCATCGTCCCGTCGGGCTGACCCTCATCCGCATTACGCCCCATCATTGCCACCTCGCTGATCCCGTCCCGCTAACCAGGCGTCGACCGCCTTACCCATCCGGGGTAACCCGTTCATGGGATAGGCAGCGACGCGTGAGTCCGGATACTGAAGAAAGACCCCCGATTATCGCACAGTAACAACACGTCGGAGCTTCCATGCAAATAGCCTTGGCCCAACTGGCCAGCCGCGAAGGCGATATCGCCAACAACCTGTCGCGCGTGGTCGACTGCGTTCGCGACAGCGATCCCGCGACAGCGCTGATGATTTTCCCCGAGACCCAGCTGACCGGCTTCGCCGAGCCCGGCCACGTCGTCGACCGGGCGCTGACGCTCGACGGCCCCGAACTGGCCACGCTGATCAACCTCAGCCGCGAGCACGACACCGCCCTGGCGCTGGGCCTGCTCGAACGCGCCGGGGAAGCGATCTACAACACCACCGTGCTGATCACCCCCGAACAGGGCCTTGCGCTGCGCTACCGCAAGACCCACCTGTGGCCCGACGAACGCGACCTGGTCAGCCCCGGCGACAGCGTCAGCTGCGTCGCTTGGCGCGGTTACCGCATCGGCCTGTTGATCTGCTACGACCTGGAATTCCCCGAACCCGCCCGCGCCCTGGCCGCCATGGGCACCGACCTGCTGGTGGTCACCAACGGCAACATGGACCCCTACGGACCGGTGCACGCCCGCGCCGCCCAGGCCCGAGCCCAGGAAAACCAGTGCTTCCTGGCCATGGCCAACCGCGCCGGAGAGGGAGCGGGGCTGACCTTCGCCGGCGAGAGCGCGCTCGTGGCCCCCGACGGCGAGCTGCTGTTCCGCGCCGGTCGCGAGGAGAGCGTGACCCCCCTGACACTCGACGGCGAGCGGCTCGAGCGCGCCCGCCGCAACTACGACTATCTTCGCGATCGCCGTCTCGCCCTGCCGGGACATCGCGAGGAGACGGCGTTGGGCCGGGTCTGGCATTTCGCCTGAGCCCATTGACCTTACATCCAACCGCCACAGGCGCAGTTACAACAATCTCCGTTGAATAATTCTCTCGGTCGCAATAACCATAAATAGGAGGCGACGATGCCCGAAATGAAGAAGACCCTTTCGCTGGGCCAGGTAGTGCTGTTCGGCCTGGCCTACATGACCCCGATCATCGTGCTGGGCACCTTCGGCGTGCTCGCCGTGATCACCGACGGCGCGGTGTCCGGCGCCTATCTGGCCGCGCTGGTCGCCATGCTGTTCACCGCTCACAGCTATGGCCGCATGGCCAGCGCCTACCCGGTCGCCGGTTCGGCCTACGCCTATGTGCGCCACGCCATCGACGACCGGCTGGGCTTCATCGCCGGCTGGGCGATCCTGCTCGACTATCTGTTCCTGCCGATGGTGATCTGGCTGATCGGCGCCGCCTACCTCAACTCGGCCTTCCCGGCGATCCCCGAGGCGCTCTGGCTGCTGGCCTTCATCGGCGTGACCACGCTGATCAACATGCTGGGGCTCAAGCTCGCCAGCCTGATCAACAGCGTGATGATGCTGGTGCAGGTGCTGGTCCTCGTCGCCTTCGTCGGCCTCGCCGCGCATTACGTACTCGGCGACCCCAGCCAGCCGTTCTGGAGCCTGGCCCCCTTCCTCGGCGCCGAGACTTCGGCCTCGCTGGCGACGCTGATGGCCGGCGCGGCCGTGGCCTGCTACTCCTTCCTCGGCTTCGACGCCGTGACCACCCTGACCGAGGAAACCAAGGACCCGCAGCGCAACCTGCCGCGCGCCATCCTGCTGATCACCCTGATCGGCGGGCTGATCTTCATCGTCGTCTCCTACGTGGTGCAGCTCGCCGCCCCGGGCACCGACTTCGCCAATCCCGACGCCGCCGCCTACGACATCGCCCGCAACATCGGCGGCGACATCTTCGTCTCGGTCTTCCTGATCGGCCTGATCGTCGGTCAGTTCGCCTCGGGTATCGCCGCCCAGGCCAGCGGCGCACGGTTGATCTACGCCATGGGCCGCGACGACGTGCTGCCCAAGCGCTGGCTGGGCCGGCTGGGACGCTTCGGCACCCCGGTCGGTGGGCTGGTGCTGAGCGCTCTCGTGGCGCTGCTGGCACTGACCATGGACGTGCTCTCGGCGGCCTCGTTCATCAACTTCGGCGCCTTCCTGGCCTTCGCCCTGGTCAATGTCGCAGTGATCTGCCACTACTACCTCAAGGAGCGCCGCCGCGGCGGCTTCGATACGCTGTGGTTCCTGGTCTGCCCGCTGATCGGCCTGGCTGCGATCCTGTGGCTGATGGCCAGCCTGGATCACCTAGCGGTCACGCTGGGCAGCATCTGGCTGACTTGCGGACTCGCCTGGCTGACCTGGCTGACCCGTGGCTTCAGCCGGCCGACGCCGGAGCTTCACCTGGACAGCTAGCAGCCAGCCCGATAGTCCTCCTAAAAGATCACGGCCGGCCCCCAGGGGCCGGCCGTGTTGTCTTTGCGTATCGTGAGTCTTGAAGTGCGGTCGACTCAGCCGAGCGGCCGCGACGGCAGGCCCTCGTCCCTGGCGAACCAGCCTTCGAGGATCAGCTGCGCCGCCAGCCCGTCGACGCCCTCGTCACGGTAGTTACCGCGATGCCCCGCGTCACGGGCGATGGCCTTGGCCTCGCGAGTCGAGCCACGTTCGTCGATCATTTCGCAGGGCTTGCCGTAGCGCCCGTAGAGGCGCTTGCCGAACTTGCGCGCCCGGGTGCTCATTTCGGACTCGCTGCCGTCCATGTTGAGCGGCAGGCCGACCACGAACAGATCCGGACGCCACTCCTCGACCAACCGTGTCACCACGTGCCAGTCGGGTATCCCGTCGCGAGCCGGCAGGGGCGCCAGCTGCGAGGCGCTACCCAGCATCTCGTTGCCCACCGCTACGCCGATACGCCGCGTGCCGAAATCGAACGCCAGCACCAGCCGCTGTCCGCTTAGCGCCATGTTCCCCTCGCCATATCCTCCGCCACGCTCTCCCCTCGCTCAGCCATGGCCGGCTTCGCGGGTCATCAGGTTGAGGTCGACGCCCAGAATCCCGGCGGCGGCGGTCAGCCGCTGTTCCGGCGGCGTCGCGAAGAGAATCGCGGCCTGGCCTTCGACGGTCAACCAGGCGTTCTGCTTGAGTTCGTCCTCCAGTTGGCCGCCCTGCCAGCCGGCGCAGCCCAGACAGACGATGAAATCGTCGTCGAAGCGGCCCTCGGCGATGGCCGACAGCATGTCCATCGAGGTGGTCAATGCGATCTCGTCGGAAACCTGCAGGCTGGAGTCCCAGGGGGCAGCGCTGCCGCGATGCAGGATAAAGCCGCGGTCGTTGTTGACCGGTCCGCCATAGTAGACCGGGGCTTCGCGATGTGGGCTATGCTCGGACTCGAGATCGAGTTGATCGAACAGCGCCTCCAGCGTCAGCTCCAGGGGCCGGTTGACGATCACCCCGAGCGTGCCGTTGTCATCGTGATCACATAAATAGGTCAACGTACCGCCGAACTCGGATTCCTCGAGATGCGGCATCGCCAGCAGAAAATGGTTCTTCAAGCTTTGCATGTGCCTCCCTGGCGTCAATGCACGCCAAAATTATTGCCTTTCCCGAAGCGCCAAATACGTGTAATCACCAGACTATCACGCCCAGCAAGCCCCGTATCGAAAGGTCGATAGGGCGCGGCACCTCGCACCGTGTCAAGCGCCGCTTGATCTAGCTCGGCAAACCCCGACGACTGCAACACCTGCACCTCGCGCAGCCGCCCGTCGGAGCCGATGACCACGCGAATGCGTAACTGGCCTTCAAGATGCGACGGTGCGGGATAGTGCAGGTTGCCGTACTGCTCAACCCGCCGCGTCCAATCGGCGATATAACGCGCCTCGGCGGCCTGCGTAGCCGCCGACTGCGGCGGCGCGTCCGGCTCGCGGCTGGCGACGAAGCCCTGCTCGCGCACGCTCGAGGTCGCTTGAGCCAGCAATTCGCTGGCGCTGGGACGTCGTTCGCTTGGTGCCGCTGGCGGCTTTTCCGACGCGGCTTGTGGAGCGGCCTGAGGCTCAGCGGCCGACGCCGGCTTGGGCGGCGGCGCCTGTCTTCTCGGCGCCGCCGACTCGGGGGTGGTGCGGCGTAGCGGCGTGGCGGCCTGCGGCTCTTCTTCCCCCTCGCTTGCTGCAGACGCTGACGCCTCCTGCGTGGCCGCAGATGCCGGTGGCGGCGACGCCAGCGTGGGCGGCTCGCGTATGGCCTTGGCCACCTCCGGAGCCAGAGGCGCCGTAGGGGCGCTGGTGTCCGCCTGCGATTCGTCTGCGCTCGGCGTCTGCAACGCCTCGGAGGAGGCCTGCCGTTCGCCACGCGCGCGCTGATCGGCGGCACCGATGGCCGATGCCTCGACGGGCTTGGGCGCCGGCGCCCTGACCAGCACCACGTCGAGACCGCGCGACGCAGGCGCCGCCTGCGTCGGGACTACCTCCCAGTGCGCCAGCCCCACGATCAGTCCGGCATGCAGTGCGAGCGCCAAGGCACCGGCCACGACATGCCGATAGCGGCGGCTGACCGGAGCATACTGGATCGGGTCGCTGATCATCGAGACGGACATCGCAGCTCCGCTGGCGTCATGCCCGCTCGAGACGGCGCTCGATGGCATCCATCAGCAACCCGGCGATATCGGTGCCGCGCTGGTCATCGATCTCGCGCACGCAGGTCGGGCTGGTGACATTGATCTCGGTGATGTAGTCGCCGATCACGTCGAGGCCAACGAACATCAATTCCTTCTCGCGGATGGCCGGCTTGACCTGCTCGACCAGCCAGTAGTCGCGATCGCTCAGCTCGCGGCTCACGCCGCGTCCGCCGGCCGCCAGGTTACCGCGGGTCTCGCCGGCCATCGGTACCCGCGCCAGGCCGTAAGGCACCGGTTCGCCATCGATCAGCAGGATGCGGGTGTCGCCGTCCTTGATCTCGGGAATGTAGCGTTGGGCCATGATCTGGTGACTGCCGCGCTCGGTTAGCTGTTCGATCACCGCGCCCAGATTGCGCCCCTCGGGACCGATATGAAAGATGCCGGTGCCGCCCATGCCGTCGAGCGGCTTGAAGATCACATCGCCATGCTCGGCATGGAAGCTGCGCAATACCTTGTCGCTGCACGAGACGATAGTGGGCACACAGCACTGCGGGAACTGCTGGGCGAAGAGTTTCTCGTTGCACTCCAGCAGTGCGCGCGTGGGATTGACCACCAGCACGCCTTCACGCTCGGCGAAACCCAGCAGATGCACGCTATTGGTGAACCCGGTGTCGACCGGCGGATCCTTGCGCATCAGGATCACGTCGAGCTCCGCCAGCGGACTCGAGACGGGTTCACCAAGACGGTACCAGTCTGCGGGGTTGTGGAAGACCTCGAGCTCGCGCATTCGCGCCCGGGCACGGCCGTTATCGAGAAAGAGGTCCTCCTGCTCCATGTAATACAGCGACCCGCCACGATCCTGGGCGGCCCACAGCATGGCCAGAGTCGTGTCCTTCTTGTAGGTAATCGCGGCGATGGGGTCCATCACCACGCCGATCTTGAGAGGGCGTTGGCTCATTTAAGGGTATTTCCACGATGCGTTGACGATGATCGCAGTATGACGCAGGGCTATCGCGAAACCCAAGCGGGATGACGCGACGCAGCCGGGTGCCAACTTGCCGATCACCGGGCGAAAGTCTGCTCGCCGCACGGCAACAGCAGGTCCTTGGGCCGCCCGGTGGCGAGTGGACGCGGGGAGCAATCCTGGGAGCAGGGCATAGTGGCAATCACCTACGAGAGATAGGCGCTCATTATCACGCCGTGCGGCGGCGCGGGCAAAGGCCGTGATCGGCAGGCGTCACAAACTGTCGGTAGAGGGTTGGGGTGTCGGATCTTGTCGTGCAAGGGAGTCGTTTCCACCGAACTCGCCCGCGAGTTCCTCCATCAGGCCACGCACAGCAGGCGAATGGCTTTTACGTCCGACTCGGAGGGCATAAACGATCGTCGGAGGCGGCGTCAATTCGCGATCCATGATAACCATCTGCGGCGTGACATGACGCTTGTTGAGTAGAGACACGCCCAGGCCGGCATTCACGGCAGAAACCACGCCGGAGATGCTGGCACATGTCATCACGGTGGAAAAGCCTGGCGGTCGCGACTGCCCGACATCCATCGCCCAACGTCGATAGAAACAGGCGTCGTCAAAGGCGACGAAAGGCAGCGATCGCGTCGTATCGAGTGCGAGATCAGGCGACTTCACCCAGTGCAGCGGCTCCTTGGTGAGCACTACATCCGATCCGCGCTGGCGATGCTCGAAGAGTTGCAGCAGCCCAAGGTCGAGCTCGCTGCGATCGATCTGCTCCTCGATCGTCAGGCTCTGAGCGACGCGAGTGTGCACCGTGACCTCGGGGTGGCGTCGCGTAAAACGGCCAAGAATGCGTGAAAGACCGCCGCTCGTCGTGTCCTCGGTCACGCCAAGCCGGATCTTCCCGCTTAGCGGCGATGCTCCCAGGCTCATCACGGCCTCGTCGTGCAGGTCAAGAATGCGACGCGCATAACGCAGCAACCGCTCGCCCTCCGGCGTGAACGGCGACTGTCCGGCGCGCCTCGCCAATAGCTCGCAGCCTAGTCCGTTCTCCAGGCGCTTGATCTTGTGTGACACCGCTGATGGGACAGTGCCAAGTGCTCCGCGGCCCGCGTGATGCCACCGTGATCGGCAACGGCACGTAGCGCCTGCAGCGCTCCTATTTCCAGTCTCGCGCTCACCTGTATCACTCCGGTTCAACCGTCGGCTCGCCTCCAATCGACATGACAAATATCGATCGTAACGACAAGACAACTCATTTGAGTCATTCCCGTAAGTCTCGCAAGCTCATCGGCACACCTCAAGGCGGAGCGGGAACATGAAACCGATCGCGACTGACAATGTGTTGATCGACGGCAAGCGTATCGCCCACGGCGTCTACGGCCAGGGCGCACCCGTCGTGCTTCTGCATGGCACGCCCTCGTCCTCTCTCATCTGGCGTGATGTCATGCCTCCATTGGTCGAGGCCGGATATCGCGTCCATCTCTTCGATCTGCTGGGTTATGGCCACTCCGAGCGCCCCTGGGACCCAACGGTCGATACCTCGATTTCCGCCCAGACATCGGTGCTTGAAAGACTGATGAACCACTGGCGGCTGGAGACGGCGCATGTCGTCGCGCATGACTTCGGCGGCGGCATCGCCCAGCGTTTCGGGATTTTCCATCCCCAACGGCTGCGTTCACTGACACTGATCGACACGGTGAGTTACGACAGCTACCCCTCGCCACACACCCGACAGCAGATGGCGAACGGCCTGGAGAGACTGGGCAAGGCACCCGATGCCGAACACCGCGCTCATTTCCGCGAATGGCTGTTGACCGCCGTCCATGACCCGCGCGCGCTGGAAGATTCCGCGCTCGACACCTACCTCGATTTCATCAGCGGGCCCATAGGGCAACCCAGCCTCTTCCAGCACCAGGTTCGCCACTACGATGCTAAACACACGCTGGAAATCGCAGACCGATTGCCCGAGCTCGGTAGCCTGCCGGTCCAGCTGATCTGGGGAGCGGATGATGCCTGGCAAAGTGTGGATTACGCCCATCGCCTGAATGCTGATATCCCGGGTTCCGAACTCACCGTGCTGGACAACTGCGGCCACTTCGCTCCCGAGGATCAACCTGAAGCGATCGCCCGGCTTCTGATCGAGTTCCTCCGTCGAGACCGGGGCCGATAGGCGACTGCCGCTGACGACCGATCACCAAGATATGTGACGACAGCACACCATGGAGATATAACGACGCCGACGGCGGGGCATCCCCGCGTTGATCATCCATGAGTGCGAGGGTGGAGTCTGTTTAACTAACCCCCAGATCACCGAAATGATACTGCAGCAGCGTCAGGGCGACGACGGGGGCGGTTTCGGTGCGCAGGATGCGCGGACCGAGAGTCAGTGGAGTGAAGCCGGCCGCCGTGGCGACGTCGACTTCGGTGGGGGACAAGCCACCCTCGGGGCCGATCAGCAGCGCGGCGCGCTCGACGTGCGCCTGGCGGGCGAAGGCCGATTCGGTCGCTGGATGCAGCGCCAGCCGCAGAGGCTCGTCACGCGCCGAAAGCCATTCGGCCAACGGCTGAGGGGCGTTTATCACGGGAACGACGGCACGCCCGCACTGCTCGCAGGCGCTGATCGCCACGCCTTGCCAGTGGGCGAGCTTCTTGGCCTCGCGTTCGCCCTTCAAGCGCACGTCGCCGTGCTCGGTGTATAGCGGCGTGATCACCGCCACGCCCAGCTCGACGGCTTTCTGGATGGCATAATCCATGCGATCGCCCTTGGAGATCGCCTGGCCGAGATGCACCGCCAGCGGCGACTCCCGCTGTCCGGTAAAGACCTCCCGGATACGCACCGCGACCTGCTTGCGCGCGACAGTGATCAGCTCGGCATGCGCTTCAACGCCGCGACCGTCGAACAGCGTCAGTGTCGCGCCTTCGCGCAGGCGCAGCACCAGCGCCACATGACGGGCCGCGCTTTCCGGCAGAATCAGCGTCGCGCCGGCGTCAAGCGCCGACTCGACATGGATGCGCGGAGCGGCCATCGCTTACTGCAGGTTCTCGCTGGCTTGGGACTCGCGCTGTTTCTTCTGGGCGTACATGGCCTCGAAGTTGACCGGCGCCAGCATCAGCGGAGGGAAGCTGCCACGATTGACCAGGTTGTCGATGCATTCGCGGGCATAGGGGAACAGCACGTTGGGGCAGAAGGCGCCCAGGGTGTGATCGAGCTGGTCGCCCTCGATCCCGGCGATGCGAAACAGTCCGGCCTGTTCGACTTCGACCAGAAAGTTCACCGACTCGTCTTCGCTATTGGATACCTGAGCGGTGACCTTGACCACGACCTCGTAGAGATTGTCACCGATCTGCTCGTTGGCGGTGTTCAGGTCCAGGCCGACCTTGGGCTTGAACGGCTGCTGGAACACGCCTGGCGCATTGGGCGACTCGAAGGAGATATCCTTGACGTAGATACGCTGCAGAGAGAACTGCAGCTGCGGGTTCTGGCCCTGTGCGGCCTGGTTGTTGTCTTCCGCCATGATTGCGTTTCCTTTGACTCTAAAGGCGCCATTCACGAGGAGAATGACGCATCGTTATCGTTGCCTTAGCGCATGAACACGAGGTAAGGACTCTTCCCTACCGCCACGGTTATTTAATGACGCACCTATTTACGCACCACCGGCAAGTTGTCGGCCTGCCACTGGCCCATGCCGCCCTTGAGCTTGGTCACCCGGGAGAAACCGGCCTTGCTCAGTTGCGCCACGGCGACACCCGAGGACTGGCCATGCTTGCACACGATGATGATGGGCTTGTCCTTGAACTTCTCGAGTTCTCCCATACGCTCGTTCAGGCGACTCTGGGGGATGTTGCGCGCGCCGGCAATATGTCCCGTCTTGAAGTCCTTATTGTCGCGAATGTCGACGACGATTCCATCCTCGCGATTGACCAGGTTAGTGGCCTCGCCGGTGGACACGCCGTGATTGCCACGCTTCGCCTCGAAGGCGATCCACGCCAGCAGCACCAACAGGAAGGCGCCCACCAGCAGCGGATGGTTCTGCACGAATTCGAACAGCTGATCGATCATGGGTCTGGGTAACTCTTGTTGCCACAACGCTTTTTCCGCTTGCCGCGGGACCTGCCAGCGCAATACGGTATCGGATGGGCCGTGCGGGATATGAATATCACGAAACCCTGCCCAGGACACCGGCAGCGCGGCGTCGATCTGCGCGCCCTGCCCCAACTCCCAGGCGGCGCCCAGTATACACGAGGTGTCGGCGGACGTCCGGTTCAAGCGTATCCGGCTGACGCCCGGGGCGGGTGTACGATATTATGCCGGAGTAAGGATACATAGGCACACGCCTAGGCCGGTGAAAACAGACGGCGAGCTGAAGCCTTTCCCGCCGGCCGTCAGTCGCAAACCCCCGTGTGGCGCCGTGCATGAGGCACCGAGCCGGCCCACCACACTCATGCGAGGCATATCATGGCAGATACTACGACCCAGCGACCCCGTCCGGTAGCGCTGATCATTCTCGACGGCTACGGCCATAACGAAGAAACTCAACACAATGCCGTCAAGGCAGCCCGCACCCCGGTCATGGATCGCCTGCAACAGCAGTACCCCACGAGCCTGATTCACACCGACGGCAAGTATGTTGGCCTGCCGGAAGGGCAGATGGGCAACTCCGAAGTCGGTCACATGAATCTGGGCGCAGGGCGTATCGTCTACCAGGACTTCACTCGCATCACCAAAGCGATTGCCGATGGCGAGCTCGCCAGCATCGAGGCTCTAACGAAGCCCATCGATGCGGCGGTCAAGGCGGACAAGGCGGTGCATCTGCTCGGCCTGCTGTCGCCGGGTGGCGTGCATAGCCATGAAGATCATATCCTGGCAATGGCCGAGATGGCCGCCGCGCGCGGTGCCAAGCGTATCTACATTCATGCCTTTCTCGACGGCCGCGATACCGCGCCACAGAGTGCGCAGCCCTCACTGGAGCGCGCCAACGCCAAGCTTGCCGAACTCTGCCCGAATGGCGAGGGTTTCGTCGCCTCGATCGTCGGCCGTTATTTCGCCATGGATCGTGACAACCGCTGGGACCGCGTGGAAAAAGCCTACCGCGTCATCTCCGCAGCCGACGGCGAACACATCGCCGAATCCGCCGAGGCCGGCTTGGCCGCTGCCTACGAGCGCGGCGAGACCGACGAGTTCGTCGCCGCGACCAGCGTGCGCCCGCAGGGCCGCACCGTGAAGATGGAAGACGGTGACGCCGCCATCTTCACGAACTTCCGCGCCGACCGCGCCCGCGAGCTGACCCGAGCCTTCGTCGAGGACGACTTCCAGGGCTTCACTCGCCAGGCACGCCCCAGACTCGCCGCCGACGGCCTGGTGATGCTGACCGAGTATTCCGCCGACATTCCGGCCCCGGCCGCATTTCCGCCTTCCGACCTGGTCAACACGCTGGGTGAAGTGGTATCCGCACGCGGCATGACCCAACTGCGCATCGCCGAAACCGAAAAGTATGCGCACGTCACGTTTTTCTTCTCCGGCGGCCGTGAAGCCGAGTTCGAAGGCGAGGATCGCATCCTGATTCCCTCGCCCCAGGACGTCAAAACCTATGACGAGAAGCCGGAGATGAGCGCTTTCGAGCTCACCGACAAGCTGGTGGCGGCGATCGACTCCGGCACCTACGACCTGATCATCTGCAACTATGCCAATGGCGACATGGTCGGCCATACCGGCAACTTCGATGCCGCGGTCAAGGCGGTGGAAACGCTGGATGTCTGCGTGGAGCGCGTGGTCGAGGCCATCGAGCGCGCCGGTGGCGAATGCTTGATCACCGCCGACCATGGCAATGTCGAGCAAATGGTCAACCCGCAGACCGGCGCGCCACAGACGGCGCATACCACCTTCGAAGTGCCGCTGGTCTACGTCAGCCCGCGCCAGGCCAGGCTCAAGGAAGGCGGACGCTTGTGCGATCTGGCGCCCACCCTGCTGGCGATGATGAATCAGGAGCCCCCTGCCGAGATGACGGGCAACGTGCTGATCGAGTATTGAGCGTGCCGCGTGCCAGCGCAGCGGCCCTGCCGCTCACACCGCTGACATGAGCCGGCGGCGCATCGCCCAGATCAGCGCCGTCACGCTCCTGAGCGTGGCGGCGTGGATCATGCCTGTCGCCAGCCTCGCTCAGGACACGCCGTCCAGCGAACGCGAGGCCCAGGCTCAGCTCGGCGAGCTACAGTCCGATATCCAGGCCCTGCAACAACGCCTGGACACGACCCGCAACGCCCGCGGCGACGCCAGCCGCGAACTCAAGAAGATCGAGACCGCCCTCGGTGAGACCCACCAGCGGCTCGATGCCCTGCATGCCGAACGGCGCCGGCTGGATGACGAACTCGAGACGCTAGCCGCACGCCAAGACTCGCTTGAGGCCGAACGCGACGCGCAGCGTCAGGCACTGGCCCAGCAACTGGATGCGTTGTACCGCCTCGGTCTGACGCCCCAGCTCAAGTTACTGCTCAATCAGGACGACCCGGCACGCCTCGACCGCCTGCAGACCTACCTCAACCGTCTGTCCCGAGCACGCCAGGCACGCCTCGAGGCGCTGGCGCGCCTGAACACCCAGCTCAACGACACCCAGAATGCCATCCAGGCTCGCCGTGAGCGCCTGGCGTCACTGACCGAGGAGCTCACTCAGCGCAGCGCAGCGCTTGCCGCACAGCAGGCCGAACGCAAGTCGCTGCTGGCCAGCCTCGAGCAGCGTTATGCCAGCGAGCAGGTGCGTCTGGAAGAGCTGAATCAGGACCGCGCCCATGCCGAGCGCATTCTCAAGCACATGCAGGAGGAGCTGGCCCGGCTCAAGCAACCACCGCCCTCGACGCGCATCGAGCAGACCCGCGGCGAGTTACCCTGGCCGGTGCAGGGCCGGCTGGTATCGGCCTATGGCCAGGGCGAGGGCGTCGACCGCAACGGCATTCTCATCGCCGCCCCCGAGGGCACGCCGGTCAAGGCCGTGCATCCGGGACGCGTGGTGTTCGCCGACTGGATGCGCGGTTTCGGCAATCTGCTGATCGTCGATCATGGCGATGGTGTGATGACGCTCTATGCGCACCTGCAGCAGTTCGCGGTCGACGTCGGGGCCCGCGTCGAGCGCGACGCCCCCATCGCGGCGGTCGGCAACACCGGTGGTCGCCCCAATCCGGGGTTATATTTCGAGGTCCGCCAGAATGGCGAGCCCATCGACCCGCGTCGCTGGATCGCGCGGCGCTGAACAAAACCGCCCGCAAGGGCTGGGCTATCTCTGGATTCTCGCCAACCACAAAGGCTATGCTGGCCTTTTGTCCCGCCCCGCCTTGGAGAATGCATGGCCGTCAACCTACTCAACGCGTGTTTGCCGAGACGCAACCTGCTGCGCACGCTGGCGCTGCTGGCGCTGTTGTCCCAGCCCGCCATGGCCCAGCCAGAGACGCCAAGCGCTGACGACCTGCCGGTGGAGGACGTCCAGACCTTCGTCGAGATCTTCGAGCGCATCAAGCGTGCCTATGTCGATGAAGTCGACGACTCCACCCTGCTGCGTAACGCCATGCGCGGCATGCTCGGCGAACTCGACCCGCATTCCGCCTATCTGGATGCCGACTCCTTCTCCGCCCTGCAGGAATCCACCGAGGGCGAGTTCGGCGGCGTGGGCATCGAGATCGGCATGGAAGACGGCCAATTGACCATCGTCGCCCCCATCGACGATACCCCTGCCGCCCGTGCCGGCTTGCAGGCCCACGACGACATCCTGCGTATCGACGACACTCCCACCGATGGCCTCTCGCTGCAGGATGCGGTAGAGCTGATGCGTGGCGAGCCCGGCAGCGATGTCAGCCTGACCATTCTGCGCAGTGGAGAAGATGCGCCGCGGACCGTGACGCTGACCCGTGAAGCCATTCAGACCGACAGCGTGAAAAGCGAAATGCTCGCGCCGGGATACGGCTATATCCGCATCAGCCAGTTCCAGAACCGTACCGCCGCCCAGACCCGCGAGGCGCTGGAGCGCCTGCAACGCGAAGCCCCTCTCGAAGGTCTGGTGCTGGACCTGCGCAACAATCCCGGCGGCGTACTGCAGAGCGCCGTGGATGTCGTGGACCTGTTCATCGACAGCGGTCTGATCGTCTATACCGAGGGCCGCCTGCCGGACAGCGACATGAGTTTCTCCGCTACGCCGGGCAGCGCGGCGCCCGAGGTGCCCATGGTGACGCTTATCAACGGCGGCAGCGCCTCCGCGGCGGAAATCGTCGCCGGCGCACTACAGGACCATCACCGCGCCGTGATCATGGGCACCGCCAGCTTCGGCAAGGGGTCGGTGCAGCAGGTGCTGCCCCTGGGCAATGGCGATGGTCTCAAGCTGACCACGGCGCTGTATTACACCCCCAAGGGCCGCTCGATTCAGGCTCAAGGCATCGACCCCGACGTGGATGTCGTGCGCGGCCACCTGGAGATTGCCGATGCCATGGGCCTCGAGGTGCGCGAGGCGGACCTGGCGGGACATCTGCTCAACGAGGCGGGCGAACGCAGCCGCCAAACGGCGCAAACTTCGCCATTGGCAGAACGGGACTACCAGCTCGGCGAAGCCCTCAATCTGCTCAAGGCGCTCAATGTCGTTAAAGGCCGCTCGACCTCGCGTCCAGCAACGGCCACGCCTTAAGTGCCAGACTGCTGGCCGTTGGCGAATCACGCTCAGGCAGTGCAGGACAAGGCCCCGCTTGCGGGGCCGTTGGCGAGGGCCAGGCGACGCTCGTCCGCTTAGCGACAGCTCGCGGGCAACTCGCCACGTTCACCGATGGCCTGGCGCACCAGCAGTCGCTTGAGCGGATCGCAGCGATCGATTCCCGAAAGCCCCAGGTTGCGCGCCAGTCGCAATGCTGGCTGTGACGTGCCGAACAGCAGCCGAAAGCCATCCATCAACGCCAGCATGGTAGCGTTGTCGCCCCGTCGACGGCGCGCATAGCGGGACAGGATGCGTTCGTCGCCCAGCGCCGCGCCGCGTGCCTTGGCCCTGATCAGTTCCTCGCCGAGCACCGCGGCATCCATGAAGCCCAGATTAACGCCCTGCCCCGCCAACGGATGAATGCTGTGCGCGGCGTCGCCCACCAGCGCCAACCCCGGCTCGACGTAGCGCTGCGCGTGGCGCTGCGTCAGTGGGAAGCGAACCGCCTTGTCGATGACCTCCACCCGGCCCAGACGATGCTCGAACGCGGCGGCCAGCGCCTCGCCCAGCGCTTGGGGGGACAATTCGACGAGCCGTTCCGCCTCGCTCGGCGACGTCGACCAGACGATCGAGCAGTACAGCGCCTGTCCGTCGACACACAACGGCAGAAAGGCCAGCGGTCCCCCAGGCAGGAACACCTGACGCGCCACCCCGGCATGGGTGCGCTCCACCCGCACCGTGGTCACCACGGCCGCATGACCGGTGTCCTGAGCGCGCACCGCGATGCCCGCCAGCGTGCGCAGTGGCGAGTGAGCGCCATCGGCGGCCACGATCAGTGGTGCCTCGCAACGCCGGCCATCTTCAAGCACCACTGCACGTCCGGCGGCACACCGTTCGAGCCCGGCCACGCGGGCGCCAAACAGCGAGGTGACGCAATCCAGCTGTGACAAGCGCGTTTCCAGCGCCGCCAGCACCACGTCGTTCTCCACGATATGCCCGAGCACCGGCACGCCAACGTCACTCGCGGCAAAGGAGATTTCGCCGTTGCCCTCGCTATCCCAAACCTGCATGCCGGTATAGGGCGTGACACGCCGCTCGGCCATCAGTGGCCAGGCGCCCAAGCGGGTCAATAGACGTTGCGATACCGGCGTCAACGCACTGACGCGCGGCGCCGGGCGCCCTTGGCCCAGCCCGTCCTGCGTCAAGGGACCGGTGCGAGCGTCGAGCACGCTAACCGCCACGCCCGCCTGGCCCAGCAACGTCGCCAGGG
Organism: Halomonas sp. WWR20; assembly: GCF_054602495.1. NCBI lineage: Bacteria > Pseudomonadati > Pseudomonadota > Gammaproteobacteria > Oceanospirillales > Halomonadaceae > Halomonas > Halomonas sp. WWR20. The sequence continues at coordinate 355,763 of NZ_JBTRHR010000002.1, forward strand.
CGGTGCCCACCATGCCCCCGCCGACGATGATGACCTCTGCTTGCATGGGCTTCTCCTTTGTTGCGTTGTTTATGGTCGCGCGTTGTTTATGGTCGCGCGGTCTTTCGCTTGCCCACGCGTGTATCAGCACGCCGGTTCCCGTTCGCCAGGCGCCGGCATCGCTTAGGCTTCGCCTGACAAATCGAGCGATAGCCAGGCAGAGCGAAATGGGCGAGAAGGCGGAGTTTACGGGCTGTAAATGAGGACTTTTAGCCCATTTTAACGCTGCATGGTCGAGCGCAGGTACTTTTCGGACAAAGCCTAGCGCTCGAGCCCCATTGCCCGGCGCCCCAGCGTCCGGCGCAGCGGCCCCGACAGGTTGAGCCCGACCAGCCCTGCGGCACGGCCATGCGACAGCAGCGAGTGATCGATGCCGAACAGGCGCACCAGCCCGTCGCTGAAGCGGATCACGTTATGCCGGTCGCGCTCACGGCGCGCGTCGAAATCCTGCAGTCCCCGCGGATCGCCTGGCCGTTCGCCCATGGCCAGGCCCGACTCCAGCGCCGCAACCAGATCCATCACCCCACGCAGGGCAAGGTTGAAGCCCTGGCCTGCCACCGGATGCAGCGCATGGGCAGCATTGCCGAGTACGGCCAAGTGCGGGCGCACCGTCTCATTGGCGGTCACCAGCGACAGCGGATAGGTGTGGCGCTGTCCGACACGCCGAAAACGCCCGGCCCGGTCGCCAAAGACACGCTGCAACCGGGCCAGGAAGTCACCCTCACTGAGCCGCAACGTGGCGGCGTCTTGCCCCTGGGCATGAGTCCAGATCAGTTCCATGCGATCGCCCGGCAACGGCAGCAGCGCCAATGGCCCATCCCGGGTAAAGCGTTCGTAGGCGACGCCGCGGTGCGGCTGGCTGACTTCGACGTTGGCGATCAGGGCGGCCTGCGCATAGGGTTCGGCATGACTGGTAATGCCCAGCTGCTCCTTGAGTCCCGAACGCCCGCCATCCGCGAGCACGGTCAATCCCGCCTGTAGGCTGGCGCCCGTGGACAGGGTCAAACAGTGCCCTTGCGCCTGGGGGACGATGCTTTCCACCTTTGCCGGGCAGTACCAGTCCAAGGCAAGGTCTTGCAAACGCTCATGCAGTACCCGGCCCATCCAGGCATTGGGCAGGACATAGCCCAGCGCATCGACCCCGAACTCCTCGGCTTGTAGCCGCGCCGCGCCCAGGCGTCCGCGCTCGCTGACATGGATGAGCCGGATCGGCGCCGCCTCCTGCGCTAGCAAGGGCCATACCCCGAGATGCTCGAAGTGCCGTCGTGAGCCCTGGGAGATCGCGCTGGCCCGGGCATCGAAACTCGGCTGATACCCCGTCAGCCCCTCGCCGGGCAGTGATGCCGCTTCGATCACGGCGACTCGCAGCGCATAACGCGTGATCAACGGCGCCAAGGCGCCAGCCAGACTGGCCCCGACCAGGCCGCCGCCTACGATAGCAATATCCACTTGAGACTGGGTCATGTCGTCCTCCCTGACGTGGCGTGATGCGCCATTTTCTCCCTCTCCATCGCGGTCCTCGTGTATGCCGTTAGCGTCTCTATGGCTTGTATCTTCACGGTGGCGAAGATGCCTCAGATAGAATTACAGCATTACGTACTTTACGTAATAGAGTCGATACACCGAAAAAATCAGGCGTCACGCCCCGCCATCAGTGCCTCAATCTCATCGCAGGTCTTGGGGACCTCCGCCGTCAATACTTCGCCGCCATTGGCGGTGACGACGACATCGTCTTCGATACGAATGCCGATGCCGCGTAATGCCGGCGGGATATCTTCGGCATCGGGAATGTACAGTCCCGGCTCGATGGTCAGTACCATGCCCGGTCTGAGAGGGCGCGGCTGCCCCTTGAGGCTGTAACTCCCCACATCGTGAACGTCCAGCCCCAGCCAATGAGAGGTGGAGTGCAGATAGAAGCGCCGGTAGCGGCCCTGCTGGATAACGGTGTCCAGATCGTCCTCGAGAAGCCCCAGTCGGATCAGCCCCTGGGTCAGGTCGCGAACCACGCCGTCATGCAGCTCGCTTAAGCTGATGCCCGGTCTTACTGCCGCCACGGCGTTGCATTGTGCGTTCAGCACGACCTCATAGACAGCGCGCTGCGCCTCGGTGAAGCGACCATTGATCGGAAAGGTGCGAGTGATGTCGCCGGCGTACAATTCGAACTCAGCGCCCGCGTCGATCAGCACCAGCTCGCCGTCACGTAACGGCGCGGCATTCTCGATATAGTGTAGGACGCACGCATTGGCGCCGCCGCCGACGATAGTGCCGTAGGCGGGCGCACGCGCACCGTGCCACTGGAATTCGTGTTCGATCTCGGCCTGCAACTGGTACTCGCAAAGCCCGGGCTGCGAGGTGCGCATGGCACGCATGTGCGCCAGTGCCGAGATGTGGGCGGCGTGGCGCATCAGCTTCAGCTCGGCTTCGCTCTTGATCAGGCGTTGCTCGTGAATCCGTTGGCTGACGTCGGCAAAGGCCTGAGGAGGATGCGCGCCACGCCGAACGTGCGCCATCAATTCGCGCCGCACCTCTTCGGCCAACGCCAGCGCCTGGTCATCGTCGAGCGGCAGGTAGAGCGTATCCCGTCCATCCAGCAACGCTGCCAGACGCTCGCGCTGGGTATTGTCGAACGCCTCGTCCATGGCGTAGTCCGCCACGGCTCCGCTCGCACCGATGCGAATGCCGGTCCAGGCCTCCTTGTCGGGATCCTTCTCCTGACAGAACAGCACCTCCTCGCCATCCTCACGCCCCGGCAACAGCAGCAGCAGCGCGTCGGGCTCGGGAAACCCGGTGAGGTAATGGAAATCGCTGTCCTGGCGGAAGGGGTATTCACTGTCGCGGTTGCGCGTGGCCAGGGTGGCGCCGGGAAGCAGGACCGCACTGTTCGCCGGCAGCTCGGCCATCAGCCTCATGCGCCGAGCCTGGTATTCCGTGATGGGGATTGCCGCAGGACGTGGCAGGGATTCGCGTTGCATCAGCGCTCCTATTATTGGGCATCAGATAAGCGGGACATCAGTGACGAACGGGCGGCACCTCGCCGGGAACCGAGCCGTCCGCGCCGTTGCTGTCCTGTGGCGTCTCGACCTGCTCGACCTGCGGCTTGCCAGGGTGCTGCTCGGTGTACAGCAGCATGGCCGCCATGCGGGCATGTTCGGTCAGGGCGAACAGATCATTCTCGTTCTCGGCGTTGTCCTCGAGTTCGACCTCGATGCCGGCGAGCCCCTCGAGATCTTCCAGCGCCTCGCGCAGGTTGCTCGACCAGCCATCTCGGGTTTCGGGCTCGACCTCACCGATCCCTTCAAGAAAGCCCAGCGTCCAGTCCTTGAGACCCTGGGCACGTTCCGCCAAGGAGAATATTTCGTCAGGCAGCAGCGGCTCGTAATTGAGTTCCGGTGCTGCCAGGGCATCAAGCACCTGTCGCCGCCAGGCCAGCAATACTTCGCCGTCCTCGCGCGATTGTGGCTGCTCGACACCGAGTGCTGCACATACCTCCTCCAGCCAGGTCTCGGCGGCAATATCGCGCAAGGCAAGCTGCGAACAAAGACGCCCATCGAGAAATGCCGGCGACTGTAGGCTGCCGTGCGCCAGGAAGACATCGGCGACACTGGAAAAGTCGAGTTGCTCGTTGATGATCGACAAGGAAGCCTCCGTGGTGAATCGCCCGCCCGCGTGCGTTGACCGCTATGGGGCGGCTCTCTATAGTGGCCCAAGCGACGGCTTTGTCGAAAAGCCGGATTGCTCGAGACGTCGCGCCCGGTGCGCGGCATTGTCCTGCATGCTGCCGAACGCGTGAAAACATCCCATCATCTTACCTTACCGGGCCCGGACTTGGCCCGTTGTGGAGCGATGCCATGACCGACGCTTCGCGTCCCACCACCGAGATCAGTCTGCTGGGCAGACCCTACGTCGTCGCCTGCCCGCCGGAGGAGCAAGCTCAGCTCAACCGCGCGGCACGCTATCTGGATCGCGCCATGCATGGCATCCATGCCCGCGGCAAGATCATCGGCGCAGAAAAGATTGCCGTCATGGCAGCACTCAATATCACCCATGAGCTCATCCAGGCCATGGATGCGCAGCGTGCCAACGACGAGAACCTGGAAAAGCTGGCGGCCCGCCTGGAAAAGGCCCTGGCGAGCACCCCCGTCAGCTCGTTGGATGAAGGTTGAAGGGCCTCCAAGCATCAAGATCGCACAGGTGTCTTGGGGCTGACGTACATCCTCTGTTAGGATGAAGATGTTCCCTGGGGTGTACGCCAGTCGTTGACGTCCCTTGAGCCTATGCGATGTACCCAGGGGGCTGCCAGCCAGGCTTGTGTGCATGTCCGTGCGACGGAAAGCCTAATAGCCTGTCGGCGGCCACCCACCTGAACCAGTAGGTTCAGGGCCAGAACGACAGCGGCACTCTGGGGAACTCATGAGCGAAACCGTTACGATATCTCGCATTTCATCGTCGTCTCTCATGGCACGCGGCGAATTGCGTCGCGAGTTACGCCGTCGCCGTCGCGCACTGACGCCCTCCCAGCGACGCCAGGCATCATTGGCCTTATGCCGCCAGCTTCGCCAGTTACCCGAGATGCGCCGCGCCCAGCGTGTCGCCTTGTATCTGCCCAATGATGGCGAGATCGATCCCACACCATTGATTTCTTGGCTGCACAAGCGCCGAGCCAGTGTGTATCTGCCGGTATTGCGTCCCTTTACCCAGAATCAGCTGTGGTTCGTCGCCTATCGCGACACCACCCCGATGGTGCGCAACCGTTTCGGTATTTACGAGCCCGATCGGCGCCACGGCGCGCACCGCGCCCGACGGCTGCCGCCATGGGCGCTGGATCTGGTGCTGCTACCGCTGGTGGGCTTCGACGATGCGGGTAACCGGATGGGCATGGGGGGAGGCTTTTATGATCGCACTTTTGCCTTCTCGCGTTTGCGGCGCCCCCACCCTCGTCTGATCGGCCTGGCTCATGATTGCCAGCATGTCGACACCCTGCCGGTAGCCAGTTGGGACGTCCCGCTCGACGCCGTGGTCAGCGATAGCCGTATCATCCGCCCCGAAGGAGTAGAAATCGTGCGTCGCTGACCTTGACGGTGTCATATCGTCAAGCTGCGTAGAGCCTCAAACGAAAACCGGCCGGTGGTCGAGACCACCGGCCGGTTGGCCAGGATTCGCAGCGGTTCAAGGCGCCAGGTTAAAGCGACCAGGTCCGAGTAGTTGTTATCGCTATCAACTTCCTATCAAGGTCTGTGCATAGCCGGTGGCTACGACACCCAGGCCAAATATCAACACCAAAGCCATGACCAAATCGGGCTTACGTTTCATTTCCTGCTCCGAACACGGTTGACGCCGCCACACCCCTGACGACGCCTCGACTATAGGGTTACAGGAAAAGGCTTACAACTCTCGTTTTTAAGTTTGAGTTAATTTTTAATTAATGAACACGGTTCGGGTTACTTCCTGTTTAAAAGATAATAAATATTGCTGAAAAGCCACCTTACTTGACCATTTTTAACTACTGTAAATAACCACAGTCAGGCCATGAACAGCCGATAGGCAGCATTGTCGGTTTCCTTCCAGTAACGATAGCCGATCCGATCGAAATACTCCTCGACATGGGTACGGTCGCCGTTGGGGACCTGCATGCCGACCAGCACCCGACCGTAAGCCGCGCCATGGTTACGATAATGAAACAGGGAAATGTTCCAATCCGCGGGCAGGTGGGTCAGGAAATTCATCAATGCGCCCGGACGCTCGGGAAATTCGAAGCGATAGACTTGCTCGTTGAAATGCTCCTTGGGACGTCCGCCGCCCAGATGCCGAATGTGCAACTTGGCCAGTTCGTTGTCGGTCAGGTCTTCCACGGGATAATCGGCGTCGCGCAACTTGCGGATCACCTCCTGGCGATCATCGCCGCCGGGTTTGACCTGGACGCCGACAAAGATGTGCGCCTCCTGCGGATCGGCATAGCGATAATTGAACTCGGTCACCATGCGCTTGCCGATGATCTTGCAGAACTGCTTGAAACTGCCGGGACGCTCGGGAATCGTCACCGCCAGGATCGCCTCGCGCTGCTCGCCGAGCTCGGTGCGTTCGGCGATATGCTGCAGACGGTCGAAATTGGTGTTGGCGCCGGAATTGATGCATAGCAGGGTCTGGCCCTGGGCTCCGGTCTGCTGAATGTACTTCTTGAGCCCCGCCAGCGACAGCGCGCCGGAAACTTCGGCGACGGCGCGGGTATCCTCGAAGATATCCTTGACCGCGGCGCACATTTCGTCGGCATTGACGGTGATCACGTCGTCGACATGATGGCGCAGTATCTCGAACGGTGCCTCGCCGATCTGGGCCACCGCCACGCCTTCGGCAAACACGCCCACCTGATCGAGCACCACGCGCTCGCCGGCAGCCAACGCCGCCTTCAGACACGCGGAGTCGTCCGCTTCGACCCCGATCACCTGGATTTCCGGACGCAGGTACTTGACGTAGGCGGCCACGCCGGCAATCAACCCACCGCCGCCCACCGGCACGAAGATAGCGTCCAGGCGGCCGGTGTGCTGGCGCAGGATCTCCATGGCCACCGTGCCCTGACCGGCGATCACGTCCGCGTCGTCGAAAGGCGGAATGTAGGTATAGCCATGCTCGGCGATCAGAGTCCGGGCATGCTCGAGCGCCTCGCCGAAGGCGTCGCCCTTGAGCACTACCTTGGCGCCCCGGGCACGCACCGCCTGTACCTTGATTTCCGGCGTGATACGCGGCATGACGATGATCGCCTTGACGCCCATCTGCTTGGCAGCCATCGCCAGCCCCTGGGCGTGATTGCCCGCCGAAGCGGCGATCACGCCCTTGGCCTTCTGTTCTTCGCTGAGTTGAGCCATCTTGTTGTAGGCACCGCGAATCTTGAAGGAGTAGACCGGCTGTAAATCCTCGCGCTTGATCAGAATCTGATTGTCGAGACGGCGAGAGAGAAAAGGCGCCTTGGAGATCGGCGTTTCGTTGGCCGCTTCGTAGACGCGGGCCTGGAGGATTTTCTTGACGGTTTCTTCGAGCATTCTGGTGTCCTAAGTCACGCACCTCATCGATGACCGCCCGGTCATCGAACAAACGTCTATTGGTAGCAGACTGCAGGCGACAACGTCCAGCGGACGCGTCCCGTTCGCTGTCGCCATCCACTATAATGGCGCCCATCACCCGCCAACTCGAGACAGCCATGACCCAGGACGAACTCAAGTACGCCGTCGCCGCCGCCGCCATCGAGGAGATCAAGCCGCTGCTGGCCAGCGACGTGGTGATCGGCGTGGGCACCGGCTCCACTGCCAATCAATTCATCGACCAGCTTGCCGCGCTGCGCCACGATTTCAAGGGCGCGGTCGCCAGCTCCCAGGCCACCGCCGAACGGCTGCGCCGCCATGGTATCGATGTCTTCGAGCTCAACCATGTCGGCACGGTACCGGTATACGTCGACGGTGCCGATGAAATCGATCCGCGCTTTGCCATGATCAAGGGCGGCGGTGCGGCGCTGACCCGGGAAAAGATCGTTGCCGCCTGCGCACAACGCTTCATCTGCATCGCCGATGCCTCGAAAAAGGTCGAGGTGCTCGGCGGCTTTCCGCTGCCGATCGAGGTGATCCCCATGGCACGCTCGTATGTGGCTCGCGAGCTGGTCAAATTGGGCGCCGAGCCGGTCTACCGCGATGGCGTGGTCACCGACAACGGCAATCAGATCCTTGATTGCTTCGAGTTTCTCATCGAGGACCCCATCGCCGTGGAGGAGCGGCTCAATAACATCGTCGGCGTGGTCACCAACGGCCTGTTCGCCCGGCGGGGTGCCGACGTGCTGCTGCTGGGCACGGCTGAGGGCGTACAGCGTTTAACCTGAAGCGTCGCACCCCCAGCAATGAGGTGTGGCTGAGATGTGGCGTCAGGTGCGCACCGCCGACGCCAGCCGTGCGTCGATTCCCGCCAGGGTGCGTGCCAGCGCGCCGCGATTGGCGGCCACCACCGCCTCGCCGGCGCGCCCCAGGCGCTCACGCTCATCCGCCGCGCCCAAGAGACTGACGAGCGCCGCGCCGAGCGTGCGGGCATCGCTGACTTCCACCAACGCGCCGGCATTGCGCAGCGTGTCGGCGATATCCTGGAAATTGCTCAGATGGGGTCCGGTGATGACCGGCACCCCGCAGGCTGCCGGCTCGAGCAGGTTATGCCCACCGATGTCGACCAGGCTGCCGCCCACGAACGCCACATCAGCGGCACCATAGAAGGCCATCAGTTCGCCCATGGTATCGCCCAGCAGCACGCTGGTGGCCGGCGTCGGCCATTGGCCGAGGGAGCGTCGCGCCACCCGCTCGTCACGCGCTTCACATCCGGCCTGACACAGCGCATATACCGCCTCGAAACGCTGAGGATGGCGCGGCACCAGAATCAGCAACGCGTCAGGGTAGGTTTCACGCAGTAGCGCGTGCGCCTCGAGAATCCGCTCATCCTCGCCGGGGTGCGTCGATCCTGCTACCCACACCGGGCGCATCTTCATTCGTGCACGTAAGTGCTCGCTTCGCTGAAGGGTGTCGCGATCCAGGGAGAGATCGTATTTGATCGAGCCGACCACCTGGGCGCGTTCGGCGGGCAGCCCCAGGGCGATGAAACGCTGGGCGTCCTCCCCCGACTTGGCCGCCAGCCAGTCCACGCGTGACAGGGTTTCGGCCATCAGCGCACGGACCCGGCGATAACCGGCAAAGCCGCGCGGGGAGAGACGCGCATTGGCGACGATCACCGGAACACCCTGGCGCGAGCACGCCGCCATCAGGTTGGGCCAGAGTTCGGTCTCGACAATGATCGCCAGTCGAGGCTGCAAGCATTGCAGGAAACGCCGTGCCGCGCCGGGAAAGTCCAGCGGCAGGAAATGGTGCACCACGGGGAAATGGTCACCGGGAAACAGGGTCTGAACCCGTTCGGCGCCAGTCGCCGTCATGGTGGTGATGACCAGGCAATGGTCGGGATAGCGGGTGCATAGACTGTCGATTAACGGCTTGGCCGCCAGCACTTCGCCCACCGACGCGGCATGCAGCCAGAGAATATTGGCGTTGTGCGGGCAATCCACGATTCCCAGGCGCTCACGCCGAGGATGAGTGGGCGCCCACTCACGCCAAACACGCCACCAGATCAGAGGTGAAAGCGCATACAACGCGGCGCTGTACAGCCACCGCGCCCAGGATACGCGCCGCGTCACCTCAGCGCTCACGGTCGAGAATCGTGGAGATCATGGCCGTGGTCGAGACGCCATCCTCGAAGCCCAGCACCTTGACCTCTCCGCCGCGGGCTATCACCGCGTCGCCTCCGGCGATCTCTTCGGGGCGGTAGTCACCGCCTTTGACCAGTACATCGGGAAGCACCGCCTCGATCAGCCGCGCCGGTGTATCCTCGGCAAAGGCCACCGTCCAGTCCACCGCGCCGAGACCCGCCAGGACCTGCATGCGTCGCGCCAGGGCATTGATCGGCCGCTTGGGGCCCTTGAGCCGCGCGATGGAGGCATCGTCGTTGACCGCGACGATCAGGCGGTCACCGAGACGCCGTGCCTGTTCCAGATAGGCGACATGGCCGGCGTGCAGAATATCGAAACAGCCATTGGTCATCACCACCCGCTCGCCACGCGCCTGAGCGGCACGTACCGCCTCTATCAGCGTGGCTTCATTGATGACACCGAATTCAGCGAGCTTGTCGCCATGCAAAGCCGTGTAGAGCTCGGCCACCGATAGGGTGGCGGTGCCGGGTTTGGCGACGACCAGCCCCGCGGCCAGGTTGGCCAGGGTCATGGCCTCGGGATAGGCGTGCCCCGCCGCCAGTGCCAACCCGAGTACGCCGATCACGGTATCGCCGGCCCCGGTGACATCGAACACTTCCCGGGCGCGGGTGGGCATATGCAGCGGGGGGTGGCCTTCACGGATCAGCGTCATGCCTTTTTCGCTGCGCGTGATCAGTACCGCCTCCAGCGCCAGCTCGTCTCGCAGGCGTTCGCCCTTGGCGGCCAGCTCGTCATCGTCGCGACACGGCCCGACCACCGCCTCGAACTCGCCCAGATTGGGGGTAATCACGCTGGCGCCGCGGTACCTGCCGAAATCGCTGCCCTTGGGGTCGACCAGCACCCGCTTGCCGGCGGCGCGCGCCAGGGCAATGAGCTCCTCCACCCGGTTGAGCGTCCCCTTACCGTAGTCGGAAAGAATCATGATGTCGGCATGAGGCAGCGCCTCGCGGACCTCATCGAGCAGCATGGTGGTATCCACACCGCGTAGGCCCTCCTCGAAATCCAGCCGGATCAGTTGCTGATTGCGACTCATCACGCGCAGCTTGGTGATGGTCGGAATCTCGGGGCTACGCTGGAAGTGAGCCCTTACATCGGATTTTTCCAGACAGGTCGTCAGCCTATCCGCATTGTCGTCATCTCCCACCAGCCCGGCGAGTACCGCATGCCCGCCTAGTGCGGCAATGTTGAGCGCCACGTTGGCGGCGCCGCCGGGGCGATCCTCGGCCTCCTCGACCTTGACCACCGGTACCGGCGCTTCCGGCGAGATTCGCGACGTGCCGCCATGCCAGTAACGGTCGAGCATGACATCCCCCACCACCAGCAGGCGGGCCTGTTCCAGGGCAGTGAAATCAAGCTTCATCGTCGGACTCCGGGGCATCAGGATGGACAGTATTGTGAGACGCTTCCCGTCCGGAGACCGCCTTGCGGGGCGCGGGCAGGGCGAGCAGCGACTCGAACTGGGCGACGACGTCCTCGACCTGGATCAGGGTCATGGCGTCGGGGTGGCGTACCCGCTGGCCCCAGGAAACCTCGTCGGGCGCCTTGTGCAGGTAGGTCCGCACGGCATCAGGATACCGGTTGACCACATACGCACGCCAGCGGTAGGGCGCCGCGCGGTCGGGATTGGTGGTGGCATATAGCCCCAGCGTCGGTGTGCCCAAGGCATTGGCCATGTGCACCGGGCCGGAATCGGGAGCCACCACCATACGAGCCCGGTCGAGCAGCGCCAGCAGTCCCTTCAACGAGGTGGCGCCAATCGCGTCGATGACGGCTCGCGGGTCGGCCTGGGCGCGAATGCGTGCGCCCATCTCGCGCTCCTGGGGACTGCCGCCACCGGTCATTACCGTGATCAGCCCATGCTGAGTCCAGGCATGCTCGATGAGCGCGGCGTACCCTTCGGCGGACCAGTTGCGGAAATTGCGCAGCCGCGGATTGGCGCAGGGGCTGATGGCCACGTACGGCGTCTCGCCGGTGAGGCGGAGCGCCTCGGCATAGGCACTCTCGGGTATCGGCAGCTGCCACTCGAGCTGAGCCGCTTCGGGCACCTCGACGCCCAACAGTCGCGCGAAATCCATGAACGATTCCAGCACGTGCGCCCGAGGATGCGGCACCAGCTGGCGATGGGTGAACCAATGCTGGCGGTCCTTGGCGCGCGCCTTGTCGTAGCCGACTCGTACCGCCGCCTTGAGCCCCAGCGAGAGCACGCTGGCGCGCAGCGCCTGTTGCATATGCAGTAGCACGTCAAAGCGTGTATCGCTGAGCTGTCGCCAGATATCGCGCATGCCGGCCAGCCCGGTGGATTTGTCGTACACCACGAACTCGACCCCGGAGAGACCGGAAAGTAAACTGTGCTCCCCCTTGCCGATGATCCAGGTGATGCGGGCTTCGGGCCATTGGCGCTGCAGGGCGCGAACGGTAGGCACCAGGTTGCAGACGTCACCCAGCGCGGAAAGTCGCAGCACACCGATATGCGCGGGACGGGCGGGCAGAGGATGCTTCATGCGATTGGCAACGTTCCAGAAAAGAAAGACATTCATTCTATATGATGCGCACATTCTATGTGACGCCCCGGTGGCGCCACAAATCGATGCCGACTGGTTCACGCCCGCCTTCTGGCAAGCGCGCAATGCGGTAACGGGCCAAGCACCGGGACGAGGCAGCAGCCTGTTTGTGCGTGCCGGACACGAACAATGGGTGCTGCGCCCCTATCGTCGCGGCGGATTGATCGCCCGCCTGAGTGCGTCGCGCTATGTCTGGAGCGGCCTGGAGCGCACCCGCGCCTTTCGCGAGATGCGCCTGACGCGCACGCTATATGACCAGGGCCTGCCGGTGCCGCGCCCGGTGGGTGCGTGCGTATGGCGCCAGGGCCCTGTCTACGAGGCAGCGCTGCTGACGCAGCGTCTCGCCGGCGCGGCGACCCTGGCCGATCATCTGGCTCAAGCCGACGCGGCGTTGCTGGCTCGGGTCGGCGCCACGATCCGGCGCTTTCATGACGCGGGCCTGGATCACGTCGATCTCAACGCGCGCAATCTGCTGGTGACCCCCGACGGGCGGGTCTGGCTGATCGACCTCGACCGCTGCCGTCTGCGTCCCCCCGGCGCCTGGCAGCAAGCCAACCTGCAACGGCTGGGACGCTCGCTGGAACGCTTTGCCCCCGACAGAGGCGAGAGGCTGCTGCATCTCATCAACCACGGTTATCACTCTCATCCCGGACTCGCTGACCCTTCATGACCGCTACCCTTTCACGACCCCGGCGCCAGCTGCGTGCCAGTCTTGTTTTCACCCTGGTCAACCTGTTGCTGGTGTGGCTGATCGCCCTGCGCTACGTGCCCTATCTCGAAGCCCCCGACGACCTGCTCGGCGTCAGCTATCTGGTGCTGACCTGGATCGGCCACTTCGCCCTGCTGACGCTGCTTGCCTGGCTCCCCTTCGGCGCCTTAGCACTCTGTCTGCCGCGCAAGGTGCTATGGATACCGGCAGCACTGCTGTCCTCCGCCGGGTTGTGGTTACTGCTGCTGGATAGTGGCGTCTATGCCCAGTACCGCTTCCATATCAACCAGTTCATGGTTGCGCTGGTGATCAACGACAAGAACGGCGAAATTTTCAGCTTCCCTCTTTCCACCTGGCTGGTGTTTGCCGGCGTGGCGCTGGGGCTGTTCCTTCTAGAGGCTTGGCTGGCCATGCGCCTGTTCGCCTCCCCCCGGGCCTGGAAGCTGCCGGTGTGGCGCGTCGTGGCCGGCCTGATGCTGGCGATGCTGGGCAGTCACGTCATCCACGTCGTTGCCGACGCCCGCTATCAACGCAGCGTCACCCAGCAGGTCGGCATCTTTCCGCTGTTGTTTCCCGCCACCGCCAAGGACTTCATGGAAGAGCATGGCTGGCTCGACCCTCGTGCAGCCCGTGCGGCGCGGACCGATATCGCCGGGGGCAACGCCGACAGTCTCAACTGGCCGAAGGCGCCGCTGACCTGCACGCCATCGGAGACGCCACCGAATATTCTGCTTATCGTGATCGATTCATGGCGCCATGACGAGTATGGCCCCGATGTCACGCCCACGCTGTATCACGCACTCGCCGGGCAAGGCCGCGTGTACCGCGAGCATTACAGCGGTGGCAATGCTACCCGCAACGGGATGATGAGCCTGTTCTACGGCCTGACCGGCAATTATTACCATCTGATCGACGACACCCAGACCCCGGCGTTGCTGCTGACCCAGTTGCAGCAGCAGGATTATGCGCTGGGCATCTTCTCCGCGGCGAGCCTGGACGGTGTCGGCTTCGACCGCACGATCTTCGCTTCCGTCCCCGACCTGCGCCTCTCCACCCCAGGCGACACCCCGGCCGAGCGCGACCGCAACATGACTCAGGAGTGGTTGGCGTGGCAAGCCGAGCATCACGCGACCACCCCCGACACGCCCTGGTTCGGCCTGCTGTTCTTCGATGCACCGCACGGCTACAGCGTGCCGGATGAAGCCGCCGCGCCCTTCCAGCCCGCCGCTGAGTCGATGGGGTACCTGAACCTCGGACCGGATACCGATCCAACGCCCTATTTCAACCTGCACCGTAACTCGGTGCACTATGACGACGGTCTGATCGGCGATGTCATCGCCGACCTCAAGGCCAGCGGCGAATGGCAGAATACCGTGCTGGTCGTGACCGCTGACCACGGTCAGTCCTTCAATGACTTCGGTCGCAACTACTGGGGCCACAACAGTCACTTCGCAGCGCCGCAGACCCAGGTGCCGATGATTCTCAGCGGCCCCGGCATCGCGCCGGGCGAGCATGCCGGCACCACCAGTCATCTCGACGTGGCGCCGACACTGATGACGCATGCTCTGGGCTGTCGCAACCCCAGCAGCGACTACAGCCAGGGCCAGGACATGCTCGATGCCTCGCTGGACCACGACTGGGTGATGGCGAGCAGTTATCTGGACTACGGCATCATCGAAGACGAACGCATCACCGTGATCGACGGCACTGGAGGTTGGGAAGTCGTCGATCCGCAGCTGAATCCATTGCCCGAACAGACCTTTTCCCCCGCCGTGCTCGAGGCGGTGACTACCATGAAGCGCTTCTTCGACTAGGGAACGGCATGACGGACCACCAGGCAACAAGAATCACCGGTGTGGTGATCACGCTCAACGAAGCCCACAACATCGAGGCCTGCCTGGCCTCGCTGGCGCGAGTCTGCGATGAGTTGATCGTGGTCGATTCGGGGTCGAGCGATGCCACGCGCGAGTTGGCGGCGCATGCCGGCGCCCGCGTGATCGAGCAGCCTTACCTGGGCGACGGGCCGCAGAAGAACGTTGGACCGCAACACGCCACTCACCGTTGGGTGCTGTCTCTCGATGCCGATGAGCGCCTGACCGATGCGGCCGTGGCGACGCTTGCAGGGCTCGATCTCGACACCACCGCCCACGACGGTTTTGCCCTGCGCCGGCGCAACTTCATCGGCTCGCGCTGGGTGAAGACCTGTGGCTGGTACCCGGATTACTGCCTGCGGCTGTACGACCGTACCCGTACCGCTTTCTCCGAGACCCGCCAGCATGCTTCGGTGCAGGCACGCGACCCCGTCAGGCTCGACGTCGATATCGAGCATTACTCCTTCACCAACCTGGCCGAACTGTTCACCAAGGCCGGCGGGCGCTTTTCCAGCCGCGCCGCCAAGATCATGTATCTCAAGGGCAAGCGTGCCAGCACGCTGTCGCCGGTCGTCCATGGCGCCAATGCCTTTGTACGCAAATACCTCTTTCAGCGAGGCTTCTCCTCGGGGGTCGATGGATTTTCCGTGGCGCTCTCGGCGGCGGTAAATGCCTATCTCAAGTACGCCAAGCTGCTCGAGTTTCAGCGCGACGCCAAAGTGCGCGAGGCCGAGAACTTCGACAACATCTGGTGAAAAGGGTTAATGAGCACTCACTTGCATATCCGCCACGTCAACTTGGCACGCGGGTTCCGAGGCGGCGAGCGCCAGACCGCTCTGTTGATCCGCGCCCTCGCCGAGCAGGGTATCCACCAGTCGCTGGTGTGCCGTCAGGACTCGCCGCTGCGTGACGAGATCGCCGACCTGCCGGTCACGCTCATCGCTGCCAACTCTCAGCTGGCGGGCCATGGACGTGGCATGCGCGCCGATGTGGTCCACGCCCACGAGGCCAAGGCCGTACACTGGGCCTACCTGCAGCACCGGCTGCGCGGCATCCCCTACGTGCTGACCCGGCGCGTGCCTCAGCCGATCAAGGACAAGCCGTTCAACCGCCGGACCTATCGCGCCGCCGCCTGTGCAGTGGGGATCTCCTCGGTCATCGAGCGACACCTTACGGAGCGCGGCTGGTGTCCGGTGGCCCGGATTCCCAGCGCACTGGCGCACCTGCCCAGCGATCCGGCACGGGTCGCCGCTCTGCGTCAGCGCTTCGCCGGCCGCCGGGTCGTCGGTCACATTGGCGCGCTGGTCGACCGCCACAAAGGGCAACGGCTGTTGATCGAGGCGGCCCGGCGCCTGCGTTCCAGCCATCCCGATCTGCTGTTCGTCTGCCTGGGACAGGGCGAAGACGCCGAGGCACTTCACGCCGAGAGTCGCGATCTTGATAATCTGATCTGGGAAGGTTTCCATCCCAACGTGGGTGATTATCTCGAAAACATGCAGCTGTTCGCCTTTCCGTCACGCAACGAGGGACTCGGCTCGATCCTGCTGGATGTCATGGACCACGGCGTGCCCATCGTCGCCGCCAATGTGGATGGCATTCCGGATATTGTCGTCGACCAGGTGAGCGGTGTGCTGGTGCCCGCCGAGGATGGTGCGGCTCTGGCAGCGGGTATCGCCGGACTGATCGATAACCCGGCGTGCGGCGCTCGCCTGGCCGAAGAGGCCCGACGTCGTCTGAGCGGTTTCACCCCGGAGGCGATGGGCGAAGCCTATCTGGCCCTGTACCGGCGCTTGCTCGGCCATGCGCCGAGGCAGGCATCGCGGGGCTGACAGGGTGGGGTTCGGGGCGGTGGAGGATAGGCTCTCTCGCCCGCGTCCGGCATAAAATTTCATTGCCAGCGGAACCTGGCGCTTTAATGTCCGTCATCAAACAGTAATGTTACCCTCGATGTCGGCACTCATGGATGATGCGAAAATGTTGATTCCCCGTGGCACCCTTCGCTGGTGCGCACTGACTTATATTGGCGTGTGCCTAGGCCATGCCCTGGTGATCAGCGTCCCGTTGCACTGGTGGTGGTCGCTGCCGGTCATTGCCCTGTGGTTGGCGCTAGCCGGGAAGTTTCGCTGGGGCCATCCCCGCCAGCGCGCCACGTCACGGCGTGTCTGGCCCTGGACGCTACTGCCGCTGGCTTTATGGTGGGTTTATGTCTACCTGGCCGCGAGTTTTGGCAATGTCGATCTCGGGGCGGTCATCTTTCATCTTCAGGCCGGTATCACCGAAAGTGGCGGAACCGAACGTATCATAGTGGGAATTCTCTATACCCTGGCAGCGCTGGTGATGCTGTCGGCGGTTACCTGGCTGGTGCGCGTCGATCATCGCTGGCGACTCTGGGAACGGGTACTGGCGCTGTTCCTGCTGGCGTTGAACCCGCTGCTGTTCGGTTTGTCGCTCCGTGGCGCCGCCGTGGTAGGCGATGACAATAACTGGCTGGAACAACGCTACCGCAAGCCCCAGGTCGAGACTCAGCCGAGCCATCCTCCCAACCTGATCTATCTGTATCTGGAAAGTACGGAGCGCACCTATGCCGACCGCCAGCGCTTCGGCGAGGCCTACGCCGACCTTACGGCCCTGGGCCGCCAGGGCACGGTCATTCAGGGTATCCGCCAACTCGACAATACCGGCTGGACCATGGCGGGAATGGCCGCCTCGCAGTGCGGCGTGCCGCTGATTCCTGCCGGGCTGGTCCATGACAATCAGTTCGAGCCCCTCGACGAGGTACTCCCCAACGTCACCTGCCTGGGCGACATCCTGAGTCAACGCGGCTACCAACTGACTTTCATGGGCGGGGCCAGCACCCGCTTTGCCGGCAAGGCCAAGTTCTATAAAGGTCACGGCTTCGATACCGTACTCGGGCGTGACGAACTGGAAGGCCAGGTATCGCCGCCGGATTATCTCAACGACTGGGGCTTGTTCGACGACACCCTGCTCGACATGGCGGTAGCGCGGATTCGCGACCTGGCGGCCCAGCCACAGCCGTTCGCGTTCGTCGGCCTGACCCTGGCTGCACACCCGCCTTTCGGCAACCCCGCCCAGTCCTGCCGTGAACAACAAGGCGATTTCGATGGCGAAGACATTCTGTATTCGGTGAAATGCACTGGCTGGCTGGCACGGCGTTTCGTGGAGCGCCTGGCACGTGAAGGACTGCTCGACAACACCCTGGTGGTGGTCGCCAGCGATCATCTCTCGATGAGAAACTCCGCCTGGCAGCAGCTCGTCGTCGGCCCCCGCGAAAACACCTTCCTGATGCTTGGCAAGGGTATTCCCGAAGGCAAGGTGATGCATCGCGATGCGTCCATGGTCGACGTCTACCCCACCGTGCTCGAGGCCATGGGCTATCGGCTGCACAACCATCGCGCCGGGCTCGGGGTGTCGCTGCTGTCCAATAGTCCGACCCTGGTCGAGCGTTACGGCCTGGAGAAGATCAACGATCGCATGCGGGTGGAAAGCGCCCTGCAACAACACATGTGGAAAGGCGTCAATTGATTCCCGACGCGCCGGTGGCCTCGGCGTTCATCACCGCTGCGAACACGCGCTCAGGCCCCAGTAGTCGCAGGCAGTGGTGATGCTCCAGCGGGCAGCTGCGCTGGAAACAGGGCGAGCAGTCCAGGCCCAGCATATGGATCTCGGCGTTGTCCGTCAGCGGCGGCGTGTAGTCCGGCGAAGTGGAGCCGTACAACGCTTGAATGCGTGTGCCCACCGCCGCTGCCACATGCATCAGGCCGGAGTCATTGGTCACCACCTGACGGCAGTCGGCGAGCAGATCCACGGCATCGGCCAGTTGCGTCTTGCCACAAAGATTGTGCACATGCGTCAGGCCCGAACTGATGGCCTCCCCGGCGGCGACATCCTTGGGGCCGCCCAACACCCGCACCTCGAAGCCCTCCACCGCCAGCCGCTCGGCCAGGGCTCGGAAGGAAGCCAACGGCCACTGCTTGGAAGGCCCGAACTCGGCCCCCGGCATCATGCCGATGGCCGGGCGAAACGATAACCCCAGCTGCATGCGCAACGCTAACTGGTTCTCCTTGTCCACCGCGAGGCGCGGAAACGGAATGGGAAAATCGCCGTCGCGCACCTGGGCTTGCGGCAGGCCCAGCGACACGAAGCGCTTCACGGTCTGGTCGAGTACCGTCTTGTCCAGCGAGCGGCGCTCGTTGAGCAACATCAGGCGCTGCTCTCCGGTAAACCCGATCCGTTTGGGGATGCCCGCCAGAAACGGCACCAGTGCCGACTTCCAGGAACGCGGCAGAACGAGCGCCTGATCGAAGCGCCCCTTGAGCGCGCGCGCCACCTGCCGACGGGTCTGCCAGCCGAACTCACCGTGCTTCACATCCAGCGCAATGGCCTCGTCGACCTCCGGCATGCGCGCCAGGATCGGCTGTGACCAGGCCGGGGCGAGGACAGCGATTGAACAGCCGGGGCGATGCGTGTTGAGCGTCTTGAACAGACTCTGGGCCATGACCATGTCACCGACCCAGGACGGTCCTACCACCAGGATACGCTCACCGCCCGCTGTCACTGCTTCACTCATTATTTAACCATTCCAGATACGCGCGCACGCCTTCGGCCACCGTCTTGAACTCGGCGGTATATCCGGCTTTACGCAGGCGGGAAATATCGGCGCGGGTATAGCTCTGGTAACGTCCCTTGAGCTCGTCGGGAAAATCGATGTATTCGATCTCGCCCTTTCCGTAGTAGTCGATCGCCGTCTCGGCGATGGCCTTGAAGGGCTCGGCACGGCCGGTGCCCAGATTGAAGATTCCGGATTTCTCGGGATGGTCGAGAAACCACAGGTTGACGTCGACTACGTCACCGACATAAATGAAATCGCGGCTTTGCATGCCGGCCGCGTAGCCCTCCCAGGCGCCGAACAGGCGCGGATTCTCGCCACGGCTCACTTGGGTATGGTGATGGAACGCGACGCTGGCCATCTTGCCCTTGTGCTGTTCGCGCGGTCCATAGACGTTGAAGTAGCGAAAACCTACAACCTGACTGGTCAGGCTATCCCAGCGGCTTCTCACGTACTGGTCGAACAACAGCTTGGAATAGCCGTAGACATTGAGGGGTTTTTCGAACTCGGGCGCTTCGACGAAGACTTCGCTCCCCCCATAGGTTGCCGCCGACGAGGCATACAGGAAAGGAATGCCGCGCCTCTGACAATAGTGCAACAGCACCTTGGAGTACTCGAAGTTGTTGGCGAGCATGAACTTGCCATCCCACTCGGTGGTGTCCGAGCAGGCGCCCTCGTGGAAGATCGCCTCGATGGGCGGCAGGCCGCTCTCCTCGCCGCGTAGCGCCGCTTGCACCCGGGACAGGAAGTCGTCCTTGTCCAGATAGTCGCCCAGGGTGCAATCGGCTAGATTGACGAACTTGGTGCCGTCGCTGAGATCATCGACCACCAGCACATCCGAGTGTCCGCGAGCATTGAGTGCCTTGACCAGATTGGCACCGATGAAGCCGGCACCGCCTGTCACTACGATCATGTCTGTTCCCCTATCCTGTTGCTGCGCACCATGGATCCGGCCTCGCACGCCCCGGAATGCCGAGTCATTCTTCCCGGTGCCTATAACCGGTTAACGGGTAATTGTATACTTGGCGGTTCTTGAATTCATGGGCCAATGGTGCTTCACCAATGACACAGTCGACGCCAGACGTGAAAACCTTTCAGGGCCTGATCCTCGCCCTGCAGCAGTACTGGGCCGAAAAGGGCTGCGTGATCATGCAGCCACTGGACATGGAGGTCGGCGCGGGCACCTTTCACCCGGCGACGTTCCTGCATGCCATCGGTCCCGAAACCTGGAATGCCGCGTACGTACAGCCATCGCGGCGCCCCACCGACGGGCGCTATGGCGAAAACCCCAACCGCCTGCAGCACTACTATCAGTTCCAGGTGGTCATGAAGCCTTCCCCGCTGGAGTTGCAGGCGCTGTATCTGGGCTCCCTGGAGCGTCTTGGCATCGACCCGCAGGTGCATGACATCCGCTTCGTCGAGGACAACTGGGAATCGCCGACGCTGGGCGCCTGGGGGCTGGGCTGGGAAGTCTGGCTCAACGGCATGGAAGTGACCCAGTTCACCTACTTCCAGCAGGCCGGCGGCATCGAGTGCTACCCGGTCACCGGCGAGCTGACCTACGGCCTCGAGCGTATCGCCATGTACCTGCAGGATGTCGACAGCGTCTACGACCTGGTGTGGGCCATCGCCCCGGATGGCAGCCAGGTCACCTACGGCGACGTCTACCTGCAGAACGAGCGCGAGCAGTCCGCCTACAATTTCGAGCATGCCGATGTGCCCGCGCTGTTTGCCAGCTTCGATCAGCTCGAAAGCGAGTGCGCCCGCCTGCTCGAGGCCCGCCTGCCGCTGCCCGCCTACGAGCGGGTGCTCAAGGCCTCGCATACGTTCAATATGCTCGACGCCCGCCATGCCATTTCCGTGACCGAGCGCCAGCGCTTCATTCTGCGCGTGCGCACCATGGCCCGTGACGTCGCCCAGGTCTACTACGAATCGCGCAAAGCCGCCGGGTTCCCCATGGCCCCCGAATCGCTGCGTCAGGAAATTCTCGGCCAGGAGCCGTTGTCACAAGAGGGAGATGCGTGAGCATGGCAGCCAATACCCTACTCATCGAACTGGGCGTCGAGGAACTGCCGCCGGGTGCCATTGCCTCGCTGGCAGGCGCGCTGCGCGACGGTGTCACCGCCGCGCTGCGCGAGGCCGAGATTCCCTTTGCCCGCGCCCAAGCCTACGCCACGCCGCGCCGCCTGGCAGTAAGCATCGAACAGCTCGAAGGCAAACAGCCCGATCGCGAGATCGAGCGTCGCGGTCCGGCACTGGCCGCGGCGTTCAAGGATGGCGAGCCGACCAAGGCCGCCCAGGGCTTCGCCCGTTCCTGCGGCGTCAGCGTCGACGAACTGATCCACCTGGAAACCGATAAGGGAACCTGGCTGGGCTATCGCGTTCAGCAGCAGGGCGAAGCGGTCACGGCGCTGCTCCCCGACATGCTCGCCAAGGTCGTCGCGAATCTGCCGGTTCCCAAGAACATGCGCTGGGGCGCGTCGCGCATCGAATTCTCTCGCCCGGTGCACTGGCTGGTCATGCTCTACGGCAGCGATGTGGTGCCCGCAAGCATACTGGGGCTGGAAGCCGACCGCCTGACCTACGGTCACCGTTTCCATGCGCCGCAGGCCCTTTCGCTGGCGCATGCCGATGACTATCTCGGCGCGCTGGAAAACGCCTATGTCCTCGCCGACATGCAGCGCCGGCGCGAGCGCATCCGCGAGCAGGTCCTCGCCGAAGCCGAGGTTCAGGAAGCCCGCGCCATCATCGACGAGACGCTGCTCGACGAGGTCAATGGTCTGGTGGAGTGGCCGGTGGCCCTCACCGGCAGTTTCGATGAACGCTTCCTTGCCGTGCCTGCGGAGTGCCTGATCTCATCGATGAAGGCCAACCAGAAGTATTTTCACCTGCTCGATGACGACGACAAGCTCAAGCCGCTGTTCATCACCTTGGCCAATATCGATAGCGCCGATCCCCAACAGGTCATTGCCGGTAACGAGAAGGTCATTCGTCCGCGGCTGGCCGATGCTGCGTTCTTCTACGAGACCGACCTCAAGCGGACGCTGGTCTCGCGCCGCGACGAGCTGTCCAGCGTGGTATTCCAGCAGCAACTCGGCAGCCTGGCCGACAAGGCCGATCGCAGCGACGCCGTAGCCCGTTACATCGCCGAGCGCATCGATGGCGACGTGGAACATGCCGGACGCGCCGCGCAACTCGCCAAGTGCGACCTGGTCACCGAGATGGTGCTCGAATTCCCCGAGCTGCAGGGCATCATGGGTACCTACTATGCCCGCCATGATGGCGAGCCCGAGGCCGTCGCCGAGGCGATTCACGAACAGTACCTGCCGCGCTTCGCCGGCGACGAGATTCCCCGGACTCGGACCGGACTCGCTCTGGCCCTGGCCGACCGCCTCGACACCCTGACGGGCATCTTCGGTATCGGGGCGCGCCCCACCGGTGCCAAGGATCCCTTCGCCTTGCGCCGTGCGGCCATCGGCGTGCTCAACATCCTGATCAAGGCCGAGCTCGATCTCGACCTGCGCGCATTGCTCGAGCAGGCCGCCGCTCAGCATCGTGATCTTCCCAAGGCCGAGGGGTTGGTTGACGAGGTGCTTGAGTACATGCTCGATCGCTTCCGTGCCTGGACTCAGGATGAAGGCATTGCCGTCGAGGTCTATCTCGCCGTACGCTCGCGTCCGGTCACCCGGCCCCTGGATTTTGCGCGACGCATCCGTGCCGTGGACGCCTTCACCCGGCGCGAGGAAGCCGCTGCACTGGCGGCTGCCAACAAGCGGGTTGCCAATATCCTGGCCAAGCAGGGACACGAGATCAGCGCTAGCGTGGACGCCGCGCTGCTGCAGGAAGACGCCGAGCAGGCCTTGGCCGAATCGCTCGCAGCACGCCGCCGCGAAGTGGCACCATTATTCGCCGAGGCGCGCTACAGCGAGGCACTGGATGCTCTGGCGGCCCTGCGCGCGCCGGTGGATACCTTCTTCGATGACGTCATGGTCATGACCGATGACGAAGCCGTACGCCGCAACCGCTTGGCCCTGCTCGCCAGCCTCCAGGGACTGTTTCTCGAAGTGGCGGATATCGCCGAACTCCAACAGTAACGCTCCACTGCGACTTGCAACGATGAAAGCCGGCGATGCCGGCTTTCATCGTCTTGCACCAAGCCCACCATGTTTCACGTGAAACCTGCGCCGAGCTGCGCCATGCTTGTTTCATGTGAAACGCCCCACGAGACCCTTGTTAATGTCCCAGCAACCCCTCTCGACGCCCGATGAAGATGATTTGCCTCAGAAGCTAATCATCCTTGACCGAGATGGCGTCATCAATGAGGACTCGGATGCCTACGTCAAATCGGTTGATGAGTGGATCCCCTATCCCCAGGCGATCGAGGCCATCGCACAGCTGTCGCAAGGAGGCTGGAAGATTGCCGTCGCGACCAATCAGTCGGGTATCGCCCGCGGCTATTATGGCGAGGCCGAGCTGGCTCGCATACATGAACGCATGCTGTCACTGGTGCACGAGGCCGGTGGTGAAATCGCGCATGTCGCCTACTGTCCGCATGGTCCCGATGATAACTGCCACTGTCGCAAGCCCCGGACCGGACTGCTCGAACAGATCCAGGCGGCTTTGAAGCTGGAAAGCCTGGCAGGTGCCTGGATGGTCGGAGACAGTCTTCGCGACCTGCAGGCCGGCACGGCCAAGGATTGCCGGCCGGTACTGGTGCGCACCGGCAAGGGCAAGCAGACCGAAGCCAGGGGGCACCTGGGACAGGCATGGATATTCGATGATTTGGCGGCATTCGCCGCGCATTTGCTCAGCCGCCCCGTGAACGTAGAATAAGGAGATTCAATATGGCGACGCCCATGAAGGCATTGATTGCCGGTGCCAGCGGTATCATCGGTCATGGAGCCTACCGCGCCCTGAAGGCACATGGTGCCCAGGTCAAGGGGCTCGCGCGACGCCCGATTGCCGATATCGAGACAATCTGCGCCGATCTCACCAATGCCGAAGCTACGCTCAAGGCCATCACCGAACAGGCCAGCGATACCACGCACCTGTTCTACGCTGCCTTGTCGCCTGACGAAGACTTGTCCATCGAGGCCGGACGCAACGCGCTGATGCTCGATGATCTACTCAACGCCCTGGAAAAGGCCGGTGCCCCACTGGAGCGCGTGGTGATCTACCAAGGCTTCAAGATCTATGGCATTCATCTGGGCGCCAAGGTGCCGACACCGGCACGCGAGGACGATCCCAGCCATATGCCGCCCAACCTCTATCAGGCGCAGGAGGCGATGCTGGCCAGGCGTGCCGCGCAGGCCAGCTGGGACTATGTGGCGCTACGCCCCGACGTGGTGGTCGATGGGCACATCTATGGCAACCCCATGAATATTGCCTTGGTGGTCGGGGTGTTCGCCGAGCTGTCCCGTGAACTCGGCGTGCCGATGCGCTACCCGGGCAGCGAGACGGCCTACCGCGTGCTCATGCAATTCACCGATGCCGACCTGCTCGGCCGCGCCAGCGTCTGGGCGGCCACCACTGCGAACATCGCTGGCGAAGCCTTTAACGTGACCAATGGCGACGTGTTCCGTTGGGAGCGCCTATGGCAGGATGTTGCCGATCATCTAGGACTCGCTACCGCCCCGCCCGTGCCGCTCAACCTGGCCAAGCATATGGCCGATAAGAGCGAAATCTGGCGTCAGCTCGCCGAACGCCACGATCTGGTCGAGCCGGATCTCGACAAGCTGATCGGCTGGGACTTCGGCGATTTCATCTTCAATACGCAGACGGATGTCATTTCCGACGTCAACAAGATCCACCGCCACGGCTTCACCGAAACCCGCGAGGCGCGCCAGACCCTGCTCGAGGCGCTCGACAACCTGAAGAGGCACCGCATCATTCCCTGATCCTGCATGAGCTATACGTCCCCGAGCATCCTTGGCATGTTTCACGTGAAACATGCCAAGGATGTCTCAAGAAGTGACTCCACTCTTCCACCGACAGACCAGACGCTGCACTCCCCCTCAATGAGTCACTGCGGGAGCTGGCAGGCCGGCGGCTGTCGCAGCGGATATCAGATGTCAACGGGCGCAATGCGACATCCTGACCCGGCATGGTACTCAAGTTGCAGCACCGCCTGCGCCACACCCAATCGGGCGATTTTCGTATTTACAAGGCAGACTGAACCATGACGACACTTCTGACGATCATTGCCATTCTTGTCATGCTGGTAGTGCTGGCGGGCACGGGACTTGCCGTCTTCACTGCCCACGTTGCGCGCAAGGTGGAAGCAGCGGTCCCAGCCAGCGGGCAATATATGGATGTCGAAGGCGCGCGTCTGCATTTCGTCGAAAAGGGATCGGGGCCGCCAATCGTGTTGATTCACGGTCTCGGCGGGCAGCTGCATCACTCGACCTACGCCCTTTTCGCGCAGCTATCCGACGGTTTCCATCTACTGGCCGTCGACCGCCCGGGATCAGGCTATTCGACACGCCACGCTGACGCCTCGGCACGCCCCCTAGAACAGGCTCGGATACTCCATGACTTCATCCAGGCCCGGCGGCTCGACAGGCCGTTAGTCGTCGGGCATTCACTAGGGGGTGCCATCGCCTTGGCTCTCGCCCTGGAGTATCCGCAGAGTGTTGGCGGGCTCGCGCTGATTGCTCCGCTGACGCACACTCAGCAGGAGGTCCCGCAGGCCTTCAAAGGGCTTGCCATCGAATCCGCCTTCAAGCGCAGATTGATTGCCTGGACGCTCGCCACGCCCATGTCGATTCGCAAGAGTCGGGAAATGCTCGGCTGGGTATTCGCCCCGCAGCTTCCTCCCGAGGACTTTGGCACCCGCGGCGGAGGGCTTTTGAGCCTGCGCCCGCAGAGTTTCTACTCCACCTCACTCGATCTGGTCTCGATTCATACCCACCTTCCCGGCATGCAGGAGCGCTACACCGAGCTAACCGTGCCCATCGGCGTCCTGTATGGCACCGAGGATCATATCCTCGATTACCAGCGTAACGGTTGCGCCATGGTACAGAAGGTACCGGATCTGGATCTCGAGCTTATCGATGGGCTCGGGCACATGATTCCGATAACCCACCCGAACCAGGCAGCAAGCTTTATCCAGCGCATGGCACAGAAAGTCTTCGGCGAACGACGCAGGGACTTCTGAAATATCACCATGTACGTTTCACGTGAAACATACGATGGATGCGCACGAAGCTGACAATGATGCTGGTGAGAGTGACGCTCATGGGCTTACTTGAGATAGAGCCGGCTGTTCAGGCGCTGTATCCAACCACCATAGGGCGGATAAACCGGCCGGGTGCTACTGATGCGACCACGCGAGAAGACACTCTTGGCCTGGGAGAAAGTCAGGAAGCCATCGTGGCCATGATAATGGCTCATATTCCGAAGGCCCGCCCTCGAAAAGGCCCGGCATTGCGCCGGGCCCAGGCGGGATAGTCTCTTGACGACTCTCGTCAGGACATTGAGGGATAGGCCATCATCGGCGGTGTGGCGCGCATGTCGACAGGGACTTCGAAATCGCTGGCCTTGCCGGTCATGGCTTTTGCCGGGTAGGGAAAACCGCTGCGATCAGCATAATCATACACCGCGGCTGCAGGACTGTGAGCCTTGTGGCGCTTGTTCAGGGACTGGGCACAGTAAGTATCCAGCGCCGTAGTGGCCAGCATCGCGGTCATCGTCCAGCCGACATTGCCCCGCTTGGGATTGTCCGGCGTGTAGAGCATCGTCAGCCCCGCCAGATCCAGCGCATCACCGCCAACACGCGCCCAGATCGCCGGGGCGGGATTATCCGTCAATGCGCCGATCCCACACGCGATCTCGCGTGCGCCGCAAGCCTGCACCAGCCGCTCACACCCCTCTGCGCCCAGTGCCTGGGTCAGTTTGCGCGGCGCGCATAGCTGAACGAGTCCCAGACCGATGCTGAACCAGCCGAGGCCGCGGGCCAACTTGTCCGCGCCACTCATCGAGCTGTCGCGGGACACGGCGCCGTGCTTCGAGTAGCGGCTATATTCCAGGTCTTTCATGGTCACCTCCTCGTCTCGCACATCAGGGCTTGAGCACGACCTTGACACAGCCGTCCTGCTTGTCACGGAACGTCTTGTACATTTCCGGCCCTTGCTCGAGGCCCACGGTGTGCGTGATGACAAAAGAGGGGTCGATCTGCCCCTCGTCGATACGCCGCAGCAGGTCGTCGGTCCAGCGGTTCACGTGCGTTTGCCCGGTACGTACCGTCAATCCCTTGTTCATCAGCGCGCCCATGGGGATCTTGTCGACCAGTCCGCCATACACGCCGGGGATCGACAACACACCTGCAGGGCGGCATACATAGATCATTTCCCGCAGCACGTGAGCGCGGTCGGACTCCATCATGGTCGCCTGTTTGAAGCGATCATAGACCGAGTCGAGCGAGCGCGTGGCGTGCGCTTCGAGCCCCACGGCATCGATGCACTTCTCGGGGCCCTTGCCGTGGGTCAACTCATTGAGCCTTTCGAGTACGCTCTCATGGCTGAAGTCGATGGTGATCGCCCCACCGGCCTCGGCCATGGATAAACGCTCAGGCACATTATCGATGACGATGACCTGGCGCGCGCCGAGCAGCACGGCACTCCGGATACAGAACTGCCCGACCGGGCCGGCACCCCAGATCGCTACCGTGTCGGTCGGCTGGATATCGCACTGCGCCGCGGCCTGCCAACCGGTGGGAAAAATGTCCCCCAGAAACAGCACCTGCTCGTCAGTGAGGCTATCCGGTACCTTGACGTGAGTGGTATCGGCAAACGGCACACGTACGTACTCGGCCTGGCCGCCGGCGTAGCCACCTGTCAGGTGAGAATAACCAAACAGACCCGCGCCGCCGTGGCCGAACGCCTTGTCGGCCAGAGACTTGTTACGGTTGGAACGTTCACAGACCGAAAAATTGCCGCGCCGGCACTGCTCGCACTCTCCACAGAAGATGGTGAAGGGCACGACGATGCGATCGCCCACCTTGAGCTTCTTGTTATCGGCCCCGACCTCCATGACCTCGCCCATGAATTCATGGCCCAGCACGTCTCCCGACTGCATGCCGGGAATGAAATGGTCATAGAGATGCATATCGGAACCGCAGATGGCGCAACTGCTCACCTTGATGATCGCATCGCGCCCATGTTCGATCTCGGGATCGGGAACCGTGTCATAGCGGACGTCGGTCTTTCCATGCCAACAAAGAGCTTTCATGCGTTACCTCTCTGACATCGATTTTCCCCATTGCGGGGCAGGGTCAATCCATGATCCGCCCTTCGCCCAACGTCGAGCCTGCAATAGGCACGACGGAGCAGAAGCGCAAGAATACCGCTGCTGCAACCGCTCAGCTTCGTAGAGGCGCGCTGGACGCAGCAGCATTGCCTATAGAGCCTAGACCATAGCGCCAAGATCTACCTGGCGTGGGGACCGAATACGCGCAACGATACGACAGCGAAAGCATCGCGTGGTGGTGGGGCGACATAAAAAAGGCCCGGCGCTTGGGCCGGGCCTGCAGAGCCGAACTCTGCTGCGGTAAATTCTCAGGTTCCTTGGCTTAATGGGCATCCTGCCGGTTAGTGCCTCCTTCCCTGAGCATCGATCGTCCTGATCGCGCACTTCCTTGTACTGGTGACCTGCCTGGTCACTACCTACCGCATGCAAAGCACTATAAGCGCAGCCAAGCAGGGCTTCAATAACCGCAGGGTTTCTTTACGTTACTCAATGTAATAGAGCTCTATGCGAGTTGTTGTCTGTAGTGGCTCCCCTCCCCGCCCCGCTATAAACTGCCATGACCGGTCTGAAAACATCTCGCCTGTCCATGCGATGTTAGAAACCGGCTCGTGGGCGGGTCCGAAGAATCACCACTTACGCTACGGACGCTGTTTTCCGTCGACTTTGCCAGCACTGCACTCACTGGTTTTTTCAAACAAGGCGGTTGAGCCCGAAGCAATAGGAGAGACGCATGGGTAGATGGATTTTGATCACGCTGGGCCTGTTATTGACAGGATGTCAGGCTATCGGACCTGGCACGGAGAATGAATCGCAAGGCCCGGTAATAGAGGAAGCCAGACCGGAGACGACACGGGTCGAGAGAAAAGTCGCATTCCCGGAAAGAGAATATGCCCAACTGGAGAAAACCGGCCGTTCAACATTGACAGGACGAATCTTCATTACCACCCCCAGCGGTGAGGTGATTTACGGTGCAGGAGAAACCATTTCGATCGCGCCCGCCACCACTTACTCCGCCGAAGCTGCGGAAGTCGCCTTGGCAGGGGGACACATCGAACCCGCCGATCCCCGAGCGCGCGAATACACTCATTATGCCAAAGCCGATGAGCAGGGCCGCTTCAAGGCTCAAGGCCTACCGGCCGGGATATATTATGTCGCCGGCAGCGTCAGTCAACCCGGCTCGAATACGCAGCGGCGCATCATTATAAATCAGGTCCGTATCGGCGAGAACCAGACGGTCCAAGTCGAGCTGAGCCGATAGCAAGCACCATCTTCTGTCTTCCGTCTTGCGGGCGAAGCTTCCGGCGCCCCCCCGACCCATTAGTGATTCTCTACTTAATGCAAAAGGGCCGATAAGTCGGCCCTTTCTTTTCATGTCCTTGTCACGTCTTGTCTCTCAGATGTTTTGTTTCACGTGAAACATCAGATATCAAGGTTAGCGACCAAAGCGTTGCGCTCGATGAAGTCACGGCGCGGCTCGACTTCATCACCCATCAGGGTGTTGAACATCATATCTGCGGCGACCGCATCCTCGATAGTCACCCGCAACATCCGGCGCGACTCGGGATCCATGGTGGTTTCCCATAGCTGGTCGGGGTTCATCTCGCCCAACCCCTTGTAACGCTGAATGCTCAAGCCTCGCTGTGCCTCGCCCATTAGCCATTCCAGCGCTTCGTAGAAATTGGAAACCGGCTTCTGCCGCTCGCCACGCGCAATATAAGCGCCTTCATCGATTAGCTCCTCGAGGGTTTCGCCCAGCGTCGCCATGGCCCGGTAATCCGCACTACGGAAGAAATCGACGCCCCAGACATAATCGGTAGTCACGCCGTGCGCCGTCAGGGCCACGCTAGGCAGGAACAGGCCGCGCTCGGCATCCTCATGCAACTGGAAGGTATAGCGCGGGCCCCCTTCGTAAGCGACCAAGGTATCCATCTCCACCTGGAGTTTTTCGATCCAGGCCTGCATGGCGATGCGGTCCTTGAGGCTCATCTCGTCCAGCAGCGTAGTGTGTACAATCTTGCGCAATACCGCGTTGGGATAAACCCGTGACAGTCGATCGATTCGCCTCATCACGTCACGGTACTGGTTGACCAGCGCTTCGAGCTGTTCACCGCCAATACCCGGTGCATCGGCATTCACATATAGCCGTCCGCCATCCAGCGCAGTGCTGGTCAAGTAATCGACCAGAGCCTGCTCATCCTTCAAATAGGTTTCCTGCTTGCCCCGCTTGATCTTGTAAAGCGGCGGCTGGGCGATGAAGACATGGCCACGTTCGATCAGCTCCGGCATCTGCCGGAAAAAGAAGGTCAACAACAGGGTACGGATGTGCGAGCCATCAACGTCGGCGTCGGTCATGATGATGATCGAGTGATAGCGCAGCTTATCGGGATTGAACTCCTCCCGTCCGATACCACAGCCCAGCGCGGTGATCAGCGTGCCGACCTCGGCGGAAGATAGCATCTTGTCGAAGCGAGCCTTCTCGACGTTGAGGATCTTGCCCTTGAGCGGCAGAATCGCCTGCGTGCGTCGATCGCGCCCCTGCTTGGCACTGCCTCCCGCCGAGTCGCCCTCCACCAGGTAGAGTTCGGAAAGGCTGGGGTCCTTTTCCTGACAATCCGCCAGCTTGCCGGGCAGGCCGGCAATATCCAGCGCCCCCTTACGACGGGTCATCTCCCGTGCCTTGCGCGCCGCTTCGCGGGCACGTGCCGCATCGATCATCTTGTTGACGATCGCCTTGGCATCAACGGGCCGCTCCACCAGATAGTCGCCAAACTGACGGCCCATCTCCTGCTCGACCGCCGTCTTGATTTCGGAGGAAACCAGCTTGTCCTTAGTCTGCGAGGAGAACTTGGGGTCCGGCACCTTGACCGAGATGATCGCGGTCAGTCCCTCGCGGGCATCGTCACCGGATGTGCTGACCTTGGCCTTCTTGAGCAGCCCTTCGGCTTCGATGTAGTGGTTCAGCGAACGAGTCAGGGCAGCACGGAACCCCGCCAGGTGTGTCCCGCCATCGCGCTGGGGAATATTATTGGTATAACAGAAAATATTCTCGACGAACGTGTCGTTCCACTGCATCGCCACTTCAACGCCGACCCCATCCTCGCGCTCTACATTGAAATGAAATACCGGGTTCAGGGCGGTCTTGTTGACGTTGAGATGGTCGACAAAGGCCCTGAGTCCCCCTTCGTAATGGAAGAGTTCTTCCTTGCCGCTGCGCTCGTCGTGTAAACGGATCGCGACACCCGAGTTCAGAAATGACAATTCACGCAGGCGCTTGGCGAGAATGTCATAGTGAAACTCAATATGCGTAAAGGTCTCGGGAGACGGCCTGAAATGTACACGGGTGCCGCTCTTTTCGGTCTTGCCGACCACGGAGAGAGGCGCCTCGGGCACGCCATGGCGATAGATCTGCTCGAACATTTCTCCCGCGCGCCACACGGTCAGTTTGAGCTCCTCGGAGAGGGCATTGACCACTGACACCCCGACGCCGTGCAATCCGCCCGAAACCTTGTAGGAGTTTTCGTCAAACTTACCGCCGGCGTGGAGGACGGTCATGATGACTTCGGCGGCGGAAACCCCCTCCTCGTGGAGTTCGGTGGGAATGCCGCGCCCATTGTCGCTGACCGTAACGGACTCGTCGGGATGTATGACTACACGGATTTCGCTGCAGTGGCCGGCGAGGGCTTCGTCGATGGAGTTATCCACCAACTCGAAGACCATGTGGTGCAGGCCCGTGCCGTCATCGGTATCGCCAATGTACATGCCAGGGCGCTTGCGTACGGCATCCAGGCCTTTGAGTACCTTGATGCTTGATGAGTCGTAAGCGTGTTCGCTCATTGCCTACTCCGTCGTGAAGTCATTCCGTATGCAGCCGCCCGTGTTTCACGTGAAACATCGTGACGTCCGTTTCCCGCTGCCATATATCCGCAACAGATTCGATATCAACGCTGGTGATGAAGACCTGGCAGTGCTGCCGCTCAAGCCAATGACAGAAAACGCGCCGATGGGCAGCGTCCAGCTCGGCGGGAAGGTCATCGATCAAATAGATGCAGGTCCGTCCCGTCAGCATCTCGAGTAGACGCCCTTGGGCCAGTTTCATTGCACTGACCACCAGCTTCTGCTGACCACGCGACAACACTTCCACCGCTGCACGCCGATCGATGCGAATACGCAGATCGGCACGTTGCGGTCCCAACTGGGTAAAGCCCATCTGGCGGTCCGTGTCGCGCCCGGCCTGTAATACCTCTGCCAACTCGCGGTGTCGGTCCCAGCCGCGATAATAGCGCAGCGACAGATGAGGCATCGCCAGCAACTCGGCCAGTGTTTCCTCGAATACCGGCACGAACTCCGCCATGTACTCGCTGCGCAACGCATCCAGGCGGGTTCCCCAATGCGCCAGTTCCCGCTCCCAAACCTGCAGCGACTGGGCGTCTATTCTATCATGTCTGAGCAATGCATTCCGATGTTTCAGCGCGCGTTTGACGCTTTTCCAGCTCTCGAAGAAATCGCGTTTCACGTGAAACGTTCCCCAGTCGAGAAACTCGCGCCGCGATGCTGGCGCCCCCTCCAGCAGCCGAAATGCGTCCGGGTTGACCAGCTGCAGCGGCATGGCGTCGGCAAGCTGGGCGGCCCGTGCCGCCTTCTCTCCCGCCAAGCGAATTTCCAGCTCGCTGGCACTACGCTGACGGCGTAGGCCGATGGTGATCGCCGGCTCGCCGGCTAGACGTCCATGCAACGTCATCGCCTCGGCATCGTGGGCAATCGCGTTCTTGATCTGTCGAGTGCGAAAGGAGCGTGCCAGACCCAGCAGATGGATGCCTTCCAGAATACTGGTCTTGCCGCTGCCGTTGGCGCCACTGATAAGGTTGATGCTGCGGCCAGGGCGCATCTCCAGCCCCTTCAGGTTACGCAGGCCAAGCAGGTTGAGACGATCAAGAGGCATGACGGACTACGCGATGGGCCGAGGTTCCCGGAGCAACCTCGGCAGGAAGGAAGGAAGGAAAGGTCAAAGCCGCATTGGCATAACGACATACATGGCGTCGCCACCGCCCGGCTCTTCCATTAGTGCACTGCTGTTAGGATCGGATAGCGTCATCTGCACGCGATCGCTCTCGAGAACACTGAGGACATCGACCAGATAGCCGACATTGAAGCCAATCTCGAGCGTGTCGCCGCTGTACTCGATGGCGACATTCTCTTCGGCCTCTTCCTGCTCGGGATTGTTGGCCATGACCCGCAGGTTGCCCTCTTCCAGTTGCAGTCGCACGCCGCGGTACTTCTCGTTGGAGAGAATCGCGGTCCGCGAAAGCACTTGGCGCAACTCGGCGCGGTCGGCCACGAAGACCTTGTCGCCGCCGCGTGGCACGACGCGCTCATAATCGGGAAACTTGCCATCTACCAGCTTGGAGGTAAAGGTGAACTCGCCGGTATTGGCGCGCACATGATTCTCCCCCAGGGTCAGTTCCACCGGCTCGTTGCTGCCGTCGAGAAGACGCACCAGTTCCAGCACGCCCTTGCGCGGAATGATGAGTTTCTGGGCCGGCTCCAGCTCGATGTCGGCACTGCTCGAGCAGACCGCCAGACGGTGGCCGTCGGTGGCGACGGTACGCACCAGATGGTTGCGCAGCTCAAGCAGCAGGCCATTGAGGTAGTAGCGTACGTCCTGCTGGGCCATGGCGAATGCGGTGGAATCGATCAGGTGCTTGAGCGTGCCCCGCGGCAAAGCCAGCGTGGTACTGCTCTGTCCGCTCTCGATATTGGGAAACTCCGCCACCGGTAGCGTCGACAGCGTAAAGCGCGAACGCCCCGCGCGCAGCACCGCGCGCCCATCCTCGAGCGTGAAGGTGATTTCGGACTGATCGGGCAGCGACTTGCAGATGTCCATCAACTTGCGCGCCGGCACGGTAGCGGAACCCGGTTCATCAACCTGGGAGGGGGCCGCACGTCCGATCAGCTCGACCTCCAGATCGGTCCCGGTCAGGGACAGCTGGGTGTCCTGCACTTCGATCAATACATTGGAAAGCACCGGCAGCGTCTGGCGGCGCTCGACCACGCCAGCGACCAGCGACAGCGGGCGCAGCAGGGCTTCACGGGAGATGGAAAATTTCATTGAGGCTCCACTCTTGTCCTGAAATGCATCACTTGGGCCGCCACGGTCAGCTGGTCAGCAACCGCAGCAGGTTCTTGTAATCCTCACGGATATCCGCGTTCTCTTCCTGCAGCGCCACTACCTTGCGGCAGGCATGCAGCACGGTCGTATGATCGCGTCCGCCGAAGGCATCGCCGATTTCCGGCAAGCTATGGTTGGTCAGCTCCTTGGCTAGAGCCATCGCCACCTGCCGGGGACGCGCCACCGAGCGCGAACGCCGTTTGGAAAGTAAATCCGCCAGCTTGATTTTGTAGTACTCCGCCACCGTACGCTGGATATTGTCGACCCCTACCTGCTTGTCCTGCAGTGCCAACAGATCCTTGAGCGACTCGCGGATGAAATCCTGGGTGATCGGCTTGCCCATGAAATGCGAGTCGGCGATCACTTTCTTCAGTGCCCCTTCGAGCTCACGCACGTTGGAACGGATTTTCTGCGCGATGAAGAATGCCGCATCGTGCGGCAGGTCGACCTTGGCCTGGTCGGCCTTCTTCATCAGGATGGCGACGCGCGTTTCGAGTTCCGGCGGCTCGATCGCCACCGTCAGCCCCCACCCGAAGCGCGACTTCAGGCGCTCTTCCACGCCATTGATTTCCTTGGGATAACGGTCGGAAGTCAGAATCATCTGCTGACCGCCTTCGAGCAAGGCATTGAAGGTGTGAAAGAACTCTTCCTGGGAGCGCTCCTTGCCGGCGAAGAACTGGATATCGTCGATCAGCAGCGCGTCGACGCTGCGGTAGAAGCGCTTGAAGTCGTTGATGGCATTGAGCTGCAGCGCCTTGACCATATCGGCG
Organism: Halomonas sp. WWR20; assembly: GCF_054602495.1. Taxonomy (NCBI): domain Bacteria; kingdom Pseudomonadati; phylum Pseudomonadota; class Gammaproteobacteria; order Oceanospirillales; family Halomonadaceae; genus Halomonas; species Halomonas sp. WWR20. The sequence continues at coordinate 391,032 of NZ_JBTRHR010000002.1, forward strand.
ACGAAACGCTCCGAATGCAGGTAGATCACGGTGGCATTCTCGCGCTGGCTGGCGAGATGATTACCCACTGCATGCATCAGGTGAGTCTTACCCAGCCCCACTCCGCCGTAGAGAAACAATGGGTTGTAGGCACCGCCAGGGTTCTCGGAGACTTGACGCGAAGCGGCACGTGCCAACTGGTTCGATTTACCCTCGACGAAGGTTTCGAACGTGAAGTTGGGGTTGAGGCCGCTCTGGTGCTTGAGGCTGCCCTCCACCTGTACCTGACGCTCACTGTTGCCACGTCGTGGCGACTCCTCGCGCAGTTGAGCGACTTCCCGCTCATCGGTGTAGCCCGTCCGAGGCTGAGTATGGACGGCAGGCGCCCCGCCAGGCGAACGGCCGCCAGCGGCGGAGCTCGCCGACACCGGTACGCCCAGGTCGCGTGGCTGGGGCGCCGTCATCGTCTTGCGGCTGCCGACCAGCAGACGCACCTTGGGCGGCTTGCCTGAGGCCAGTTCCCGCAGCAACTCATTGATGCGCTTGAGATACTTGTCACTGACCCAATCGCGAACGAAACGATTGGGGGCTAGCAGACAAAGCTCGTTGGCTTCCCCGTCTTCCGCCTGCAAAGGGCGGATCCAGGTATTGAATTGCTGCGAGTTCAACTCGTCCTGGAGGTAATCCAAGCACTGTTGCCAAAGAGCGACCGACACGCGAGACACCATAGCGTTGACGAATGGCCGGACATTGTATCTTCCAGCGACAAGGTTATCCACACGTCGACAGATACCGACTCCCTGTGGAAAACTCCATCCAGGCTCGGTGGAGAAAAGGCGATGAAGCCGGGCACAACTCACGTGCTGTGCATAAACCAAGAGTTATGCACAGCCGGGTACATGCCTTGTCCTCTCTCTCCTCGCAACTTCCCCACAGTTAAAGGAACAGTATAAATTATTGTATAGCATGATAAAAAACACCTTATCCACAATTTCTATCCCCACTATTAATAACAACAGTATTTAAACAACCTAAATATATAGTTATTGAAGTAGGGCAGCCGTAACCAGACTCCAACGAAGAACAAGTGCCATGTGAAATGTCGCTTAAGCAAGGCCACCATCCCCAGGGGCAGGCGTCATCCCGGCGTTGAAAAACCCGATGTGGATAATTTTGACGGTAAAAATTGCACCGGGCTGGCGAATTCAATAGAATTCCCGGTCTTGAGCCGAATCCGTCCTGGTTCCAGGCAGGAATCAGGCACTCCAAGTCGACCGTTTTTCAAACAACCACGTGGGAATCAGCAGCTATGAAACGCACTTTTCAACCGAGCGTTCTGAAGCGCAAGCGCGTACACGGTTTCCGTGCTCGTATGGCCACCAAGAGCGGTCGCCAGATCCTGGCACGCCGGCGTGCCAAAGGCCGCAAGCGTCTGAGCGCCTGATCGGGCTACAGATGTCCGGTCTGGGCTTTCCCCGGCAGCTACGGCTGTTAACTGCCGGGGATTACAAGCACGTCTTCGATCAAGCCCATCATAAGGTTCATGGCAAAGGGTTACTGGCGCTCGCTCGCCCCAACACTCTCGGCCATCCTCGCGTAGGGTTGGTATTCAGCAAGAAGAACGTGCGTCATGCCGTTGACCGCAACCGCCTGAAGCGCCTCGTTCGAGAATCCATTCGCCTCCAGCAGCATCGCCTTCCCGCCGTGGACATTGTTGTTCTCGCTCGGCGCGGCGTTCATGAGCTGGACAACGACACCCTGCATCGCCAATTGCATGGCATGTGGCGGCGTCTGGAAAAAGACGTTCGCAAGCAGTCGGTCTCGTCCACGCCATCTTCCTGACCGGATGCCTTCGTTACGAACTGCCTCGCATGTCAGATGCTATCCGTTCCGCAGTTCGTAACCACCGAATGTCTCATCATCCCCACCGGGCAGAACCTTATGGACGTAAAACGACTTTTACTCGTGATTCCACTGGCGGTACTCGCCTATCTGCTGGTGATCCAGTGGAATCAGGACTACGGCCAGCCGGCCGTGCAACAGAATGCTCCTGCCATCACCGGCGCCAATGTTCAGGATCGCCAGGACAACGAAGGGCTTGCGGCCCCCTCAGGCAGTGCCGAGCCGAGCGTGGCCGGCAGCATGCCCGGGGAAGACGCAGCGGCGGGCAACCGCAACCTGATTCAGGTGCAGACCGACGTGCTGGATGTGCGTATCGACCCCCAGGGCGGCGATATCGTGTATGCCGCGCTTCCCCAGCACAAGCAGACTCAGGATGCCGAACAGTCTTTCATCCTGCTCAACGATAGCGGCACCCGCAGCTATGTGGCCAAGTCGGGCTTGCAACTCGAAGGCCATCAGGGCCGGATCGGCTTCACGCCGGAGCAGACCCGCTATACGCTTGAAGAGGGCGAGAACGAGCTGACCGTCGACCTGCATGCCGAAGTCAATGGCGTCGACGTCGTCAAGCGCTTTCTGTTCAACCGCGACGATTACACGGTTCAGGTCAAGTACCTGGTGAGCAACGAAGGCGATCAGCCCGTCACCGCCCGTTTCATCGGCCAGCTGGCCCGGGATAATAGCCCCGACCCATCGAGTGGCGGTGGCATGGGGATGAAGTCTTTCCTCGGGGCCGCCTACTCCTCGCCTGATGAGCATTACGAAAAGATTTCGTTCGATGACATCCAGGAAGGAAATTTCAACAACCGCGATGTCCAGGGCGGCTGGGTTGCCATCATCCAGCACTACTTCACATCGGCCTGGGTCCCCGCTCAGGATCAGCAGAATCTCTATTACGCCACCACGGACTCACGTGACCGCAACGTCGCCGCATTCGCGGGGCCGGTCCAGACCGTTGCGGCGAATGAACAGACAGTCCTGGGCGCGACGCTGTATGTCGGGCCCAAGGTTCAGGAGCGACTGGAATCCGTCGCACCGTATCTGGAATTGACCGTCGACTTCGGCTGGTTGTGGTTCATTGCCAATCCGCTGTTCTGGCTACTGGAAAAAATCCATGGTCTGATCGGTAACTGGGGCTGGTCGATCGTACTGTTGACCGTGCTGGTCAAGGCAGTGTTGTTCCCGCTCTCCGCTACCGCCTACAAGTCGATGGCCAAGATGCGCAAGATGGGTCCCGAGATGCAGCGCATCAAGGAACAGCACGGCGACGATCGCCAGAAGATGTCCCAGGAGATGATGAAGTTCTACCAGAAGGAGAAAATCAATCCTCTGGGCGGCTGTCTGCCTATCGTCATTCAGATGCCGGTGTTCATCGCCCTGTACTGGATGCTGATGGAGTCGGTAGAACTGCGCCACGCGCCGTTCATGCTGTGGATCGACGACCTGTCGGTGCAGGATCCGTACTTCGTGCTGCCGATCATCATGGGCATTTCCATGTTCGTGCAGCAACAGCTCAATCCGACGCCACCGGACCCCATGCAGGCCAAGATCATGAAGATGCTGCCGATCGTCTTCACGTTCTTCTTCCTGTGGTTCCCGGCCGGCCTGGTGATCTACTGGATTACCAACAACACCTTGTCGATCATTCAGCAGTACTTCATCACCCGCAAGATCGAGAACGATCCCAACGGGGGCAAGAGCGTCAAAGCCAAGAGCTGAAGCCGCGCAACCTCTCCAGACCCCCGCTTCGGCGGGGGTCTGGCGTTTGGGGCCGCCGGGTATGCCGCTAGCGTTCGCGCGTGCTCCCGGCACGTACACTCAGATAACCCCCACGGTGACTCAGCGATCTTCGTTGATTGATTCATTAGGACCCTGCTTAACGGAAGCCGTCATGTCAGATTCGAGTCTCTATTCCCAGGATACTATCGCAGCCTTGGCCACCCCTCCGGGACGGGGCGGAGTTGGCATCATCCGCGTATCGGGCCCCGCCAGCCGGGAGGTGGCACAGGCCATGCTGGGGCAGTGTCCGGCGCCCCGTCATGCCTATTACGGTGCGTTTCAGGGGGCTCAGGGGCAACTCGATGAAGGAATCGCGCTATTCTTTGCCGGTCCGCACTCCTTTACCGGCGAGGACGTCGTCGAGTTTCAGGGACATGGCGGTCCGGTGATCATGGACTTACTCTTGGAGCGTTGCGTCCAGCTCGGCGCCCGTCTGGCCCGGCCCGGGGAGTTCTCCGAGCGCGCCTTTCTCAACGATAAACTCGACCTGGCCCAGGCCGAAGCGATTGCCGACCTGATCGATGCCAGTTCCCGAGCCGCGGCGGAAAACGCGCTGCGCTCGCTGCAAGGCGAGTTCTCGCGTCGCGTACACCACTTGGTCGAACGTCTGATCGAACTGCGCATGTATGTAGAGGCAGCCATCGACTTTCCCGAGGAAGAGATCGACTTTCTCGCCGACGGTAAGGTGGCCGCGAGGCTTGCCGATATACGCCACGAGCTGACCGGAGTTCGTGACGCCGCCGGTCAGGGAGCGCTGATGCGCGAAGGCATGAGCGTGGTTATCGCCGGGCGGCCCAATGCCGGCAAGTCGAGCCTGCTCAACGCCCTGACCGAGCAGGAGACGGCCATCGTTACCGATATCGCCGGAACCACGCGTGACGTGTTGCGCGAACATATTCACCTCGACGGCATGCCGTTGCATGTGATCGATACCGCCGGGCTGCGCGATACGCCAGACGCCGTGGAGAAGATCGGTGTCCAGCGTGCCTGGACGGAAATCGAGCGGGCCGACCGGGTATTGCTGTTGGTGGATGCCGCCGAAACCCAGGCCACAGATCCGATGCAGATCTGGCCCGAATTCGTTTCACGTCTACCCGACCCGTCGCGGCTGACATTGGTGCGCAACAAGATCGATACCACCGGGGAGACGTCGCAGGCAGAGTTATCCACAACCCCGCCGGTGGTGCGTCTTTCGGCCACGACCGGAGCGGGTGTGGATAACCTCAAGGCGCACCTCAAGGCGGTGATGGGCTTTCACAGCGCCAACGAAGGGCGCTTCTCGGCACGCCGGCGTCACCTCGACGCCCTGGCCCGCGCCGAGTTGGCACTCGACAACGGCGAGGCGCAGCTGCGCGGCCACGCCGCCGGCGAACTGCTCGCCGAGGATCTGCGCGAGGCGCAGCATGCGCTAGGGGAGATTACCGGCGAATTCAGCGCCGACGACCTGCTCGGTAAGATATTCGGCGAGTTCTGCATCGGCAAGTGATGCATCGACAAGTGAAGCGGCACGAGCGTTTGGCGGGCCGCGTTGGCTATACTGGCGCTTTTAGGGCGCTCTCTACCGTTTATCGCTTACCGCTTCGACTGGGGTTTGATTCATGGCGTTATGGCGCATCCTGCGTGATTTCCTCGCCCGCCACCGCCTCGCCTACCTCGGGGCGATCGTCTGTCTGTTCGGTGTCGGCCTGCTCAATCTGGTCCTGCCATGGTGGATCGGCACCATCATCGATGCCCTGCACAACGACCAGTTGGGTCGTGATGGTCTGCTGGTTCGTGCCGGCCTGTTGATTGCCGTCGGCGTGGGCATGTATGTGCTGCGCTATGTCTGGCGCGTCCAGTTGTTCGGCACTTCCTATAAGCTGGGTATCGAGCTACGCGACGCCTACTATGCCAAGCTTACGCGCCTCGATCCGGGTTTCTTCCAGGCTCACCGCAGCGGCGATTTGCTGGCCCGTTCGACTCAGGATATCGACGCGGTCGAGACGGCCGCCGGCGAAGGGGTACTGTCCAGCGTGGATGGCGCCATGACGCTGTTTCTGGTGCTGGGCGTGATGATCGTGGGTATCGACGCGCCGCTCGCCTTGCTCGCCCTGCTGCCGTTTCCGTTCATGGCCTGGGGCTTCTACCGCGTTGCCAGTCGTGTGCAGTACCACTTCGGCCAGTCACTGGCGCGTTTTTCTCAGCTCAACGACCGCACCCAGGAAGCCCTCGGGGGGCTACGCATGCTGCGCCAGCACTCACTGGTCGAGGCGGAAATCACCGATTTCAATACCCGCGCGGAAGCCGCTGCCCATGCCGATTTCGAGGTGCAGCGCATGGAGGCCCGCTACGACCCGGTGGTCTTTCTCGCCCTGGGCGCGGCCACCCTGCTTACGCTTTCGGTGGGCACGTGGCGCTACCTGGAAGCGGCGATCACGCTTGGCCAGTTGACCAGCTTTACGCTCTATCTGGTCCAGCTGATCTGGCCGATGTTCGCCCTCGGCTGGTGCCTGAATATTCTTCAACGCGGCGAAGCCGCAGCTCGGCGTCTGACGGATTTTTTCAGCGAGCCCGAAACCATCGCCGACGAAGGGACGCGCCAGCATCTCGACAGCGTCGATATCCGGATCGTTGTACAGTCCTTCACTTATCCGCAGGGCACCTCACCAGCGCTCGAACATATCGACCTCTCGCTGAGTGAGGGCCAGACGTTAGGCATCGTCGGTACCACCGGCAGCGGCAAGAGCACATTGATTCGCCTGTTGCTGCGCCAGTATGCCCTCGAGCGCGGCGAGATCCGCCTGGGCGGATACGACATAAGTGAGTACACACTGAGCGCTCTGCGCTCGACGTTCGCCTATGTACCGCAGGACCCGTTTCTGTTTGCCGCGACGCTAGGCGAAAACGTCGCATTGGGCCGGCCGCAGGCAACACGCGACGAGATCATCCAGGCCCTGGAGGACGCGGCTTTCGCCGCCGACCTCGCCGAACTGCCCCAGGGCTTGGAGACGCCGATCGGAGAGCGAGGCATCACGCTCTCCGGCGGCCAGCGCCAGCGTGTAGCCCTGGCCCGCGCCCTGCTCTCGCAGGCGCCGGTGCTGTTGCTCGACGACACACTTTCGGCGGTGGACTACACCACCGAGCAACGCCTGCTGGCCACGCTCAAGGCGCAGCGCGACCGCACCTGTCTGATTGTCAGCCACCGTCTGTCCGCGGTCACCGCCGCGGATCACATCGTGGTTCTCGAGGCGGGCCATATCGTGGAACAGGGTAATCACGCCGCTCTGCTGGCCCAAGCGGGCCATTATGCCCGGCTATGGCATTATCAACAGGCCCAGCGACACGTCGGCTCCGATGCTGAATCGTTCACTTCTGCCCTACATGGGTCTCGCCATGCGTGATCGCCGCCTGTTAGCGCTTCTACTGCGGCCGGTCGTGGCCGATCACCGACGTCTGAGCGTGGCGCTATTGCTGCTGGTCGGGGCCACGGTCCTCGACGTCACCGGGCCATGGCTGACCAAATATTATCTCGACAATTACTTGGTTCCCGGCGATCTGCGTGCTGCACCCCTGATCATGCTGGCAACACTGTATGTGAGTACTCAATGTCTTGCCGCCCTCGCCCGTTACCTGCAGACGTTGCGCTTTGCACGCATCGCGCTGAACGCAGTACTCGACATCCGCAAGCGCCTGTTCCGTCATGTCCTGAGCCTGCCGCAGCACGTTCACGACGCGACACCGGTCGGCGAAATGGTGTCACGGGTGACCAACGATACCGAGGCGCTGCGCGAGCTGTATGTGGCATTTCTAGCCACCGTACTGCAGAACATCGTGCTGCTGATCGGCATTCTGACCGCCATGGCGTTGATGGACCTGCAGTTAATGTTGATTGCCGCGATGCTGATCCCCACGGCATTGGCGGTAATCTGGTGCTACCAGCGCTTGAGCGGCCCCGCGGCGATGGAGGTACGCCAGCTGCGTGCCGCGCAGAACGCCCGCGTCAACGAAGCACTCGGCGGCATGACGGTACTGCAGAGCTACAACCAGACCGGGCGTTTCCGTGAACGCTTTCATACTCTCAATGCCGCGCAGTACCGCGCACGTATGCGCACCGTGCGCGTCTCGGGGCTGTTCCTGCGTTCGGCGGTCGACCTGATCGGCGTGGTGATACTCGCCGGGCTACTGCTCGGCTATGGACTCGACCATTTGCAGGGCGCCGGCGAGATCGGCGTCCTCTATGCCTTTGTCACCTATCTTGGCCGCGTTTCGGAGCCGCTGATCGAGATCACCCAGCGTTTCAATATCTTCCAACAGGCCAGTGTGGCCGGGACACGCCTGCTGGCGCTGTTCCAACGCCCGGTGGCGGCATTCGGCACCGACCGGGCACCGATCCGTACCGCGCATTATCGTCTGGATGGACTGCGTTTTCGTCATCATGGCGCCGAGCACGACACGCTGCGCGGCCTCACCCTGGAGATCGCGCCGGGAAGCTTCATCGGCGTGGTGGGACCGAGCGGCAGCGGCAAGTCGACGCTGCTCGACCTGCTCTCGGGGCTCAAACCGGCGTCGGGGGGGACGTTACTGCTCGATGATCGCCCCCTGGCTGACATCGCACCCGAGGCGCTCAATGCCGTGGTGGCAACAGTGCCGCAGGAGCCGTTCATCCGCTCGACGACGCTGCGTGACAATCTGGTACTCGATCGCAAGATCAGCGATGCCGCGCTCCATCAGGCGCTGCAGGATGCTCAACTCAACGAGTTGATCTCTCGCCTGCCGGATGGACTCGATACCCCTCTTGGCGAGCGCGGCCTGACGTTATCCACTGGCGAGCGCCAGCTGCTGGCCCTGGCCCGCGCGCTGCTGCGTCAACCGCGTATCCTGCTGCTCGACGAGGCGACGGCCAGCGTCGATAGCGCCACCGAAGCGCGATTGCAGCGGGCGCTGGAGACACTGCGCGGGCGTGTGACGCTGATCGTCGTCGCACACCGCCTCTCGACCGTGCGCGACGCCGATCGCCTGCTGGTCATGATGGAGGGCCGTATCCGCGAAGAGGGCCGCCATGAAGCGCTGTTGGCACTGCCAAATGGCCATTACCGCAGGCTTTGGCAGCGCGAAGTCTCACACCGCTCGCCGAGCACGTCCGAGTAGCGTCACTCGCCCACCCACCACTCGCCGCGATGCGTGGCGGGCTTGCCCAATAATTCGGCCACCCGACCCAGGCTGGACGACAGCTGCACATCGAGCCCCCAGGGCGGATTGAAGACCAGCATGCCGCTGCCGTACATGCCATGGGTATGCTCGCTGCCCTGCGGATCGTGCAGGCGCAGCTCGCTGCGCCACAGCTTGCGTAAACCGCAGGCCTTGAGCTCATCGAGCAAGTGCTGGTGGCGGCCGGCCGGCAGCAGCGGGTACCAGATCATGACGATGGCATGACGCGCCTTGCTGGCCACGGCGGCCAGTGTGGCGGCCACCTCGGTATACTCCGCCTTGTTCTCGTAACTGGGATCGATGAGTACGCAAAGGCGCGGCGTCGTAACCGGTAATATCTTGAGCAAACCGGCCAGACCATCGCTGTGCAGGCGCCGGGCGTTGGCCGGCAACGCCTGCTCCTCGAGATGCCGATGTTCGCCGGGGTGCAGTTCGTAAAGTGTCAGACGGTCCTGCCGGCGTAAAGCCTGGGAAAACCACCAGGGGGAACCGGGATAGTGGCTCAACGTCTCGCCACGCTGAAGACGTGCCAGTGCGTGAGTCCAGTCACGCAACAGCTCATCCTCCGCCAGGCGCTGGCGCGCGCTCCATAACCTGGCCACGCCATCCTGATACTCCTTGAGACGTTGGGTTTCCTCGGCGACCAGCGGATACAGTCCGCGTCCGGCATGCGTATCGCAATACGTAACAGGAGAGTTTTTACGTAATAAATACTGTTGTACAGAATACAGCGTCAAATGTTTATGAACGTCGGCAAAATTGCCTGCGTGATAGGCGTGCTGGTAAGCAAGCATGACAATGGCCCGCAGAGAGAAGGAAGTGGCTACGGTCTCGCTAAGAATAGCGGCGTTTATACATCCGGTACCCGCCATCGGCGGGTGCCAGCATCGGGTCAGGGTCTCACCTGCACCGCATGCTTTTGATCATTGCCTTGCCTGGAACGGGCTCGTCGATGTTCGGATAGGCCCAAGAGAAGCCTAGCGTCTAGGCAGGAACAAACCGCCGCAGGACAGCCAGCGCCTAAGGCGCTGGCTGTCCTGTCAATGGCATTACTGGATGGGGGTCAAGGTGATTTCGACACGCCGGTTCTGCGCGCGGCCCGTTTCGCTTTCATTGCTGGCCACGGGCTGGCTCTCGCCATAGCCTACGGCGTTGATCCGCGAGCTGGCGACACCGCCTTGCGTCAGATACTGAGCGACCGTCTGAGCGCGCTGCTCGGACAGGCGCTGGTTGTAGCTGTCCGAACCGGTGCTGTCGGTATGGCCGGCCACGGTGATACGTGTATCCGGATACTCGCGAAGCACGGCATTGACGTCGTTGAGCGCCTGTCGGGCGGAGGTTTGCAGCTCGCTGGAATCGAAACCGAAGGTCACGCTGTTGGGCATGTTGAGGACGATATCGTTGCCTTCACGGGCCACGTCGATACCGGTTCCTTGCAGACCTTCGCGCAGCTTGCTTTCCTGAGCATCCATGTAAGCGCCGACGCCACCGCCAATGGCGGCCCCCGCTGCGGCACCGATCAGGGCACGGTCACGCCGGCTGGAACTGCCATCCCCGGACAGCGCCCCGGCAACCGCACCCAGCGCGGCGCCAACGCTCGCACCGGTAAGGGTCTTGCCACGTTGGCTCTGATTTTGGCTCTGCGATTGCCCTGAGTAGGGATCATTGCTGGCGCAGCCGGTCAGGCCAATGGCGGCGGACAGGGGCAGCGCTAGCCAGATCGCTTTCTTCATCGGGTATTTCTCCTTACCTAACATAAATAACAGGCGTCATCCCTGCGCATGAGATTGGTCAGCTGTCATCACGTTTAATTGTCGTCATCACATAGTGCGAGAAGCTCGTTCAAGAATAACAGACCTTGGGGGCTGGCCTGCAGACGATCTTGCACATGCTGCATTAATCCTTTTTCACGAGCACGGACCAGACGTTCTTCGAGCACATTGCGCGCCAGCCCGGTACGCGCTTCCCAATAGGCGTATGGCACGCCTTCGGTCAACCGTAAGCCATTCATCAGGAACTCGAGCGGCAGTTCCTCTGCATCGATCATCTGACGCCCGGCGATGAAGCCACGAGGATCGTTACGCCGTCGCAGGTAGGCCTCGGGCTGACGGGTTTTCCAGCGTCGCTCAATGCTCAGGCCACCATCGGCTTCGCGCCGGCTCAGCTTGCCATGCGCCCCCGCACCGATGCCCAGGTAATCCCCGAACGTCCAGTAATTGAGATTATGTCGTGAGGCTTGGCCCGGCCTGGCATAGGCCGAGATCTCGTAGCGCGCGAAACCCGCCGACTCGAGTCGAGCATGGCCGGCATCCTGGATATCCCACAAGATTTCGTCTTCCGGCAGCCGCGGTGGCCTGGAGTGAAATTCAGTGTTGGGCTCCAGCGTCAGCTGGTACCACGACAGGTGGCTCGGGCCAAGCGCCAGGGCCTGATCGATATCGGCCAGCGCCAGGGCCACGTCCTGTTCCGGCAAGCCATGCATGAGATCGAGATTGAAATTCTCGAAGCCTGCCCGGCGAGCACTCTCCACGGCCCGCACGGCTTCATCGCCACCATGGATACGGCCCAGCGCTTCAAGCTGGGCGGGCTGAAAGCTCTGCACGCCCAGCGAGAGACGGTTGATGCCCGCCTCACGATAGGCGGCAAACCGGCCCTGCTCCACGGTACCCGGATTGGCCTCCAGGGTGATTTCGATAGCGTTGGCGAACTCCAGCCGTGAACGCAGTCCACCCAGCAGGTGCCGATAGGCCTCACCCGAGAGCAGGCTGGGCGTGCCGCCACCGATGAAGATGCTCTCCAGCTCGCGCCCGGCGACCCAAGGCAGATCGGCGTCGAGATCCGCCAACAGTGCCTCGACATAAGCCGCCTCGGGTAATGTCTGGTCACGCTCCATGCCATGCGAATTGAAATCGCAATACGGACACTTGCGAACACACCAAGGGACGTGCACGTACAATGCGAGCGGGGGCAGAGTCATGAGCCGAGCTGGGCGATCAGCGCCTCGAGCGCCCGGCCCCGATGGCTCAGGCGATTCTTGTCTTCCGCCGTCAGTTCGCCGGCACTCATGCCTCGCTCCGGAACCCAGAACAGCGGATCGTAACCGAAACCGCCGTCTCCCCGCGGATGGGCGAGAATTTCACCTTCCCAGCTGGACTGCACGATCCGGGGCACCGGGTCCTCGGCATGACGCAGATACACCAGTACACACCAGTAGCGCGCCGTACGCTGTCCCTCTGGCACATCCTTCAGCGCCTCGAGCAGTTTGCGGTTGTTGGCGCCATCGTCCTTAGGCTCGCCGGCATAACGTGCCGAATAAATTCCCGGTGCGCCATTCAATGCATCGACTGCCAGGCCCGAGTCATCCGCCAATGCCGGCAAGCCACTGACCCGAGAGGCTTCGCGCGCCTTTAGCAAGGCATTTTCAACGAAGGTCAGGCCGGTCTCCTCGACATCGTCGACATCGAAATCCGCTTGCGGACGAACCGTAAAACCCAACGGGGCCAGTAGCGTTTGAAACTCTGCCAGCTTGCCGCGATTGCCGCTTGCCAAGATCAGCGTAGGTGTAGCTGTCATCCTCGTTTCTCCATAAAGCCCATGCCCTATTCTACGGATAAGCCCGGGACAAGGGAAAAGGCCCCCTCAGAGGCGGTGAAATTAAATAAAAAGTCTTATTTTTCAATAACATGAGTAAAATAATACTTTCTAAGCAAATTACATTGAGTTAAAAGGTTTTAAAGAGCTGAATTTCCTCTCTGTCATTATTTTCCAACTCATCGGATAGACTACTAACCAAATACAACCCATTGTATTTAATGGTAAAAAACTATAAATTCAAAAAAGATATACTTATATTCCATTAACTTATAAAAAAGCTGCCTTAACGCTTATTTACATAAAGGCCGATAGCGGCAACGCTAATGCGGCGATATGGATGACCCGCGACAGCAGAAAGTCGGGAAAAAACTATAACCTCATAACATCAGCATTAAGGGACAACTAAGATGAGCTTGAACAATGCAAGGGTTTTACTGATCACCGATTTCAACCCTCAGTCACAACTCTTCATCGATTACATTCGGCAACAACTGGACTGCGAAGTGATACCGCTAGGCCCCGAGGAGGAGGTCGATACCGCAGAGCCGGCCCCCATGCTGGTGCTGCTTGATGCCGATCACGTCGATGAAAACTGCATGCACTTGTGGAATACCCGGGCCAGCGAAAGCCCGGACATGATACTGGCCGCCTTCAACCTACGTGACGACGAACATGCCGCGGAACTCCTAGTGAGCCTTCATCTTCAAGGGGTCTTTTACCGTCAGGATAGCTTGTTGTTGATCTGCAAGGGCATCTCCAAATTGCTGGAAGGCGATCTATGGATGTCACGTGCACTCATGACCCGTCTCATCGATTTCTACCGCCGTCAGCAGCTCAATGCCTACCGCCCGGTTTGCGGACTGACTCATCGCGAACTCGAAATCATCGGACTGCTGGGGTCGGGCGCCTCGAATACCGAAATCGCCGATCAACTGTTCGTCAGCGAACATACGGTGAAATCTCATTTGTACAACATCTTCCGCAAGATCAAGGTGCACAATCGCATTCAAGCCATGAACTGGGCACGTCAGAATCTCGGCGCTCCGCCTGCGGCTCATTTGCGTAACGGTCGTCGTTCCAAAGCATCATGAACGGCCCGGTCACGGTCGTGCTGGCGCTGCTTCTGGTCATGGGAGGGGAGGCCTGGGGGGACGCCACGAAAGGCGTACCGCCTACCTCTCACCACGCCCCCCAGGATAACGGATCAGAAGCGGCGCTACGCCAGCACCACGAGGATAAGCTTCGCGGGATTCTGGTCGACCGAACCATCACGCTGGCGGCGAAAACGTTCTTTTCGCGCTTCGCCCAGATGCGCCTTTATGCCCCGGGGCTGTTAGATGCCAGTCTAACCATTCATGAGCGCCCTTCGGCTCGCTGGGGAAGTCTGATCTGGATCACCGAGGGCGACGACATCCTGTATCGCACGTCGCTATCGCCGCGACTTTCCACGATCGATGACGACGTCAAACAGGCCATCACTGCGGTACAGGAGCAAGTCGTGAGGAAACGTCTCATGGACGCCCTGCAACCTAATCAGGATTTGGCCGGCGATGGTCTATAGATTCTTACCAAAAGGTAGTGAATACCATGAAACTACGTTACGCCTGCCTGCTGTGCTTATGTGTTTCCGGCGGGGTCCAGGCCGGTGAGTTGGTGTATCAACCGATAAATCCCTCATTCGGTGGCGATCCTTTCAATGGCAGTTACCTGTTGGGCAAAGCCCAGGCACAGGATACTCATAAGGACCCCAGCCTGGAGGATTATACCAGCCTCACCTCCACGGAACGGTTGATCCAGAGCCTGCAGAGCCGCCTTCTCGCCGACTTGGTCAATGGCGTTGAAGACGGTCAGACGGGCAGCTTTGTCAGCGACGATTACAGCGTCATCGTTGATAACAGCGGTGGCGCTCTGTCTTTGGAAGTCACGGACCTGGTCTCGGGAGACGTCACCAGCATTCAAGTGGGAGGCTTGAACTTCAATCCATAACAAGCAGCGAGATAAAAAAAATTCCATAACTTATACGCAAGGGAAAAACATGAAATGCATCGGTGCGATATTGCTCGCAGCGGCCTTGAGCGGTTGCGCGGGTGTCGTAAGTCATTCGCAAGGCCTGGAAGGCGTACCTCCCACCCTGACGCCTCGCAGTGGAACCTACCAGGACTTGGTAGCTCTGCCTCCTCCCGCCGGCAAGATAGCGGCCGCCGTTTATGACTTTCGTGATTTGACCGGTCAGTACCGCCCGGCTCCCGCCAGTACCTTTTCCACCGCCGTCACGCAGGGGGCTTCTGCCATGCTGACCGGAGCATTGGCGGAATCAGGCTGGTTTACACCAATGGAACGAGTGGGGCTGCAGAACCTGCTCACCGAACGCAAGATCATCCGCGCCGAAGATGAACGTTACGGCAGACCCGATAATTTGCCTTCGTTGCGTGCAGCTTCGGTACTGCTGGAAGGCGGCATCATCGCCTATGAATCCAATGTGCGCACCGGTGGAGCCGGCGCCGAGTATTTCGGTATCGGCGCCTCCGGCCAATACCAGGTCGATCAGGTGACGATAAATTTGCGCGCGGTGGAAATATCCAGCGGTGAAGTACTGGCCAATGTCACGACGACGAAAACTGTCTATTCCCAGGAAGTCAGGGCGGGAGTCTATAGATTCATCGACTTCAAACGACTGCTGGAAGGTGAGATTGGCTTTACCAACAACGAGCCGGTCCAACTTGCCGTCATGTCCGCTATCGAATCCTCCGTGATTCATCTGATTGCCCAAGGCATCGAAGATAACCTCTGGAACCTCAAGGACCCTGCACAGCTGAGTAGCCCCACGCTTCAAGCCTATCTTCAAGCGCCGGTTCCCATGTTGTAATCATCTTTCCGACAGCCCTACAAGGTGCCTTTTGGCACCTTTTTTATTGCAAAAATTACTTTCGTAATACTTTTTAATTGTCATTTAAATTTTTCTTTAGCGTTTAAATATTAGAATGCATAAGGATATAAAATACACTTAAATTACTATAGATAACATTTAAATACAGACCATAATCGAGCTAACTCTAAAGAAACGGACTTGAGGTCATGAATAACTTAAATAACAGACGCTATACATTATCGACCTCATTATTAGCTTCGCTCTTAACGGCTTTCATGGCTTGCCAAAGTGTTGCCAATGACAAGGAACCGGAGATCTTGTCGAGTCTTCAAAATCGCGCGGCATCGGCAATCGCGTCAAGAAGTAGCAATACCGCTATTGTCAATCAAGATGGCACGCACAACCAGGCAAGAATTAAGCAGGCTGTCGTCGGAAGCGGATACGGTAATACCGCTTATATCAACCAATCCGGTAGCGACAACTATGCGGATATAGCCCAGAAAGGCAGCCAAAACCACGGGGAGATTACCCAGCAGGGCAATTCCCATGAGGCATCTATTTCACAGTCGGGTAACGGATTGAATGCTTCACTGCGGCAATCCGGAAGCGGCGGTAGTCAAGTCCGACTGTATCAGAACCCGGCCCATGGTGTGAGCTGGTCGAGCACTGGCAATACCACCTCGGTCGAGGTAAGAGCCGCCCAATGAACCGCATTCGGCCGGCATAACAAGCATCTATTGATAATGTGCAAAGGGAATTTATGAAAAAGGCAACGGTCTTCGCAGTATCCGCATTGGTCATGGCTCTTTCTGCTGCGGCAAGCGCTAACGGCGGCCATGGTAGCTTCTTTTCCGGTGGCGACAATGCCTCACGCATCACACAAGAGGGTGATCGTAACGACGCCACCGTCGAACAGAAAGGTCTGGGAGATAACTACTCCATTATCCAGCAGGGTGGTGATCGCAACCTGACGACCGTCACGCAGGAAGGTTTCGGCAAAAACGCTTCCGATATCATCCAGAGCGGTAACAGCAACCAAGCCACTGTCTCGCAGAAAGGCGCTGATGATTCCGATATCGATCAGCTTGGCCACCATAACCTGGCTACCGTCACCCAGGCAGAGATGGGAGGACACTACTCCGACATCTATCAGAGCGGCAACAACAACGAGTCGAACATTCTTCAGTACGGACTGAGTCAGAACAGCAAAGTCTATCAGAGCGGCGACTATAACCTGGCCGAAGTCACCCAAAATGGTGTCGGTAACGACTCTGATATTACCCAGGCCGGTGATCACAACTCTGCCGAAGTGACTCAGAGTGGCGGAAACAACTATTCCGAGATTACCCAGCCAGGCATGGGTAACACTGCACAAGTCACGCAAGCGTCCTACAATAGTGCGTCTTACATTACCCAGAGCGGTAGCTACAACACCGCAACCGTTAGTCAGTACTAATAATCGCTCACGTCACTTTTTCATCGTGTTTACCCTGGCCCCTCCTTATGGTGGGGCCTTTTTTATGGGTCAAAAATGAGCCGCAGATAGCGGCTCAGGTACGTGGATGATTTGTGGCCTGAACAGACGACGCAAAACTTATCAGTTCAATCGCATCCGCTCCTGGATCATCGCCACCAGCGTCAGGTTGGCGTTGGGAGCGGTGGTATCGAGATGCACCAATTGCGCCAGCTCATCGTCAGCGAACGGCTCGCGATTGGCCAACTGGTGCTCGAGCACCTCGAGCCCCGCCTCGGAGGGATCACCGCCACGCCGGGCACGCTTTTCGATGCGTGCTTTGAGTGTCGCCTCGTCGGCCTCGAAACTGATCGTGACGACCGGCAGACCACGCCGTTCGGCCTCGAAACGTAAACGACGGCGCTGCTCGCGTTTCAAGCAAGTGGCATCGATACATACCGGTATTCCCGACTCCAACAGGACACCGGTCAGTTCCGCAAGCCTGGCGTAGGTGCGCTGGGTTGCCTCGGGGGTGTAAATATTCTCGCCATCTGCCGCCACGTCGGTCCGCGCCTGCGGGGCGAAGCCATGCAGACGCTTGCGCTCGACGTCGGAGCGCAACCTCACCCCGCCCAGACGGCGCACCATCTCACCGGTGAAACGGCTCTTGCCACTGCCGGATACACCGACTCCGATCACCAGATACGGGAAAGTGAACTCGCTGTAGCATTCGGCGAGGCTAATGTAGCGACGATATTCGGCCAGTACCTTGGGACGGTCGGCTTCATGCAGCTCGGGCTGGTGATAGCGCAGAATCGCCACTTTGGCCCTGACCAGGGCCCGATAGATCTTGTAGTAGGAAAGCAGACGTACCAGGCCGTAATCACCGGAGAGCTCCAGATAACGATTGAGCACATGATGGGCATAGGCCCGTTCATCGCGTGCCTCGAGGTCCATCAGCAGGAAGGCCAGCTCGCAGCCGACATCGTTCCAGCGCAGCTCTTCGTTGAACTCGAGACCGTCGAAGAGTAGCGCTCGTCCCTCATGGTGCACCGCATTGCCCAGATGGATATCGCCATGCGTTTCGCGCACGAACCCCTCGCGCCAGCGATGCTCGAACTCCTTCTGCAGACGCGCGAAAGCCTCCAGAGTCCAGGTCTCCAGCGATGCCAGACGCCGCTGATCCTCGGGCGCGGATAGACGCGCTTCGATCAGCCGGAACTCCCGATCCACAACCCGGCGAACCGATTCGGGCGAGCCCAGGTCGCGGTCTCCGGCAATGCGCGGGGCCGTTTCGTGAAACGCCACCAGTTGATCGACCAGATCATCAAGCAGTTCCAGCGACAGTTCGCCGCTGGCCTGCAGTACGCTGAACAGATGGCGATTGCTGAACTGGCGCATCTTCACCGCATACTCGAAGGGCGCGCTGGCATCGTTGATCCGCGGTGACTCGGCCGAGCCGGAGATGGGCACCGCCTCGAGATACAGCGCGGGAGCCAAGCGTCGATTGAGGCGAACTTCCTGTTCGCATAACAGGCGGCGTTTCTCCAGCGTGGAAAAATCCAGAAACTTGCCGAAATCCAGCGGTTTCTTGATTTTATAGGCATATTCGCCGGTCAGCACGACCCAGGAAATATGCGTCTCGTGAACTTCGAGCGTGCCGATAGGATGATCATAACATTCCCCTTTCTGCAACGCGCGAATCAGGGCTTGGCTCACATTGCTCTCCTACGGTTGCTCAACGTGTCGTGCGGGACATTTCGGCGAAGGCATGCTCGGCGGCATCCAGCGTGGCCTGCAGATCTTCCGGCGTATGCGCGCTCGACATGAAGCCGGCCTCGTAGGCGGAGGGCGCTAGATAGACGCCATGATCCAGCATGACGCTGAAGAAACGTCTAAACGCCTCGACATCGCAGGCCGTCGCCTGGACGAAATTATCGACCCGTGTCTGGGCGGTGAAGAATACACCGAACATGCCGCCGGCACGCTGGGTGAGCATGTCCACACCGGCGGCTCTGGCGCGCGCTTCCAGCCCCTCGCAGAGCGTGTTGACCTGCTGCGCCAGAGCCTCGTGGAATCCCGGCTGGCGAAGCTTGTTCAGCAGAGTAATGCCTGCCGCCATGGCCAGCGGGTTGCCGGAAAGCGTGCCTGCCTGATAGACCGGCCCCAGCGGAGAAATCTGTGACATGACCTCACGCTTACCCCCGAATGCACCCACCGGCATGCCGCCGCCCACGATCTTGCCCAGGCAGGTCAGGTCGGGGGTAATCGAGTAGTGCGCCTGAGCGCCCCCCAGCGCCACACGAAAGCCCGTCATGACCTCATCGAAGATCAACACGCTACCGTGGGTGTCGCAAAGCTCGCGCAGGGTTTCCAAAAAGCCCGGCAGCGGCGGGATGCAGTTCATGTTGCCGGCCACGGGTTCGACGATGATACCCGCCACCTGCTCGCCGATCTCCGCGAAGCACTCACGGACGGCATCGATGTCGTTGTAGGGCAGGGTCACGGTATGTTCGGCCAGCGATGCGGGAACCCCCGGCGAACTCGGCTCGCCATGCGTCAGGGCGCCGGAACCGGCCTTGACCAGCAGGGAGTCGGAGTGACCATGATAGTTACCCTCGAACTTGACGATCTTATCGCGCCCCGTGTAGCCGCGCGCCAGGCGAATCGCCGACATGGTCGCCTCGGTGCCGGAATTGACCATACGCACCATCTCGACGGAAGGCATCATTTCACAGATCAGATCCGCCATGGTGGTCTCGATGGCCGTCGGCGTGCCGAAGGAGAGCCCGGCATCGAGACGCTCGCGGACCGCACCGAGCACGTCGGGATCGGCATGACCGGTGATCATCGGGCCCCAGGAACCCACATAATCGATGTAGCGCTTGCCCTCGACGTCGAACAGATAAGCCCCCTGCGCCCGCTCGATGAACACCGGAGCGCGCTCCAGACCCTTGAAGGCGCGTACCGGCGAATTCACACCGCCGGGAATATGGCGGCAGGCCTGTTCGTAAAGCTGTGCGGACGTCGTCATGATCTTCTCACTCGCGCATGTGGATAAGTCTATGGACAGGTCGAACAACTCGGCGCCCGCCCCTGTGGATATGTTTTTACGTCGGTCCGGCGCAGAATTCTCGCCTCAGGGTCCGTACCGCCGCCTGCGGATCGCGTTGGCCGAACACGGCATGCACCGTCGCCAACAGATCGGCGCCGGCAGCGCGGGCGCTACGCGCATTGTCGGCATCAATGCCGCCGATGGCTACCCGAGGCCGCCCAAAATGCGCCACCTGCGCCAACAGATCGAGACTCGCCGGCGGCGCCTGCGGCTTGGTGCGGGAAGCGAAGAATCGACCGAACGCCAGATAGCTGGCCCCCTCGGCCGTCGCGCGGGCCGCCAAGTCCAGTTGGGCATGACAGGTCGCGCCAATGATCGCCGTAGGCCCCAGGCGTTCGCGAGCCTGTACCAGCGAGCCGTCCTGCTGCCCCAGATGCACGCCTACGCCGTCGCCGTAATCGTTATGCAGCCGTGCGGCGAGTGCCAAGTCGTCGTTAACGATCAGCGGTACGCCGAAATCACGACACAACGCGGCAAGGGCTCGTGCCTGATGCCAACGCTTGGCGTCATCGCGGGACTTATCACGATACTGTAAAAGCGCCAGCCCGCCGCGCAGCGCCGCTTCGCAGGCGGCTAGCAGCCGCTCATCGTCAGGCAATAGCTTGGCGTCGGTGATAGCGTAGACGCCTTGTGTCCAGTCATGCATGACTTTCATTTTGATCGTTATCCAGCGAATTCCCATCCGGTGCGATTCGGCAACGCCTGTCCCCGTCCCAGCCGCAGGGCACGGTTCAGACTCTCCCAGGTGAAGCGCTGCGCCTGTTCGCAGGCATTTACCCAAGGTTCCCCCACCGCCAGACGCGCGCTCAGGGCAGCCGCCAAGGTACAGCCCGAACCGTGATAGTGCCCGGGCAGACGCGGCCAATGCCACTGGTGAGTCGCCTGCGGTGTGTACAGCGAATGCACCACATTGGCGTGATCGGCGCCGGAAGGCGGCATATCGGTTCCGGTGACCAGCAGGCCACCGCAGCCCCTCCCCAGGAGATCCGTGACACGGCCCCTGTCGTCATCGGCCATATCGGCGAGTCGCGTCAGTTCCAGGCGGTTGGGTGTCAGAATATCCACAAGCGGTAGCAGACGCTGCGTGAAGCAGGCCTGCAAAGCGCTTGTGGATAATTCTTTTCCACCACCGGCACGCAACACCGGGTCGACCACCAGCGGCAGGTCGGGGTGCGCCTGAACGATAGCGATGACGGCCTCCAGCGCTTCTACATCGGCCAGCAGACCGACCTTGATGGCCGCAATATCGATATCCGCAAACAGCGCCTCGGCGGCGGCAAGAATGCCTTGCGCCGAGCAGGGCGACACACTGATCACATCGCGGGTCGTCTGCACCGTGAGCGCGGTCGGCACCGTTACCGCCCAGCCGCCGCAGGCCCGAATGGCCTCGCTGTCGGCGATCAGGCCCGCTCCGCCGGTAGGATCATGTCCGGCCAGCACCAGCACCACCGGGGGACGGGACATGCCAGCTTCCATCAGTAGGGCTTGACCATCACCAGGATCACGATCAGCACCAGCGCCACTACCGGAGCCTCATTGAACCAGCGAAAGAAGACATGCGACTTGTGACAGGTGCCCGCCGCCAGCTTCTTCATGTAGGACAGGCAGACGTGGTGATAGCCCACCACCAGCACCACCAGCAGCAACTTGGTATGTAACCATCCGGAACTCAGAAAACCCGGTGCCATGAACAGCAGGGTGCCGCCCAGAATCAATACGGCAATCATCGAGGGCAACATGATGCCACGGTAGAGCTTACGCTCCATGGTGATGAAATAGTCGATTGCCTGGGTATCGCCCTTGTCGCGAGCCATGGCGTGGTACACGAACAGACGCGGCAGGTAG
This sequence comes from Halomonas sp. WWR20, assembly GCF_054602495.1. Classification (NCBI taxonomy): domain Bacteria; kingdom Pseudomonadati; phylum Pseudomonadota; class Gammaproteobacteria; order Oceanospirillales; family Halomonadaceae; genus Halomonas; species Halomonas sp. WWR20. The sequence continues at coordinate 412,752 of NZ_JBTRHR010000002.1, forward strand.
AACAATGCGGCAAACCAAGTCACCACCGTAATCAGGTGAAAGGCCTCAATCCATAGATACATGCCAGCTCCTCAGGGTTATAGCGTGTCAGGGTTATAGCGTGGCTTCGCTTGGGTCGCGGATTCATTTCCTGTAGCGATAGTAGTTCTCGATCGCTTCGCGGGTAATGATACCTGAAATCTTGCGGATCATCGGCGCCGTAGTGTGCTCGACATACAGCCCGTCCACCCCGAATTCGGTCAGTTTGTCATAGGCTTCCGACAGGGTCGCCTGCACGTGGATCGGGGCAAGATCGAGACGTTGGCCGGGAATCTCGAGCAGATCGAACTCGACTTCGTCAGCATCTTGCTCATCCAGCAGCACACGCGCCAGATCTGCCGCCTTGAGCCCCACAGTCGGCTTGTCATCGCTGGAACGGGTAATCACCAACCAGGCGGGCTTATCCTCAAGCAATGTCTGCGCCTGCTCGCGAGTGATACGCCGTGTGGTACGTGCCAGGCTGCGCTCCATTACCGCCGGTACGGCGACGCGCGACAGCGCCTGCATCAACGGCTGCTGCAGCGGATGCAGGCCCTGCTGGGTAAGATTGAGCAGAAAGAAGCCCTGGCAGTGGCACAATTGACGAGAGGTGAGCACGGCCACCACCACCGCCAGCATGCCGGGCAGGATGATGTTCGGATTGTGCGTCAATTCGAGCAGGGCCATGAGCGCGGCCAGCGGGGCCTGCAGTACGGCACCCATCATCGCCGCCATGCCCAGCATGGCATAGACATCGGGACTCGAGGCCAGTGAAGGCATCAGGGCATTGCCGGCCATGCCGCACAGCGCCCCGACCGCGCCGCCGATCACCAATACCGGACCGATGATGCTCACCGGTACGCCGCAGGCCACCGCGCCCGCAGTCAGTAATAGCTTGCCGAGGGCCACGGCGAACAGCACGTCCGTCGTCGGCATGTCGATCAGGATCGCGCTCAGGGTGTCATAACCCATGCCCTGTACCTGGGGGTACCACCAAGCCACCGCTCCGGTGGCAACGCCGATGCTGGCCAGGCGCAGCCATATCGGCCAACGTGCCAGGTGCGGCCCGGCATGGGCGAGGCGCACGAAGACACCCGCCAGCAGACCGATGATCAGCGCACTGACCACGATCCAAGGCAGATCCATCAGCGACTTCAGATGCAGGCTGGGCACCGCAAAGGCGGGCTCCGCACCATAGACCAGTTGCGACACCACTGCGCCCATGATCGAGGCCAGGATCACCGGCATGAACCCTGCGGTGGTGTACTCCATCATCACCACCTCCATCGCAAAGATGACGCCGGCCACCGGCGTGTTGAACGAAGCCGAGATTGCCGCCGCCGTACCGCAACCGACCAGGACGCGCAGGCTGTTGTGTGGCAGACGCAGGTACTGGCCAATCCCGCTCGACGCCGCTGCGCCCAGGTGCACCGCCGGGCCCTCGCGTCCGGCGGAGAGGCCACCGATCACCGACACCACCCCGACCCACCATTGGGTCAGCCAGTTGCGCAGCGGCATCTTGCCCTGATAGTAGGTCAGCCGCTCGATCACATGGCCGATACCGATCTTGCGATTCTTGAGCGGCTGGCGCCACATCCATAGCCCGATCAACGTCACCGCGCCGATCGGCAGCAGGGCGCGTACCGGCGCCGACAGCATCTCGAAAGCCTCGGGACTCGCACCGGGCATGAAGGTCCAGGCACCCAAGTTGAGCAGCAGACGGAACCCGACCATCAGGCTGCCGGTCAAAAGGCCCGACAACACCCCCAGAACGCATAACTGCGGCAGGGCATCGACACTGGCCAGTTGACGCCGAAATCGCTCCAGATTCAGCGCTGGCCGCAGTCCGCGAGGCAGGCGTAGCACATGAGTCTCCTGTCATGACCATTCACGCACGCAAAGGCATCGAGCCTATGCCTGCTCCTTATGTATCATACTCGCAGAATCTCGTCCCAGGGCGTTCGGCGATCCGTTGCCTGCGCTCTGCCCTCCGGCGAGTTGCATCTTGGGGACTGGATCGTTGGCGTCGGCGACGGCACCGACGCGTTTTTCTCGGGCAACCTACGCCCGGTTGCCCAATGTATCGCCGCAATAAAGTTGACCCTTTTGCTAGGCTTTCACGATAATGAAGGGTTGCACACCCGACCAACCTATTGGAGGTGGCCTATGAGCGGGGCTGAAAGCTTCATCCCCACGCCGATGTTCTTTACCGATGCTGCCGCGAAGCGAGTCCGCACGCTGGTCGTCGAAGAGAACAACCCGGCACTGAAATTACGTGTCTACGTCACCGGAGGCGGTTGTTCCGGCTTCCAGTACGGTTTCGATTTTGCCGAAGACGTGGCCGAGGATGACACGGTGATCGAAAACGGTGAGGTGGCCATGGTGGTGGATGCCTTGTCCTACCAGTATCTTGTCGGTTCCACCGTGGATTTTGAAGAAGGCCTCGCCGGGGCACGCTTCGTTATCAAGAATCCCAATGCGTCGTCGACATGCGGATGCGGTTCCTCCTTCATGGTCTGATCGTGGCAGTGTCTGACGTCCGTCGTCATTGCGCCATGCGTTGACTTGTCGGCCTAACGTCCGCTTGACGCTTCCCCGCGTTCTGGTCATGGTAATTAGCGGTTCCATGAACAAAACTCCAAGTGGGGAACGTTATGAAGAACAATGCACTATGCGGTGCTGTCAGGCTCTCCATTCTCGCCATGTCCCTGGGTGTCAGTGGGCTGGCCCTTGCGCAGGACACGCCTACGCTCAAGGCGGCCACCGACCCTAGCTTCGTTCCGTTCGAGATGCTCGACCAGGATACTGGTGAAATGGTCGGCTTCGACATGGATATCCTCCACGCCATCGCCGACCGCGCCGGCTTCAAGGTCGACGTCAATACCATGGATTTCAACGGCATCATTCCCGCCGTGCAGACCGGTAACGTCGATCTAGCCATCGCCGGTATCACGATTACCGACGAGCGCGAGAAGATCGTCGACTTTTCCGATCCCTACTACGATTCCGGTCTGCGTATCCTGATCGCCGCCAACAATGACGACGTCGACGAACTCGACGATCTGGAAGGCATGCGTATCGGGACCAAGATCGGCTCGACCAGTTACGATTACCTGCAGCAGGAACTCGGTGACGAGGCCGAGATCACTCCCTACCCGGGCAGCGCCGACATGTACATGGCGCTGATGGGTGGCAGTGTCGATGCGGTGTTCTACGATGCGCCCAACGTCGGCTATTTTGCCAAGACGCGCGGTCAGGGCCAGGTCAAGACCGTGGGCCCGCTCTACGAGGGACAGCAGTACGGTATCGCCTTCACCAATGGCAGCGAGTGGGTCGAAGCTGCCAATCAAGCGCTGGCGGCCATGCGCGAGGATGGCACCTACGCCGAGATCCATGAGAAGTGGTTCGGCGAGGCGCCAGATGCCCAGTAATGCCACGTAGCACTCACGCCAATTGAAGTCTCGCCGGGGCCGGGTGGCCGAAAGTCGCCCGGCCCTTTTCATTGAATTGCATGACGGGGCTTGCGCGGGTGTGATCCCGTTGCAATACGCGCCCCGCTGCCTGGAGAACCCTTGTGGACGTCACTTTCCAGTTCGACTGGCAGGCGGCCTTCGCCTCCATTCCCTACCTGCTCGAAGGTATTCCCTGGACCCTGCTGATCTCGTTCGGTGGCCTGGCCATCGGCTTCGTGATCGGTATCGTCTTCGGTCTCCTGCGCATCAGCCCGGTGCGCCTGCTGCGCTGGCCGGCGATCGCCTATATCGAAATATTCCGCGGTACGCCGGTACTCGTGCAGGTGCTGTTCATTTTCTACGGCCTGCCCCAACTGCTGGGGGGGCCGATCAACGCCCTCACCGCCGGGATTGCGGCCATCGCCCTGAATGCCGGCGCCTACATTTCGGAAATCGTTCGCGGCGGAGTGCAGTCGATCGAGAAGGGTCAGCGCGAAGCCGGTCTGTCGCTGGGGTTGTCACGCACCCAGGCGTTTCGCTACATCATCTGGCCGCAGGCGCTGCGACGCATGATCCCGGCACTCGGCAACCAGGGCATCGTCAGTATCAAGGACACCTCGCTGTTCTCGGTGATCGGGGTCGGTGAGCTGGTACGTCAGGGTCAGGTCTACATTGCCACGACCTTCACCGCGCTCGAGGTCTATTTCATGGTCGCGATGATGTATCTGGTGATCACCCTGAGCCTGTCCTTCGCCCTGCGCATGCTTGAGCGCAAGGGTCTGGTCGGCCAATAAAAGGAGTCTCCCATGAGTGAATCGCGGTCTCCCTCCGCCCAGCCGCCCATCGTCAGGCTCGATAAGGTCAACAAGCACTTCGGCAGTCTGCACGTGATGCGCGATATCGATCTCGAGGTGGCCTCCGGCGAGGTCGTCGTGGTCATCGGCGCCAGTGGCTCGGGTAAGTCGACGCTGATCCGCTGCGTCAACGGCCTGGAAGAGTTCCAGAGCGGCAGTATCGTCGTCGATGGCAAGCAGTTGCTGCCTCACGGCAAGGGCGGCAAGTCCCTACAGACCATCCGCACCGAAGTCGGCATGGTATTCCAGCAGTTCAACCTGTTTCCCCATCTCTCGGTGCGCGACAACGTCACCCTGGCGCCCATGAAAGTGCGTGGCTGGAGCCGAACCAAGGCCACCGAAACGGCCCAGCGTCTCCTCGAGCGGGTGGGCATCACCGATCAGGCCGACAAGTTTCCCGGTCAGCTATCGGGTGGTCAGCAGCAACGCGTCGCCCTGGCTCGCGCCCTGGCCATGGAACCGCGGCTGATGCTGTTCGACGAGCCCACCTCGGCGCTCGATCCGGAAATGATCGGTGAAGTGCTCGACGCCATGCGCGAGCTCGCTGCCGAGGGCATGACCATGATGATCGTGACCCATGAAATGGGCTTCGCCCGTGAAGTGGCCGATCGCGTGATCTTCGTGCATGGCGGCGAAATCGTCGAACAGGGCCCGCCGCACAGGGTATTCGACAATCCACGCCATGAGCGGACCCAAGCGTTCCTCTCCCGAGTCCTCAAACACTAGACTGGCGTCTCGTGCCACGTAGGTTGTCGTCCAATCACGCCTTGATCGGAGTCTTTGCCCTTCCGATCAAGGCGTTTTTGCTTCGGCTCCATGACCTATAGCCTTCCTTTTCGACACAAATCCTCTTGTGGATAATTTTTTATTTCCCTTCCCCTAGGATGCCGGCAATCGCCCGCCACACGGGGAGGACGGGCTCTTTGTGCTGTCTGTTAACGATCACGGTAACAAGGCCGGTATCCCACGGTGGATAAGCGGTGTTTCAATGCCCTTGTGCATAAGTGTTCATTCCATCCACAGCCTCACGTTCACCTTTCCGCAGGCTTAGGCGAATTTTTCCCGGCGATGATCAACAATTCAACCTACTGAAATAATTTGCGTTAATCGGCTTACCCACAGAAAACGTCCACACTAGTAGTTACAACCACAGCAGAACTTCTTTCTCTTCTTTTTATATAATTCTTATTGCTTGTCAGCAGTCCCTCTCTGAACAACACGCATGTGGAAAACCCCTGACGGTTACCCACAGGAGGTTTATACTGTGCGGCTTCTTTTGACCTCTGTTTCCAAACCCGCGCCGTCAGGCGTGATTCGAGGTGTAACGTGGATTATCCCAACCGCTTTGACGTCATCGTCATCGGCGGTGGCCATGCGGGAACCGAAGCCGCCTTGGCCGCTGCCCGCATGGGCTGTCAGACCCTACTGCTGACACACAACATCGAGACCCTCGGCCAGATGTCTTGCAACCCGGCCATCGGCGGGATCGGCAAGAGCCATCTGGTCAAGGAAATCGACGCGCTGGGCGGGGCCATGGCCATGGCCACCGATCTCGGCGGCATCCAGTTCCGTGTGCTCAACTCCCGCAAAGGCCCCGCGGTCCGTGCCACTCGGGCACAAGCCGATCGGGTACGCTACAAGGCGGCAATCCGCGGCCTGCTGGAAAACCAGCCCAACCTGACGCTGTTCCAGCAGGCGGTAGATGATTTGATCGTGGCCAACGACACCGTCTGCGGCGTCGTCACCCAAACCGGTATTCGCTTCCACGCCGAGACGGTGGTGCTATGCACCGGCACGTTCCTCGGCGGGGTGATTCACATCGGGCTCGATCAACATTCCGGCGGTCGTGCCGGCGATCCGCCCTCCAACGCTCTGGCTCAACGCCTGCGCGCGTTGCCGTTCCGGGTCTCGCGGCTGAAGACCGGGACGCCGCCACGTCTGGATGCCAAGAGTGTCGATTTCTCAGTGCTTGAGGAACAGCCCGGCGACACACCGGTGCCGGTCATGTCGTATCTGGGCCGCCGCGAACAGCATCCGCGCCAGGTCAGTTGCCACATTGCCCACACCAACGAACGCACCCACGAGATCATCTTCGCCAACCTCGACCGCTCGCCGATGTATTCGGGAGTCATCGAAGGCGTCGGGCCGCGCTACTGCCCGTCCATCGAGGACAAGGTGCACCGCTTCGCCGACAAGGCGAGCCATCAGGTGTTCATCGAGCCGGAGGGACTGGAAACCCACGAGCTGTATCCCAACGGCATCTCCACCTCGCTGCCGTTCGACGTGCAACTGCAAGTGGTGCGCTCGATCAAGGGGCTGGAAAACGCGCATATTACTCGGCCGGGCTATGCCATCGAATACGATTTCTTCGATCCTCGCGATCTCAAGCACTCGCTGGAAACCAAATTTATCCACAACCTGTTCTTCGCCGGTCAGATCAATGGCACCACCGGATACGAGGAAGCCGGTGCGCAGGGCCTGCTGGCCGGGCTCAATGCCGCCCGTCGGGCGATGAACCAGGACGCGTGGACGCCGCGTCGCGACGAAGCCTACCTCGGGGTGCTGGTCGACGACCTGATCACCATGGGCACCCAGGAGCCGTATCGCATGTTCACCTCGCGCGCCGAATATCGTCTGCTGCTGCGCGAGGACAACGCCGATTTGCGTCTGACCGAGAGCGGCCGTCGGTTGGGCTTGGTGGATGACACGCGCTGGGCGGCGTTTGCCACCAAGCGCGAGGCGATCGAGCGCGAGAGCGCCCGCCTCAAGGCGACCTGGGTTCAGCCCGGCTCGACGGAAGCGGCAAGGATCGAGGCCAAGACCGGCAAACCGCTGGGGCGTGAATACACCCTGCTGGATCTGCTCAAGCGTCCCGAGCTGGAGTACGCCGATCTGGGCGACTTCAAGGGCGAAGCGGTAAGCGACGAGGCAGTCGCCGAGCAGGTCCAGATCCAGGCCAAGTATCAGGGCTATATCGGTCGGCAGCAGGACGAGATCGACCGCCTGCGTCGCCATGAAGCCACGCCGCTGCCGACCGATCTCGACTACGCCAAGGTCGAGGGTCTATCGCACGAGATCCGTCAGAAGCTCGCTGCTACGCGCCCCGAGACGCTGGCGCAGGCTGGCCGTATCTCCGGCGTCACCCCGGCTGCGGTCTCGATTCTGTTGATCCACCTCAAGAAACGCCGTCTTCTCGATGACAACCGCGCGGTGAGTGCATGACGCCGGCGTGCGAACGGCTGCTCGAGGCAGGACTCGAGCACCTTGACCTGCGCGTGTCGGATAGCGCCCGCCAGCAGTTGCTGGCATTGCTGGCGCTGTTGCACAAGTGGAACCGCGCCTATAACCTCACCGCGGTACGTGCGCCGGAAGCGATGGTGACCAAGCACCTGCTTGACAGCGCCAGCGTGCTCGGCGCCGTCAGCGGGCCGCGCCTGCTGGACGTGGGTGCCGGCCCAGGATTGCCGGGGCTGGTACTGGCGATTCTCAAGCCCGAACTGCAGGTCACTTTGCTCGACAGCAACGGCAAGAAGGTGCGTTTCCAGCGTCAGGCGGTCCTTGAGTTGGGCCTCGCCAACGTCACACCGGTGCAGGCCCGGGTCGAGAGTTTCGAGGCGCCGGCGTTCGAGCAGATCGTCTCACGCGCGTTTGCCAGTCTCGGCGATTTCGTGCAACTGACCGGCCATCTGCTCGCCGATCAGGGCGAATGGCTGGCCATGAAGGGGCGCGTCGATGACGAAGAGCGCATGGCATTGCCCGACAATGTCGAGCAGGTCGAGTGTCGTACGCTGGCGGTACCCGGCGAAGCGGGACAACGTCATCTGCTGCGTCTGAAGCGCAAGCACTGAAGATTGGCGCATAAAGCGGAAGGCAAGGAGAAAGCCTGGTGGGATCATCGAAGCAAGGGAGTCGTTCGTGACCAAGATCATCGCGTTGACCAATCAGAAGGGCGGGGTCGGTAAATCGACTACCGCGGTCAACCTGTCGGCATGCCTGGCGGCGCTGGATCGGCGCGTGCTGCTGATCGATCTCGACCCCCAGGGGCATGCCACCATGGGCAGTGGGGTCGACAAGCATGCGCTTGCGGCCAGCGTGCTCGACGTGTTGCTCGGCGACAAGCCGGCCGCCGAGGTGATTCGCAACTGCCCCCGCGCCGGCTATGCCCTGTTGCCCGGGAATGGCGACCTGACAGCGGCGGAAGTCGAACTGCTCGGACGTGACGGACGCGAACGCTGCCTGCACGATGCCATCTCCAGCGTGGCGCAGGAGTATGACGTGGTCCTGATCGACTGTCCGCCGTCGCTCAACATGCTCACCGTCAACGCCCTGACCGCGGCGCATGGCGTACTGATTCCCTTGCAGTGCGAGTTCTATGCCCTCGAAGGCCTCTCGGCGCTGCTCGATACCGTCGATCAGATCCAGAGCAGCGTCAATCCCGAACTCGCTGTCTACGGCATCGTGCGCACCATGTACGATTCGCGCAATAGCTTGACCCGCGACGTCAGCAAGCAGCTTAGCGATTATTTCGGCGATACCCTGCTCAAGACCACCATTCCCCGTAACGTACGCGTGGCTGAGGCCCCCAGTCACGGCCTGCCGGTGACCAAGTACGCGCGGCTATCGCGAGGGAGTCAGGCCCACCGGGTATTGGCCAAGGAACTGATTCGACGCCTGTCGCTGTAGATGACTTCATGCTGACGCTTGGAAACGATTCGAGGGAATATCCATGACGCGTAAACGTGCGCTGGGGCGCGGCCTGGACGCCCTGATCGGAGCCGGTGCCCGCCGCCGTGAGGGGCAAGACGCCGAAATTCAGACGGCACCCGATGCAACACCTCCCGCCCAGGATCCTGGCGCGTCGGAAGCGCAAGAACGTCTGATGCGCTTGCCGCTCGGTCAGTTGAGCCGCGGCAAGTATCAGCCGCGTCGCGAGATTCAGCCCGAAACGCTGGAAGAACTGGCCGACTCGATTCGCGCCCAGGGCGTCATGCAGCCTATCGTGGTGCGCCCGGTGGGCAAGGATCGCTACGAGATCATCGCCGGCGAGCGTCGCTGGCGCGCCGCCCAGCTCGCCGAACTCGACGTGATCCCCGCCGTGGTGCGCGAAGTGACCGACGAGGTGGCCCTGGCCCTGGCCCTGATCGAGAACATCCAGCGCGAAAACCTCAACCCGGTCGAGGAAGCCTTCGCTCTCAAGCGTCTGCTCGACGAATTCGCGCTGACCCAACAACAGGTCGCGGATGCCGTCGGCAAGTCGCGGGCCCAGGTTGCCAATCTGCTGCGTCTGCTGAGCCTCGACCCTGAAGTCCAGACGCTACTCGAGCGGGGCGATCTCGACATGGGACATGCGCGTGCGCTACTGGCGCTGTCCGCGACCAAGCAGCGCAAGGCGGCACATGCCGTGATCGACCGTGACCTGACCGTTCGTCAGACCGAAGCGTTGGTCAAGCAATTGCTGGCCGGACGGCCGGCATCGCCTGAAGCAGGCCGCCCGCCCGCCGATGTGGCGCGGCTCGAGAATCAACTCGCCGAGCTGCTCGGTGCGCCGGTCAAGATCGCCCATGGACAGTCGGGGAAGGGGAGGGTGACGATACGCTACACCAGCCTCGATGAACTGGATGGCATCTTGTCGCATATTCGCTAGCGTCAAGTTAAAGGAGTGTAAAAAACGCTTAGCACGTTAATGGAAGTTGCCTGCTTTTCGCGCTTCTTGGGTTGAAATGCACTCAAGCTTCGTGCAAATTCGGTGCAAGTCCGGTTGAAGGGCGGAGGTAGCTCCCCTATAATCCGCCGAGATTTGCCTGACGGATCGCAGGCAGCTTTCACCGACAGGCGAACTCGACGCGATGCGCAAACCGGCACCGGCCACGCTGAAACGCCCACGGATTCTACCTTTGGCTCTGGCTCAGCTGGGTCTCGCCTTAAGTGTGTCTCTTGTGGCGCTGGTCACCTCGGGTGGACCAGCTGCACTGTCCGCCCTGATGGGAGGGGCGGTTGCCTGGATTCCCAATGTCTATTTCGCCTGGCGAGCGTTTCGCTACCAGGGAGCTCGCTTTACGCGCGACATCGTCAAGAGTTTCTACCGGGCCGAAGCCGGCAAGTTCGGTTTGACGGTGGCATTGTTCACGCTTGTGTTTTTGACCGTGCCCCCCTCAAACCCCGCTTTCTTCTTTGGCGCTTACGTGGTGACACAATTGGTGCATTGGCTGGGACCCTGGCTTCTGCACCGACCGTCGCACACCTGAATCGAGGCTGAGCTATGGCAGGCAACAACCCGACTCCCACGGAGTATATTCAGCATCACCTACAGAACCTGACGTACGGCTTGCATCCCGAGCATGGATGGTCTTTTGCGCATTCGCCCGAAGACGCTCAGGAAATGGGATTCTGGGCGATCCATGTCGATACCATGGGCTGGTCGATCGCGCTGGGCGTGCTGTTTCTGTTCGTGTTTCGCAAGGCGGCAAAACGCGTAACCACCGGCGTGCCTACCGGCATGCAGAACTTCGTCGAGATGATGGTCGAGTTCACCGACAAGTCGGTGAAGGAAACCTTCCACGGCAAGAGCCGACTGATCGCGCCGCTGTCGTTGACGATCTTCTGCTGGATATTTCTGATGAACCTGATGGATCTGGTGCCGGTAGACTTTCTGCCGACGCTGGCCCAGAAGATCGGCGGGATGTTCGGTGCCGATCCGCAGCACGTCTATTTCAAGGTGGTGCCGACCACCGACGTCAACGCCACGCTGGGCATGTCGCTGTCGGTGTTTGCGCTGATTCTCTTCTACGGTATTCGCAACAAGGGCGTGTCAGGATTCTTGGCCGAACTGACCCTGCATCCTTTCAACACTTCGAACAAGGCCGTTCAGGTGCTGTTGATCCCGGTCAACTTCCTGCTCGAAGCCGTAACGCTATTGGCCCGCCCCATCTCGCTGGCGCTGCGACTGTTCGGTAACCTCTACGCAGGCGAGCTGATCTTCATCCTGATCGCCATGCTGGGTCTGTGGCAGCTGCCGCTGCACTTCCCGTGGGCAGTGTTCCATATCCTGATCGTGACGCTACAAGCCTTCATCTTCATGATGCTGACCATCGTCTATCTGAGCATGGCTTCGGAAGAGCATTAACCCTTAACCCTAAACCCTTAACCGCTAACTACTACTTAAGCAAAAAACTGGAGACCACCATGGAAGCACAAGTTCTGGGTATGACCGCAATCGCCGTTTCCCTGCTGATTGGCCTGGGCGCACTGGGTACCGCTATCGGCTTCGGTATTCTCGGCGGCAAGTTCCTCGAAGGTGCCGCACGTCAACCGGAAATGATTCCGCAGCTGCAGGTAAAAATGTTCATCGTCGCCGGTCTGCTGGACGCCGTGACCATGATCGGTGTGGGTATCGCCCTGTTCTTCACCTTCGCCAACCCGTTTGTCGGTTAACGTACCGCTTCGGCCGTTCGGCCGCGGTAACCTTAACCCCAAACTTGTGACGCGAGAGGTGCTGGCGTGAATCTGAACCTAACCCTAATCGGTCAGGCCATTGCCTTCGCGGTCTTCGTCTGGTTCTGCATGCGTTACGTATGGCCCCCGGTCATGCAGGCACTGCAGGAACGCCAGAAAAAGATCGCCGATGGCCTGGACGCGGCCAGCCGCGCTTCCCGCGATCTCGAACTGGCTCAGGAGCAGGCCAACGAGACGCTGCGGGAAAGCAAGGACCAGGCTGCGCAAATCATCGAACAGGCCCATAAGCGGTCGAATCAGATGATCGAGGAGGCGCGCGACAATGCACGGACCGAAGGCGAACGCATGATCGCCAACGCCCGTGCTGAAATCGAGCAGGAGATCAACCGCGCGAAGGATGAGCTGCGTGCCCAGGTGGCGAAGCTGGCTGTCGAAGGCGCGGAACGGATCCTCGAATCCTCCATTGACGAGACCAAGCACCGCGAGCTCGTCGACAAGCTCGCGGCCGAGCTCTGAGGAGGTGATCCATGGCTGTAACGTCAACGTCGACCGTCGCCCGGCCTTACGCTAAAGCAGCGTTCGAGTTCGCGCGCGATCACAAGACGCTTGATGCCTGGTCCGCAAGCCTTGCGTTGGTGGCGACTGCCGTCACCCACGAGGAGTTGAGTCGGCGCGTCCTGCATAACCCCAAGCTGTCCAGTGGGAAAAAGACGGACGTGCTGCTCGATATCGGTGGTAACGCCCTTGACGAGTCGGTACGCAACTTCGTTGTGACCCTCGGACAGAAGGGGCGCCTGGATGCCCTTCCTGAGATTGCCGAGCAGTTCGAACTGCTGCGGGCACAGGAAGAGCGTCGGGTGGACGTGACCATCGTCTCCGCTTTCGACCTGGATACCGAGCAGCAGGATAAGCTCGCGAGCGCGCTCAAAAAGCGTCTGAACCGCGAAATCTCCATTACTACTCAAGTGGACCGTGATCTGTTGGGCGGCGTGATCCTGCGTACCGGCGATACCGTCATAGACGGTTCGGTACGTGGTCGATTGGCACGTCTGCGCGACGCACTCTCCGCTTGAGTCCGAGGGACATGGCATGCAGCAACTGAATCCTTCCGAGATCAGCGATATCATCAAGCAGCGTATCGAGAAGCTTGATATCGCATCCGAAGCCCGCAATCAGGGCACCATCGTCAGCGTTTCCGATGGCATCGTGCGGATCCACGGCGTTGCCGACGCGATGTTCGGCGAGATGATCGAATTCCCCGGCGGCATCTACGGCATGGCGCTCAACCTTGAGCGCGACAGCGTGGGCGCCGTGGTACTCGGCGACTACCAGCAGCTCGAGGAAGGCATGACCGCCCAGTGTACCGGGCGCATCCTCGAAGTGCCGGTGGGCCCCGAGCTGGTTGGCCGGGTCGTCGACGCACTGGGCACGCCCATCGACGGCAAGGGCGAAATCAACGCCAAGCTGACCGATGCGGTCGAGAAGGTCGCACCTGGCGTCATCAGCCGTCAGTCCGTCGACCAGCCGATCCAGACCGGTCTGAAATCGATCGACGCCATGGTGCCGATCGGTCGCGGTCAGCGCGAGCTGATCATCGGCGACCGTCAGATCGGTAAGTCCGCTATCGCCATCGATGCCATCATCAACCAGAAAGGCAAGGGCATCACCTGTATCTACGTGGCGATTGGGCAGAAGCAGTCGACCATTGCCGGTCTGGTGCGCAAGCTCGAGGAGCACGGCGCGATGGAGCATACCATCGTCGTCTCCGCGGGGGCTGCCGATCCGGCCGCCATGCAGTTCCTGGCACCGTATGCCGGCTGCTCCATGGGCGAGTATTTCCGTGACCGCGGCGAAGATGCGCTGATCGTCTACGACGACCTGACCAAGCAGGCCTGGGCCTATCGCCAGATTTCCCTGCTGCTGCGTCGCCCGCCGGGCCGCGAAGCCTATCCGGGGGATGTGTTCTATCTCCACTCGCGTCTGCTTGAGCGCGCCTCGCGCGTCAATGCCGATTACGTGGAGAAGTTCACCGGTGGCGAAGTCAAGGGCAAGACCGGCTCGTTGACCGCACTGCCGCTGATCGAAACCCAGGGCGGCGACGTCTCGGCATTCGTTCCCACCAACGTGATCTCGATCACCGACGGTCAGATCTTCCTCGAGACCAGCCTGTTCAACTCGGGTATCCGTCCGGCCATCAACGCCGGCCTGTCGGTATCGCGTGTCGGCGGTTCTGCTCAGACCAAGATCATCAAGAAGCTCGGCGGCGGTGTGCGTCTGGCGCTGGCTCAGTACCGCGAGTTGGCGGCATTCTCGCAGTTCGCCTCCGATCTCGACGAGGCGACCCGCAAGCAGCTCGAGCATGGCGAGCGCGTCACCGAGCTGATGAAGCAGAAGCAGTTCTCGCCGATGTCCGTGGCCGAGATGGCTCTGTCGCTGTATGCCGCTAACGAAGGCTTCCTCAATGATGTCGAAGTCAACAAGGTGCTCGACTTCGAACGCGCTCTGCGTGATTACATGAAGTCCGAGCATGGCGAGCTACTCGATAAGATCAACCAGACCGGCGACTACAGCGAAGAGATCCAGCAGGGGCTCAAGGCGGGCGTCGAGAAGTTCAAGACCACTCAGACCTGGTAAACCATGCGGCCCGGCATCTGCCGGGCCTATGATCCATCTGAGCGGTATGAATGAGGTAGATCGCGATGGCAGCTGCAAAAGAGATACGCACCCAGATCGGGAGCATCAAGAATACGCAGAAAATCACCAGCGCCATGGAAATGGTCGCTGCGTCGAAGATGCGTAAAGCACAGGATCGCATGGCGGCCAGCCAGCCTTACGCCAGGCTGATCCGCCGGGTCGTGGGCCATATCGCCAAGGCCAACCCCGAATATCGTCACGACTACATGATCGACCGTGACGTGAAGCGTGTAGGATACATTGTGGTGTCGAGCGACCGCGGCCTGGCCGGGGGGCTCAACATCAACGTGTTCAAGGCCGTGGTCAAGGACGCCAAGCAATGGCGCGATAAGGGCATCGAAGCGGATTTCGCCTCGATCGGCAAGAAAGCCGGAACCTTTTTCCGCAATCATGGCGGCAACCTGGTCGCCGCCAAGAGCGGTCTTGGCGAAGCCCCGGAAGCTCAGGATCTGGTCGGAAGCGTCAAGGTAATGCTGGATGCGTTCGATGAGGAACGCCTGGATCGGCTCTACGTGGTGTACAACGAATTCGTCAACACCATGACCCAAAAGCCGGTGGTACGCCAGTTGTTGCCTCTCGCGGCCGGTCAGGACGAAGATGAACAAGCCCGTCCCGGAAGTTGGGACTACCTGTATGAGCCGGACGCCAAGTCCCTGCTCGACCAGTTGCTGGTGCGTTACGTCGAATCGCAGGTCTACCAGGCGGTGGTCGAGAACGCGGCTTGCGAACAGGCGGCGCGCATGATCGCGATGAAGAACGCGACCGATAATGCCGGTGATCTGATCGGTGATCTGGAGAGGGTGTACAACAAGGCCCGTCAGGCCTCCATCACCCAGGAAATTTCGGAAATCGTCGGTGGCGCCGCAGCGGTGTAAGCACGGCTTGGCTAAACAGGTTTCATTTGCAGGTTAAGAGGAACCAAGATGAGCGGACGTATCGTACAAATCATCGGCGCGGTGATTGACGTAGAGTTTCCGCGGGACGAAGTGCCCAAGGTCTACGAAGCGCTGAGAGTCTCGGAAGCCGGGACAGTTTTTGAAGTCCAGCAGCAGCTGGGAGACGGCGTGGTGCGTGCCATCGCCATGGGGACCACCGAAGGTCTCAAGCGCGGCATGATTGTCGAGGAGACCGGTGCGCCGATTTCCGTACCGGTGGGTACGGCGACGCTGGGGCGCATCATGAACGTGCTCGGCGAGCCGATCGACGAAGCCGGCGAGATCGGTGAGACGGAGCGCATGCCCATCCACCGCAAGGCGCCCAGCTACGCGGAGCAGGCCGGGTCCAACGAGCTGCTCGAGACAGGTATCAAGGTCATCGACCTGGTCTGTCCGTTCGCCAAGGGCGGCAAGGTCGGGCTATTCGGCGGTGCCGGCGTGGGCAAGACCGTCAACATGATGGAGCTGATCCGCAACATCGCCACCGAGCACAGCGGTTATTCGGTGTTTGCCGGTGTCGGCGAGCGGACCCGTGAAGGTAACGACTTCTATCATGAGATGACCGAATCCAACGTTATCGACAAGGTGGCGCTGGTCTACGGGCAGATGAACGAGCCGCCGGGTAACCGTCTGCGTGTGGCGCTGACCGGCCTGACCATCGCCGAGAAGTTCCGCGACGAAGGCCGTGACGTGTTGCTGTTCGTCGACAACATCTACCGTTATACCCTGGCGGGGACCGAGGTCTCGGCGCTGCTGGGCCGCATGCCGTCCGCGGTAGGCTATCAGCCGACCCTGGCCGAGGAGATGGGCGTTCTGCAGGAGCGTATCACCTCGACCAAGACCGGCTCGATCACCTCCGTACAGGCGGTTTACGTGCCTGCGGACGACTTGACCGACCCGTCGCCGGCCACGACCTTCGCCCACCTGGATGCCACCGTGGTATTGGCGCGTTCCATCGCCGAGTTGGGGATCTACCCGGCCATCGATCCGCTGGATTCCACCTCGCGTCAGCTCGACCCGCTGGTAGTCGGCGATGAGCACTACGACACGGCGCGCCGCGTGCAGAACGTGCTGCAGCGCTACAAGGAGCTCAAGGATATCATCGCGATTCTGGGCATGGACGAGCTGTCCGACGAGGACAAGCAGGCCGTGGCTCGGGCGCGCAAGATCCAGCGCTTCCTGTCCCAGCCGTTCTTCGTCGCCGAGGTCTTCACCGGTGCTCCGGGCAAGTACGTCTCCCTTCAGGAGACTATCCGTGGCTTCCAGGGCATCCTCAACGGCGACTACGATGAGCTGCCGGAACAGGCCTTCTACATGGTTGGCACCATCGACGAAGCTGTCGAGAAAGCCAACAACATGAAGTAAGGCCGCACACCCGGAAGAGGAAATAGGTATGGCTAGCTTCCAATGTGAAATCGTCAGCGCCGAGAAGGCCATCTTTTCGGGCAGCGTCGCGCAGATTGTCGCTGCCGGCAAGATGGGCGATCTGGGTATCCTGCGTGGGCACGCCCCGCTGCTGACCGAGTTGCAGCCAGGTCCGGTGCGGGTCATCAGCGAAAGCGGCGAAGAGGAACTCTTCTACGTGACCGGAGGGTTCCTTGAGGTGCAGCCGGATATCGTCTCGCTGCTGGCGGATACGGCGGTGCGGGCTCACGATCTTGACGAGGCTTCCGCCGAGGAGTCGCGTCAGGAAGCGCTGCGCCATCTGAACGATCAGCAGTCCGATATCGATTACACGCGTGCAGCCGCGGAGCTGGCTGAGGCCGTCGCTCAGTTGCGGACCATTCAGCAGCTGCGCAATCGAGGCGGCAGAGGCTGAGCGAGTTCGTCTCGCGGTCATGACAAGGGCGGCCTTCGGGCCGCCCTTGGCGTTTCTGTCGCCCCCACCGGCGTGGCGCATTGGTGCGCTGGACAAGCGGCGCTAGAATGAGCGCACTTGCAACAGTCAGTATAAGGAGAGTACATGGGCCTGGATGTGGTAATACTGGCGGCCGGTCAGGGAAGCCGGATGCGTTCGGCCAAACCCAAGGTGCTGCATGCTCTGGCCGGCAAGCCGATGGTGAGTCACGTCATCGATACCGCCGGCACGTTGGACGCCGAGCGACTGCATGTGGTCATCGGCCATGGCGCCGATCGGGTGCGACAGGCATTGGCCGATGAGACGCTGAATTTCACGCTCCAGGCCGAGCAGCGGGGCACCGGACATGCCGTGGCCCAGGTGCTTGAGGCGTTGGGCAATGGCAAGGTATTGATCCTCTATGGCGATGTCCCGCTGATCCGCCGTGAAACGCTGGCTGCGCTGCTCGCAGAAACCGATACCGGCCACCTCGGTCTGCTCACCGTGACGTTGGATGACCCGACTGGCTATGGACGCATCGTGCGCGATGCTCAGGGCCAGGTGACGGCCATTGTCGAACACAAGGACGCCAGCGCAGCGCAGCGCGACATCCATGAATGCAATACCGGTATCCTGGCGACGACCACCGAGCAGCTCAAGCGCTGGCTGCCACGGCTGTCCGCCGACAATGCCCAGGGCGAATATTACCTGACCGACATCATCGCCATGGCGGTCGATGAGGGTGTCGCCATCGCCACGGTTCAGCCGGCCACGCCTGCCGAGGTCGAGGGCGTCAACGACCGCCTGCAGCTGGCGCGCCTCGAACGTGTCTATCAACATGACCAGGCCGAACGGTTGATGCGCGGGGGCGTGGCGCTGGCCGACCCGGCCCGGCTGGACATACGCGGCACGCTGCGCTGCGGGCAAGACGTCGAAATCGATATCGGCTGCGTGTTCGAAGGCGAAGTCGACCTCGTTGACGGCGTGCGCGTCGGCCCTTACTGCGTGATCCGCGACAGTCACCTCGGTGCCGACAGCGTGATCGAGGCGCACAGCGTCATCGACGGGGCCCGGCTGGCCGGCGGCAATCAGGTCGGGCCCTTCGCCCGGCTGCGCCCGGGAACTCGTCTGGCGCAGGGCGCCAAGGTCGGCAACTTCGTCGAGACCAAGAATGCCGAGGTCGGCGAAGGCAGCAAGATCAACCATCTAAGCTATGTGGGCGATGCCCGGCTGGGGCGTGAGGTCAACATCGGCGCGGGAACCATCACCTGCAATTACGATGGCGCCAATAAGCACCGTACCGATATCGGCGATGGGGTATTCATCGGCTCCAATTCCGCCCTGGTCGCGCCGGTGACGGTCGGCGACGGCGCTACGGTGGGAGCTGGCTCGACCATCAATCGTAACGTCGAGGCCGGCGCCCTAGCGGTGGCGCGAAGCCGCCAGATCAGCAAGGCGGATTGGCGTCGTCCGCGCAAGAAATAACCTGAGGAGAAGCGGCATGTGTGGAATCGTGGCGGCAGTGGCGGGACGTAACGTACAGAATATTCTCCTCGAGGGGCTCCGGCGGCTGGAATATCGCGGCTATGACTCGGCGGGCATGGCCGTGCTCTCCGAGGATGCGCGTCTCAATCGCCAGCGTGCGGCGGGCAAGGTCGCGGCGCTGGAGGAAAAGCTTGCCCAGACGCCGCTCAAGGGCTGTGTGGGGATTGCACATACCCGCTGGGCGACCCATGGCCGACCCAACGAACAGAATGCTCACCCGCACTACTCGGGCGAGAGCTTGGCGGTGGTGCACAACGGCATCATCGAGAACTACGAGGCCCTCAAGAGCGAGCTGGAAGCCCAGGGGTACGTGTTCACCTCCGAAACGGATACCGAGGTGGTGGCGCATCTGCTGGCCCGCGAGTTCACCCGCACCCAGGATCTGCTGGTCGCCGTACAGCATAGCGTGGCTGCGCTCGAGGGCGCCTATGCGCTGGCGGTGATGCACAAGGCCGAGCCCGCCAATGTCATCGGGGCGCGCCAGGGGAGTCCGCTAGTGGTGGGGGTGGGAATCGACGAGGCGTTTTTGGCCTCCGATGCACTGGCGTTGCTGCAGGTCACCGATCGCTTCGTCTACCTGCAGGAAGGCGACGTGGTACGTCTTTCGGCCGGCGGGCAAGTGGAGATATTCGATGCCGCGCAGCAGGCCGTCGAACGTCCCGTCAATGTCTATGAACACGGCGACGGCGCCTCGACCAAGAACGGCTATCGCCACTTCATGCTCAAGGAGATTCATGAGCAGCCGCAGATGATCGCCTCCACGCTGCAGGGGCGGATCAGTGAGCGCCATGTACTGACCCAATGTTTTGGCGCCGCCGCCGAATCGCTGTTCGCGCAGGTTCGCCAGATCCACATCGTGGCCTGCGGCACCAGCTACCATGCAGGCCTGGTGGCGCGTTACTGGCTGGAGACGCTGGCCGGCGTGCCGACTCAGGTCGAGGTGGCGTCGGAATATCGCTATCGCGACGTGGTGGTGCCCGAGGGTACGCTGTTTTTGACGCTTTCCCAGTCCGGCGAGACGGCGGATACGCTGGCGGCGCTACGCTTTGCCAAGCAGCGCGGCTACTTGGCCAGCTTGGCGATCTGCAACGTGCCGGGCAGTTCGCTGGCGCGTGAGTCCGACCTGACGCTGATGACTCAGGCGGGGCCGGAGATCGGTGTGGCCTCGACCAAGGCGTTTACCACTCAACTGGTGGCGCTGTTGTTATTCACTCTAGCGCTGGGGCGTGTGCGCGGCGCGGACACCGCTCGTGAAGCCCTCCTGGTACAGGCCCTGCGCGAACTGCCGGGAGTACTCAGCCAGGCATTGGCGCTGGATGGCGAGATCGAACAGCTCTCCACTCACTTTGCCGAGAAGCACCACGCTCTGTTCCTGGGTCGCGGCACGCAATTCCCCATTGCACTGGAGGGGGCGCTCAAGCTCAAGGAGATTTCTTACATCCACGCCGAGGCCTATCCGGCGGGAGAGCTCAAGCATGGCCCGCTGGCGCTGGTCGACAGCGAAATGCCGGTGATCGCCGTGGCGCCCAACGACGAACTGCTCGAGAAGCTCAAGTCCAACCTGCAGGAAGTGCGGGCCCGGGGCGGCGTGCTGTTCGTGTTCGCCGACGAGCAGATCGCCCTCATGCCGTCCGAGGATGTGCATACCATACGTATGCCGCACGTCGACGACATCCTGGCGCCCATCGTCTATACGGTGCCGCTGCAGTTGCTCGCCTATCATGTGGCGGTACTCAGGGGCACCGATGTCGATCAGCCGCGCAACTTGGCCAAATCGGTGACGGTAGAGTGATAGGGTGTGGGATGAAAGTAAAGCATCATTCTTAACAGTGTAATTTTATCCTCGCCCAGCCTCGGCTATGTTAGCTTCATCATCAGCCGAGGCTGGGCGTTTCGATGGCGAGTGCATTTAAGGGGCTGCCACACAAACGACTTACCCTCAAGTAAACCGCCTTAATCGAGAATAAAAAATTCACCGTCGACAGTTCCTAAGTCGCCGTTTTTACTTTTCTGACGCTACCCGTAACTGTATCGCCACTAAAAGTACATAGTACCAGACAGTTTTCTTTATTGTATGACGATACTACGAATTTCCCGGATGAATCCCAAACGGCATTCTTACCACAAGTGGTCCATCCGCCTGTGTTAGAAACATGATTCGATAGAAGGACTGGAATTTTATACTCAGACGCGATATTGGATAAAATGTGTGCATCAGTACTATAGCCTGATTCCGAAATCAACGCGCTTGCAATATATATTTCTGCCCCGCTTTTAACTGCATCCGCAGAGTGCTTAGGATTGGAAAAATCTGCACAAATAGCCAAAGCAATACTATAGCCACCAAAGGAAATAAAATAGTCTTCTACACCAGATGAGAAATAAGTATCCTCACCTTCGTGTAAATATTGCTTTAGATAAAATTCGGTTTTTCCATTTGGAAAGCAAATGACTGCGCCTATTGCTGGTTTTCTCTTTTCTACTACCAATGGGCAGCCAGCGATAATAATTATACAGTTATCAACTGAAGCTTTAGATAGTTTTTTAAAATTGTTGGGTTCTTGCTGAAATGCTAGCTTTTCAGCGAGTTCTAATTCATATCCAGTAAGAGAAAGTTCTGGAAATACTACTACGTCTGCGCCTGAATTCGACGATTCAGAGATATATGATAGATGGATTTTTAAATTTTCCTCAACAGCACCTTTTATTACTGGAGCTTGAGCCAGGCAAATTGTGATATGACGAGTATCCATTTAACCTCCATTTAATAACTCCAGCGGCATTCTGCTGAAAGTCTGTTTCTGGTCAGCTTCTGCTGTTGAACACTATCCGCTAGATACGTTCCAATAGGCAAGATGCAGCCCAGCGTCATCAGGATCGAAATTGGGCAGTGCGGAGAGCCGGACATTGCGGATAGCAGTTATGAATCCCCGGCCGGGTGCTCGAACGGAACTGTCAGTAGGATCGGTTATAGTACGGGCTTGGGTCTTATTGGCCATGTCGTATTTCGCTGAAAACACCGCACGATTTTAGCCGTGCCGGGCACGGGCGAGTACCATTAGCGGTTATCAGATATTTCCCTAAGACCGAGGGAGGTCAGTGAGAGGGCCCGGCTATCCAGATCCTGCGTAACCCGTTTCCGGGCCAATGCAATCCTCAGTAGCGTGGCGCCCAGCGCGCCTGCCAAGTGGGGTCGGCGCATGCTCCAGCCCATGCAGCAGAACGCAAGACGTCTGCATGCCAGCTCTAAGAGGCTCTATAAGATAATCAGTGGTCACTTGCCGCTAAGCGCATACCCAGCGCAACGAGAATTATCCCTAGGCTTTTCTCCATCCATAGACCGACACGCGGATGCTTTTTGAGAGCAGTGGCGAGCTTGGCACCCAGGTAGACTAACGGTGGCTCAACGAGTGCGGCAACGGCAATGATTAAACAGCCGTGTAGAAATAGCTGCGCACTGATGGGGCCGGCGTCCTCAACCGTAAACTGTGGGAGAAACGCCAGGAAGAAAATGGCGACCTTTGGATTAAGCGCTGCAACCAGAAGCCCTTGCCGGAAGGTGGCCCATAGGCCGGTTTCCCGGGAGCTTTCTCCCACAGAGAAGGTGCTTTCTTTGGTAAGCAATGCTTGAAGACCGAGCCAGATGAGATAGGCGGCCCCTAGCCACTTGACCATTGAGAAAGCCAAGGCCGAGGTCGCCAGAATGGCCGAAAGTCCAAGCGCGGCCAACAGGACATGTACGAAGGCACCGCCCCAAATGCCGAACATGGCCGCTGCGCCATTCCTTATTCCACCTCGCGCCGTCTGGCCTAGGATAAAGGCCATGTCCGGTCCGGGAGAAAGATTGAGCAGCACCGCTGCAGAGAAAAACGTGATCCAATGCGCAAGCGTGTAATCAAACATGAGGTATTCCTACTTATGACTATTACAGTCGATGAGCGCTTACTTTGGTCA
Organism: Halomonas sp. WWR20; assembly: GCF_054602495.1. Taxonomy (NCBI): domain Bacteria; kingdom Pseudomonadati; phylum Pseudomonadota; class Gammaproteobacteria; order Oceanospirillales; family Halomonadaceae; genus Halomonas; species Halomonas sp. WWR20. The sequence goes on from NZ_JBTRHR010000002.1 coordinate 435,493, forward strand.
ATCCACAAGCAGCAGCTTTAATCCTTCATGAGAGGCTGTGAAACCTAGCGACTCATAAAAGCGGATTGCATCAGGCCGGGACTTGTCAGAGGTTAGTTGTACTATATAGCACCCACGCTCTCGGGCCCGGTCGATCGCCCACTGGAAGAACCGCCGACCGACACCGCCAGAACGGTAGTCCCGATGCACCCTGACACCCTCGATCAGAGCCCGCCAGCTCCCTTGATAGGTCAAGTAGGGAATGAAAGTGAGCTGCAATACTCCTATGACTCGATCACCATGCTCTGCAACGTACAATACATTGTTTGGGTCTGAATCAATGGCCTCAAACGCACCCAGATAGGCCTCTTTCAAAGGGCGTGACCCGTCCTCACGCGTCGCGCCTAATGGATCATCGGCAAGTAATTGCACGATGGCGTCCAGGTCCTGGCGGATGGCTTCCCTGAAGCTAATATCAATTGTCTGTTCGCTATCTCTTAGATTATCCATATTTCTTCCTCGTAACCTAGCGGGCCGAGCCGACTGGGAAGCCTTTCAACTACTTCTTTGCTTCAACTGCTTACATTAGGCTATATTCGAGTTTTCTTGTATGGATAAATTGCCGTGACCGAGACCAACCAGTTGATTCCCACGGGAATAGATGACAGCACAAGGTTCCAATGGGCCAAAGCTCAGTAACCGATCGAGAGAGAAAGCCAAGCCGAGCTTGTCTTCGGGAGCTGTCCATGCACATTCGCAACGCAGTCATGTCTGATGCCCGGGGGATTGCCGAGGTACATGTTCGCTCGTGGCGATATGCTTATCGGGGCCTGCTTGGCGATGACTTCCTGGACGGATTGTCAATAGAGAAGCGCCAGACGATGTGGATACGCTCCTTGGCCCACCAGACTCCCTTTTTGCTCGTAGCGGAGGAGCGTGGCCGGGTGGTGGGGTTCTCAGCTTTCGGGCCATGCCGGGATGAAACGGCTGATGCGAATATCCATGAACTATGGGCGCTGTATGTGCTGCCAGACCACTTATCGCAAGGCTTCGGTAAGCAGCTCTGGCTAGTCTCGTGCGCTGAAATGACTGCTCGAGGTGCCACCGAGATTCAGCTTTGGGTTTTGGAGGGCAACTGTAGAGCCATAAATTTCTATACGAAAGCGGGCTTTAAACCGGAGACGGACTCTTCAAGGCCACTGGACTTGCCAGGGCACCATGTGAATAAGATTTGCTTTACCCTACGAATACCCGGGGCATCCTGCTAGGGTCGTGCCATGTTGCTGAAAGACATTCCGGGCCTTGGGGGCTACGTTTAGCACGCCTAGTCCCAGGAACTGGTGAAAGGCGACGTGTTGTGGCTTTGAATGTGGTAGCGCCTGAAAATAATGGGTATGCGGATTTAATGGTTGAGGCTGCCCTGCAGCCCCACCAACTTGAAACGATCACTAGATGGTTGATAGATCGACACCGTAGTTCTTCTCGACCTCGAATCCGCCGACGCCTAAATAGCTCATTATGGAGCGACTTCGGTGACTGATTATCTCATACGAGATGATGCAGATGCTCGCTGGAATAGTGAGCACCAATCAGGCTGCGCTGTAATGCCAAGCCCTAAACTAAGGTCCGTTAGCCTCTGTCCGGCTATATCAAGCTTCAGAAAATGTCCTCAGTGCTTTCCCTTCCATGCGGTAACGCACCCATTCAGTCTGAGGTTGCGCCCCAATTGACTGATAGAAATCAATTGCGGGCTTGTTCCAATCAAGCACACTCCACTCCAGACGTCCGCAGCCTCTGACATATGCTTCATGGGCAAGGTGCTTGAGCAACAGCTTGCCCGCTCCGATGCCACGATGTTCAGTGCTGATATAGAGGTCCTCCAGATAAAGGCCGTTGCGTCCTTGCCAAGTAGAATAGCTGAAGAAGTACACCGCGTAACCGATAGGTTGACCTTCACACAGGCAGATCAGCGCATAGGCCATTGCCTGCTCGCCGAAGAGGCTGTGCTCGATATCCTCAAGGCTAGCTGTCACTTTATGCCGAGCCTGCTCGTAATCGGCCAATTCCTGAATGAAAGCCAGTATCTGTTCCGCATCGTCGATGGTGGCTGGGCGAATTTGCAGGTTCACGATAGATTTCTCCCTTTGAAACATGATGACTCATCATGAATGCAAGAGCATACTGAATGTAGTGCATTTCTATCATCCTTAAGTGAATATCATGCACCCTTCTTTGCGTCGTCTCGACCTGAACCTCCTGCTAACATTTGACGCCCTGCATCGTCATCGTACAGTGGCCAACGCCGCTAGCGAACTTGCCATCAGCTCGTCTGCCTTTAGCCATGCTCTTGGACGGCTGCGCTTAGCGCTCAATGATGAGCTATTCATACGCCAGGGCAACCGTATGCATCCGACCCAGCGAGCCGACCTGTTGGCACCTGCGGTAGCGGAAAGCTTAAAGATATTGTCTGACCAGTTGGGGCAATGGGAGCCCTTTGATCCAGCTACCAGCCAGCGAACTTTTGTTTTCGCGGCCACCGATTACACGGCCTTCGAGTTGCTACCAAGACTCATCGGCCAGCTACAGAGCGTTGCCCCTTACCTGCGTCTAAGGCTGATGCCCTCTGATCGTAAAGTATCCATCCAGGATCTCGCTTCAGGACGCATCGACTTTGCCCTGGGTTACAGTGAGGATCGAGATACGCTCCCTGCAGGTGTCGACAGTGAAGACTGGCTGACGGATGATTACATCGTCATCGCCAGCAAGAACCACCCAAGGATAAAAGAATCTCTGGATCTTTCCCGCTACCTAGCTGAACGACATGCAGTCATCACTCCCTGGGGGGAATCCCACGGTGTCGTGGATTTGGTACTACGTGGCATGGGCTTGCAGCGAGATGTTGCCCTACAACTTCCCGCAGTGATGGTTGCCCCCTTCATCATCGCTGAGAGCGAGTTGCTGATGACGATTCCGCGGCGTGCCGCAGAGACACTACGCGCAGCAACCCCAATTGCCCTATATCCAGCACCGTTCACGATTCCGCCCTACACTCTCAAGCTCTATAGCCATAGCAAGTATGCCCGCAGCGACGCGCACGTCTGGATGTCTCAATTGTTGAAAAAGCTCTTCGGAGACCAGGGGCAGGCCCCACTTGAGATTCCATAAATTCAAGAGACACATTGTTGAGCATGAGTGGCCCATCAACCAGACAATCCAGAGAGGTCATAGGCTAGTTCCAACCGCTGGCAGGATGATATCAACCAGATATTCTGGATACCCAGAATAACTTGCTCCATCATCAAGTGAGTTAGAGATGGTTACTCCATTTGGTCTTGATTCATTGTTCAATCTGACCGTGACAATAAATCCCAAGAGGAAGAAGCCGAAAGCATTCGCTGATCAGATTCAATAAAAAGATGGAAAAATAAATGGCCCGGTCTTGTCATCGAAAATGTGCCAAAGGATGAGGCTCACTGACGGCCAGCATAGGGTAGTTTTCTATAGTTGGTTTGATTATCCCGAACCCCACAGTTAGCGTTTCGCTGCTCATGGCGCCGTTCGGGGTGACCTGCGTATTGCTCTTCGCCACACCCTTGGCGCAGCCACGCAACGTGGTCGGTGGCCATCTGGTCTCGGCATTGGCGGGCTTGCTGGCCCTGCACTGGCTGGGAACGGGACCGCTCGCCATGGGGGGAGGTGTCGGCGTGGCTATCGCATTGATGCAGTTCTTGCGTGTGGTCCATCCACCCGCCGGCGCGAATCCCTTGGTTATCATCATGACGGGCATCGCTGACGTCCATTTTTTGCTTACGCCGGTGCTGAGCGGTTCCCTGATTCTTGTACTGATTGCACTGCTCATAAACAACCTGGGCAAGGCCAGGCAGTAGCCGGTGTATTGGCTGTAGCCTGGCTTCACGGCAAGGCTGACTGACGTCAGCCTTGTATTTGGTGTAAGTATGCCTCCTTGGACCAACGTACTTTCTTGAGTGAGGCCATGCGGTCATTCTCGGTATCCCGATATCCTAGGACCATGACAACGGCGCTGCGCAGGTTACGTTGCTCGAGGCCAAGCACTTCATCCAGTGCTTGTGGATCGAACCCTTCCATCGGCGTCGCGTCGACTCGTTCAGTCGCTGCCGCGACCAACGCCGTGCCGAGGGCAATGTATGCCTGCTTGGCCGCCCATTGCAGGCGAGCCTCTTGAGTCGGGTGCTTGTTGATGGCGGCCTTGATCGCGTCTCGATACCCCTCGAGGGAGTCCAAGGGCAATCCGCGCTCGTCAGCCACATGAGCGATGAAGTCATCGACTTGCCCATCATGGATCGAGGCCCAAGTGCCAAAGACCAACAGATGGGAGCCTTCGGTCACCTGGGGCTGGGGCACGGCCACTTCCCGGATTTTCTCGCGCAAAGCCGGGTCCGCGACGACCATGATCGAGTAGGGTTGCAGGCCGAACGAGGAGGGCGCCAGGCGGGCCGCTTCCAGAATCACCTCGAGTTTCTCCTGCGGGACAAGTTGTCCGTTCATCCGTTTTGTGGCGTATCGCCAGTGCAGTGCATCAATAATCGACATGCAGTAAACCTCCGCGGGTGGAGTCGTAGTGCTATGCTCTGTCTGAAAAATGCCTGCGCTCGCCCATACAGCGTTAAAATTGGCTCAAAATACTCATTTACACCAGTAAACTCCGTCTTTTCGCCAATTTTTGCCTTGTCTGGCCATCGCTCGTCGGTTTTCAGACAAAGCTTAGGGAATTCAGTTAGCCGTGCCGCGCGGCGCCGCCTTGCTCTGAGCCTCGCGATGAAAGAGGAAAGAGCCGAGCACGATCAGTGCCGCGGCCGAGCCAATGTGATTCGGCAAGCCTTCATCCAGAACCAGAATAGCGATGAATGTCCCGATCAACGCAGCGACGGTCCCGATCTGGCTGAAATAAACAGGTCCGGCCAGCTTCTGGAGCAGGAAATAAAAGAGATACAGCACCGTAAAAACGCCAATCTCCAGACCGAGCAGTCGGATTACCGATAGCGAGGCAAGCAATCCGGCGGCTTGTCCCGACTCAAAGAAAAGCGCGAACGGCAGCAGTGATACGGCGCCGCCGAACATCATCAAGGCGGCGAGGAAAACCGGGGCAGCGTCAGTGGGCCAGCGCAGGGTCCGATAAATATTGCCTGTCGCTATGATTACTGGCATCGCCAGCACGATAGCTGCCCACCCCCAATCGCCGGCTGTCCCAGTGGCCTTGCCCATCGCAAGTAGCCCTCCGCCGGCTAGGCCCAGCAGGACCCCCAGCAAGCGGGCCAGACGTAATGGTTCCAGCTTGAGCATGACGGCCAGGAACCAAGTTACCAGGATCGGAAAGGCAAAGCTCAGCGAGACGAATCCGGCCCCCACATGCCGGACTGCCAGGAATCCCATCGCGTTGGGCAAGGCAAAGAGCAGGCCCGAGACGGCCGCATACTCAAGCGTGCGCCGGGTCAGCGGCGTGGGCTGTCGTTGCCACCAGGCGGCTCCCAGCAATAGGCTGCCGGCTCCCAACATGGACACGACCAGGAAGGTGAGGCGTGGCGCCCCGGCCGTATCCGCCAGCTTCGCCACTACGAAGGACAGCGCTAGCAACGTGCCGACGAGCAGCAGACAGCCTAGGGCTCGCCACTTGCCTCGATGGGTCGCCTTGCGTCGTAACACGATACTCGCCATGATCGATCCCTTGTATAGTTATGTGGCATGAATCTTTCTATAAAGTATCTTAACGCGAAGCTATTTGGAGAAGCAATGGATACCGTCGAGAGGGCCATTGAGCAGTGGGAGCGGGAAGTGCCCGAACTGAACCTGCTGGCGATGGCTGTGGTAGGCCGCCTCAAGGTGGCAACCCGCTTGGTTCAGCGGGACTTCCTGGAGCCCTTCTTCAAGGAACATGGGCTGCAGGCCGGAGAATTCGATGTACTCGCCACCCTGCGTCGTGCGGGGGCGCCTTATGCCTTGGGGCCAACACAGCTGTATGAAGCGCTGATGATTACCTCCGGAGGGATGACCAATCGTCTCGACCGGCTCGAGAAGGCCGGATTGATTGCACGAACGCCCAACCCCGAAGACCGGCGTGGTACTCTCGTTTCGCTTACTGAGGAAGGGCTCGAGATCATCGGCCGGATCGTCTTCTTGCATGTAGAGAATGAAACACAGGCACTTGCGGGGCTTTCCCGGGAGGAACAAAAAGCCCTGAACGGCTTGCTGGGTAAGCTAATCGTTGGGCTTGAAGCGCCCTAGTCGCATCGTGTCGCTTAATGACCCGTGCGACATGACACCGACACCCGCAGGCTGCCTACTCACCGAGAGGAAGAACAATAAACCATGACTGTCTTGTTTCCTCTGCTGTATATGCTGGGCGGAGTGATAGCGGTACTGGTCGGATTGAGCTTACATGGCTTGCCACTCGATCTAGCGAACGCTGCAATCTTAGAGGTGGCCTATGAATTGGCCAAGCACCTCATGGCCATTGCCAGTGGCACCCTGGTATCCCTCGTGCTGCTAGCGTTATTTGCTGCCGTCATGTTGCCACGGGGATAAGGAAGTTCTTGCCGTGGTGCTTCGCGTCGGGCCCGAATGAAGACGCTTGCGGAACGAACATGGCCCAGCGCAACGCGCCTCTAAAAAAGGATACGCACGGCAATGACATTAGAGAAAACGTTAATCGCTTGGCTAGAAGCTGATACAGAAAGGAGAGAGGCGCTAAGGGTGGCCAGCCAACTTCAGCTCAACGATTGGTGCTTGGCGGCGGGTTTTGTGCGCAATCTCGTGTGGGATAAGCTTCATGGTTATTCTGAGCCAACGCCCTTGGACGACATCGATCTGATCTACTTCGACCCGACAGAGACTAATGAGAGCAGAGACAGGTCTCTTGAGTCACAACTTTATGAAATGCTAGCACGACCTTGGTCGGTTAAAAATCAAGCCAAGATGCATACACGCAATGGTGATGATCCTTATCACTCTACGGCTGACGCAATGACTTACTGGGTTGAAATGGAAACCGCAACAGGAGTCCGTTTAAAAGGTAAGCGCAATAGCGAATTGGAGATAGTTGCTCCATTTGGGCTTTATTCATTATTCAATATGACCGTGACAATGAACCCCAAGAGAAAGAAGCCAAAGGTCTTCGCTGCTCGTGTCCAAGGCAAGGAATGGTTAAAAAAATGGCCCGGTCTTGTCATCGAGAATGTGTCGTAAAAACCAAGTTAAGCTCCTGTTGCAGCACAAGTTGGCAATGACCCATGTGACCCTGTTCTTGTCAGCGCTTTACTGGGTCCCGTAGCATAAAATAGTGAACTTCATTTCCTGCAACCACGTGAAAACCATGCCTCCTGTACAGTGATCCAACCGGATTCCACTTAAGCTACTCTAGCCGAGTTCGCTGGTTCAACTCATCGCAGCGCTCAAGCACCTGACAGAGCAACAGCGTTCCGATCCCCTGGCCTCTGTAGCCTTCCCCTATGTAGAATTCTCCGAAGCGCAGCGTGTCGTGCTCACTGCATTCCGGTGCTGGCGGGCCGGTAACCTGTATTGCTGGCCTGGCATCACGTTTCCGATGCCTGGGTACGGCTATGGAAATGTACATTGCTTATTGAAGATAAGGAGAAGGGGGCCTACTTTTCTTGTAGCTGTCTGGCAATAACTTTCGCCCGGAGAATCCAGTGGATCCAGTCCGATTAAGGTACGAAGTAACGCGCGAGCTTTATCAATCTCAGCGAGATCGTCGAGAACAGATCCGCAGTAGCGTAGCGACACCGGTATCAGCGCTGGCCTTTACAGTTTTTAACTTATCGACCCTCGCGACGCATTTCAATGTGGAAAATTGGAATTATCCCATCAACTTGGCAATAGGTGTGTTGTTCTTTGCTAGCGTAGTGCTCCTGCTGACAGGGGCTGCCTTTATTATTAGCCTCGAAAAAGGGTTTATTTACGTAGATCCCCCCGATCTAAGAGAGCTTATCGACGCAGAGACTCGCCTGAAAAATACGAACGGTGAGCAGAAGGAGCTCATAGCCGAACAGATGCAGGAAATGATGTCGGGCAGCTACGACATCGTCTATCGATGGTATTTTGCTGCGAATGAGCAGGCTGCAAGAGACCGTACCAGGGGGTTACATTTAATTTTATTTTCCCTTGCGCTTATCGTGGTGGCGTTTGCCCTCTTACCTTTCCAGATGTGAGGTCTCCTATGAAATTGTTCAGAGGATTATTTCGTCATGTACGCTTACACCATAAGCCGCAGGATATGCCCCCGTGGGTAAGAAAACGCCTGTATGACAGCCTTCTGAGGCTGATGGAAGAGGAGAATGAAGCACAAAAGTTGTTAAGTATTCCCATAAAACCGCGTCTTTGTGTCGTTGATGAAGAGCGTGTCGCAATGCTCCGCCCTTCCGACCGAAAGCTGCTAAACCTGGATGATCAAATGCAGCGAGCCCGCGAAGATAAGCAAAACGAGGATAAAAAGGACGATACAGGATAAGCCGCAGCAGGAGCGTACGCCGATCCGGCTCATTCCACACGTCCACGTCATCGAAACGCGTCACGGTGAAAGTCGGCCAGATTAGCGACCTCGCTTACGCCAGGCTCTTCAATCTCGGGGGGATCGCCACCCGCCAGGACTTCCAGTACGGTCCGGACCCCGCGCGCCAGGGACTCGAGATGGTAGCCGCCCTCAAGCACCATGACCAAACGCCCATCGCAGTGCTTGTCGGCCAGCCCCTGCACGATTCCGGTCAGCGCACCAAAGCCGCTGTAACTCAAGTTCATGCATAGATCCAGGCGATGCATGTCGAAGCCCGCCGAAACCAAGATCAGATCCGGCTTGAACCACTCCACCGCCGGGGTCAGTATTTCGCGGTAGACTTTGACCAGTGCAGGATCGCCGCAACCGGCCGGTAGCGGTACATTGACGGTCAGCCCCTCGCCCAGCCCTACTCCGGTCTCCTCCTTGTTGCCGGTACCGGGATAAAAGGGCGCCGCACGATGGGTGTCGAAGAACATCACGTCCGGCGAGGCCCAGAAGATATCCTGGGTCCCGTTGCCGTGGTGCACATCCCAATCGATGATCAACACCCGCTCGCAGCCCAGCTCGGCTTGGGCATGGGCCGCTGCCACCGCGACATTATTGAACAGACAGAATCCGCGTGCGCGCACCGAATCGGCATGATGGCCGGGGGGCCGGCAAAGGGCGAAAGCGCTGCCGGCGCGTCCACTGACAACCGCCTCGACTGCGGCAATGGCCGAGCCCGCAGCCACTTCGGCCGCCTCGACACTGCCGGGAGAAACCGCGGTGGTATCGACGTCCAGCCACGCCTGCTTGCCGCGCATCGCATAGATGGTCTCGATATAGGAGGTGGTGTGCACCCTGCCCAGTTGCTCTTCCGTGGCGGGCTGGGCGGTCTCGTAGCGCACGCCGGAGATGGGCTCGCGAGTCAATAAATCGGTGATGGCTATCAACCGCCCCGGGTGTTCCGGATAGCTCCACTTGATCACGGCGCCATCGAAAAGTCCGCCGAGAATCGCCTGTACGCGGCTATCCAGTTTCCCGGGCTGGAAAGGCTCCTCGGCGTTCGGTCGGTGAGCCAGCATGCGGTCATCATGAATCACGAGTACATCGCGTTCACCCATCAAGAGCAATCCCTCTTTGTCGCGGCTGGAACGGTAAGTTCCATTCTTTTCAGGGTAGTCGACGCGGACCCGAAGCAAATAGAATCGCTAACGCGATTTGGGCATCACCACCCACATCTGGCCCTGCTGCTTCATGCGTCCGGCGATCTCGCCCGCCGAGTCGCCATGCCCCCAGTAGAAATCGGCGCGTACCGCGCCCTTGATGGCGCTGCCGGTGTCCTGAGCCACCATCAGGCGTTGCAGTGGCTCGTTGGAGAGCGGCCGGGTGGTGGCCAGAAACACCGGCGCGCCGAGGGGAATGCGCGCAGGGTCCACTGCGATGCTGCGCTCCGAGGTCAACGGCACGCCGAGTGCGCCGATCGGCCCTTGATGTGGGTCGCTTTCGCCAGCCTCGAGTTCGCGGAAGAAGACCATGCGGGGGTTGACGTTAAGCAGTTCTTCTACGCGTGCGGGATTGAGCTTCGCCCAGCGGCGAATGCCGGGCAGGGTCGCCTGTGCCGGGGTGATGTCGCCGCGCTCGATCAGCCAGCGGCTGAACGAGCGAAACGGTTGTTGGTTGGTGCCGGCGAAACCCACGCGCATGACATCGCCCTCGGCAAGCTCGATGCGCCCCGAGCCCTGAATCTGCAGAAAGGCGGCCTCGATCGGATCGTCGACCCAGACCAGCTCCTGATCGCGCAGGGCGCCGATACGCAACAGTTCGGCGCGCGAGGCCCTGACCCGGTTGGGATGTGCCTGCCAGGCCGCGGGAAAACGGTAGAGCGGCACTTGATAAGCGCCGTGGCGTTCCCGGGAGCCACGCAGGATGGGTTCGTAATAGCCGGTGATGAGACCGGTGACGCTGCCATCCTCATTGGTCACTAGATAAGGGGCGCAGCGATTCTCGAAAAACTGCCGAATGGCCCGATTGTCGAGCGGATCGACGCGGCGGGCATCGGCACATACCTCGGCCCATTGCGTCTTGCGCTCGAGTCGCGTGCAACTGGCGAGGAAGGCGCTCCAGGCGGGAATGACATTATCCTGGGACCAGCCGGGCAGATCCTGCCAGGTCATGCGTTGCATCTGTTGGGATACGCCCTGTTCGACCGGCGAGGCGGGCGTCAACGGTCTGCTGCTGCAAGCGCTGATCAGACAGGCCAGGCCGAGTAAGACCAGCGTACGCCAGTGATCGTTGAGCAGCCGTTGCGTGCCGCCGATACTGCGCCTGGTAAAGGAAAAAATCACGCAAAACACCTCGAGGTTCGTGTCGCTGAAATCGACGATAGCGGAATACTCGGAAGTCCTTCCGAGACGCCTTGGCGTCGGCTTCGCCGATTATAGGCGAAGCATGTCGGTCTGACTGCCCGGAGATGTCCGTCGAGCGGGGTGATTCTTCGGATTTTTTATGGCGGATGCGCGTGCTGAAGCACGATACGCTGACAGTGGGCTTTTTTGGCTCATCATTCATGGTAGGGGAGAGCGCATGCTGCAAGATACGATGCAGCCCCGGCTCCATCTAGGGCTGCCCATGTGGGCCAATCCCGACTGGCGCGGCAGTCTGTACCCGCCGCATGCCGCAAGCGAGGACGCCCTGGCGGAATACGCTGCGATATTCAGTGCGGTAGAGGGCAATACCACTTTCTACAGCGGTGCGCCGCGCCGCGAAGTCGTCGAGGCCTGGGCCCGGCAGGCGCCCGCGGGTTTTCGCTTCTGTTTCAAGCTACCGGCCCGGCTGACCCATGAGCAGCGTCTGCAGGGCATCGATGAGGAACTCGACGCTTTCCTGGCGCGTCTTGAGCCGCTGCATGATCGACTCGGGCCGGTGATGATCCAACTGCCCCGCAATTTCGGCTACTCCGAGCTGCCGCGACTGGCAGAACTGCTGGAGCGTTGGCCGCGTCAGCTGCCCTGTGCCGTGGAGGTGCGAGACAGTGAATTTTTCCACAAGGGGGAGGCAGAACAGCAACTCAACCGCCTGTTGATAACTTCAGGTGTGGACCGCGTTATGCTGGATGTCAGGCCTCTTTTCTCCACACTGGGCGACGCCGATCCGCGGCTGGCCAAGGCCCAGGCAGAAAAGCCGAAACGCCCATTGCACGTGATTTCCACGGCAGAAAATCCTGTCGTACGGTTTATCGGTCACTTCGATAATGAGATTAACGAGGCACGCTTCACGCCGTGGGTGGAACGGCTGAAGCTGTGGATAAAACAGGGGAAAACCCCTTTCTTGTTTGTGCATACTCCCGATAATCGCGCGGCGCCGCTGCTCGCCCGGCGGCTCTACAATCGCGTCGCTAACGTGTGCGAAGACCTGCCGGCGGTAGGCGAATTTGTGGGTGAGCGGCAGAGCTCTTTATTCTGAGGACAGTGCAAAGCCTACGCCAACTTACTTCTCCAAGGGGAATATGCGGCAACTGACTTCCGGCTGGCCTTGGGAAGCGGATTCAGATAGTTTTGGTGGCTTTCTGCCGCCTCTCGCAGCAGATAATGCGGAAAGCTAAATGCTTTCGCTTCGTGGTGTTTACCGGCACCCGTCTCCTGTCATTGTCGTTACTGCTATCGTAACTGCACGGGTGGCAATGACGACACGCGCCCTGGCGGAGATCCTGCCTGGCTTAGGGATCCTGTCATGTCCGTCTCGAGCTGTGCGATCCATGGCTTTGGGGACTTGGCAACAACAAGGACAACGCCATCATCGCGTCCGACCGATCGATGATGTTCCGAAACTCATGGTGATCCGATGTCTTACAAGTCTCATTCGCATGCCCAATGGTCGTCGCGTCTAGCGTTCGTGCTTGCCGCAGTCGGCTCCTCCGTAGGGCTGGGCAATATCTGGAAATTCCCCTACATGACCGGCGAGAGCGGGGGCGGAGCCTTCGTACTCATCTATCTGATCTGCATCTTCCTGGTAGGATTGCCGATTCTGATGTCCGAATGGCTGCTCGGCCGGCTGGGGCAGAAAAACCCCATTTCGACGATGGGCGACATTACCCGCAAGCTCAAGCGTAGCCAGGCCTGGGTGCTGATCGGTGTGCTCGGGATTCTCGGCGCCTACCTGATCCTGTCGTTCTACAGTGTGATCGGCGGTTGGGCGCTGTCCTATACCTGGATGGCGGCTGCCGACACCTTTTCCGGGCTCGATGGCGATGCCATCGGCGGCCTGTTTAGCGGGCTGTTGGCGAGTCCCGGCGAGCTGCTGGTGGGCCATAGCCTGTTCATGATCATGACCATCGGTGTCGTCGTGGGCGGCGTGGCCGGTGGCCTGGAGCGGGCCGCCAAGGTGTTGATGCCGGCACTGGCGGCGATTCTCTTGGTGCTGGTCGGTTATGCCGCGACGACCGAGGGATTCGCTCAGGGCGTCGCCTATCTCTTTACGCCCGACTTCTCCAAGCTCTCCAGCGATGGAGTGCTGGCTGCGCTGGGCCATGCCTTTTTTACGCTGAGTCTGGGGATGGGCATCATGATGGCCTATGGTTCCTACCTCTCCGAAGACGTGAATATCGGACGCACGGCGCTGATCGTGGTGATCATGGATACGGTCATCGCTCTGCTTGCCGGTCTGGCGATCTTCCCGGTGGTCTTTTCCAATGGCCTCAATCCGGGAGGCGGGCCAGGGCTGATCTTCACCACCTTGCCGTTGGCCTTCGGTCAGATGGCCGGTGGCTGGCTATTCGGATTGCTGTTCTTCCTGCTGTTGGTCTTCGCGGCTTGGACGTCGGCTATCTCGTTGCTCGAGCCGGTGGTGGAGTGGCTTGAGGAGCGCTCGCCGCTGTCCCGCGTCGGCGCCACGCTGGTCGCCGGGGCCGCGACCTGGCTGATGGGCATCGCCACGGTACTGTCGTTCAACCTGTGGGGCGATGTCGCGCCGCTGGGAATGTTCGACAAGTTCGCCGGGATGACGGTGTTCGACCTGCTGGATTACGTGACCAGCAAGCTGATGCTGCCGCTGACCGGCCTGGCCACGGTGATCTTCGTCGGGTGGGTGCTGGGTCGCGACGAGGTGCGCTCACAGCTCAACATGAGCGACGCCGCCTTCAAGCTTTGGCGCTTCGCGGCGCGCTTCGTGGCACCACTGGGCGTCATCGTGGTGTTTGTCAGCAGCCTGTAGAGAAAAGACTGGTGCGATAACCCATCGGCCCCCGGCATGCGTCGGGGGCCGTGTTGTTATGCGCAAGCGCTCGCCGAAGGCTAGGGAATATCGTCGTCAAGGGCGGCGATGTTGCGTTCCAGATGCTTGAATTCTCGGTGCAACTCGATGCCTCGACGGGCACGGAGATAACGTTGAGCGGCGGTTTTCTTGCGCCGCTCGTGCGCATCCACTTCGATGCTCATGAAGATATCGAGAATCTGGTTTTTCAGAGTGCTGACTTGTTCGACGTTTCGCATGATTGCAATCCCGGAAGATTCTTTTCTGCGAGCCGTACCATGCTCGGCTGGTCTCTTTTTACTCTATCCAGTTGACAGAATCATGACCGCATGACCATACCTGCTGCAAAGGGATGTTTTCCTCTGCCGAGGGAAGTGGGGCATACTGATTTCATGTTTCGCCTCGTTTAAGTTAGCAAGTTCGATGCCAGTTATTCAACAAATGCCAACAAGGCAGTTGCCAGAGAGGAGTGCGTTGTGAGTCGTGCCCTGTTCGACGAACTGAGACGCCGCATGGAGCATCTGCGTCGCTCTGAACAAAAGGTGGCGCGTTTCGTATTGCGCCATCCCGAAGAAGTTATCCACATGCGGATCGTCGATCTGGCCACCGAAGCCAACGTCAGCGAACCCACCGTGGTGCGCTTCTGTCGTGCGCTGGGCTGCAACGGCTTTCAGGATTTCAAGCTCAAGCTGGCGCAGATGCTGGCCACCGGCAGTCAGTTCGCGCAGTTCTCGATGAACGACAGTGACAGCGTCGCTGAATTTTCCCACAGCATTTTCGATTCCACGGTAGGGACCCTGCTGTCGGTGCGCGACCGGCTCGATAACGATGCCTTGGGCAAGGCGGTCAATGCCTTGACCCTGGCCAATCGTGTCGAGTTTTACGGCTTCGGTGCCTCCGGTGCCGTGGCATTCGACGCTCAGCACAAATTTTTCCGCCTGCAAATCTCTACGTCGGCCTATGCGGATCCGCATATGCAGAACATGTCGGCCGCGACGCTCAAGGAGGGCGATGTGGTGGTGGCGATTTCGCAGACCGGGCGCACCCGGGCGCTAGTGGACAGCGTGCGCCTGGCGCGCGACGCCGGTGCCACGGTTATCGGGTTGTGTCCCAGCAACTCGCCGCTGGCCGCCGAGGTGACCTTGCCGCTGTATATCGACGTGCACGAGGATACCGAGATCTACACCCCGATGAGCTCGCGTATCGCCCATCTGGTGATCATCGACGTACTGGCGGTGGGTGTGGCCAAGACGCGCGGGCCGCGCCTCGCCGAGCAGTTGAAGGCGGTCAAGAAGAGTCTCAACCCGTTGCGCTTTCCTGAGTCGCAGTGACACCGGCCACATTCGATTCTTGTGTGGTGCGGAGCTGGCTTGTCACCAACGTCTCCGGTAGTGAATATGCTAAGCTGGACGTCCACTTCGCAACGTCCGTTACCGTTTCCCATGGATGACGTCTCGCCGATTCTCGAACATCTCAATCCGGCCCAGCGCGAGGCGGTCAGCTCGCCTCACGGCAACATGCTGGTGCTGGCCGGCGCCGGTTCCGGCAAGACCCGGGTGCTGGTGCATCGTATCGCCTGGCTGCTGCAGGTCGAGCAGCTTTCTCCTTATGCGATTCTGGCCGTGACCTTTACCAACAAGGCGGCACGCGAGATGCGTACTCGCCTCGAGGCGTTGCAGGGTTTTTCGCTGCGCTCGATGTGGGTGGGTACTTTCCACTCCATCGCCCACCGGCTGCTGCGCACCCACTGGCAGGACGCCCGGTTGCCGCAACACTTCCAGATCATCGACAGCGATGACCAGTTGCGCCTGATCAAGCGGCTGATCAAGGATCACAACGTCGATGACGAGCGCTTTCCACCGCGTCAGGTGCAGTATTTCATCGGCGGTTGCAAGGAGGAGGGCCTGCGTCCGCAGCAGGTGCAGACACATGGCGACGCCTACATGGGCAAGATGGTGGAGCTCTACGAGCTCTATCAGTTGACCTGCGACCGGGGCGGGCTGGTCGACTTCGGCGAGCTGCTGCTGCGCAGCCTGGAGCTGCTGCGCGACAATCCGCGGCTGCTCGCGCATTACCGCGAACGCTTCACACATCTTCTGGTCGACGAGTTTCAGGATACCAATACCCTGCAGTACGCCTGGCTGAAACTGCTGGCGGGGGAACGCGCCTGCATGACCGTGGTGGGCGACGATGATCAGTCCATCTATGGCTGGCGCGGCGCGCGAGTCGAGAACATTCGCCGCTTCGAGCAGGAGTTTGCCGGCACCCACACGGTGCGCCTGGAGCAGAACTACCGTTCCACCAGTGCGATTCTCGAGGCCGCCAATGCGTTGATCAGTCACAACACCGGACGCATGGGCAAGGAGTTGTGGACCGAGGGCGAGCGTGGCGACAAGATCTCCGTTTATGCTGGCTTCAACGATCTCGACGAGGCGCGCTTCATCGTCGATAGCGTGGAGGAGCAGGCGCGCGCCGGGCATGCCCGACGCGATATCGCCATCCTCTACCGCTCCAACGCCCAGTCGCGGGTTCTCGAGGAAACACTGATCCGCTCGGGCGTGCCCTACCGCATCTATGGCGGGCAGCGTTTCTATGAACGCCTGGAAATCAAGAACGCCCTGGCCTATCTGCGCCTGCTGCTCAACCGCGAAGACGACGCCTCACTGGAGCGGGTGATCAACGTGCCGGCCCGGGGAATCGGCACGCGCACCGTGGAGATCCTGCGCGACCGCGCGCGCCATCACAACGTCTCGCTGTGGCAGGCGCTACACGACAGCGTCAGCGATGGCACCTGCAAGGGCCGCGCCGGCAGTGCGGTGACTGCCTTCGCCGATCTCATCGAGCGTCTCGACAACGACACGGCGGGAATGGCGCTGCACGAGATCGTCATGCATGTACTGGAGGTCTCGGGTTTACTCGAGCATCACCGCAACGAGAAGGGTGAAAAGGGCCAGGCGCGGGTCGAGAACCTTGAGGAACTGGTCAATGCTGCGCGAGCCTTCACCCAGCATGAGCCGTTCGCCATGCAGGAAGTCGGTGAGGGCGCCGCGGCCCTGGAACCGTTCCTGTCGGAGGCGGCGCTCAACGCCGGCGACCATGAGGCCGCCGAATTCGAGGACAGTGTTCAACTGATGACGCTGCACTCCGCCAAGGGGCTGGAGTTTCCGGTGGTGTTCATCGCCGGCGTCGAGGAGGGGCTGTTTCCGCACAAGATGTCGATGGAGGAGCCCGGCCGCCTCGAGGAGGAGCGTCGGCTGTGTTATGTCGGCGTGACCCGGGCGATGCAAAAGCTCTATCTCACCTATGCTGAGCTGCGTCGTCTGCATGGCAAGGAGACGTTGCAGCGGCCTTCGCGCTTTTTACGCGAGTTACCCGAGGAACTCCTCGAGGAAGTGCGCCTGCGCGGGCAGATATCGCGTCCGGTGACTTCGCGGCCGAGCACCGGCCTGTCGCGCCAGAGCCACGTCGAGGGCGGCGAGGATCTTCCCAGCCTGTCATTGGGCCAGCGGGTTAGCCATCCGGTCTTCGGCGAGGGGGTGATTCTCAATGCTGAGGGCCAAGGCGCCCGTGCCCGCGTGCATATCAGTTTCGAAGGGCAGGGCGACAAGTGGCTGGTGCTGGGATTCGCCAAGCTGACCCCGCTGTAACGCAGCGACCATGCGCCCGGCCGGGGCGGCTGGGCCCGGTCATGACGGCAACGGGCCCTATCAGACAGCGATCTCACGGAGAGAGTGGCGATGAAGAAGCATATTTCACGGATATTTCCTGAACTCACCAATCAATGGGCAAGCCTGTCCGGCTATCAGCGTTTCGAGCGTCTGGTTTCGCTAACCCTGACGATTGCCATCGGAGTGGTGGTGATCGTGGCGCTGTACTATTTGGTGATGCATGTCATCGAGCTACTGTTCGTGCAGACCCGCGACCCCTTCGATTATCGGGTCTTCCAGGCGGTGTTCGACATGATCCTGACGGTGCTGATCGCCATGGAGTTCAACAACTCCATCGTGCGCACCATGTTCGAGCGGGGCGGTTTCATCCAGGTCGAGATCGTGGTGCTGATCGCCATCATGGCGCTGGTACGCAAGTTCATGGTGATGGATCTGGACAGTATCGATGCCTGGAAGATCATGGCACTGGCCGCGGCGGTCATGGCGCTGGGGATCAGCTACTGGCTGGTGCGTCACGGGCGTGACGGCTGAGTCGAAGGTCGACTCGTATCGCATGGTCTGTCTGGGCATACTGAACGTTTGAGTGATGTCAGACCAGAACCAGGAGCCAGCTTCAATGCAACGTCGTCAATTCCTTACCACGCTGGGCGCCGGCGCGGCAGGGGCCGTTTGTGCGCCTTTCGTGTCCACGGCCCGGGCCCAGGAAACCGTTACCTGGAAAATGGTGACCTCCTGGCCGCAGAACTTTCCGGCGCTGGGCACCGGGGCCAACGATTTCGCCAAGCGCATCGAGGCGCTCTCCGGCGGGCGCATGCGCGTGCATGTCTATGGCGCCGGCGAGATGGTGCCGGCACTCGAAGTGTTCGACGCCGTGGCCAGCGGTACGGCGCAGATGGGGCATTCCGCCTCCTATTACTGGCGCGGCAAGGCGCCTGCGGCACAATACTTCACTGCCGTGCCCTTCGGCATGAACACCACCGAGACCAATGCCTGGCTTTATCAAGGCGGCGGTATGGCGCTGTGGGATGAGTTGTATGCCAAGCATAATCTCAAGCCCTTCGCGGTAGGCAATACCGGCACCCAGATGGCGGGCTGGTTCAAGAAAGAGATCCATTCGCTGGATGACATGCAGGGACTCAAGATCCGCCTGCCGGGGCTGGCCGGTGAAGTCATGAACCGTATCGGCGCGACCGCCGTGAACATGCCGGGCTCGGAGATATTCACCTCGATGCAGACCGGCGTCATCGACGCGGCCGACTGGGTCGGTCCCTACAACGATCTGGCCTTCGGCCTGCATCAGGTCGCCGAGTATTACTACACCTCGGCGTGGAACGAACCCAGCGCGATCCTCGAGGGTACCGTCAATCTGGAGGCTTGGCAGGCGCTGCCTGACGATCTCAAAGTGGTGGTTACCGAGGCTGCACGCTCCGCCAACCTGGCGATGATCGACGAATTCACCTATCGCAATGCCGAGGCGCTGAAAACCTTGGTCGAGGAGCACGGCGTCGAGCTACGCGCGCTGCCCGATGATGTGCTCCAGGCACTCAGCGAGGCGTCGCAAGCGGTGTTGCAGGAACAGGCCGACAGGGATCCCACCTCGGCGAAGATCTATGACTCCTACCGTCGGTTCCAGCAGCAGGTGCGCAGCTATACGGATATCGGCGAGTTCGCCTACCTGAAGAACCGCCAGTTGGTGTCTCAGGCTCAGGACTCGGCGGGAACCTGACGGATTCGGCCGTTGTCGTCCAGCGCCACCATCACGAAGCGGGCCTCGGTGACCTTGTAGAGTTCGTCGGGGTCGCGCTCGTGGGGCGGACGAATCCACACCTGAACATCGATCTTGATCGAACTGCGACCGATTTCGCGTACCGCCGTAAAGATGTTGACTACCGAGCCGATTCGCACCGGACATAGAAAATCCATGCCTTCGATGGCTACCGTAGCGGTACGTCCGTTGGCCTGACGGCCCGCTTCCAGCTCCGCCGCCTGGTCCATGCGGTCGACCAGCCAACCGCCAGAAATATCGCCGTAGAAATTAGTGTCTTGACGCGAGGCGATAAGCTTCAGGGTCAGTTGGCCTTGCGGGGCAGGAATATCGTCGAGATCAGTCATTGTCGTTCCACTCAGGATCGTGCACGACACGCGCTTCGCGCGCGGCATTGCGTACACGTTCAAGCCTTGTTGTTATGGCGTTGCGCTTGCAGCGTCTCATGCGTGGGCCCGGTGCGACGATCGCCCGGGCCCGCCTGTCGGCCATGGTAAACGGCGATGGCCACCCCGGCCAGCCGAGAGCGTTGTTTTGCGATAATTTTCCTCTGGGTAATAATCTGTCAACCAATGGGGCGGAATCGGAATGAGAGCATGAGGATAACCGTATTGCATCGTTGCCCATGTCGCCTGCTGCGCCTTGTTGCCACGGTGCTGGCATGTGTGGCAATGGCGACAGCTCCGGTATGGGCCGCGTCCGAGCCTACCAGGGTGTCGGGCACCCTGTCATCGTTGGGGTCGGATACCTTGGCGGGAATGATGATGCACTGGGGCGAACGGTTTACCGAGCGTTATCCTGGCGTGCGTCTGCAACTGCAGGCTTCCGGGTCGGCCACGGCGCCGCCTGCGCTAGCCGAGGGCACCACCCGCCTGGGCGCCATGTCGCGACGCATGACTTTGCAGGAACAAGCCGACTTCGTGGCCCAGCAGGGCTATGCGCCGACCGCGGTCCCGGTGGCGCTGGATGCCCTGGCTGTGTTCGTGCACCGCGACAATCCCCTTGTCACATTGAGTTTCGCCCAACTCGACGCGCTGTTTTCGGCCACCCGACGCTGTGGTGCGCCGTCGGCGATTTCTCACTGGGGAGAGCTGGGCCTGAAGCGGCCCTGGACGCTGCGCTCCGTGGATCGCTATGGCCGTAACGCAGCTTCCGGTACCTATGGCGTGTTTCAACGCCAAGCGCTGTGCGGCGGCGACTTTCGCAACGACGTCAATGCGCTGCCGGGATCGGCCGCTGTCGTCGCCGCCGTCGGCACCGCTCGGGGAGGCATCGGTTATGCCGGCCTCGGCTATGTGACGCCCATGGTGCATGTCGTGGCCCTGGAAGATGCTATGGGGCAGGCGTGGTTGCCCAGCGCCATCAACGTGGCGAATGGAGATTATCCGCTGTCGCGCACGCTCTATCTTTATGTCAACGTGGCTCCAAACAAGGCTTTGCCGGCGCTGGAGCGTGCCTTCCTCGATCTGGTGTTGTCCCCGGTGGGCCAGGCCGCAGTCGAACAGGAAGGCTTCATCGCCCTGCCGGAGGAGACGCTACGCGAGGCGCGGCGTAAGCTGGGGCTGCCTGTCACCGCATCGTCATGAAAATGACTTAATGTGCTGATCCATCACCGATTAAAAAACTTCGAGCCATGCATTCAGTCAATCTCCGCCGTTCCTGTCGATGATCGATCTCTCCTCGCCCAGAACGCGCTTGCGGCGGCGCCTGCGTCATTCGCGTGACCGTATGGCGACCTTGGCCATCAGCGCCGGGGGTATTGGCGTTATCGCCGCGGTGCTGGCGATCGGCGTGTACCTGGCCATTGAGGTGCTGCCATTGTTCGCACGGGCCGAAGTATCATCCACTACGGTGCGGATCGATGCCACCCGTTCCGACGATAGCCAGCAGGGGGGAGCTCCATCAACCGTGTGGCTCGAAGCCACACCGCATGACACGCTACTGCTACTGTCGCGTGATGGAACGCTACGCACCCTGTCGGCGGAGGGGCGGATAACCGCGGGGCAAAAGATATTGCCCCGCGGTACGAGCATCAATGCCGTGGCCGACGCGGGCGCGAAGGGCCCACTAGCGCTGGGCCTGGAGGATGGCCGGGTCGTGTTGATACCCCGCGATGCGCACGCACGGCCAGACTGGACGCAGGCCCATAGCTGGACGTTGTTCGATCGGCACGAGGTGAACCAGCTGGCCCTGCACATCGAGGAGACACGCTGGGGGCTGGCGGGACTCGACGAAACGGGGCAAACCGCTTGGCTCGAGGGCCGCTGGCCACTGACACCCCATGCACCGGTGCGCCGGCAGACGCTGCCGGACACTGGGACTCATCTGGCGCTGGGCCAAGGATTCCATCTGGCCATCGCCGAGGGGCGTCAGCTGACCCTGTGGTCGCTGGCATCGTCCGCACCGCAGCGGTTAGATAATCTCAGCGTGCTGGCCGAGACGCAGCATGTCACCGCACTGGCCTATCTGACCGGGGGCGAGACGCTGATCGTCGGCGACAGCGCCGGTGGGGTCCGGCGTTGGTTGCACGCTAACCGGACCTTGCTGCCGACTTCGCCTTATGCGCGACAGGGCGAAACCGCGATAACCGCGCTGCTGCCTTTCCCGGCGAGCCAGCGGTTTATGGCACTGGATGCCGCAGGAGGACTGGGGCTTTATCAGGCCACCGCCGGGCAACGCTGGCGAGGACAGGCGCCCGCGCCGACCCTGGCAGCCGCAGCGTATGGCGACACCGGCCATAGCCTGTACTGGTTGAGCGAGCAGGGAGCGTTGCAGCGCCTTATTCTCGATGCCGAACACGTCGGAGTCAGCTGGCGCACGTTATGGACACCGGTGCACTACGCAGGGTTCGCACAGCCCGAATATCGCTGGCAGGCCAGCACCACACAAGCGTCGGATGAGCTTAAGCCCAGCCTGGTGCCGCTGGCCTGGGGAACGCTCAAGGCAGCATTCTGGGCGTTGATTTTTGCCATTCCGCTGGCGCTGGGCGCGGCAATTCATACCGCCTGTTTCATGACGCCGCGCTGGCGACGGCGTATCAAACCGACGCTCGAACTCATGGAAGCGTTGCCTGGCGTGGTGATCGGCTTCGTCGCCGGGCTGGTGCTGGCACCTTTCGTCGAGCGCCACTTGGCGGGCGTGCTGAGTCTAGTGCTGGTCATCCCGGCGGGGCTCTGGCTGGTGAGCCGGCTATGGCCGCGTTTGCCGCCAGGCGTCCAGGCCCGGCTGCCTGAAGGCGCGGCTGGCGTATGGCTGATCCCATGGCTGGCGCTACTGATCTGGGGGGCACTTGAACTTTCGCCGTTGCTGGAAGCGGCATTCTTCGCCGGCGACCTGCAACACTGGCTGGAACGCGTGGCCGGGCTGGAATATGCCAGCCGCAACGCCATGATCGTCGGATTGGCGATGGGGTTCGCGGTGATTCCCACCATCTATTCGTTGGCCGAGGATGCCCTCTCAGGAGTGCCTGGAAGCCTGGCCGAGGGCTCCCAGGCGCTCGGCGCGACCCGCTGGCAGACGCTGCGCCGCGTACAACTGCCCGCCGCCAGTGCGGGAATCTTTTCCGCCGTCATGATCGGGGCCGGGCGTGCCGTGGGCGAGACGATGATCGTGCTGATGGCGACCGGCAATACTCCACTGATGTCCGCCAGCCTGTTCGAAGGCCTGCGCTCCTTGGCGGCGACCATCGCCATCGAGCTTCCCGAGGCGGCGGTGGGTGGCACGCATTATCGGCTGCTGTTCCTATGCGCGCTGGTACTGTTCCTGTTCACCTTCTTGGTCAATACCCTGGCGGAAGTGGTGCGCCTGCGCCTGGGACGCCGTTATCAGCTCTACGGCGGGGGCCGCTAGTGCGCCCCGGTCACGCCTGGCGTCGCCGTCCGGCCCGCCGTCGGGGCGAAGGTCTCTGGCCTTGGCTGAGCGCCGCCGGCGTGGCGCTATCGCTGCTGATGGTGCTCGTCCTGCTGGGGTTGCTGGCCGGTCGCGGATTGGCGCATTTCTGGCCCTCCCCGGTCACGCAGGTGACGCTGCAAGACGGCAGCCGTCTGGCCGGGGTCGCCGTACGCGAAACCCCGGCCGACGCTCCCGAGATTGCCGCGCAAACGCTTTATCGCACCGGTAATCGCGATCTGGACGGTCAGGTGTGGCGCTGGATCAGCCATGATCGAGTGGCGTTGCGACAGAGGCCGTCGGAGCTGGCAGTCGTCGAGCGTACGCGCTGGAGCGAGTTTATCGGGCGCGTCGTGGGCGTGCTTGAAAATGGTGAGCCCGTCGCAGACAGTGGCCCGACATCGGAGACATGGGCCACACTGCAAACCCGCTTGGCCCGGGTCGCGACGTTACGCGACGAACGTGACGCACTGCGTGAGACACTCGTCATGCCCCTGGTCCGCGAGCTGGAACATCGGGATAAGACGCATCCTCGCAATGGCGGTGACGACGATCCGCGGGGGCAGACGCTGCGGACGGAGCTGGACGCGGCCAGTGAACGGATCATGGCGCTGCAGGCTGCCATGGCCCGGGACGCGGTGGTGCTGGAGAGTGTCGAGGGCCGCCGGATCGAGCAACCCTTGAGCGAAGTGCTGGCGGCGTATCGCCCCAACGCCATGAGCATGCCCGATAAGGTAATCCACTGGGCACGGAAGGTATGGGCCTTTCTGTCGCAGGGCCCGCGAGACGGCAATACGGCAGGCGGGGTGTGGCCGGCAATCTTCGGCACCGTGTTGATGGTGATATTAATGTCGCTGCTGGTGACGCCGTTCGGCGTGCTGGCTGCAATCTATTTAAATGAGGTGGCGCGCCAGGGTCTGCTGACCCGGCTGGTACGCATTGCGGTGCGCAATCTCGCCGGGGTGCCCTCCATCGTGTATGGCGTGTTCGGGTTGGGGGTGTTCGTCTATGGCATCGGCGGTCAGTTGGATAGTTGGTTCTTTGCGGATCGCCTGCCATCCCCGACGTTCGGTACCGGCGGCCTGCTGTGGGCCTCGCTGACGTTGGCGCTGCTGACGCTGCCGGTGGTCATCGTCGCCACCGAGGAGGGGCTGGCACGCATTCCCGTACAGCTGCGCGAGGGCTCGCTGGCATTGGGAGCGACGCGTGCCGAAACGCTGCGGCGGGTGGTATTGCCCATGGCGCTGCCATCGATGCTGACCGGGGTGATCCTGGCCGTGGCGCGTGCCGCGGGCGAAGTGGCACCACTGATGCTGGTGGGGGTGGCCAAGCTGGCGCCCGAGGTGCCCCTGGATGACGAATTTCCCTTCCTGCACCTGGAAAGGAAGTTCATGCATCTGGGCTATCATCTGTTCGATCTGAGTTTTGCGAGTCGCGACGTCGAAGCCGCGCTGCCGTTGGTCTATGCCACGGCGCTATTGCTGGTAGGGGTGATTGCGGTGCTTAACCTGACTGCAATATTCCTACGTCATCATCTACGCATGCGTCATCGCGCGCTCGAACATTAGGAGAATCATCGCCGTTGTCCGTTACGTCGTCGTTATCCGCTCCGGGGCGTCAGGCCTCGCCGGTAATCGCTGAGTTCGCTCCCGAGTCGAGCTGCCTCGAGGTCGAGGGGCTGAGTTTGGCCTATGCCGGCAAGCCGGCGCTGCATGAGCTGAGCCTGCGCATTCCGCGACATCGCGTTACCGCCTTCATCGGACCTTCCGGATGCGGAAAATCCACGTTGTTGCGAGTGTTCAATCGTCTGCACGATCTCAACGATCAGGTCAGCCTGCAGGGGCATGTGACACTCGAGGGCGAGGACATCCATGCGCGTGGCGTGGACGTGGCGGAGCTGCGCCGGCGGGTGGGCATGGTATTCCAGTCGCCCAATCCGTTTCCCATGTCGATCTACGAAAACGTTGCCTACGGCCTGCGCCTGCAGGGGGTAAAGCGCAAGCGCGATCTGGAGGAAGTCATCGAATGGGCCCTGGTCTCGGCGGCGTTATGGGAGGAGGTCAAGGATCGTCTGCATGCCTCGGCATGGACACTCTCCGGTGGACAGCAACAGCGCCTGACCATCGCCCGAACCTTGGCGGTGCAGCCTGAAGTGCTGCTGCTCGATGAGCCGGCCTCGGCGCTGGACCCGATCTCGACCTTCAAGATCGAGGAATTGATTCGCAGCCTGAAGTCCCGGCTGACGCTGATTCTGGTAACTCACAACATGCAGCAGGCGGCGCGAGTGTCGGATGTCACCGCCTTCCTGCAGGCGGGAGAGCTGGTGGAGTACGCCGCGACCGACGCACTGTTCACCAATCCGCGCCTCAAGCGCACCGAAGACTATATTACCGGCCGCCTCGGCTGAGCCGAGCGACACGACCCCAGTGGAGGTTGTTCATGGACATCACCAGCGATACTCATAGCCAGCATATTTCCAAGCAGTTCAACCAGGAACTCGACGAGCTCAAGACCCACCTGCTGGCCATGGGTGGGTTGGTCGAACGTCAGGTGCAGGATGCCGTTCAGGCGCTGCTGGATGCCGACAGCGGCTTGGCTGAGCGCGTGCGCGACAACGACAAGGCCGTCAACGACATGCAGCTCAAGATCGACGAGGAGTGCACCCGTATTCTGGCCCGGCGTCAGCCGGCGGCCTCCGATCTGAGGCTGGTATTGGCGGTGATCCGCGCGACCTCGGACCTTGAGCGCATCGGTGACGAGGCCAACAAGATCGCCCGCAACGCGATCTCGCTGATCGGCTCGGAGCGCAACCCGCGCGGTCTGGTCGAGGTGCGCCACATCAGCGAGCTGGTGCGCACTATGGTCCGTGACGCGCTGACCGCATTTGCGCGTTTCGATACCCAACTGGCGCTCAAGGTGGTCCACGACGATAACCAGGTGGACAGTGAATACACTACCGCGATGCGCTCGCTGGTGACCTTCATGATGGAGGATCCGCGCTCGATCACGGGGGTGCTCAGCGTAATGTGGATCCTGCGCGCGCTGGAACGCGTCGGCGACCATGCGGATAACCTGGCGGAACATGTAGTGTATCTGGTCAAGGGACTCGATATCCGACATACCGACATCAGCGATCTCGACGACGACTCGATCATGCCTTGAGGGTGTGTGCCGCGTACTGCATCGCCAGGAATGACCGTTCGGGCGGTCGGCTGGGCGCTGCGTGCGGCACGCGACGATGACTCATGATAGCCTCTCACGCTCACGAGACGAGTCAGAGGGTGTCTGCATGAACAATGCGCTGAGCGCCATCGTCAGCGGTACGCGATTGGTGCTGTCTCCCGGCCTGCGCCGCTTCGTCATTGCGCCGGTTCTGGTCAACTTGTTGCTGTATACCGGTACCATTGTCTATTTGCTGCGTAATTTCGCGGGCTGGGTCGATTACTGGATGCTCAAGGTGCCGGGCTGGCTGGCCTGGCTGGAGTGGTTGATCTGGCCGCTGCTGGTGCTGAGCCTGATGCTGATCGTGTTCTTCACCTTCACCCTGGTGTCGAATCTGATCGCAGCTCCGTTCTATGGCTTTCTGGCCGAAAAGGTCGAGCTGCGCCTCACCGGCAAGCCTCCGCTGGACGATCGCGGCCTGACCCGAACCGCCATCGATGCCGTGGGGCGCGAACTGGTCAAGCTGGGCTACATCCTGCCGCGCATGGCCCTGCTGTTCCTGCTCGGCTTCGTGCCGGGCGTCAACATGCTCATGCCCTTCGCCTGGGCGGCGTTTTCCGCGTGGATGCTGGCCATTCAGTATCTCGATTATCCAATGGACAACAATCAGGTCAGCTTTCGTGACATGCGCCAGCGGCTGCGCGTACGCTGGTGGCCGACGCTGACCTTTGGCGCCTGCATGTCGGTGGCCACCTGGGTGCCGCTGGCCAATCTTGTGCTACTGCCGGGGGGCGTGGCCGGGGCAGTAATGTTGTGGGATCGTCACTATCGACAGTTGCCCGCGCGGCGTTAGAGATCGCGTGGTGAGAGCGGCAACGCTCGACTTGCCAAATACAGCATGAGCACTATTTTTAACAAGGGTCTTGATTTATCTCTTTCCGTGCATATATCAACATATAGAACATGATGACCGGGCCGTCTTCGTGGGCCTCGGTGAGGTAGGGGTTTCCTGCACTTCCGACGAGGCATTTCGAAGCGGGACCGGTTGCGGTGCCAAGCCGTTGTCGACAGCACGGACGAACGTCGGCGTTGTCGACTGCCCATGGCGGCATTCGCCGGAATTCGCGGAGGAGGTCAGGCCTTCTTCGCTGGTAGCGAGGCCGACTCGGGTCTCGTGCGTCATTCACCGATTTGACGTTTCATCTGAAGGGAGTCTTTGACTATGGCCCATACTCTACCGACGCTTCCGTATGCCTACGATGCGCTGGAACCGCACATCGATGCCAGAACGATGGAAATCCACTACACCAAGCACCATCAGACTTACGTGGATAAGCTCAACGCGGCGCTGGAAGGTACCTCGCTGGGTGACATGCCGGTCGAGGCCATCGTGGCGGATCTCAACCAGGTGCCGGAGGAGAGCCGGACTGCCGTACGCAACAATGGCGGCGGTCATGCCAACCACTCGCTGTTCTGGACTATCATGTCCCCGGATGGCGGCGGCAAGCCGACCGGCAAGCTGGCCGAGGCCATCGACAGCGAGCTGGGCGGTTTCGATGCCTTCAAGGAGTCGTTCACTCAAGCGGCCGTGGCCCGCTTCGGCAGCGGCTGGGCTTGGCTCAGCGTGACGCCGGAGAAGAAATTGGTGGTGGAGAACACGCTCAACCAAGACAGCCCGCTGATGCACGGCAACACGCCGGTGTTGGGGCTCGACGTTTGGGAGCATGCCTACTACCTGAAGTATCAGAACCGCCGTCCCGAGTACATCGGTGCCTTCTTCAACGTCATCGACTGGGAAGAAGTCCTGCGTCGCTATGAAGACGCTACGGCGTAACACCACGCGATGCCGCCCCTGAGCGAGGGGCGGCATTGAATCGGAGTGGTTTGCTTCACGCTTGATCGAGCCGGCATTTTGCCGGCTTCGTTGTTTTTCCTCACCGGTCGTGGCCACCGTGAGCATGATGGGGTTGCCTCGGGTTCCGGCAATGGCATTCTGACGCGGCGCAGGAGCCTTGGACGTGATCTCCTCTCTTTCCCCTCTGTTTATCGGCCCGCTAGCGGCCTTCAAGCGCAAGGTGGTACTGCCCTGCGAGGCATTGCAGCCGGTATTGCCCGCGCGTGAACTCTTCACTCCTTCGGGTCTGTCTGAGGTGCTGGTTCGCTATGGTCGCGAGTATCCCCAAGGGGATTGCCGGGCCGTCATGTCGCAGTGGTCGAAGTTTTTCTTTGTCGCCACGGTCTATGTCCCGGTGGCCGCCAATCTGCTCCTGAATCGCCAACTGCCGTTATCGCTCGATCGCCTGGGTCTGGTGCTGGGGATGGATGGGCTGGTCGAGGCGCTGGTGATCCCCCACGAGGGGGAACCGGTGGCGGATGCCAGGGCCGAGTCGCGCTTGCTGCCGCTGATCAACGATACGCTGGCGCCGGCCATCATGGCGATGGCGCACCATACCGGTATCGCGCCACGTGCCTTGTGGAGCAACGTTGGCCACTACTACGAATATCTGATGACCCAACTCAAGGCGCGGCCCGATCCACCGGCGGCGGTCGTCGAGGGCGAGCGGTTGATGGCGCTACGCCAGCTGGCGGATGGCTCACGCAACCCGCTGTATCAGCCTATTCGCTACGTGCAGCAGGAAAACGGCGAGATCGGACGGGTGCGGCGGGTATGCTGTATCCGTTACCTGTTGCCCGGCGTGGGCTACTGCGGTAATTGCCCACTGGACAAGGCGCGCGGTGATTGAACGGCTGCTTCGCCCAGATGATCGGCGGGAAAGATACAGCGAAACAGTGCGCCTTCGCCGGGGTGGCTGACGATTTCCAGATGGGCACCATGGCGCAGCAATACATGCTTGACGATGGCCAGCCCCAGCCCGGTGCCGCCGGTCGCTGTGCTGCGTCCTTTGTCGACGCGGTAGAAACGCTCGGTCAGACGCGCGAGGTGCTGCGTCTCGATGCCCTCACCGTCATCTTCCACCTCTAGGGCGGCGCCTTGTTCCCACGGCACCCAACGCATGATGATGGTGCTGTCCTGCGGGGTGTAGCGCACCGCGTTGAAGACCAGATTGGACAACGCGCTGCGGATCTCCTGGGCATTGCCGATCAGCGCGCGGGGTTCACGGATTTCCGTACGCAGCGTATGTCGGTCCCCGGACAACGCCTGTGCATCGTGGCGCACTTCTTCGAGCAGCGTGTCGATGGACAGGGGAGCGGCATCCGGCGGGATATTATCGTTCTCCAGGCGTGACAGCAGCAGCAGATCATTGACCAGGCTCTGCATGCGGGCGGTCTGCTCCTGCATCTGGGACAGACCGCGCTGCCAGCGGGCGGGCAACTGGTCGGCATACTCGGTATAGGTTTCCAGATAGCCGGCAAGCACGGTCAGCGGCGTACGCAGTTCGTGGGAGACGTTGGCGACGAAATCGCGACGCATCTGCTCCAGGCGGTGCAGTCGCGAGATGTCGCGGGCCATCACCAGGCGCTCGTTGTCGCCGAACCGGGTGATCTGGTACTGCAGGATCAGGTCGTCTTGAATCGGCGAGGAGAGCGTCAACGGCTCGCGGTAGTCGCCGTGATTGAAGTAGGCGATGAAGCGTGGATCACGCAGGTAATTGGTGATGTGCTGGCCGCGGTCGTGGGCGGCTTGCAGCCCCAGCATCCGTTCGGCGGCGCTGTTCCACCACTCCATGTCGCCGTGGCTGTCAAGCATGACCACGCTGTCGCGCATTGCCTCGGAGGACTCCTGGCCGCGACGGATGATGTCACGCAGACGATCCTGACTCTGGCGCTGATCCTTCTGGTATTTGTAGAGACGGTCGAAGAGATCGCCCCACACGCCGCTACCGGGCGGAGGCTCCTGCTGGGGATGGTAGAGCAGCCAGACATATAACGCGCGCAGGTGGCGCAGGTGCAGGAACACGTAGAGCCCGAGTCCGGCCGCCACGCCCCAGCCGGGGTAACCAAGTAACAGACCCAGCCCACCCAGCCCGAGAGTCAGATAGGCCAGACGCCACAGCTCGTTAGTCCAGTAATGCACATCTACACCTTGGCGGAGAAGCGGTAGCCGGTGCCCCGAACGGTCTGGATCAGATGTTGATGTCCGTCTCCCAACGCCTTGCGCAGGCGTCGAATATGCACGTCGACGGTGCGCTCCTCGACATAGACATTGCCGCCCCACACCTGGTCGAGCAGTTGTCCGCGGGTGTAGGCGCGCTCGGGATGGGTCATGAAGAACTGCAACAGGCGATATTCGGTGGGGCCGATCTCCACGGCGCTGCCATGCGCGGAGACCCGGTGGCTGGCGGGATCGAGGCACAGCCCCTCGATCTCGACGGGGTCCTCGACACCCTGGGGTGTGGTCCGCCGCAGCACCGCCTTGAGCCGGGCCACCAGCTCGCGCGGGGAGAACGGCTTGGTGATGTAATCGTCGGCCCCGGCTTCCAGCCCCTGAATCTTGTTATCCTCCTCGCCCCTGGCGGTGAGCATGATGATCGGCAACTCGCGGGTCGCGTCTTCGCGCTTCAAGCGCCGGGCCAGTTCGATCCCGCTGGTGCCGGGCATCATCCAGTCGAGCAGCACCAGATCGGGCTGATGGTCGACCACCGCGGCGTGGGCGCTCTGGGCATTGTCGGCTTCCAGCACTCGATAATCGGCCATTTCCAGGGCCACGGCGATCATCTCGCGGATCGCGGCTTCGTCATCGACGATAAGAACGGTCTTGGCGGTCATGCCCTTGCCTCATGCAAATGGCCGGGAAGTGCGCGAAGCACCCGGCAATGACAGGATAATGACAATTACACCGCGCTTATGTGACATTGCCATGACAACGCTCCGTCTGTGCCTGCTACGCGAGTTTAGATCGCCTGGGGCCAGAGTGTCAGGGCGATGCCTGCAAACACCACCAGTCCCGCCCAGAAATTATTGAGAAATGCCTGGAAGCAGGGCATGCGCTCACGTTTGCGAATCAGGGCGTGCTGATAAACGAAGATGGCGGCCATCGCCGCCAGCCCCAGCCAGAAGAATCCGCCCAGCGCCATGCGCATGCCGACCCAGGCCAGCAGCACCAGAGTCAGGGCTTGCAGCAGGCCGATCGCCAGGCGATCGGCACGGCCCAGCAGCACCGCGGTGGACTTGATGCCGATCTTCAGATCATCGTCGCGATCGACCATGGCATACTCGGTGTCGTAGGCCACCGTCCAGGCCACATTGGCCGCCAGCAGTAGCCAGGCTTCCAGCGGCACGCTCTCACGCACGGCGCCGAATGCCATGGGAATGCCCCACGAGAAAGCCGCGCCCAGCACCACCTGGGGCAAGTGCGTGTAGCGCTTCATGAACGGATAGATAAACGCCAGTATCACGCCGCCCAGCGACAGCATCACCGTAAACAGGTTGGTAAAGCACACCAGTACGAAGGCGATGGCCACCAACGCCACGAAGAGTCCCTTGGCTTCGGCTTCGGTGATACGCCCCGTGGCCAGAGGACGGTCCCGGGTGCGCTTGACGTGGCCATCGAAGTGGCGGTCGGCATAGTCGTTGATCACGCAGCCGGCGGCACGCATGAGGTAGACCCCGGCAACGAAGATCAACAACGTGGTGCGCTCGGGCAGACCTTCCGCGGCTAGCCACAGCGCCCATAGGGTGGGCCACATCAGCAGCCAGGTTCCGATCGGCCGATCAAGGCGGGTCAGATGCAGAAAATCGGTCAGGCGGGCGAGGCCGCGAGGACGATGGGCGTGTTCCATGGGGAGCTCCGGAAACGGGTCGCGAAACAGTCTAGCGTCTGGGCAGGCTCAGTTCATCCGCCATGCGTGCGAGAAAGAATTCCTGTACCAGGACCGAGAAGCGGCCATGGCGGAACATGGAGCGCCGACCCCATGGGCCGTACTCGGCATAAAACGGCGCCGACGCTTGTGTCACTTCGATCGGTCCACGTTCAAGATCAGGCTGGCGAAACAGCCAGCTGCCCAGCGAGCGCTCACCAAGCTGGCCGAGCCGCTGGCCTTGCAGTGAGGCGAGTGTCGCCACCGAACGTGCCGCCACCCAGGGGTGACCGCCGCCACATAAGGCGACCTCGCGACACCAGACGCGCTGCGCAAACGGAATCTTCAGGGCCATGGCCTCGTCCGGGCGTGGCCGGACGAAACGCTGCGCTATCAGGCGGACCTCGAAGTCGCCCTCGGCCGCGTCGATCAAGCGTGACGTCAACGAGTCGGTAGAGGCTATCCACTGCCACCAGCGGGGACTCATCTCGGGTCGCCAGGCGGCAGCGGGCCGCCAGCGCACGCTCGAAGGCAGGCAAGCGGATCGATCTTTGGGCACCGGGATCTCCGAGTCAAAACGCGGGGGGTAGTGTAACATGCAGCTTCCGTGACGCTATCCGGCAGGAGCCCCATGAGTGCGCCGTTGATCATACTCGGCACTGGCATGGCCGGCCTGGGCCTGGCCCGCCAGATCCGTGCCCGCGATCCGCAGCGGGCCATTACCCTGATAACCGCCGACAGCGGCGATGAGTATTCCAAGCCGCTGTTATCGACGGGTTTCGTCAAGGGGTTGGCGCCGCAGCGTCTCGTGCAGCGCTCGGCCCTCGAGGTGGCCGATGCGCTCGACGCGGGGGTCCGCACCCATACTTGGGTGGATGCCATCGATGTGGCGGCCCGCGAACTGGTGCTGGGTGCAGAGCGCTTGCCCTACGGCGATCTGGTGTTGGCCACTGGCGCTGCACCACGTGTCCCCTTCGCCATTCCCGCCGAGCTTGACCGGCGGGTTTTCACCGTCAACGATCTCGACGACTATCGGGACTTTCATCGTGCGCTCGCCGTTCACCGCCCAGCGGCGCGTGTCGCCATTCTCGGGGCCGGCCTGGTCGGCTGCGAGTTTGCCAACGATCTGGTCAGTTCCGGGCATGCCGTCACGCTGATCGCTCCCGAGACTACCCCGCTGGCGCGGTTGTTGCCTCCGCCGTTGGGACGCGCCCTAGGCGAGGCTCTGCAGGCGTGTGGCGTCGTCATGCAACTGCCACGTTCGCTCGCCGCTATCGCTTCCGCAGGGGAGGATATCCAGCTCACTCTCGATGATGGCCAAACGCTGCTGGCCGATGTGGTGCTAATGGCCACGGGGCTGGCGCCGCGTACGGCGTTGGCGCAAGCCGCCGGGCTCGAGGTGAGCGTGGCGGGTATCCATACCGACCGCACCCTGGCAACGTCGAAGGCGCATGTCTATGCGTTGGGCGATGCAGCCTGCGTGGCGGGTATCAACGCCATGTACGTTCAACCTCTGCAGGCTAGCGCCAAGGCCCTGGCCGCGACGCTGACCGGGACGCCGAGCGAGGTGCGCTACGGCCCTTGGCCGGTACTGGTCAAGACACCGGCCTGTCCGGTCGTGGCGCTGCCGCCACGCGAGGGGCCGGCGCGCTGGCGTGTCGAGGGCGATGGCGCCGATCTGACGGCGTTGGCCGAGGACGATCAGGGGCGTCTGATGGGCTTTGCCCTGACCGGTGCCTGCGTGCGGCGCAAAGTTGAACTGGCGCGGATGGCCCCGGCATTGCTAGGCTAGCCATGTTGCAGGTCGCCAGCCGGGGGGGGGCGACGTGATTTTTTAGCAAACGCGTGCTTTTTTTAGCATCCGCTGGACAAACCCGGCTGATCACGGCATATCATTATATCCGCGGTCTTGTAACGGCATGTATCGCTAACGTTCGAAAACAACAACCGGTATCCGCTGCTGCGATGCCAATGTTTTATTCCATCAGGAGGGCTTTATGCGCAAGCCAGAACTCGCTGCGGCGATCGCCGAGCGTGCTGATCTTTCCAAGGACAAGGCCAGTCAGGTCTTGAATGTGATTCTCGACGAGATCACCGGAACGGTTGCCAAGGGCGACGATGTCTCGCTCATCGGCTTCGGTTCCTTCGTGGTGCGCGAGCGTGCCGAGCGGACGGGCAAGAACCCGCAGACCGGCCAGCCGCTGACCATTCCGGCGAGCAAGACCGTCGCCTTCAAGCCCGGCAAGGCACTCAAGGACGCCGTGTCCAAGTAACGCCTGCAGAGTTCGTACTCGCGCCGGAGCCTGCTTGCCGGCGCGGATACGCGCAACCTGCTGCCACTTCGGCTTGCCATGCATCAGTTGCACACGTTCGTTAAACGCCTTAGACCTGCCCGTAACGTCCGGCTTGCTCGCCCAGCCAGCGTCGGATCAACGGCTCGCTGGCGTCTGGCGCCTCGGTGAGCAGAGCCTTGGCCAGGGCACTGACGACCTCGAGCAGATTGCGGTCGCGTTCAAGATCGGCAATCTTCAACTGCGCCAGGCCTGTCTGGCGAGTACCGAGAACCTCCCCGGGGCCACGCAGCTCCAGATCCTTTTCCGCGATACGGAAGCCGTCGCTGGTTTCACGCATCACCCCCAGACGCTCCCGCGAGTGCGCCGACAATGGCGGATGATAAAGCAGTACACAGAAGCTCTCGGTGCTGCCGCGGCCCACACGTCCGCGCAGCTGATGCAACTGGGACAGTCCCAGGCGTTCGGGATTTTCGATGATCATCAGGCTGGCGTTGGGTACGTCCACACCGACCTCGATCACCGTGGTGGCGACCAACAGGTCCAGCTCACCGGCCTTGAACGCCTCCATTATCTCGGCCTTTTCGGCCGGCTTCATGCGGCCGTGTATCAGGCCGATCGCCAGTTCCGGTAGTGCTTCGCCCAGGGTTTCACGGGTCACTTCGGCGGCCTGGCAGGTCAGCGCCTCGGATTCCTCGATCAGGGTGCATACCCAGTAGGCTTGGCGCCCTTCGGCGCAGGCGCGGCGAATGCGTGCCACCACTTCGGGGCGACGCTCGTCGGGAACGGCCACCGTCTGCACCGGGGTGCGTCCAGGAGGGAGTTCGTCGATCACCGACAGATCGAGGTCGGCATAGGCGCTCATCGCCAGGGTGCGCGGTATCGGCGTGGCGGTCATGATCAGCTGATGGGGCGTCAGCCCGCCTGCCTCGCCCTTCTCGCGCAGCGCCAGGCGCTGGTGAACGCCGAAACGATGCTGTTCATCGACGATGGCCAGGCCCAGGCGATGAAAATGCACGTCGCTCTGGAACAGGGCGTGCGTGCCAACGATGACCTGGGCGCGGCCATCGTCGATCGCAGCCTTGGTATCCAGGCGCAGCTTGCCCTTGAGCTTGCCGGCCAGCCAGGCGACATCGATGCCCAAGGGCACGAACCAGTCGCGGAAATTACGGTAATGCTGTTCGGCGAGAATCTCGGTGGGCGCCATGATCGCCGCTTGGCAGCCGCCGGCGATCGCCTGCAGCGCGGCCATGGCGGCGACGACGGTCTTGCCCGAGCCCACGTCGCCCTGCACCAGACGCAGCATGGGAATGGGCATCTCGAGATCGCGGGCGATCTCGTCGAGCACGCGGCGTTGGGCTCCCGTCAATGCGAAAGGCAACTGGGTCAGAAAACGCGCCTGCAGGCTGCGCCCGGAGGGCAGTGCCGGCGCTCCATCCGCCTGAATGCGCAAACGTACCTGGCGCAGGCTCAACTGATGGGCGAGCAGCTCTTCCAGCGCCAGACGCCGCTGGGCGGGATGCTGGCCGGTGGCGAGATGCTCCACCGGCGCCTGCGGAGGCGGTTCGTGCAGATAGCGCAATGAACCCTGCAGATCGGGCAACTGAAAACGTTCGCGCAGGGGCACGGGAATCCAGTCCGGCAATGCCTCGGGAGACTCCTGCAGCGCCTTGAGCGCCTGGCCGATCAATCCGCGCAGGCGCGGCTGGGTGAGCCCTTCGGTGGTGGGGTAGATCGGTGTCAGGTGCTCGTCGACCGGCGCGTCGCCTTGGGTCAACAGGCGATATTCGGGGTGGTAGATTTCGAGCCCGGTGCTCCCGGCGCGGGCCTCGCCGAAACAGCGTACCCGCACGCCGCGCGCGAACTGCTGCTGCTGAGCCGGGGAGAAATGAAAAAAGCGCAGGCTGAGGATGCCCGAGTCGTCCTTGAGCCGCACCAACAGACTGCGTCGGCGGCCCTTGATGACATCCGCAGCCGAGATTTCGCCTTCGATCACTGCCTCGTGGCCGGCACGCAGCGTGCCGATGGGGGTGATACGGGTGCGATCCTGATAGCGCAGCGGCAAGTGGAACAGCAGGTCGGCGATGCTCGCGATATGCAACCGGGCCAGCTTGGCCGTCAGGGCCTCGCCGACACCGGTGAGCGCCGATACCGGGGCATCGAGCGCGCTCATGCCGCCTCGAAGTCGCGCTGCTGGCAGAAGTCGATGGCCTGGGTCAGGGCATCGATGGCCTTGGGGCGCGGAAAGCTGGCCCGCCAGGCGACAGCGACGGTGCGGTTGGGAGCGTCGCTCGAGAAGGGGCGGCTCTCGAGCATGCCGGATTCGTAGTGGCCGGTGCCGATGGCGGAGTGCGGCAGGATGGTGACACCGAGTCCCGAGGCGACCATGTGGCGAATGGTTTCCAGCGAACCGCCTTCGGCAATCAGCGTATTGCCGGGGCTGTTGAGCTGGGTGCTGATCGCCGGACAGGCTTCGAGGATCTGTTCGCGAAAGCAGTGACCCTCGCCGAGTAACAGCAGTTTTTCCTGCAATAGATCTTCCTTGTCGATGGAAGCCTTGCGGGTCCAGGCATGGCCGGCGGGCATCAGCACTTCGAAAGGCTCGGTGTAGAGCGGCTTGGTAAGCACGTCCGGTTCGGTGAACGGCAGCGCAACGATGATCGCGTCGAGCTCGCCATTGCGCAGCTTGCGGCGCAGCGCGGCGGTGAAGTTCTCTTCGATGTACAGCGGCATCTGCGCGGCACTGCGCGAAAGTTCGGGAATCAGGTGCGGAAACAGATAGGGGCCGATGGTATAGATGGCGCCGATGCGCAGCGGGCTGGCCAGCTGATCCTTGCCT
Source organism: Halomonas sp. WWR20 (assembly GCF_054602495.1). Classification (NCBI taxonomy): domain Bacteria; kingdom Pseudomonadati; phylum Pseudomonadota; class Gammaproteobacteria; order Oceanospirillales; family Halomonadaceae; genus Halomonas; species Halomonas sp. WWR20. The sequence continues at coordinate 472,621 of NZ_JBTRHR010000002.1, forward strand.
TCACTGGCCATTTCCTTGATCACGCTGGCCTGCTCGAGGACACGATGGGCCTGCTCGATGATCTTCTCGCCGAGCGGGGTGACCTGAACCGTGGACTTGGAACGTTCGAACAGGGCAATGCCCAGTTCTTCCTCGAGTTTCTTGACGGCCACCGAAAGTGTCGGCTGCGATACGAAGCAGCGCTCGGCGGCGCGTCCGAAATGACGTTCCTGTGCCAAGGTTACGATATAGCGGAGTTCTGTTAGAGTCATGGTTCGGCCCGCAAGGGCTTCCTATCAGCACGATGAGTTCGATTTTGTATCAAGGATGTATCACCCAGGGGCTTTTTATCAAAGGGACTTTTTACCAAGAGGCTAGGGAAAGGTGAAGAAAACGTGTCTGATTCTCGGCTGTGGCGACATCGGTGTCGTTCTCGGCAAACAACTCAAGGCCGCTGGACACCGTGTCGTCGGTGTGCGGCGTAACGCTACCCTCCTGGAGGGTACCGGAATCGAGCCTCTGGCGCTGGACATTAATGCCGAAGGCGCGCTTGCGCAGCTCCCCGACGCGGATATCGTCGTGTATGTGCTGACCGCCGACCGCTTCGAGGAGAGCGCCTATGAAGCGGCCTATCCGCAGGGCATGAAGGCGGTACTTGCGGAGCTGAAGACCCGCAAGAAGCGTCCCGAGCGGGTGTTCTTCGTCTCCTCGACCAGTGTCTACGCTCAGCAGGAAGGGCAAGTGGTCGATGAAAGCGCCGAGACGGTTCCCCATGGTTTCTCCGGTCAGCTGATGCATGACGCCGAACAGGCGCTGCTGGCCGATGAACTGCCCGGGACAGTGGTCCGTTTCTCGGGCATCTACGGCCCCGGCCGGGACGGCCTCATTCGCCAGGTCCGCGAAGGCCGTATCGCCGCGGCCAACCCGCCGATGTACTCCAACCGGATTCACCGCGACGATTGTGCCGGCGTCCTGGCGCATCTCATTCAGCGTAGCCTGGACGGTCAGACGGTCGACGACCTCTATCTGGCCAGCGATTGCGAATCCGCGCCGCTGCATGAAGTCATGGCCTGGTTGGCCAAACAGCTCAAGGTGGAACTCACCGAGACCATCCAATCGCCACTACGCCGACGCGCCAGCAAGCGTTGCGATAATACCCGTCTCTGCGAGACGGGCTACCGCTTCCGCTATCCCACCTATCGCGAAGGCTATGCCCAGGTGTTGAAGGAAAACGGTTCCCGGCAGCCCGAAAGCGTGTAAACCCTCCTTTACGGTTGCCCCGGTTACAGGGGCAACCGGTAATTGACTGCATATATCTCGAAGCCGTCATTGGGCGACTTGATGTCGGCGTTCGAGTAGTGGGTGGCACTTGCCCCCAACTCGCCCGGCCCTAACCGCATGCCTACAGCCAAGCGATCCTCGAACTGAAACGCTGATCCCAACTTGCGGTCCTCGAAGCGCGTGTCGAGAAACACGGCAGCGCCTACGCCGGCCTCGATAAAGGGACGGTAGGCGGTGCCCAGAAAGGTATAGCGAAACGCCGGTGTCAGCAGCAGGGCGGCATTGTCATCGCCATCGTCGCCGGGGAGCCACATGGCGCCTCCCGCTAGGCGCAGGCTCAGCGCCGGATGCCACTGGCGCAGCGGGAACTGCCTATCAATCTCCAGTTTGTAGGCCGGAGTGGTTTCGCTGGTCGAGCCCAGGGCAATGGATGTATCGGCGTGTGCCGTATTGAAAAGCGCTCCGGCGAGCACCACCAGGCCACCTACCCGCGCGAGACGCACACGCGGGGCGTAGAGAGTGCGAAATCCCATCATCCTTCCTTTGATTTAGGTTTCGGTAATGATTTAAGCAGAGCCAATAGGATAGGGCAATGCGTTGGCCGCTGTGCTCTAGCGTTCACGCCGAGCGTGCCAACGTACGGTAGCGATGCTGCGGCCCCTCGGGAATGGAATGGATCAGCTCGAGACGGGTATATTCCCACGCCATATGCGGGGCGCCAAGGCACTCGAGATGCGAGATTCGGGCATGGCGCAACAGGGTGACGTGTGGAAGAAAAGCGCGTTCGCGAATGGCCCACCCGTGTTCCGCCAGTGCCTGCTGGAGTTGGCCGTGCAGGGTGGCGAGCGCAGGCGACGGCTCGCGGCTGCCCGCCCACAGCACACCGCCCCGGGCAAAGCCGCCGAAGCGATCCAGTATCCAACGTCCCGGCGCGATCTGCAGCGACTGGGTTAGTGCCACGAGCGACTCGGCCTCGCTATCCGCCACCTCGCCGAGAAACGCCAGGGTCAGATGCAGCGCCTGCGGGCGCGTGGCGCGACCGCCGCAGGTACGTTGCGCCGTCTGCGCCAGGGCGTGCAGCCGCTCGCGCAGGGCGTCGTCGGGCCATAGCGCGAAGAATAGGCGCATGTTCTACTCTACGATGTGGAAAGGGTCTACGCTGGGCTAGGCGGGTTACGCCGCCTCACCGAGGCAACAGACCTAGTCGCCGATGACCATTACCGCTTCGGCCTCGACCTGGCTGCCCTTGGGCAGCGCCTTGACGCCCACGGCGGCGCGGGCCGGGAATGGTGCGCTGAAGAACTCCTCCATGACCCGGTTGACGATGGCGAAGTTGTCGAGATCCACCAGGTAGAGATTGAGCTTGACGATATCCTTGAGCGAGCCGGCGGCCTCTTCGCAGACGGCGGAGAGGTTGGTGAACACTTGGCGAGCCTGGGCTTCGAAATCCTCGGAGACGATTTCCATGCTCTTGGGGTCCAGAGGAATCTGTCCGGACATATAGATGGTGTTGCCCGCCTTGATGGCCTGGGAGTAAGGGCCGATAGCGGCCGGGGCGCGCTCGGTATTGATGACGGCGATATTGCTCATGATGCCTCTCCTTATCGTTATGTAATCGTATGCCAGCGTTATGGCTCGCCGGTTCAGGCGGGCCGGAAATAAAAAACGACCGCCCCGCCACGTATCACGCGGCAGAGCGGTCGCAGGGAGTTCAGTTTCGGACGCGGGTGATACGGCCGACGTGGTGCAGGTTGCGTATGCGCTTGATGATCCGCGCCAAATGGACGCGATCGCGCACCGCCAGTGTCAGATTGACGATCGACAGGCGCACATCGCGCTCCTCGATGCCGATGCGCTCGATATTGGCGTCGGCATCGGTGACCAGGCTCGCCAGCTCGGCTACCAGACCGCGTCGGGTTTCGACTTCGATACGCAGGGCCACCAAGAAGTCCTGCTCGATCTGTTTTGACCATTCCAGAGCGAACAGCTTGTCCGGATCGTCGCGTAGCTCGTCAAGATTATTGCAGTCGTGACGATGTACGACGATACCCTTGCCCACCGAGAGATGCCCGACCACCGGATCGCCGGGCAGCGGGTGGCAACACCGGGCGAAACTTAGCACCATGCCCTCGGCCCCGTTGATCTGGATGGGACCGTCGTGGTGGGGAAGCTTCGCCTCGGGCGCAGTTGCCGGCGGAAGACTGTCGCCTTCGGCCAGACGACGGGCGACCACATAGGCCATGCGGGTTCCCAGCCCGATGGATTCCAGCAGATCGTCTTCATGGTCGATCTGCATATCCTCGAGAAGCGCAGGCATGCGCACATCGGGGATCTCCTCGAGACTGGTATCGAAGGCTGCCAGTGCCTTGTTGAGCAACCGCCGACCCAGATGCACGGCTTCGGTATGCTGCTGATTCTTCAGCGCATGGCGAATCGCCGAACGGGCCTTGGCGGTGACCACGAAGTTGAGCCAGGCCAGATTGGGACGCGCCCCCGGGGCGGTGATGATCTCCAGCGTCTGACCGCTCTCCAGCTCGGTGGACAGCGGCGCGAGGTGGCGATCGATGCGGCAGGCGATGCAACTATTGCCGATGTCGGTGTGCACGCTGTAGGCGAAGTCCACGGCGGTGGCACCTCGCGGCAGCTCCATGATGTCGCCCTTGGGGGTGAACACGTAGGTGTCGTCGGGGAACAGGTCATTCTTGACGTGTTCGATGAACTCCAACGGATTGCCGGCGTGGCGCTGCATCTCGAGCAACCCGCGCACCCACTCGCGGGCACGGGCGTGACTGCCCACGGCGATCGGCCGTTCGGTTTGGCCGGCTTTGTACAACCAGTGCGCGGCGATGCCATTGTTGGCCATCGCCTCCATCTCGCGGGTGCGGATCTGCACCTCGATGGGAATGCCGTTGGTACCGAACAGCGTGGTGTGCAGGCTCTGGTAGCCGTTGGCCTTGGGGATGGCGATGTAATCCTTGAAGCGCCCCGGCACCGGCTTGTAGAGGTTGTGTACCGCACCGAGAATCCGATAACAGCTGTCGACGTTATCGGTGATGATGCGAAAGCCGAACACGTCCATGATTTCGCTGAAGGGTTTGCGCTGATCGCGCATCTTGCGATAGATCGACAGCAGATGCTTCTGACGTCCCACCACCGTGCCCGACAGTGCGTCGTCGTCGAGGCTCTTCTGCAGGCTGTCCTGGACCTGGCGCATCATGGTGCGGCGGTTACCGCGCGCCTTGGTCACCGCGCGCTTGATACGCTCGGCGCGCATCGGATAGATGGCCTGGAAAGACAGGTCCTCGAGTTCGATGCGGATGGTGTTGATGCCCAGGCGTCCGGCGATACGGGCGTAGATCTCCAGCGTCTCGCGGGCGATACGCCGCTTCTTGTCCGGGCGCAGTGCGCCGAGAGTGCGCATGTTATGCAGCCGGTCGGCCAGCTTGACGATGATCACGCGGATGTCGTTGGACATCGCCATCACCATCTTCTGGAAATTCTCGGCCTGGGCGACGGCCTTGTCCTCGAAGGTGATCTGGGTCAGCTTCGAGACGCCATCGACCAGTTCCGCCACTGGCTCGCCGAACTGGGCGGCCAAGGCATCCTTGGACACACCGGTATCCTCGATGACGTCATGCAGCATGGCCGCCATCAGGCTCTGATGATCCATGTGCATGTTGGCGAGGATATTGGCGACGGCGAGGGGATGCGTGACGTAGGGCTCGCCGGAACGCCGACGCTGGCCATCGTGAGCCTGCTCGGCGTAATAGAAGGCGCGCTTTACCTGCTGGATCTCTTCGCCAGGCAGGTAGCCGCCCAGCCGGTCGGCCAGGTCATCGATGGTAAACATGAGACGCGCCTGGCGTAGGGCGGAAGGTGCCGGATCAGCTATCAATCTCGGGCTCGCGGCGCACACGGACCGGGGCTGCCTCCATTGGCTCGTCGAGTACGCTTGAATCGACACGTCCCGCAGCGATCTCGCGCAACGCCATCACGGTCGGCTTGTCGTTTTCCCAGGGCAGCAGGGCGTCGCGCGAACCGCGCGCCAGCTGGCGCGCACGCTGAGTGGAAATCATGACCAGCTTGAAACGGTTCTCAACGTGTTCCAGACAATCTTCAACAGTAACGCGTGCCATGAAAGTATCCTGAGGGTAGTAGGAAGCAAGTACGGGAAAATACGGTAGGACCTCTGAGTCTACTCGACGTCTTCCTCACGTGACAAGAGCGCTTCGAGCAGCGCGGGATGGCGGGCTCTGACCCGTGCCAGACGGGTGCGTTCGGCATGCACCAGACACTCGAGTTCGGCCACGGCGTGGACGAAGGTGTCGTTAATGATCACGTGGTCGTATTCATCGAAATGCGACATCTCGCTGACCGCGTCGCGCATGCGCCGATGAATGGTCGTGTCGTCGTCGGTGCCGCGCCCGGACAGGCGCTCACGCAGCGCCTCGCGTGACGGTGGCAGGATGAATACCGAGACGGCATCTGGCATCTGGCGGCGGACCTGACGCGCGCCCTGCCAGTCGATCTCGAGGATCACATCGGTGCCGGCGTCGAGCAGCGCCTGTACCGCCGAGCGCGAGGTGCCGTAGTAGTTGTCAAAGACGCGGGCGTGCTCGAAGAAGTCGCCGTGGGCGATCATGCCCTCGAAGGTGGTCACGTCCACGAAATGGTAATTGGTGCCGTCGGCCTCTCCCGGGCGCATTGCGCGGGTGGTATGGGAAACCGAGACCTGGATGTTCTCGACACGCTCGAGAAGTGCACGCACCAAGCTGGTCTTGCCGGCCCCGGAGGGCGCGGAGACGATATACAGAGTGCCGGAATAGGAGTATCCGGTGGAGGAGCTGTCGGCAGATTGAGTACCGTGGGACATGGTCGGTGGCCGGTTGAGTCGCTGCGAAGTAAGCCGTCATTATCGCACATTGCCCGGCGGCCTCTACACTGACGCAACCGGATGATTGCACACAAGGACGTTCGATATGCCCGATTCCGCTGTCAGCGGTGCGCCGATGTCGCGCCTGGCCTTTCTCGGTGTCGCCTTTGCCTTTCTGGTGACCATGCTCGGCACCACCCTGCCGACGCCGCTGTATCCGCTCTACCGGCAGCAGTTCGGCTTCTCCGAGTTGATGATCACGGTGATCTTCGCCGCCTATGCCGTGGGCGTGATCGCCGCGCTGATCATCACCGGTCGCTGGTCGGATCAGCTCGGCCGGCGTCCGCTGCTGTTCACAGGCTTGCTCGCCGCCGCGGTCAGCGACGTGATCTTCTTGCAGAGCGACGGCCTGGTGGCGCTGCTGGCCGGGCGCGTGATGTCGGGTGTCTCCGCCGGGATCTTCACCGGCACCGCCACCGTGGCGGTGATCGAACTGGCACCCGAGGACAACAAGCCGCTTGCCACCCTGGCGGCCACTGCCGCCAATATGGGCGGGTTGGGAATGGGCCCGGTGATGGCCGGCGGGCTAGGCGAATATGCTCCCTGGCCGCTGCATCTGGCCTATGCCGTGCATCTGGCGCTGCTCGTCGTTGCCGCCGTCGCGGTGTGGCGGGTTCGCGAAACGGTGAAGCGGCCCGCCCATCCACGCCTCGGCCTGCAGCGCTTGAGCGTGCCGGCCGAGGTGCGCGCGGTGTTCCTGCCTGCCGCCATCGCCGGTTTCGCCGGTTTCGCGGTGTTCGGTTTCTTCACCGCCACGGCGCCGGCCTTCATGGGACAGGTGCTGGGTTACGACAACCTCTTTTTGATCGGTGTGGTGGTAGGGGTGGTGTTCTTCGCCTCCATCCTGGGCCAGAGCGTGCAGGATCGCCTCGCCAAGGCCTGGCGGCTGCCGTTGGGCTGCGCGGTGGTGATCCTCGGCGTGGGTCTGGTCGGTGCCGGCATCGGGGTTCACTCTCTGGCGCCGTTTCTGGCCGGCGCGGTAATCGTCGGGCTGGGGCAGGGTATCGCCTTTCGCGCCGGGTTGGGTCTGGTCACCGCGGCCAGCCCCGCCGACCAGCGCGGCACGGTCACCTCGACCTTCTTCTTTGTCGCCTACGTGGCGATCTCGATTCCGGTGGTGGGAATCGGGCTGACGGCGCGCTTTCTCGGGCTGGCGACCACGGGGATGAGCTTCGCCGCCCTGGTGGCCCTGCTGGCGGCGGTGGCGCTGGGGCTGTTGATACGCCGGCGCCAGGCTGTGGCAGCCTCCTCATGAGGCGATTCGAATGAGCGATACCGGCAACGGGCGGCGCCATGCCGATGATATAATTTGTCGCAAACGATGCGCCGATTTCCGGGACTCGCGGTAAAATCGCGTCACACCGATTCTTGCCTTATCCAGGCTGCGCGACGTTAGCTGTAGCCCGAGCCTTGTATAAATGGAGCCTGACATGACCGCACCCGCCGCCTCCCTACGCATCCGCCGGCCCGACGACTGGCACCTGCACCTGCGTGACGGCGAACTGATGGCGACGGTGCTGCCCCATACCAGCGGCCTCTATGCCCGGGCCATCGTCATGCCCAATCTGGTGCCGCCGGTGACCACGGTCGAAGCCGCCCAGGCCTACCGCGAGCGGATCCTGTCCGCGCTGCCGGCCGGGCACGACTTCACGCCGCTGATGACCTGCTATCTCAACGAGAGCGTCGATGCCGCGGAACTCGAGCGTGGCTATAGCGCGGGCGTGTTCACCGCCGCCAAGCTCTATCCGGCCAACGCCACCACCAACTCCGCGCATGGCGTACGCGACGTCAAGGCGATCTACCCGCTGTTCGAGGTCATGCAGCGCCTGGGGATGCCGCTTCTGATCCACGGCGAGGTGACCCATGCCGAGGTGGACATCTTCGACCGCGAGAAGGCTTTCATCGACGAGGTGATGGAACCCATCCGTCACCGGTTCCCCGAGCTCAAGATCGTCTTCGAGCACATCACGACTGCCGAGGCCGCCACCTACGTGTGCGAGGGCAACGAGTTCCTGGCGGCAACCATCACACCGCAGCACTTGGCGCATAACCGCAACGACATGCTGGTCGGCGGCATTCGCCCGCACCTCTACTGCCTGCCGATACTCAAGCGCGGCACCCATCAGCAGGCGTTGCGCCGGGCTATCGCCAGCGGCCATCCGCGCTTGTTCCTGGGCACCGACTCCGCACCGCACGTGACCCCCGCCAAGGAGACGAGCTGCGGCTGCGCCGGGGTGTTCAACGCTCCTTCGGCGCTCGAGGTGTACGCCACGGTCTTCGAGGAGGAGGGGGCTCTCGAGCACTTCGAGGCGTTCTGCTCGTTGAATGGGCCGCATTTCTACGGCTTGGCGCCCAATGCGGATTTCATCGAACTCACTCGCACGCCACGTCAGGTACCCGAGACTATCGGTGAGGGCGAGTATCGCCTGGTGCCGTTTCGCGCCGGCGAGACGCTGGCCTGGTCGGTCAGGCGCAGCGGCTAGTCCCGCCACCTAACCGCCATGACCGTCGAGGTATGGCGGTTTTTTGTTAAACTTATTGATAGCTAGCTACCTACTTAAGTCCATGCTAACAATGGACGCCGGAACGAGGATCACGAGATGCAAGACAGCGACCCGCGGGAAATCTTCGGCCAGATGCTGGGCCAGGTCGCCCGCTTGTGGCGCGCGGAAATCGACCAGCGCCTGGCGCCGTACGGCCTGACCGAGTCGCGCTGGCGGATTCTGTTGCAGCTCTCCCGGGCGCAGGAGGCGGTCACGCAAACCACCCTGGCCCGGGCCATCAACGTTCAGGGGCCGACGCTGGTGCGCTCGCTGGACTGGCTAGCGTCGCAGGGGTTGATCGAGCGCCGGGCCACCAGCGGCGATCGGCGAGTCAAGACGGTGCATCTGACACCCAAGGCCACGCCCGTGCTCGAACGCATCCAGAGCGTGGCCAGCAAGGTGCGTGGCGAGATCCTGGCGGATATTGCCGCAGACGATCTGCAGACCTGCCTGGACGTCTTCGAGCGGATCGTCGGCAGGCTCGGGACCACGGTTGTCGACGATGGCCGGGGGCTTACCTTCAGCAAGGACACGTGACATGGCGGAATCTCAGCATGAGGCGGCGGCGCAGCCCGCCTCATCCAGCGCTTCACCGGCCGACAGGCCACGTCGGGGCTGGTGGCAACGGCGGCGGATGCTGGCGGGTATCGTCATCGGCCTGGCGATCCTCGCCGGGGGCGGTGCCTGGCTCTATGGGCAGCTCACCCATGTCAACGTCACCGATGCGCGGGTCGCCGCGGACATGGTGGTACTGAGCAGCCGGGTACCCGGCTGGGTGACCGACGTGGAGGTCATCGAGGGTGACACCGCCGTGAGCGGCCAGACCCTCGTTACCATCGATGCCCGCGAGAGTCGCCTGAAGATACAGGAACTCGACGCCCAACTCGCCGCCATTACCGCCAGCCATGATGAGACCCAGGCCCGCTGGCAGATGGTCGATCACCAGACCCAGAGCGCCATCGAGGTCGCCAAGGCCGCGGTGGCCTCGGCCGAGGCCAAGCGGAAACTGGCGCAAATCGACAATCAGCGGGTGGCGAAGCTGGTCAAGCAGGGTGCGGTCAACCAGGCGCGGCTGGACCAGACCCAGACTGCTCTCGAGACGGCGCGTCAGGATCTCGGCGGCGCGCGTGCCCGGTTGCAGAATGCCCAGGCGGACCGCGAGGAGCTGGCGGTGCTCAAGCGCCAGCTCGCCGGGCTCGAAGCCCAGGCGCAGCAATTGCGGGCCCAGCGCCAGCAGGCTCAGCTCGACCTCGAGGATCGCGCCCTCGCGATGCCCTTCGATGGCGTGGTGGACCGGGTATTCGTCGACGACGGCGAGTACGTGACGCCGGGCCAGCGGCTGCTAATGGTTCACGATCCCCAGGCGGTGCGGGTCGAGGCCAATATCAAGGAGACCGATATCCGTCACTTCCGGCCCGGCAAGAATGTCGATATTCGGGTGGACGCCTTGCCGGACCAGGTCTTCGACGGCGCCGTCGAACGCGTCGGCCAGTCCGCCACCAGCGAATTCGCTCTACTGCCCAGCCCCAATCCCAGCGGTAACTTCACCAAGATCACTCAGCGCCTGCCGGTGCGTATCGCGGTGTCCCAGCGTGATGGCCTGCTCAAACCCGGCATGATGGTGGAACTCGAGGCTGCCACCGGTGAATGACGCGCCGCGGCCGGACAGTCTCGAGGCGTTGTTTGCGCGCTATGGCCCGACCTATCGTTATCTGGTCACCGCGACGGTAATGATGGGCACTATCGCCACCGTACTCACGGCGACCATCATCAACGTTGCCCTGCCCGATATCATGGGCGCCTTCGGCATGGGCCAGGACAAGGCGCAGCTGCTCTCCACCGGCTTTCTGGCGGCGATGACCGGCACCATGCTGCTCAACGCCTGGCTGGTGGAGACCATCGGTCAACGCATGACGTTCATACTCGCCATGGGCGTGTTCACCCTGGCCTCGATCATGGGCGGTCTGTCGGTCAACGAGGGCGAGCTGATCCTGGCGCGTATCCTGCAGGGCTGCGCCGCGGGCATCCTGCAGCCATTGGCGATGCAGGTGATCTTCCAGGTCTATCCGCCCGAGCGGCGAGGCTCGGCGATGGGCATCTACGGCATCGGTGTGGTGCTGGCGCCGGCGCTGGGGCCGACCCTGGGCGGGATCATGGTCGACAGTTTCAGCTGGCGCTACGTGTTCTTCATCGCATTGCCGTTCAGCGTGGCGGGGCCCTTCCTGGCGCTGCTGTTCATGCCGGGGCGGCCGCACTCGGGGCCGGCCAAACGCTTCGACTGGCTGGGGTTCGGGCTGCTGACGCTGTTTCTGGTCACTTTGCTCAACGGCCTGTCCAACGGCCAGCGCGACGGTTGGCTGTCGGATAGCATCCTGACGAACTTCGCTTTTGCCCTGCTCGCCTTCGTCGGGTTCGTGGCCTGGGAGTTCAAGACCGCCACGCCGCTGCTCAACCTGGGACTGTTCTCGCGCCGGATATTTTCCGGGGCCGCGGTGGTGGCGTTCATCTTCGGCGCCGGCATCTACGGCTCCACCTATCTGATCCCGCTGTTCGTACAGACCGTTCAGGGCTACACCCCGACCCGCTCGGGGCTGCTGCTGATGCCGGCCGGCTTCATCCTGGCGTTGGTGTTCCCCATCGCCGGGCGTGCCACCGATAGAACGCCGCCGCCGCTTACCATCATGTTCGGCCTGGTGCTGTTCGCCCTGTCCTGCTTCCTGATGGGGGACGCCGACACCAATACGCCGTTCTGGACCTTCGCCGGCTGGATCATGCTCGGTCGCGTCGGCTTGGGTTTCATTCTGCCCAGCCTCAATGCCGGTGCCCTCAAGGCATTGCCCGCCGTGCTGCTCGGCCAGGGCAGCGGGGCGATCAACTTCGTGCGCCAGCTCGGCGGCGCATTCGGGGTCAATCTGCTATCGATCCTGCTCGAGCACCGCACCCAACTGTATGCGCAAACCTTCACCGCCACTCAGGACGCCGCCAACAGCGCTTCCCGCGCTCTTCTCGAGAGTACCGCCGGGTTGATGGCCCAGGCCGGGCTTCCGGAGTCGCTGCAGACGGCCGCGGCCAGTCACTATCTCGGTCAGGTGGTGTACGCTCAGAGTTACATGATGGGCTTTCGCGAAAGCTTTCTTGCCGTGGCGCTGCTCTTCCTTGTGGCGCTGGTGCCTACGGCGTTGATGCATCAACGCCGCTAGTCCTCGTTCGGTCCGAATGTCTGCCTCACGCATGCGGCGTTAAGGCCAGCCAAGGGGGCGCCGAGCCAGTTTTGCTTGCCGGCTGCGTGCCGGAACACGTCGTTTGCGCCTATCCTTTTTAGACTTAGGTCGTATACTGGTGGGCTTGATCCGTCGCCGGCTCCCTGTCTGGCGATCAGACACGCTATCCATGGACACGGAGACCTGCATGAGTATTGCCAATCCGCCGCCACCCTTGGTCGCCCATCCGCGCTTGGCCGTGCTGGCCCTGGCGCTGGGCGGTTTTGCCATCGGCACCGGGGAATTCGTCATCATGGGGCTGATGAACCGCGTCGCCCATGATCTACAGGTAGCGGTGCCCGACGTGGGCTATGCCATCAGTAGCTATGCCCTGGGGGTGGTCGTGGGGGCGCCGGTCATTTCCATGCTGGCGGCGCGCCTGCCCAGACGGGCGCTCTTGATCGGCCTGATGCTGATCTTTGCCGTCGGCAACCTGGCCAGTGCCTTGGCCACCCAATTCTGGCCTTTCGTAGGCTTGCGTTTCCTGGCTGGCCTGCCCCATGGCGCCTACCTCGGCGTGGCGGCTTTAGTCGCGGCGGCGTCGGTGCCGATAGAAGAGCGCGGCCGCGCCGTGGGCCGAGTGATTCTAGGGCTTACCGTAGCGATTCTGCTCGGGGCGCCGCTGGCCACTTGGGCCGGCAATCTGTTCGGCTGGGAGACGGCCTTTGCCGGGGTGGGCGGCATTGCCCTGCTCACCGCGCTGCTGGTATGGCTATGGGTGCCGGTACAGAAGGCCGACCCGCATGCCAGCCCGGCCCGCGAGCTTTCCGCGCTGGTCAAGCAGCGTGTGTTGTTCACCCTGGGCGTGGCCTGTGTGGGGTTCGGCGGCATGTTCGCGGTGTTCAGCTACGTGATTCCCACCCTCACCGAGCAGGCCGGCATGAGCGAAACGCTGGGCCCGTTGGTGCTGGCGATCTTCGGCATCGGCACCATCATCGGCAATCTGGCCGGCGCGCGGGCCGCGGACAAGAACCTGATGCGCGCGATTCCCGCCATCCTGATCTGGTGCGTGGCCATGCAGGGGCTGTTTTACGTGGCGGCCAACTCGGTGTGGTTGGGCATGCTCTTCGTCGGGCTGGTGGGCACCGGCATGGCGCTGGGGCCGGCCCTGCAGACCCGGCTGATGGACGTGGCGGAAGACGCCCAGACCATGGCCGCCTCGCTCAATCACGCTGCTTTCAATGTTGCCAACGCGCTCGGCGCCTGGCTGGCCGGCGTTACCGTAAAGCTCGGCTTTGCCTGGTCCACCACCGGGCTGGTGGGCGCGGTGCTGGCCATCGGGGGGTTGTTGATTTTCTTGGCGGGGGTGAGGGCAGAGAGGCGCAGTGCCCGGCTCGCAATGCGCTAACGCTCAGCGTCGCCACAAAGATCATCCTCGCCCACCGGCACTGCGAATTGGCTCGGAAGAGGGCGATTCACGCCGGTTGATGCTCACGCCAGCGGTCCCAGTGCGGCGTGGGTCCGACCGCCTCGAACAGGTAGTCCAGGAAGGCATGCACCTTACGCGTATGCAGGCGTCGCTGCGCATACAACACGTGGATGTCTCGCCTGCCTGGCACCACCTCGCAACGCCACCCCGTGAGTATGGGCAGGAGAGTGCCCGAGGCCAACTCGTCGGCGATCAGCCAGGTCGGGAACATGACCAGCCCTTGGCCCATCAGCGCTGCGCGTACCAGGCTCTCGGCATCGTTGCTGTAGAGGCTGCCGTCGACTTCGAAAGCGAAGGCTTGTGGCTGCGTGGGTTGGTGAAAATACCAGCGTTGACGTCCCATTTCCCCCTGATAGAGCAGGCAGTCGTGCCGGCTCAGATCATTTGGCGTGTCAGGTGTACCGCTGCGTTGCAGATAGGCTGGCGCTGCGGCCACGACGTAGTTCATCGGGGCCAGGCGGCGCGACACCAGTGTGGAATCGGTCAGTGTGCCGACGCGAAAGGTGATGTCGATGCCCTCCCGCACAGGGTCGGTGACTTGGTCGGTGAGCATCAATTCGGCCTTGATGGCCGGGTAGCGGCGTTGGAAGTGATGCAGAATCGGCACGATCTGACGCTGGCCGAAGGCCACCGGGGCGTTGAGGCGTAGCACCCCGGCAGGTTCGGCATTGGGCGCGGTCAGCGCTTCGGTCGCCAGATCGAGCCGCTCGAGAATCTCGCGAACTTCCTGATAATAGCGCCCACCCGCCTCGGTCAGCGTGACGGCACGGGTATGCCGGTAGATCAGCTGTTGGCCCAACGCCTCTTCCAGGGCTGCGATCTGGCGTGAGATGGACGATACCGCACGATGAAAGTGGTGTGCGGTGGCGGTAAAACTGCCGGTCGCGGCGACGCGCTCGAATGTGCGTAGCGCATTGAGATCCATCGAGTTGCTCCTGACGCAATAAAGATTTGCGATTTTTCTCATTGTAGCAACGTTAGCCGCCGATCCAGACTGCGTTTCACCGGGGGCGGCGAGCACACCGTTCGTCGTCCGTTCCGAATATCTTGCCCGGATAAGGAGGTAACGATGCGCAAAGGCACGGCACTGGTGGTTGGCGCCACTGGCATCACCGGCAGCAATCTCGCCAGCTATCTCAGCGCTAGCGGATGGACCGTCTATGGATTATCTCGGCGGCTACGGAGCAGGCGGGAATCATTCCCGTATGCGTCGATCTGCTGGATCGCGAGGCCACCGTCGAGGCGCTGGTGGGGCTACCCATTACGCATGTCTTCTACTGTACCTGGGTTCGGCGCGACAACGAGAAGGCCAACGTCGAGGCCAACGGCACGATGATGAACAACCTGTTTGACGCTTTGCAGGAGGCAAGCCTGGCGCATGTCTCACTGGTCACCGGCACCAAGCAGTATCTCGGCGCCTTCGAGAACTACGGCAGTGGCAAGACCGAGACGCCGTTTCGTGAATCGGCGCCACGGGTACCCGGCGAGAATTTCTATTACACCTTGGAAGACATCCTGTTCGCGGCTGCCGAACGCCACGGCTTTAGCTGGAACGTGCACCGTCCGCACACCGTGATTGGCCATGCTCGCGGCAACGCCATGAACATGGGGGTAACGTTGGCGGTATATGCCTCGATCTGCAAGGCGACCGGGCGAGCGTTCGTGTTCCCCGGCTCGCAGGTGCAGTGGAACGCGCTCACCGATCTGACCGATGCGCTAGTACTGGCACGTCAGATGGAGTGGGCGGCGATGACTCCCGGTGCACACAACGAAGCGTTCAACACGGTCAACGGCGATGTCTTCCGCTGGCGCCGGATGTGGCACGAGATCGGCGAGTTCTTCGGACTCGACGTGCCGGAATGCCCCGAGACGCCGCAGCCGCTGGAGACGCAGATGGCTGGCATCGAGTCGACTTGGGCCGGGATCGCCGAGCAGCACGGTCTGGCCGAACCTGACGTCGCCAAGCTGGTCTCCTGGTGGCACACCGATGCCGATCTCGGGCGCGAGCTCGAATGCGTCAACGATGTCACCAAATCTCGCGATTTTGGTTTCGATCACTTTCGCGAGACGCGGGCGGTATTTTTCGACCTGTTCACCCGCCTGCGTGCGGAGCGCATCATTCCTTGAGTGCCTCTCAGGGCAATTCTGTCAGGGCACTCGAGGGTGCGCTGAGTTGCGGCAGGCCTTGAGGAGGTTTAAGCCGTTATCTGGCGAGGTTACGGCCTCGCCAGCTACGCACCGGACACTACGCTTTGTCTGAAAAATGGCTGCGCTCACTCATGCAGCGTTAAAAATCAGCTCGGGCGCGAGTCCGATCAAAATACTCATTTACACCACGTAAACTCCGCTTTATCGCTGATTTTTGTCTTGCCTGCGCATCGCTCGCCGATTTTTCAGACAGAACTTAGGGCCTGCTGACACTGCCCGCTAGACTTTGTTCTTGGCGTTATAAATATCCCTATCGAGCTCGCCTTCACTCTGTCCCACCAGGGTCGTCACCATCAGATCGCCTGCCACGTTGACGCTGGTGCGCGCCATATCCAGGATGCGATCGACTCCCGCCACCACGGCGATCGCCTCCAGCGGCAGGCCCACCTGCGCCAGGACGATGGAGAGCATGATCAAGCCGGCCCCAGGCACGCCGGCGGTTCCGATCGAGGCCAGGGTGCCGGTCACCACGATCATGGCGTAATCCATCAGTGTCAGGTCGGCCCCTACCAGCTGAGCGATGAACAGCGCGACGACCCCCTGATAAATGGCCGTGCCATCCATGTTGATGGTGGCCCCCACGGGCAACACGAAGCCGGAGACGCCCTCCGAGACACCGAGATTCTTCTGTGCGCAGCGCAGTGACACCGGCAGCGTGCCGGATGAGGAGGCTGAAGAGTAGGCCACCACCAGCGCGTCGATAATGCCTCGCAGGTAAGGCAATGGATTCAAGCGCCCCAACAGCGCCAGCAGTCCGCTGTAGACCACCAGGACATGCACGACGCTGGCCAGATAGGCGACGCCTATCACCTTGGCCAAGGGAAGCAGCACTTCCAGGCCGTAGCTCCCCGAGACATGTGCGATCAGGCCGAAAACGCCAAAAGGCGCGAATGCCATGACAATTTCGGTGAGCTTGTACATTGCCTCCGCGAAGCTCTCGAACACGCGCACCACCGGTTCGCCCTTCTCGCCGATCAACATCAGCGAGATGCCCAGGCCGATGGCGAACACGATGATCTGCATGATGTTGCCGTTGGCTAAGGCATCGACGGGGTTCTGCGGGACCAGCCCGACCAGGATGTCCACCAGAGTCGGCGCATCGCTAGCCTCGACCGGCTCTTCGAAACTCATCTCCAGGCCCGCGCCCGGCTGGAAGAGGGTGGACGCCAACAGGCCAATCGTAATGGCGAAGGCGGTGGTGAGAAGATAGAGCACGATGGTTCGCACCCCGATGCGCCCCATCTTTTGCGGGTCCCGCATCGAGGTAATGCCGACGACGAGCGTGGTGAATACCAGCGGCACGATCAGCATCTTGATCGCGCTGATGAAAATATCGCCAATGGGTTTGAAGAGGCTGGCGTCTTCGCCGAGAAGAGCGCCTGCGAGTATCCCCAGGCCGAGACCCGCCAGGATCTTTTGCCAAAGCGGGATGCGCCGCCATAGCGAGGGGGCAGAGGACGGTTGCTGTTTTACCATGTTGGGCTCCGAGACAATGAGAATAAAGCTCCGTATCGGTGGCCATGATAACGTGGTGTCTGCTGGAAAATTTACAGTTATTTAGGCGTTTTTATGGTTAATTCCCGCATTTATAGTGGATCAATTAAACATTGGTAGCAGCGGGTGTCGATTCGCTCCTTCACTGGGCCAGCGACGACTTCACCAACCTCAATCGGTCAGGAAGGCAAACTTCTTGCGCAACTGCTCCCAGTTCTCTCGCGAGCTGGCGGCGAGCAGCAAACCTTCGTGAATGGTGGGATTGTAGGTGCGGCCATCGAACAGGGCGGCATAGCCGCCGGCTTCCCGGTGGATCAACAGGCCGGCGGCGTGATCCCACGGCATCAGCTTGGCGGCCAGCATGAAGTCCACAAAGCCGAATGCCATGGTGCGGTATTCATGACAGGCGCAGCCGAACGACATCATGCGGGCGAAATCGGGAAAGGTCCCGGCGAGTTGGTACTGCTGCGGCGAAGGATAAAGGCGGGTTGAGGTCGAGCCGACCATTTCAGTCATCGAAGTGGTATCGGAAACGTGCAGCCGGCGCGCGGTGCCATCCGGCCGGCCGAAGAATGCACCTTCGCCTCGATGAGCGCTGATCCAGTCGTCCGCCATGGGGTCGTAGAGCACACCGAACACGGTTTCGCCATGGCTGACCACGGCGATGATCACACCGAACTGGTTGATGCTGCGGGCGAAGTTCCAGGTGCCGTCCACCGGATCGATGATCACCGCCAGTTCGGCATCGGCAATCGATTCCAGCAAGGCGACATTGTCGGCGACGGCTTCCTCGCCGACAATGGTGGCGTTGGGCAACAGCTTGGCCACTTCACGACTGATGATTCGTTCCGCGCCTTGATCGGCATCGGTGACCAGGTCGTCCGGGGCGCTCTTGGTACGAATCGCCTCTGGGTCGAGATTGCGAAAGCGCGGCAGGATTTCCGCCTTGGCGGCGCGGCGTACGATGTCGATGATTGCCTGCGCGTCGGCGTGATCGAGGCTCATGATGGCGTCTCCCTGACAGTGAATATTCCTGGGTTTACTACGATACGAGGCTTTCCCTCTACGCTAAGCACATGTGTTGTGAAGCGTAATGCTTTACCCGCGTAGGCAAGAGAGCATGTCTCTACAGGGTAGTATCTCCCTCCGGCAAAAAACGCGCTCGGCTGATCTGCCCAGAACCGGCGCCTGGAGGCTCAGGTTTGCGCCACCGATGCCGATAAACGAACACAAGCCTATCCGGTGACCCTATCTGCAATTCATCAAGGCCAAGCCTGGCGATATCTTCGGAGGAAGAAGAACGGCCGTGAAGACATTACTCATCCTGTTTGTCTGGGCGCACCTTGGCTTTGTCATCACGCTGGGCATCCACTCGAAATGCCGGATTGAGGCTCATTGGCGGGAGGAACGCTATCGGCTCGGTGTCCTGGCGGCAGGGCCTATCGTCTGGTTGCTGGCGCTCGGCAGTGTCCGGCGTGCCAAGCCGCGGCTTTCGAATAAAGGCATGCGCTCACTGTAGTGTGCCGTGGATGAGGAATAGGCCGCCCAGTGCGTCAAGTTGACGCCTCTCTTTTGGCATACGGGCTCGCCCGCATGCGTTAGCATGAGGCAATCACCGTACTGGTAATTGTTCTTCCTATCATGTTGCATCATCGCCCCGTTCGGCCTTGTCGTCATCCTGCTTACCTGGCACTGCTCGCCATGCTGTTGCTGGTGGCAGGGCCGGCTATCGGCCAGTTCAGCGCTTTCGACAGGGCGGGACATGAGCACCATGCAGGACAGGTGTCTTCTGCCCAGTCATCCGCCGAATCCTCGTTTTCGAAGGCGGTGAGTTGGCACGAGCAGTGCGGCTACTGCTCGTTGTTTTATCATTGTCCCGTTCTTGACGTCGCCTTGCCTCAAGTGGCGCGTGACCCGCTGCTCGCCATGCTTGCCCCGAGCGCCGCAACACGCTCGGCGCAGGGCAATCTCACCGTCTTCCCCCATGCCCTGACCCGAGCGCCGCCCCTCGCGCGATCCTGAATCATCCCGTAAATCGCCATTCTGCCGGTTCGCACCGCCGATGGCGCGCAACGCCGTCTATCTCAAGCCTGTGCATGACTGCGATACCGCTACGTCAGGGTGCCCCGTTATCCCTTGGCGTGTTGATGCGTGAGCATGCCGGCATCGGCGGCCCCAGGATTTATCGAGGAAGACACGACATGTCTCGTACAAGATCAGCAGTCAATGATATTTACCGCGCCGTCTGGCGCTGGCATTTCTATGCGGGACTCATTGCGATTCCCTTCCTGATTTCGCTGGCGATCACCGGTGGGCTTTATCTTTTCAAGGATGAGATCGATCAGTGGCTCAATGCGGACATCGTTCGCGTCGAGGCACAGCCATCTCCTAGCGTATTGCCGCAGCAACAGCTCGATGCCGCGCTGGCGGCGCACCCGGGCGACGCGTTTCGCTATGTATCGTCAGCGGCGCCGAATCTCGCCGCGGAGGTCGATATCACCACTGCCGACGGCAAACAGGCGGTCTACGTCGATCCCTATACCGGCGAAGTCACCGGCACCATCCCTTACCGCGGCAGTGTGATGTGGATCGTGCGGACTATCCACAGCCTCAACTACTTCGGCGAGACAGCGAGCCTGATCATCGAGATCGTCGCGGGCTGGTCGATTCTGCTGGTGTTGACCGGGCTCTATCTTTGGTGGCCGCGCGGGCAGCGGGGTGGAGTGGTGACAGTGCGCTCGTCGCCATCGAAGCGGATATTCTGGCGGGATCTTCACGCCGTTACCGGGCTCTTCGTCGCTGGCTTCATTCTGTTTCTCGCCATCACGGGTATGCCGTGGTCGACCGTGTGGGGCAGCAAGGTCAACGAGCTCGCCAATGGGCATAATTTCGGCTATCCGGATGGCGTGCGCGTCAATGTCCCGGTTTCCGAAGAGCGTCTCGCCGAGCGCGAAACCACGACTTGGTCGCTGGAGCAGGCGCGGTTGCCGGAATCGTCACCGGGCAGTGCACCGAGCATCGGCCTGAATCAGGCAGTGAAAGCGTTCGACGATCTCGGGCTCGCCTCGGGGTATGCCGTCAACCTGCCGAGTAGCCCGACCGGCGTCTATACCGGCTCGATCTATCCCGATGACCTGAGCCAACAGCGCGTCGTGCATCTGGATCAATACACGGGCAAGCCCCTGCTCGACATGAGCTATGCCGATTATGGACCCTTGGGAAGGACTCTCGAGTGGGGCATCAACATCCATCTGGGGCAGCAGTACGGTATCGCCAACCAGCTCATTCTGGCCGTAGCCTGTGCCGGAATCGTGCTGCTGTGCGTCTCGTCGGGCATCATGTGGTGGAAGCGGCGCCCCGCGGGACGACTCGGTATACCGCCGGCACCGAATGATGTGCGCAAGCTGCGTGGCGTGCTGGCGCTGCTCGCCATTGGCGGAGTGATCTTTCCGGTGATGGGCGCCTCGATGGTCGTAATGGCGTTGATCGATGCCGGAGTGCGCCGCTGGAAGGTAAGACCCACGGCCCGTGCCGTCGGTTGAATACCCGGCAGGAGTCCGTTCGTTTACGTGAATGCCACACCTGGCCTGCCTGGGCCATTTGCAAGCGGCTCAGGTACGTTCAGTTGCCGGTATAGAATGCACTTTCAATGTTGATTCACGTCTCGATGACGTTTTGGGGGAAGCTCAACCATGCTGACTCGCCTACCCAGACATTGCTGCGCCTATGGCGGGCTTGTTCTTTCACTGTTGGCGCTTCTGGCACCCTCCCTGGCGTGGGCTCATCCCCATGGCTGGGTAGACTATCGGGTCACGCTGCACTTCGACGATGAGGCGCGCGTCGTCGCCCTGGAGCAGGCGTGGAAGATGGACCCCTTCTATAGCCTGACCCTGACCGAGGAACTGGCCCGCGCCGAGGGCGAAGAAAGCATGGACGAACGCCTGGACATGCTCGGTCAGGAGATTGCACAGAACCTGAGCCGCGAAAACTACCTGACCCATGTATCGCACGCTGGCGAAAGCGTCGCCTTGGGCGAGATAAGCGACTACACCATACGGCAGGATGAACAGCGCCTGGAGTTCACCTTCGTGGTGCCGCTCGCCAAGCCACTGGCGCTTGGGGAGTCCCCGATCGTCTGGAAAATTTACGACGACACTTATTATGTCGAATTTCTGTATGACGATGATATCGATGAGCCGATTGTCCTGAGAAATGCTCCCGAAGGCTGTACGAGCCGTGTCATCGCGGCCGATCCCGATCCGCAGAAAGTGGCCGAAGCGGCGGCGTTGGATACCAATGCCGACGCCCCGGGCGGGCTGGGGAGGTTCTTCGCTGAAGCCGGGGAGGCGACATGTCCCGCACGCTAGGTCTATTGATTGCCCTGCTGCCATTGCTGGGTCTTGCCGTGCTTGCCATGACCGACTGGGGCCAGGCCCTGGCGCAGATCGTCATGGCCCAGGCGCACGACTGGCAGCGCTCGCTGCAGCGCGGCCTGACCCTGTCGACGATGGCCCTGTCGCGGCATCCATCGCTCGATGCCAGCCTGAGCCTGATGGCGTTGAGCCTGGGCTATGGCATCTTTCATGCCGTAGGCCCGGGGCATGGCAAGGCCGTGATCACCGCCTATCTGCTGTCGCATCCTACCGCCTTGCGGCGTGGGCTTTCACTGACCGTGGCGGCGGCGCTGCTCCAGGGCCTGGTAGCGATTGCCCTGGTAGGCGTGCTCGTGTGGGGCATGGGCCTGCTGACACGCGATGCCATGGCGCAGACCGGCCACCTCGAGCGACTCAGCTTTCTCGTCCTGATCGGGCTCGGCGTTTGGCTGACCCTGCGTGCCCTGGTCCGGCTCAGGCAGGGACTGGACCAGTTGTCGCGAGATCCCTTGGGCGCTGAGGCCAGTGGCGCTCCCGTATCGTTCAAGGGCCTGGCCTTCGAGGCCGTGCCGAGCCATTCGCAGCGGTCTGACGGGATACAGCGCGACGCAGTATGCGATCACTGCGGCGGCCAACACCATATCGACCCCAACACCACGCGCACCACCCAGGAGAGTCTGGGCGCCTTGTTGGCGATTGGCCTGCGTCCCTGCAGTGGGGCCGTCATGGTGCTGGGCGTCGCCAGTCTGCTGGGTCACTGGTGGGCCGGTGTGATGGCGGTGCTGGCCATGTCGGTCGGCACGGCGGTGACCACTTCCTGTCTGGCCCTTTTCGCCGTCTTTGCCCGGCAACGCGCGTCGCGTCTGTTGGCACGCACCACGCCCCACTGGCAGCGCCTGGCCGGACACGGTATTGCCCTGTGCGGCGGCGTACTGATCCTGGCGTTGGGCATCGGATTGCTGATCAGTGTTCCCGACACCTCGGGCGTATCCTTGCCGGGTATTCGCTAAGTATTCAATGCTCTGGATCTTCTCTTCGGTAACGCAGCGTCATGGCCACGATAGTGGCCGCCAGCATCTCCGTCAGGGCGATGCTGGTGAGGAACCTGCACGAGGACCTCCAGCCGCGGCCGAGTCGAAAGAGCCCTTGCTGCATGATGAGCTTTGTCGGGAACTACATGCAGGAAGATTGCGCAGAGCAGGCCTGCTTGTTCATGTCGCCACGAAGATCAGCGAGTGGATAATCTTGCTTGATACTTTTACTGTTTCCCGCCCAGTCACTCGGTGGTTGGGCACCACTCACCACGGCTCGTAGCGGCTAACCTCCAGCCCCGAGCCCACCGGCAGCAGCACGCTGGTCATCCCCCGGGTGGTGCGAACGGCGGCGGCGTATTCCGCCTGGCCGCCACTGCCCCCGCCGCGAATCATGTTGTCGGCCACCAGGATGGCGCCCGGCGCGAGCTTGTCGCGGAAGGCCTCGAAGCTCGGCAGGTAGAGGTCCTTCCAGTGGTCGACAAGCACGAAGTCGAACGGGCCGTCGAGGGAGTCGAGCAATTCCAGGGCATCGCCGACCCGGTAGTCGACCCACTGGGCCAGTCCCGCCTGCTCGGCCATCTCCCGCGCAAGCGCCGATTTCTCGGCCTCCAGCTCCAGTGTGGTCACCCGGCCGCCCGCGGTGCGGGCGGCATCGGCGAGCCAGATCGTCGAGTAACCCAGAGAGGTGCCCAGCTCAAGGATGTGTGGCGCGTCGAGGCTGCTGGCCAATAGGTTGATGAGGCGTCCAGTTGCCGGTCCCACCGCCATGTGCCGGTGCGGGCCGCCCTGGCCTTGGCGTTCGGCCTCGATACGCTGGTGATACAGCGCGAGGGTCTGCCGCATGGCATCGTCCATATCGAGCCGGGGGTCGAAGGTAGCCATGGATACTCCTTAAGCAAGCTGTCCGCCCAAGAGGGGCGGGTAGTGCAGATTAGGTAAGTAAGTGAACAACGGACCATGTTAATACAGGCTGGCTTGGTCTCACTGTGCATGCACGAATTTTCTCAGGTTACGCGCCTCGCGCACCGGTGTAGGAAATGGTGGATAGCCGTGGGGCTTCGTCACTTTAGAACAAGGATTTTTCTGGAGCCTTTTCTAGGCCAGTTGTCGCATGCCATGTCTGTTTCACCTTGGTTGGTAAAGCCGAGTAGGATATCGACGCTGGTTCTCTTGCCTCTACAGGGCGGCCCAAAGTGCTGCAGTTATTCTATAGACCCAGGCTTTAAAAGCCGGCTAACGGATCATCGCCTTCGTCCGTCTCAAGTTATCGTGCAGATCGGGGCGTACGCCAGTACTTAAAGTATTAGCTGCCATGATATTTTTGGTGGTGCAGATGGGTTGGATGAATGGCTGAGCCAGCATTAGGACAGTACATACGTTCAGGGAAGGAAAAGACAACGTCATTCCTGTACTCGGGCTATCGGCTGATGCTCTAGGCGCCACCGAATGGGCCTCGAGCAAATCCAATCTGCTAAATGTGGCACTGACTCGTGCAAAGAAACGCGTCTATGTCGTGGTAGCATTGATATGGGCGAGCAAAAGTCTTTCTCTGAAGCCAGCGATCAGTTGAACTCATCCCTTCATCCCACCGATGCTTGATTGCAGGGGCTCTTATCGCTTCGGAAGGAATAAAAACGAGAGCATGTGATGAAGCGAATCCATGGAACTATAATTGACACATTACACTGATTCTGCTCCCACATCTGCTCGTTCAATATTCCAGTGCTGCAGGTAGTCTCCGTCAACCCCAACTCACCCAAACGCCTCCTCCAACGCCAGATACGCTCCACTTTTCTCTTGGATTTCCTGACCCAGCATCTCGACCTCCTTCGACACGTCCTGAAAATGCGCCCGCTCGGCCATGCCTGCCAGCCACGCGTTCACCTGTGGGTAGCGATCGAACCGATAGCCCGCCGCCTTGATCTGATAGAGCTCGCAGCTCATGGCGAGATCGGCAAGCGTGGGATGTTCTTCGCCCAGAAGGGTGGGCGGGTGTGCGTCGTGTTGCTGGCGCTCGAAATGTGCCTCAAGGATGACAAGCCCTTGGTTCAGCCCCGCCTGCAAAGGCATGATCAAGGTGCTCTGAATCTCGCGCTTGAGCATCGGCAGGGTCAGGTGCAGATTCATGATGTGATGAAACATGTCGAAGCGGCGCAGGTTGTCGTGGTGCCAGGCCAGCCACTGGTCGATCTGTGCCGCGCGCGTCGCGTCCTGATCGCCGGGATACCACCGCTGCGCGGTCTCCCGATCAGCGGCGGTGCGGCAGAGATACATCATGATCGCCTGACTCTCTCCAAGCGCTAGCGGCCTTCCCTTGTCGTCGGTGCCCTTGTCATCTTCGACCACCAGCGCCGGCACGGTCTGAAACGCATTGACCTGTGCATACCAGGACGTGCGGGTCTCACCACCGGCGAAATCGACTTCTTGAAAGTCGTAATCGATGTCCAGCTCGCGCAGGGTGATTTCGACCGCGCGGGAGGGCTGCGAGAGTCGATGGGCATAAAGCGTGACGAGCATGGGCACTTCCTCGACTGGCATCTAAAGCTGTTAGCGTCAGCGTAGCGCAGGGAGTGACAATAGCGGGATGCTCTACGGCATCCCAAGGTGAGTATTCACGCGATATTTTGGATCTTAAAATAGACTGTGCAAAAAATTGTAAAAAATCAATCACTTAAAGGTTTGTGATTTTTATTTTGAATTTTAATACCCAGTTCACTACCCGTTTGGAAGCGGCCTGCATCAGTCGTTGACGATCTTAAGGATTATGAGTTGAAGAATTTTTTAGTCCAGAGACGATCGTGATATCTACAACAGCAGCATTCCGGCGAGCCTCTCTCGCTTCTTGATAGGCGGCTGAGTGATAGCACTTAAGCGCGATCTCCAGGGAGGGGAATTCGAGAATGACGCAGCGCTCGGCGTTCTCATCGTCGCGGCTCTCCATCACATGGATGTCGTCGCTTCGTGCGATCGGTTTGGCGCCATATTGTGTCAAGGCGTCGCGGGCTAAAGCCTGGTAGCGCTGGTACTGCTCCGCGTCGGTCACCGCCACGGTGGCGATCCAATAGCCTTTAGTCATAGATAAGCCTCTCTCATGTCGTTTTGTATTATGGTATGCCATAGCCATTGGCCATGAGCAAGACGACTTTTTACGAGTGGAGTTCAGAGTTATGTCCGATCCCAATCCGAAGCTGCAAGCTGACGCCGAAACTGGCACGGAATTCGACAGCATCGACAATATCGTCGCCGACCTGGCGGAAGGACGCATGGTGTTGATGGTGGATGACGAGGATCGCGAGAACGAAGGCGATCTGATCATGGCGGCAGAACGCGTCACGCCGGAAGCCATCAATTTCATGGCGACTCACGCACGGGGGCTAATCTGTCTGACCCTGACCGAGGAGCGCTGCGATCAGCTCGATCTGCCGATGATGGTTAAGGACAATGGTGCGAGTTTTTCTACGGCATTCACTATTTCCATCGAGGCAAGAGAAGGCGTAACGACGGGTATCTCTGCGGCGGATCGAGCCGCGACGGTGCTGGCGGCAGTCGCTCCCCGAGCCCACCCGCGAGATATCGTCAGCCCGGGGCACATATTTCCGCTGCGTGCTCAGCCCGGCGGCGTGCTGCAGCGCGCCGGGCACACGGAGGCCGGGTGCGATCTCGCTCGGCTCGCGGGCTGTGAGCCGGCGGCGGTCATCGTCGAGGTCATGGATGATGATGGCACCATGGCCCGAGGCGAGGCGCTGCGGCAGTTCGCGAAACGTCACGATATCCGCATCGGCACTATTGCCGACCTGATCCAGCATCGGTTATCGACCGAAGAGACAGTCGTCGAAGTGGGCCACGAAGCCCTCGACACCGTACATGGCCGCTTCGAACTTCACAGCTTCGAGGATACCGTCGATGGGGACGTCCATCTGGCGTTGATGATGGGGGCACCGGAGCCAGCGCGAGCCTTCCCGGTCTATGTCCACGTGACCGATCCCTTGCAGGATTTGGTGGGTGCTCGTCTATCTGGCGTGCCGAAAAGCAGCTGGACGCTATGGTCGGCGCTCGAAGCCGTATCGCAATCGGGGGAGGGAGTGGTGGTCATTCTGGCGCATCAGGACTCCTCTTCCGCGCTGCTCTCTCGGGCCGTGCATATTCAGGAGGGTAACTGGCGGCGCCTGCGGCGTGATCCGGCCAGAACCGGAGCCGGCTCCCAGATTCTGCACTCGCTCGGCGTCAGGCAGATCCGACTGATGGGCTCGGCGATCCCTTATCGCGGTCTCGCGGGATTTGGTCTGAAGGTCGTCGATACCTGGGAGGCAGAAGCCGCTAACACCTCCGGCGCCGATCACGATACGAAGTGAATGAGGCCGGTCTCCATGCTGCCGCTATAGACGCCATGGCGGCCGGTTCGTCCCTCATTAAAATAACGCTGAAGGATCTGTGTGATGGCGGGGTAGAAGATTTCTTCCCACGGAATTTCCTCGATACAGAACCACGCTACGCGCAAGCTCTCCGGGCCGGGCGGGTTGTCCCAGGCGATCGGCGCCGCGCAATAGATGAGATAGATCTCGTTGGTCGGTGGCACGCTGAAGATCGAGTAGGGGGATCGAATTTCCACTTGCATGCCTGTCTCTTCCATCACTTCTCGGGCCGCGGCTTCCTCGACGCTCTCGCCGCGCTCCATGAACCCGGCAGGAAGTGTCCAGCGGCCGACGCCGGGTGGAATACCGCGCTGGCAGAGAAGAATTTGTCCCTCACGCTCGATGATCGCACCGGCAATCACGCGAGGGTTGTCGTAGGCGACATAGTGACACTGGCGGCAGTACTGACGAGCGTGGGTGTCGCCGACGGGGATGCCGTCGGTCAGTGGATGGTGGCCACATTGAGGACAGTAGATATAGTGGTTGCGCAAGATTGCACTCCCTGGCGCTAAGCGGTGTTGACCACAGGAAGCGGCGGGGTGATCGGATCGATGGATACACCTTCCCGATCGGCCAGCATTTCCAGTGCGATCCGGCTCGCAGCCTGAATATGAGCGACGCAGGCCTCGTGGGCCGCAACCGCGTCCCGACTCCTGATCGCTTCGACGATTCGTGACATTTCGCGAAAACTCTCCCGGTAGCGACCTTCCCGGGAAACGGTGGTTGCACGTAGGTAGCTCACGCGTGCCTGCAACTGACTGAGTACTTGCCCGGCAACCCGGTTGCCTGCACCCTCATAAAGCACACTGTAAAAGTCGCTGACCGCCTTGACGACGCCGTCCGCCTCGCCGTCGCGAAGCTGATTCTTGAGGTTCTCCCAGGCGACATCGAGCTGTGCCATGTGAAGTGCGCTCGCTTTCTGAGTGAACAGTTGAACAACGACACTTTCCAAGCTGCAACGCAATTCGTAGATATCGCGAGCGTCCTCCATGGTGATGACTGCCACCCGAGGCCCCCGAGTCGAGGTCTGCTCGACCAGCCCTTCGGCCTGAAGATGACGCAGCGCTTCGCGGACTGACGTGCGGCTGACGCCGAGACGCTCACAGAGATCGCGTTCCACTAGACGGTCGCCAGGCAGAAACTGGAAGTTCATGATGGCTTCGCGCAATTTGTCGAGAACGATTTCTCGCAGCGTCGTCTGTGGTCGAGTGACCTTGAGGCTATCCATTGTCGACGTTCTTCTCATGAGGGCCCTTGACTCCTGATTGAATGAACCTCCGGCGTAAACAAGCGGGACGTGCCCCGCGCCTGTTCAGCCGGAGTGGTGTATTCCGGCATTCCGCGAGTCTAGCATGGCGCTGTAGAAGGGCCGCTGCAGTGCTGCGTGGTTCAGCTCACGCGGCTCAGTGTCAGTGCTTCCGGAAGTTGCCCCATCATTCCTCGGCAATAGAGCAGTGGGTCGGGGCTTTCGTCGGTGATATGCAGATGTTCGACCTCACCGACGATGATCGCGTGGTCACCCCCGGGGTAGTTCTCCCATAGCCGACACTCCATGTACGCCGCGGCGCCATTGATCAGCGCATTACCACGTTCGGAGAGTGTCCACTCGATACCTTTCGTCTTGTCCGCTCCCTTGGATGCGAACTGGTAGGCAATTGCCTGCTGCTCGTGACTGAGAATGTGTATGGCGAAACGACCACTGCAGCAGATCACTGGATAGGAGTCTGATGCCAGGCTCGGACACACCAATACCAGCGGCGGATCCATCGAAACCGCGGAGAAGGCGCTGGCAGTAAACCCCACCATGCGTTCGGACTCGTCGAGAGCGGTGACGACAGTGACCCCGCTGGGAAAGGCGCCGAGGACACGTTTGTAGTTTTCAGCGATATTCATGACTCACTCCTGTACTAACGCATGATGAAAGGATCCGGCATCGGATCGCTCGATAAATTGATCCACAGCGTCTTGAGCTCGGTGTAATCTTTGACACTGTCGGGACCGCACTCGCGGCCGTAACCGCTGGCGCCGAATCCGCCGATGGGGGCCAATGCCGAAACTGCGCGATACGTGTTAACCCAGATGATGCCTGCGCGGATGCCACGAGCGAGTCGGTGGGCGCGGCCCACGTCACGGGTCCAGATGCCGGCAGCCAGGCCGTGCTCGGTGTCGTTGGCCAGTGTCAATGCCTGGGCTTCGTCGTCGAAAGGCATGATCACCATGACCGGCCCGAAGACTTCCTCGCGCACGATCGTTGGCGAAGTCGACTCGCTGTAGAAGATGGTGGGCTGGAAATACCAGCCATCGCCGATCTCGGCACGCCTGCCTCCATAGATGCACTCGACACCCTCTTCCTTGGCCTGCGACACCAGTCGTTCGACCAGCTCAAGCTGGGCCTGGGTCGCCATCGGCCCCATTTCGGTGTTCGGGTCGTTGGGCTTGCCGATCACGATGCGGGCAGCGCGCTCCTTGAGTTTGTCGAGCACGTGAGGCAGTACGCTGCGCTCGACCAGTACGCGGGAGCCAGCGACACAGCTCTGACCGGAGGCGGCGAAGACACCGGCGACGATGCCGTTGACGGCGCTGTCGATATCCGCATCGGCGAAGATGATATTGGGAGATTTTCCCCCTAGCTCTAGCGAGAGCTTGGCGAAATTCTCCGCGCTATTACGAATGACGTGACGCGCGCTGGCGCTGCCCCCGGTGAACGCGATTTTCCTGACCAACGGATGAGCGGTCAGCGCCGCACCGGTGCTGGGACCGTAGCCGGTCACGAGGTTAACTACACCGGCAGGAAAACCCGTCTCTTC
Organism: Halomonas sp. WWR20; assembly: GCF_054602495.1. Classification (NCBI taxonomy): domain Bacteria; kingdom Pseudomonadati; phylum Pseudomonadota; class Gammaproteobacteria; order Oceanospirillales; family Halomonadaceae; genus Halomonas; species Halomonas sp. WWR20. Next base: position 502,374 of record NZ_JBTRHR010000002.1, read on the forward strand.
GATCAGTGCTATCAGGCGCGCCAGGCTGGCCGAGGCGTGCTCTGAAGGCTTGATGACCACCGTATTGCCTGCGGCCAGGGCCGGTGCGAGTTTGATCGCGGTCAAATAGAGCGGGCTGTTCCAGGGGATAATGGCGGCGACCACGCCAATGGGCACGCGGACAGTGGCGCCGAACATATCCGGCTTGTCCAGCGGCAGTGTGTCACCGGTGACCTTGTCGGCCATGCCCGCGCTGTAGCGGAAGAACTCCGGCAGATAGCCCACCTGGCCGCGGGTTTCGCGGATCAGCTTGCCGTTGTCACGGCTCTCCAGCTGTGCCAGATCTTCAGCGTTCGCCTCGATGAGGTCGGCCAGGCGATGAAGAAGACGAGCACGCTTGGTGGCGGTCAGCGCCGACCACTCGACGCCATGAAAGGCGCGGTGAGCGCTTTGTACGGCGTCGTCGACGTCCTCGGGGCCGGCATCGGGAAACTGGCACCAGGGTTGTGCTGTGACCGGGTCGTAGCTTGCGAACGTGGCTCCGTCACGCGCATCGCACCAGCGTCCATCGATGTACATCTGCATAGGGGTCGGCGTCATGACAGCCTCTCCAGATCGGGGGAGTGATGATGCTCGGCGAGAAACGCCAGCAGCATCGCATTAACGGTGTCGGGGTGCTCCATGATCAGCATGTGCCGCATGCCGGGTAGTACGCGCCAACTGGCATTGGGCAATTGTTGCGCCAGTGCGCGGGTCATTTCCGGCGTCGAGCCGGGATCTTCCTCACCGGTAGCAACGAGCACCGGCATCTGCAGTTGATCCAGCTGCGAGCGACCGATATTGTCTTCGCGGCCGAACAGGGCATAGCTGGTGTAGTAGCTCTGCGGATCATTACCGAGCACCAAGCGGCGAATGCGCTCGATCTTTTCGGGGTTCTTCCGGAGCCATGATTCGGTGAACCAGCGTTGAATGGCCTGTTCGACGCTCGCCTGCGGGCCATCGCGGCGTACCTCTTCCAATCGCTGGGAGAGGCGCTTGCTCTGTTCGTCATTGCGTCCGAAGACGCCTGCCAATATCACAAGACAGCGGACGCGGTCAGGGGTCCGGATAGCCATCAAGCGGGCGACCAGACCACCCATCGAAAAGCCGACGATGGCAATGCTTTCAAGCGCCAGCCGTTCGATCAGTTCCTCCAACTGGTTGGCGTAGTCGTCGAGCGTGGCGCTCGGATTCGGCGCGGGGCTCCCGCCATGACCCAGCATGTCGTAGGCGATGACATCGTAGTCATGTGCCAGCGCCGCGAACTGGGATTGCCAGATAGTCGCATCGAGCCCGACACCATGAATCAGAATGACGCTTTCACCGCGTCCGGCCCGCCAGTAGCGTGTACCGTTCGGTGTCTGGCGGGACTCGGAAGCGTTCAGGGACTCGACGGACATACTCATTTTCCGGCTTCTGACTCGGCGGCTATATCCTTGAGATCCTGGTAGCGGTTGCCGATGCGCGGATGCAGACGACCTCCGTCGGCAGCACCCAGCGCCACTACGATCTCATCGGCCCGTGGTGCATCCTCGATGCGCATTTCGAGCGTGATGTAGTGCGAGCGGAAGCCCTCGTCGTCCTTATGCATCATCGGAATCTGGATAGAGGTCCCGGGCGCGCCCCGCTTGTTGGTGAAGCTCAGGTAGCTCTTGGCGCCTACCGCCTCGCGGAAATGATTGCCAAAACGCAGGGTATGAATGATCGCAGAAGCGTGTTCGATTTCGCCTTCGGCACCCACCACTGCGGCCTTGCCATAGGCTTCCACCGTCTCGCCATCCATCTCCGCCAGGATCAGCTCGACCAGCTGTTGACCCAGCTCGGAACAGTTGGCCTTGATTTCCGGTGAGAGGTCTTCGACGAAGCCACGGCCATGCCATGGATTCGTGACGACAGCGGCGACTCCCAACATGGTGACGGGCTTGTCACCGCGTTTGCCGCCTTCGATGTAAGTCGTCTCCCGGTAGGTCGTGATCTTTCGAATTTCAAAACTCATAGCCGTCGTTCCTATTGAGAAAATCAGGTTCTTATTTTTGGCATACCATAATACGAATTTAAAGTTAGACTTTAGGATACCCTCGCCCCTCGAATTTAGCGCTATAAACTTTTGTTCAATATGAATCTTTTTATTTTTATCTAGCATCGTGTCGAGCTAACGGTTCGGTATTACGGTATGCCAAAAATATTTCGTGTGCTGACCCTAGCTCAAGTCTCTGTCTCGTGGCAGTTCTAAGCGCCCGTGAGACGAGATCCATGAGATGCCAAACCCGGCAATCATCAAGGAGATACGGTTATGCATGATTCACGGGCAGATATCCCTGATAGGGGCTGGCTAGCGGGCGTCGACGTCGTCACGACACTGGCAGCCACGGTCATGGTGTTGGCTTTCATCCTTTTCACGGTGTCGATGCCGGATGCCGCTAGCCACGCTTACACCGCGATCAAGGAGTTCATCACGGCAAAGCTTGGCTGGTACTACATTACGGTCGTCAATGTGGTGTTGTTGATGGCCTTCGTACTCGTCATCTCGCCCTGGGGGAAGTTGCGTTTGGGCCGGGACGATGAACACCCCGAATTCAACTGGTTCAGCTGGTTCGCGATGCTGTTCAGCGCTGCAGTCGGTACTGGGCTGATGTTCTGGAGCGTCGCGGAGCCGCTGACGCATATGCAGGGCAATCCTTTCATGCGCATGGCGGGGCTGGCGCCCAATACGCTTGCCAGCGGCGAGCAAGCCCTGCGTATCACGCTCTTTCACTGGGGTCTGCACGGCTGGGCCATCTATATCCTGATCGGCACCATGCTGGGCTACTTCTCCTATCGCCGCGGACTGCCGCTCACCATCCGCTCGGCCTTCTATCCGCTGTTGGGCAAACGCATCTACGGTCCGCTGGGACATGGCATCGACTTACTGGCGATCTTCGCCACGCTATTCGGCACGGCGACCACGTTGGGGCTAGGCGTCGCGCAGATGAACGCGGGGCTCAATCAACTCTTCGGGCTTCCCATCAGCACAACCAGCCAAGTGATTCTGGTCATCATCGTCAGCGTGCTGGCAACGCTGTCAGTGGTTTCAGGCCTGAAGAAGGGTATTCGTTTGCTCAGCGAGTGGAACATTCATCTGAGCATGGTGCTGTTCGCCTTTTTCGTTATCGCCGGCCCCACGCTTTTTCTACTGACCTCCTTCGGTGAGACCGTTACCAGCTATCTGGCGCATATGGTGCCCATGGGGCTGTGGATCAATCATGACCCGGGCGACCAGTGGCAGAGCTGGTGGACGCTGTTCTATTGGGGGTGGTGGCTCTCCTGGGGACCTTTTGTCGGCATGTTCATCGCTCACATTTCCCGGGGTCGCACGATTCGGCAGGTGCTACTGGGCGGCATGCTCGCCTCCCTGCTTTCCGCCGGCGCTTGGATCGTCATCTTCGGCGGTACGGCGATTCATCTGCAGTTCTTCGATGGCGTCGACCTCGCATCCATTGCGTCGAGCGACGTTACGACGGTGCTCTTCCGCACTATCGATTCGCTGGCGACCGGGTGGCTAGCCACCTTCATGATCGGCATGGCGACGCTGATGATTATTACCTGGTTCGTGACGTCTGCCGATTCCGGCACTCTGGTCATCTGCACCATTCTATCGCGCGGCAATCCGCATCCTCCCACGCTGCAGCGGGTCTTCTGGGGGCTCTTTTTAGGGGCGACCTCCGCCGTGCTGCTTCTGGCAGGCGGGCTGGAAGCGCTGCAGACCGCGGCTATCGCCTCGGCACTGCCGTTCTCTCTGGTCCTGCTGCTGATGTGCTTCTGCATGCTCAAGGCGCTTGTCGAGGAACACCGAACACCGATCGCGGGCCACGAGTCTCCGGTCTCCGAGCGCTGATCTCTAACCAAAAGCGGAGTGAATCATGAAATTTTCCCTGTTCATCCACATGGAACGCTACGCCGACAAGAGCTACCAGACCCTGTTCCAGGAACTGTGCGAGCTGGTGCAAATAGCGGAAGCGGGTGGTTTCGACAAGGTCTGGATCGGCGAACACCACGGTATGCAGTACACCGCGTCACCCAGCCCGCTACAGCAGCTTGCTTATCTGGCTGCAAAAACTGAGCGGATCAGGCTGGGGGCCGGCACCTTCGTTGCGCCATTCTGGAATCCGCTGCGTCTGGCGGGCGAGGCCGCTCAGTTGGATGTGATCAGCAACGGACGTCTGGAATTTGGCATCGCCCGTGGCGCCTATCAGTACGAGTTCGACCGCTTGACACCGGGACTGAAGTCCTCAGAGGGCGGTAAGGCGCTGCGAGAGATGGTTCCAGCCATTCGTGCCCTTTGGCAGGGCGATTATGCTCACGACGGTGAGGTCTACCAGTTCCCGACATCGACCAGTGTGCCGCGTCCGGTGCAGCCGATGCCGCCGATGTGGATTGCCGCTCGCGACCCTAACTCGCACGACTTCGCTGTAGCCAATGGCTGCAACGTGATGGTGACGGCCCTGATGAAGGGCGATGAGGAAGTAGCAGACCTGGCAAGCAAGTTCGACACCGCTTGCGCCAACCATCCAGAAATGTCGCGTCCGGAGCTGATGCTGCTGCGTCACACCTATCTTCATGAGGGCAGTGACCCCGAAGGCTGGCGGGTGGGCGCAGAAGGATTGCAGCTTTTCTATCGGCATTTCATGGGCTGGTCCAAGAACGAGGAGCCGGTGGTCGACGGTTATATGCCGCCCGCTTCGAAAGAGTCGGTCGCCGACAATCCCGAATTCAGCCTGGAGAGTCTGCGTCGCAACATGATGGTGGGCACGCCGGAAGAGGTGGTGAGCCGGCTGAAGGGCTACGAGGAATTGGGCATTACGGAGTACAGCTTCTGGAGTGACAACACGCTCTCCTTCGAAGAGAAAAAGCGTTCTCTCGAGCTGTTTATTCGCGAGGTCGTGCCTCATTTCAGTTGATTGATAGTTGAGCTCACATCGCCCAGATGCAGCCTGCTTTAGGGATAGAACATGGTATTGAAACTGAAAGATCCGGATCTACTGAAGACCCAAGCCTATATCGATGGCCAGTGGGTAGACGTCGCCGACGGGACCCGCTTTTCGGTCGCCGATCCTGCTACTGGAGAGGTTATCGCCCATGTGGCGAATGCGGGCGCGTACGACACTCGGCTCGCCATTGCAGCCGCCGAGCGCGCGTTGCCAGCTTGGCGATCGAAGACCGCCAAGGAGCGTAGTATGATCCTGCGTCGATGGCATGATCTGATGCTGGAGCATCAGGAGGATCTGGCAATGATCATCACAAGGGAACAGGGCAAACCCCTTGCTGAAGCCAAGGGCGAAGTGGCCTACGGGGCGTCCTACATCGAATGGTTCGCTGAAGAGGCCAAGCGTGTCTATGGTGATGTCATTCCAACCGTTGCCAACGACCGTCGCATGATCACCATCAAGCAGCCGGTGGGGGTGGTGGCGGCCATTACTCCCTGGAACTTCCCTAATGCCATGTTGACGCGCAAGGTGGCACCCGCGCTGGCGGTAGGCTGCACCTTCGCCATGAAGCCGGCTAAAGAAACACCGCTATCTGCTCTTGCGATGGTGGAACTTGCCGAGCGGGCAGGCGTACCAGCTGGCGTATTGAATCTGGTCGTGGGCGGCGACTCCAGCGCGATCGGTAACGAGCTGACCGGCGACCCCATCGTACGCAAAGTGACCTTCACTGGCTCGACCCCGGTAGGAAAACTGCTTCTCAAGCAATGCGCCGAGACTGTAAAAAAAGTATCGATGGAGCTAGGTGGCAATGCTCCGATTATCATCTTCGATGATGCTGATTTAGATCAGGCCGTTGCCGGAGCACTGGCCACGAAGTATCGCAATGCTGGCCAGACCTGCATCTGTGCCAATCGGATCCTGGTACACGAGAACATTACGATGCCTTCATCGAGAAGTTCACCGCGGCTGTGAATATGCTCAAGGTGGGTAACGGGCGCGATGAGGGAGTTACTGTGGGCCCGCTGATTCATGAACGAGCAGTGCAAGATGTACATGCCATGGTAGAAGAATCCTTGACCAAAGGAGCCAAAGTGTTAACCGGCGGTTCACCTGGCAGCCAGGGTGCTTGCTTCTACCAGCCGACCGTCCTGACTAACGTTAGCAGCGATATGCGGGTCTTCCGCGAGGAAATTTTCGGCCCGGTGGCCCCCGTCTTCCGTTTCAAGGATGAGGCCGAAGCGATCGCAATGGCCAATGATACCGAGGTAGGGCTGGCTTCCTATCTTTATACGCGTGATATCGGCCGTGTATGGCGAGTTTCTGAAGGCCTTGAATACGGTATGGTTGGTGTCAACGAAGTCGGAATATCAAGCGAGGTGATTCCTTTCGGTGGTATCAAAGAGTCTGGGCTTGGTCGCGAGGGTTCCAAATATGGTTTAGAAGATTATTTGGAAATTAAGTATATCTGCATGGGGGGATCGAGGTCGATGCATAAAGTGTCAACTCCAGCTTGACTGCTCTCGTGCTTGACCTGCCACGGGCTTTACACGCGGTGGAAAGACGTCCTAACGCTGAGGTTACGGCTACCCAAGAAAATCGCCTGCAGTTTTAGCGACTGCCGACAGATGCCAAGCAAGTTGTCTTGCTGCGCTCACGCTCTCTCTGACGGAAGCGTTTCACATAGTCAGCGGTCGCCAGCTCATCGGCCTCCAGATCCAGTGCACAGTTTGTTAATGAGGCCATGGTGCTATCCGTTACTCTTAAGCTACTAGGCAGCCGTCCAAATGAGTGAGCGCTGCTTTCCTCGATGGAAGCGATGAAGGCTCTGAGGAAGTCTCCTTTTGATGATCTTGAGCTTGCCGTGGCCGCTCGAGTTATCGGGTCAGTGGCTTCGAGCTTGAATTCTTCGGTGTATCGTTGACGGCTCATGGAACCTCCTGATGCCTTCAGTATAAGGCCTGGAGGTGTCTACGAAACTAGGGGCGATTCACACCGAACACGCCGGCTACGAGCTAGAGACGGCAGGCGTGTTGAAGGGCGGGCGAAAGTTTTGGGCGTTGGCGCGCAGTGGGCTGACGACCTCGCTCAAAGGCGTGGACGCGATCGGCGATTACCTACTGCTGGCCACCTCCTGCGACGGGTCGCTGGCCACCGTGGCCACGCCCACCACTGTCCGCGTGGTCTGCAACAACACTCTGAGTATCGCGGTGGATGGCGCCAGCCAAAGCGTGAAGGTGCCGCACAGCACTCGCTTTGATGCCCGCCAGGTAAAACGGCAGCTGGGGATTTCAGTCTCCCGGTGGGATGACTTTATGGTGCGGCTCAAGACACTGGCCGAGCGACGAGTCACTCATCGCGAAGCGGAAGGCTGGTTCCAATCGGTGTTGTGTGACATCTCGACGCCGATCAGTGATACAGCAACGCTCTCCAATCGGCGGGCTCTGGAGCGTGTGACAGCGCTCTACCACGGCAAGGGGCGAGGTTCCGAGTTGTGCACGGCTCGTGACACCGCCTGGGGGCTGGTCAACGCCGTTACTGAGTACGTGGATCACGAGAAGCGAGCGCGGAGCAACGACTATCGCATGGACTCGGCGTGGTTTGGCCAGGGTGCGCAGTTGAAGCAGAAAGCGTTGAATGCAGCGCTCGAGCTAGTGACATGAGTTTTCGTCAACGCGAAGTTCATGGCATCACAAAGCGAGAGCGATGGCGTATTCGCACTGAAGGGCGTCGCCGATGCCAGCTCTTACCTTGAGGGCAACCACCATTCTTGGAGACCCGCTCATGACGACAGTGGCAAGGCACTGCTTGATTCGTGGTTCACGGGTATTGATATCGAGGGAGGAGGCAGGTGGCGTGGTGGTGGTGCTCGGCATCGTCGCCGGTCTGGCTCGAGGCATTCGGCAGGCGGTCAGAACCCAATCCAGGGAAACATCCTCGGCTGAGAGTGAAGTCGGGGTTCTCCTCCTTTCGATACACACGTTTCGGGATGTGGGGATGCTTGAGACATTTCTCCAAATCGGGATACCAGTCAGCGAACAGGTCGTTCACGGTTCTGATTGAAACCTGTTGCTCCTGCTTACGCGACTCGGTGGGGTCGACACCGGCCTGAAGGGACCGCTGGTGCTCCAGCGTTTTTGCCCGAGCCTCCGCCAAGGAGAGACGCGCATGCTTGCCCAGTGACATTTCGCGGCGCTTACCGAGCAGCGAATAGCGCAGCATCCAGTACGCGGATCCCTTCTTGGGAATCATCAGCTACAAACCGCCGCCGTCACTATGTCGTCCGGTAGATCCCTCCTTGACGAGCGACTACACTTTCTTTGCGTTGAGGTTTCCCGCGGCCGTTATCCCTCTCCCCAATGAAGTATCTGATCGCTACCCATCCTCCCTCCAGATACGGTTCGCGCTTAATAGAGGTGCTTATCCTCCGAGCTCGGCGAATACGGCGGCATTGGAAGCGCTGGTGGGTAGTACTTTCGGTTGTGAAGGAGGATAGGTGGAGAGGCAGCGATTTTACTCCCCACTCTACTCCCGGCTGGAGGTGGATTTGACGGGATATTGATAGACGCCGGTGGACTCAAACAGGATGAGAAAATAGAAATATCAGTGGCATACAGATTTTCTTGGACGTGGGCGGATTTTACTCAATATTTTGGATCTGCTCGCGCATCTGCTCGATCAGTACCTTGAGTTCCACCGCGCAGCGGGTGGTCTCGGCGACAACGGCCTTGGAAGAGAGGGTGTTGGCTTCGCGGTTGAGTTCCTGCATCAGGAAGTCGAGGCGGCGGCCGACCGGGCCCTTTTGCTTGAGCTGGCGTTCGACTTCGCTGACGTGGGTGTCGAGGCGGTCGAGTTCCTCGTCGACATCAGCTTTCTGGGCGAGCAGAGCGACTTCGGCTTCGAGACGTTGCGGGTCGAGTTCGGCCTTGGCCGTTTCCAGGCGCTCCATGAGCATTTCACGTTGACGGGCGAGAATGCCGGGCAGCATCACGCGTACGGCGGCGACCTGCTCGCGCACGCCGCTCAGGCGCTCGCCAATCAGTTCGGCGAGGCGCTCGCCTTCACGGGCGCGCCCGGCGATCAGGTCGGTCAACGCCTCGTTGAACAGTGCCAGAGCGCTGGCCTTGATCTCTTCGAGGTCGGCGCCGTGGGACTCGAGTACGCCAGGCTGGTTGAGCAGCGCCAAAGCGTTGGGCATCGCAGCTTGGGGAATGCGCGCGCGAACCTCGCCCAGCGCGCGGGAAAGTTCGTCGAGGCGGGCATTGTTGACGCTCAGCGTTTCGCCGCCTTCGGCGGGCTCGAAGCGCAGGGTGCACTCCACCTTGCCACGCGACAGGCGTGTGCGCAGGGCATCGCGGTAGGCGGGCTCGAGATCGCGCAGCGCATCGGGCAGGCGAAAATGCGGCTCGAGATAGCGCTGGTTGACCGAGCGCAGTTCCAGTTGCAGGCTGCCCCAGGCGGCGTCGCGGGTCTGCCGGGTGAAGGCGGTCATGCTGTGGGCCATGCGGATGTCCTCGAGCCAAGGCACTCTTGGTGGCTAGCGTCTCGCTAGCAGCGTACAGCGCCGAAAGGTTAAAACGCTCAGTGTAACGGATTCGCGCCCGCCGAGCGTGTAGAATGGCACCCCCCTGGAACCTGGCGGCTTTGGGCCGCGCTCGACGTTGGCGGCGATGCTCGTCAGGTGCCTTACAGAAAAACGATCTTCAAGAGGTATTATGTCCTCAGATTCCGTGTCCTCGGGCACTAAGCGCGCTGCGCCTGCACGTCCCAGCGGCCGCCAGCCCGATCAGCCCCGTGAGATTACCTTGTCTCGCGAGTACACCCGTCACGCCGAAGGCTCGGTGCTGGTGGAATTCGGCGATACCAAGGTGCTGTGCAACGCCAGTGTCGAAGCCGGTGTGCCGCGCTGGCTGCGGGGCAAGAATCAGGGCTGGATTACCGCCGAGTACGGCATGCTGCCGCGTGCCACCCATACCCGGGGCGGCCGCGAGGCGACACGCGGCAAGCAGGGCGGGCGTACGCTGGAGATTCAGCGCCTGATCGGCCGCTCGCTGCGTGCGGCGGTGGACTTGAAGAAGCTCGGCGAATTCACCATCACCGTCGACTGCGATGTGATCCAGGCCGATGGCGGCACCCGCACTGCGTCGATCACCGGCGGTTGCGTGGCGCTGATCGATGCCATCCGTTATCTGCAGCGTGAGAAGCTGATCAAGTCCGATCCCTTCCGCCAACTGGTCAGCTCGGTATCGGTGGGTATCTACAAGGGTACGCCGGTGGTTGATCTCGACTATCCCGAGGACAGCCGCGCAGATACCGACATGAACGTGGTGATGACCGAAACCGGCGGATTGATCGAGGTGCAGGGCACGGCCGAGGCGGCGGCATTCTCGCGCGCCGAGCTCGACGCCATGCTCGACCTCGCCGAGAAGGCCGGAGCGCAGCTGTTTGCGCACCAGCGCGAGGCGTTGGGTCTACGAGCGTAAACGCACGCTAAGCCCAGCCGATACGCAGGACGCCGACCCAAGGGTCGGCGTCTGGCTTCAGGCGACGAAGAACCGCGGCGTTACAGCTCGAGGTCGTACTCGACGATCAGCGGCGCGAACTCGGAGAAGGTCGCGTCGCGGTCGATCCAGGCGTCGACCACATGGCGGCGGAAGTTGGGTCCGACGATCTGGTAATCGAGACGCCAGCCCTCCTGCCTGCCACGCGGCACGTCCTGGTCGAGCCGGGGCCACCAGGTGTACTCGCCCGAATCGCGATTGATTTCGCGGAAGGTGTCGATAAAGCCGATGGGCCCGAACACCTGATCCATCCAGGCACGCTCCTCGGGTTTGAAGCCGGGCGTGGTCTGGTTATCGGCCCAGTTGGCCAGATCCAGCGTCTTGTGCGCGATGTGCCAGGTGCCGCAGATGATGTACTCACGGCGCTTGCGGGCCATCTTGCTCAGATATTCCTGGTACTGCGTCATGAACGCCTGCTTGGCGGCGTAGTCGCTGCCGTCGGGCATCAGGAACGTGGCGATGCTGAAACGGTCGTAGTCGGCCTGCAGGAAGCGCGCTTCGTTGTCGCACTGCTCGAAACCCAGGCCGTACATGATGGCCTTGGGAATCTTGCGGCAATAGATGCCCACCCCCGAGAAGCCGTCCTGCTCGGCATCGAGGAAATACCCCTCGTAGCCCTTGGGGTAGAGAATGCTGTCATCGAGCTCGAAGCTTTTGGCCTTCAGATTCTGCACGCAGACGACGTCGGCATCCTGACCAGCCAGCCAGTCGAGAAAACCTCGTCCGACCGCTTCGCGAATCCCGTTGACATTGATGCTGGCGATTTTCATACATGGTCCCTTTTTCGTCGCGCGTGTATCATACCCGAGCTTTAGACGTTTGGGTAAATGGCCTGCACTTATAAAGGTGATAGGGATGAAGGTAGCCGAAGACATGCAACCGTATCAGCGGGAATTCATTGAGTTCGCCATCAATGAGGGCGTACTCAAGCTCGGTGAATTCACGCTCAAGTCGGGTCGGGTCAGTCCCTATTTCTTCAATGCTGGCCTGTTTCGCTCGGGGCGTGCCCTGGCCAAGCTGGGCCGCTTTTATGCGCAGGCCATCGAGGATAGCGGAATTGACGCCGACGTGCTGTTCGGTCCTGCCTACAAAGGCATCCCGCTGGGAGCGACTACCGCCGTGGCGCTTGCCGATCATCATGACCGCGATCTGCCTTTTGCGTTCAATCGCAAGGAGGCCAAGACGCATGGCGAGGGCGGCAACATCGTCGGCGCCGAGCTGAAAGGGCGCGTTCTGATCATCGACGACGTGATCACCGCCGGTACCGCGATCCGTGAGGTCATGGGCCTGATCGAGGCGGCGTCCGCTCAAGCGGCGGGCGTGATCATCGCGCTTGATCGCCAGGAGCGTGGGAATGGCGAACATAGCGCCATTCAGGAAGTCGAAGCCATGTACGGCATCCCGGTGGTAAGCATCGTCACCCTCGATCAGGTACTGACCTATCTGGAAAGCCGCCAGTCGCTGGATGATGGTGAAGATCAGAAATTCCGCCAGTATGCCGAGGCCATCCGCGCCTATCGTGAACGTTACGGTGTTTCGTCCGCGTCCTGACAGCCCATTGCAGGGCCGGAATCGACAAGGAGAGTGATATGCGACATACCCTACAAGTCCTGAGCGCAGCCAGCCTGTTTGCCCTCGCCAGCCAGGCCCAGGCACTCAGCGTGAATGCCAACGCCGGTCCCGATTCCTTCGGGGCCGAGGCTCAGCAGACATTGCTGCCCGGCTGGCAGGCCGGCGTCGGCTACCTGCGCAGCGACGATGAAGACAGCGACACGCACGCCTACTCGGCGCAGCTGATGTTTACCCCTTTCATCCCCGGCGTGGACAGCGGCGTCGATCTCGGCGTCGGCGCCCGCTACCAGTATCTCGATACGCGCTATGGCGATGGCGGGGGGCTGGGGCTGGGCGGTCATCTCTATGTGGATACGCCGATACCGCAGGTGGACGTGGGCGGCTACGGCTTCTTCACGCCTGATGGTGCCACCCACGGCGACCTGGAAAGCAGTTACGAGTACGGCCTGCGTGCCCGGGCTCACCTGGTGGGCAACTTCTACGGCTATGCCGGCTATCGCTATCTGCGCAGCGAGTTCGACAACCGTGACGAAGAGACGCTGAACAGCGGGCCGGTGGTAGGCGTCAGTCTGGGCTTCTAATCTAGCCTTCCAGATGGCCCCGTGCCTTGTCAGCCTTTTGTCTGAGTCCCTGGCGGAGGGCGTGATGCCCTTCGCCTTGTGTCTTCTAGCGTTTACCCAAGGCTAGCATCTGCGAATCGGCTTCCATCAGCTCATTGCCTGCGTGCTGAATGGCGATCTGGCTCGGCGGCTTACTGGCCGCCCATGAACTCCTGTTGCCGCCAGGCTTCGTAACTGATGATGGCGGCGGCATTGGAGAGGTTGAGGCTGCGATTGTTGGGCATCATCGGGATACGCAGGCGCCGCTCGGGGGCCAGCGACTCCAGCACCTCGGCCGGCAGACCTTTCGTTTCAGAGCCAAACAGCAGGATATCGCCGGAGCGGTACGCCACTCGAGCGTAGTGCTGATGCCCCTTGGTGGTAATCGCGAAGACCCGGCTTTCCGGCATGGCCCGGATGAAAGCCGAGTAATCGGCATGCAGCGTGACGTTGTCAAGATCCCGGTAGTCCAGGCCCGCCCGACGCAGCTTTTTTTCCTCCAGATCGAACCCCAGCGGCTCGATGAGATGCAGGCGGCAGCCGTTATTGGCCGCCAACCGCATGATATTGCCGGTGTTCGGTGCGACTTGGGGTTCGTGAAGAGCGATATGAAACATGGCGGCCTGGAATGCGGTAAAATTGACCGCCTAGTATAATCCCTAATTGATCCGTTTTATGTGGTCAGGCGTATGTGTCAGGCAGCGTTGTCTGTATCTTGTCGATTCTAGCGTCATATCCAGCAGCAACCGTCCGAACCCGTCCAGCGCCTGCGCGGTGATCGGCTTCACGCCTGGCGCCAGCCGGGAGTCGCCGGTGCCCGCCAAACCGCGCCAAGAGGCCTGAAATGTCCGCTATCCGCCAACGCATCGCCAAGCTCAACCCGCGCCAGCAGGAAGCCGTACACTATATCGACGGCCCGTGCCTGGTGCTGGCCGGGGCCGGGTCGGGCAAGACCAGCGTGATCACCACCAAGATCGCCTATCTGGTTCAGGAATGCGGGATGAGCGCACGCAAGATCGCCGCGGTGACCTTCACCAACAAGGCCGCCCGCGAGATGAAGGAGCGCGTCGGCCAGATGCTCAAGGGCCGTGAGGGCCATGGGCTGACGGTGTCGACCTTCCATACCCTGGGGCTCAACATCATTCGCGGCGAGCTCAAGACGCTGGGCTACAAGGCCGGCTTCTCGCTGTTCGATCCCGAGGATGCCAAGGCGCTGCTGCGCGACCTGATGCAAAAGGACGCCCAGATCGATGGCGACCAGATCAATCGCGTGCAGAGCCAGATTTCGACATGGAAGAACGACCTGATCCTGCCCGGCCAGGCACTGTCACACGCCGCCGATGAGGACGAACAGTACGCGGCAAGGCTCTACGAGGCCTATAACCGGCATCTCAAGGCCTACAACGCCGTCGACTTCGACGACCTGATCCTGCTGCCGGTGGTGCTGCTGCAGAATGACGCCGAGGCTCTGGCGCGCTGGCGGCGCAAGATCCACTACATGCTGGTCGATGAGTATCAGGACACCAACGTCAGCCAGTACCTGCTGGTCAAGCTGCTGATGGCCGAGCGCTCGACCTTCACCGTGGTCGGCGACGACGATCAGTCGATCTACGCCTGGCGCGGCGCGCGGCCCGAGAATCTGGTCACCCTGGGCGAGGATTTCCCGCGGCTCAATGTCATCAAGCTCGAGCAGAACTACCGCTCCACCGGGGTGATCCTGCGTGCCGCCAACACCCTGATTGCCAATAACCCCCATGTCTACGAGAAGACGCTGTGGTCGGACATGGGCCCGGGCGATGCGATCCGTGTCGTCGTCAACCGCCACGAAGACGCCGAGGCCGAGCGCGTAGCCAGCGAGATCCTCACCCGGCGCATCAAGGAGTCGGCCGCCTGGCGCGACTTCGCGGTGCTCTATCGCGGCAACTTCCAGGCTCGGCTGCTGGAACTCAAGCTGCAGCACTACCAGATTCCCTACAAGCTTTCCGGTGGCACTTCGTTCTTCTCGCGCAACGAGATCAAGGATGCCATGGCCTACCTGCGGCTGTTGATCAACCCCGATGACGACAACGCCTTCCTGCGCATCGTCAACGTGCCGCGCCGTGAGATCGGCCCCGGCACACTGGAGAAGTTGGCCAATTACGCCAGCGAGCGCGGTGGTTCGATGTTTTCCGCCTGCCATGAAATGGGCCTGGAACAGATCCTGCCGACTCGCGCCGTGGAGCGCCTGGGGCGCTTCACCCACTTCATCGACGGCGTGCGCCGGCGGATGGACCAGGGCGACGCCATCAGCGCGATCCGCGAGATGATGCGCGACATGGATTACGAGGCCTGGCTGTTTCAGAACGCCAGCGCGCCGACCATCGCCGAGCGGCGCATGGCCAACGTCTGGACGCTGATCGACCAGCTCGAGAAATCCATGCAGCGCGACCCGGAAGAGCGCGCGGATGAGGGGGAGGCGGACAGTGTCGCTGAGACCGACGACGTGCAGGCGGCCATCTCGCGGCTGGTGCTACGCGACATTCTCGAACAGCAGGCCGAGGAGGACGACTCGGACCGCGTGCAGCTATTGACCATGCATGCCTCCAAGGGCTTGGAGTTTCCACACGTCTATCTGATGGGGCTGGAAGAGGAACTGCTGCCGCACCGCAACGCCATCGAGGCCGGCACCGTCGAGGAGGAGCGGCGTCTGGCCTACGTCGGCATCACCCGCGCCCGACGCACGCTGACCCTGACCCTGGCCCGCCAGCGCAAGGCCTATGGCGAACTGCTGGACTGCGTGCCGAGCCGCTTTCTCGATGAGCTGCCCAGCGAGGATCTCGAATGGGAAGGTCGCGCCGACAAGGAGAACCCCGAGAAAAAGCACGAACGCGGCCAAAGCGCTATCGCCGGATTGAGATCGCTGCTGGGGTAGGGCGGCAAGAGCCGGAAGGCTAACAGGGAAAGAGAGAAAGACAGAAACGAAAACGGGGCGTCATTGGCGCCCCGTTTCGCTGAGTATCGCGTCTCGTTACTGCATGGCGCTGATAATGTAGTCGACGGCGTTGTGCACATCCTCGTCGGCGAGCGAGGGGTTGCCCCCCTTGGCCGGCATGGCATTGAAACCGTTGACGGCGTGGTCATACAGCGTGTCGATGCCCTTGGCCAGACGCGGTTCCCAGGCGGTATCGTCGCCACGCTTGGGCGCGCCGGCCACGCCGGTGGAGTGGCACGCGACACAGGTGCTGTTGTAGATCTCTTCGCCATTGCCGGTATTGGCGCCGGCGACGGCCACTTGGGTGGCGTCCGCGTCCGCGGCGACTGGAGCGGCGTCGCCGGCTTCGGCAACCGTTTCACCGGTATCGATTTCGACGTCATCGCCCCGGACCGGCTCGGTCAGGTAATTGACGCCATTCTTGACTTCCTGATCGGACAGCGATGGGTTGCCCCCCTTGGGCGGCATGGCATTGAAGCCCTTGATTGCATGGGTGTAGAGCGTCTCCATGCCTTTTTCCATGCGCGAGGCCCAGGCGGATTCCTCGCCACGGATCGGTGCTCCGGCCACCCCATTGGTGTGACATACCGAGCAGACACTGGTGAAGACATCTTCGCCGCTTCTGGCGCCGCCACTGCTGACGGCGGCAACCGCCGGCGCGCCGCCGCAGTCGTTACCCTGCAGGCAAAGCTGGCCTACCGGTGCCAGACGTTCGGCGATTGCCTCTTTGGACATATCGGCCGCTTGCGCCGACGCCAGGGTCAGGCCAAGACTCAGGGCGGCCAGACACCCCATGATCAGTTTGCTGGGTTTCACTCTTACCACCTCGTTCACGGTCCTGAAGTCGAAACGATACTCGACGCCAATACAAGAAGGTCGCCAGTATAGCGACAACGTAATGGGCGGGAAAACGCCCAACACGCGCCATTTGGCGTATAACTGACGTCTGTCAAAGCTTTTCGACTTTGCGCTATGCTGGACAGCAAAGCACCGAGCGGGTAGGATGGCCGCGCTGTTGTGGTTCATGCCGCGCAGCACGGCGAAAGCCACCGCGCGCCTGTAGCTCAGCTGGATAGAGTACTGCCCTCCGAAGGCAGGGGTCGTGGGTTCGAATCCCGCCAGGCGTGCCATTCCCCTTCCTGAAACTTCCTCACACACCCTGATGAGCCCTTGAAAGGCTGCAACGTTACGCTCTGTCTGAAAAATGCCTGCGCTCACTCACGCGGCGTTAAAAACCAGCTCGGGCGCGAGTCCGGACTCGGCGTCCCCATCAAAATGCTCATTTACACCACGTAAACTCGAATGCGAGCCCAGTCCGTTTATCGCTGATTTTTGCCTTGGCTACGCGCCCCGGCCGAGCATCGCTTGCCGATTTTTCATACAGAACTTAGAGAGGGTATCCTCTCGCTGAGCGTTCGTCTTCGTTATGCCAAGCCTAACCGGAACCGGCATGGCTTTCGGCCTATCCCGAATTGGAAGAATGTCGCTATGTCCACGCTGCCATCGGAGATCGGCTTGAAGCTACCGACCATGGCTGCCGTCCGCTCCGGTGAGTGGTGTTGAAAGGATAGGACTCGGCTCGCTCAGGCTGCCGCCGAGATTGTGTGAACAAAGGCCCCGTCCGGGGCCTTTGTCATAGTGGCGGCGCGATGGCTTATTTGTCGTTCTTGTCATCTTCGGGCTTGGCCGACCCTTGGTGTTCTAGGCGTCCGGCCTGGTCGAGACGCGGGTGATTGTCCAGAAACTCACGGTGCGGGTCGGGCAGGGCGTCCAGGGCCTGGACGGTGTAGGTCAGTGCATGGATGGCGGCCAGTACATCCTGAGTGTTGCCGGTCTCGGAGATGGTATGCATGTTGCGGATGGGAAAGCCGATGGACGTGGCGGCGCAATCCTCGGCGGCCAGTACGCCGGCCATGCCGTCGGTGCCTGTGTCCGCACCCACCATATCGCGCTGCATGGGAATGTCGTGTTCCTTGGCGGCGCTGGCAATGATCCGGTTCAACTGCTCGCTGGCGATGGCGCCGACCGACATGGTGAAGCCCTTGCCCATTTCCAGCGGCTGCATGCGCTTGTCGCCGATACCCGGCGCCGCCACATAATCGTGGTTGACGTCCACGCCGATCAACACGTCCGGCTTGAGCTCTCCTGCGAGCACCCGGCTGCCGAAACGGCCGATTTCCTCGTAGCTGGCGATGGCGAACAGCACACGGACTTGCTGGGTACCGCCGGCTTCGGCGATCAGGCGTGCCACCTCGGTGGTGACAAAGCAGCCCAGGCCGTTGTCCAGATAGGCGCCGTAGAAGGTGTTGGGGCTGAAACCCGGGCGGATGGGGCGGTCTAGAATAATCGAGTCGCCGGGGCGCACGCCGAGATTGAGCACCTGCTGTTTCTTGTTCTCGCCATGAATCTGCAGGTCGAGATAGATCTGTTCCTTCTTGATGCCCTTGTCGCCGGCACGCACCGCCGGGTCGGCGAAATGGATGGCACCCAGCGCCTCCACCGTGCCGCCTTCAATCACGCGATAGTTGCCGGGCTTTTCGGGGTCCTCGCTGAAGAGCTTGACCTCGTGGCCGATCACCACCGTGGGCAGGAAGGAGTCGGTATTGATCCAGATCTTGCCGTCGTCGCCGATGCTGCGTACCTGCATGCGAATCTTGTCCGCATGGCCGATGAGCATCACCTTGAACATGTCGTCCCGGCCTGGATGGGTATCCAGCACTACGCCGGCCTGGCCCTTGAACTGGTGCATGTGCCAGTCCTGAGGGGCGAAGGTTTCGAAGTAAGGCTTGAGCACGCCGTAGGTCATGGCGCCCTCGAGTCCCACCGGGCTGGGTGCGTCGAGAATGTCGCGCATCAGGTTGAACTGCTGTTCCGGCATGGGCCGGGTCCAGGGCTGATTGACTTCGCTCATTGGGCTCACTCTTTCGCGGGTTCTGGGTAATGATGGCGTCTAGTTTGCCAGATTCCATGTCCCGAAGGGCGGCTTGCGCGGATAGACGCCAGTGGCGGGCCGCTCCACGGGGATGGGGTGTGACTAGGCCTTGCTGTTGGCGTCGTCGCCGGGCGCTGGCTCACCGCCCAGGCTCACACGGCAGCCGGCATACTTGCCGTTGGGGTATCGGCCCTGCATCTCGTGACGTTCGAGCACCTTGAGGCTGACACTGGTAGGCGTGGCGCCGAACTGCTGTTCGATCTCCCTGAACGCGGCTTGCATGTGACGGTCGACGATCGCCTCGATCCGGTCTTTCGTATGGCGATACTCCGTCAGTGTCTTGTCGAGATTGGCACGTGGCGGCTCTCTGGCAGGCTCGTGCGGGGCCTCGGCGCCGGGCGAGGTGGCCGCGTCGTCCGACTGGGCGATGCTCGAGTCCGTATAGGCCTGCAGCGCTTCGACGATCTCGTCGAATACCTTGGGATCACCTTTTATCGCCCTGTCGGCCAGGGCATCGTATTTCGCTTTAGCGCGTGCGAGCTTTTTGGCCAAGTTGTCGAAATCACTCATGCCGATCTCCTTTGTACGCATGTGGGGCCATGTTGGGCGACCAGCCGCTACCTTACGCCAGAAGGCGGGTCGAACGTATCGAGTTTGACCGCATGTCGCGATGATTCGTTTAGCGTGGCGCGCTCGAATGGTGACCAAGCCGCTGGCGTTCTCTTAGCGTAACTCGAAGCGCTGTTGCTGCACGTTTTGCGAGTCCAGCCCGATCTGCACTTCGAACTCGCCCGGCTCGGCGACATGCTCGAGCTGGGCATTGAAGAATTTCAGGTCGTCTTCATCGATGCTGAAGCGCAAGAGCCTTTCCTCGCCGGCCTTGAGCGCGACCTTGCGGAAGTCCTTGAGTTCCTTGACCGGGCGGATCACCGAGGCCGCCAAATCCTTGATGTAGAGCTGGACGACCGTTTCGCCATCGCGCGAGCCGGTATTGTTCAGCGTCAGGCTCACTTCGAGGCTGGCGCCGCGCGCTAATGTATCGCTCGAGAGCTTAGGCGCCGACAGGCTGAAATCGGTGTAGCTCAGGCCGTAGCCGAAGGGATACAGCGGGCCGTTTGGCTTATCGAAATACTGCGAGGTGTAATTGCCCGGCTCGCCCTCGATATAGGGACGCCCGAGGCGCGGATGGTTGTAGTAGGTAGGAATGTGTCCGACCGAGCGGGGAAAGGAGATGGGCAGCTTACCGGACGGGTTGTAATCGCCGAACAGCACGTCGGCAATCGCATGGCCCCCCTCGGTGCCACTGAACCAAGTTTCCAGAATAGCGTCGGCGTTGGCTTGTGCCCAATGCAGCGCCAACGGTCGGCCATTCATCAACACCAGCACCAGCGGCTTGCCGGTCTGCTCGAGAGCCTGAAGCAACGCCTGCTGGCTGGCGGGAAGCTCCAGGCTCGTGCGGCTCGAGGCTTCATGCGACATGCCTCGCGACTCGCCGACCGCAGCAACGATGACATCGGCCTGCTCGGCGGCGCTGACCGCCTCTGCAATCATCTCGGCCGCTGGACGCGGGTCCTGCACGACCTCGGGAGTATCCCAGTCGAGGTAGTTCAGATAATCGACCATGTGCGGATCATCGGTCACGTTGGCGCCATGGGCGTAGATAAGCTCTGCCTGGCCTTGCAGCGCATCGTGCAGGCCTTGGCGAAGCGTGATCGATTGCTCGGCGACACCGGCGGCCGACCAGCTGCCCATCATGTTGATGGGGGTGTCCGCGAGCGGGCCGATCAGCGCGATGGTCCCGGTCTTTTGCAGGGGAAGGGTGTGGTGGCGATTTTCCAGCAGCACCATCGAGCGCCGCGCCACGTCGCGGGCGGCGCTGCGGTGCAGGCGGCTTTCGGCGTTGACATCCGCCGGGTCCTCGGCGGCGGAGCCGATACGCCGGTAGGGATCCTGAAACAGGCCCATATCGTACTTGGCGCCCAGTACTTCGCGTACGGCGTTATCAACGTTACGCATCTCGACTGCACCTGAGCGTACCAGCCCCGGCAGTTCCTGAGCATACAGCGAGTCGGCCATGCTCATGTCGATGCCCGCCTCGATCGCCAGCTTGGCGGCCTGGCGTCCATCGCGGGCGACGCCGTGCTTGATCAGTTCGGAGATCGCGCCGTGATCGCTGATGGTCACGCCACTAAAGCCCCACTGCTCGCGCAGCAGGTCCTGCATCAGCCAGGTATTGGCGGTGGCCGGCACGCCATTGAGCGAATTCAGGGCCACCATCACACCGCCGGCTCCGGCGTCGATGGCCGCGCGGTAGGGCGGCAGGTAGTCCTGATACATGCGCATCGGGCTCATATCCACCACGTTGTAATCGCGGCCGCCCTCGACGGCACCGTAGAGGGCGAAATGCTTGACGCTGGCCATTACGCTGTCGGCGGCATCGGGCGAAGAACCCTGATAGGCCTTGACCAGGGTGCGGGCGATTTCCGAGACCAGATACGGATCTTCGCCAAAGCCTTCCGACGTGCGGCCCCAGCGCGGGTCGCGGGAGATATCCACCATCGGTGCGAAGGTCATGTCGAGGCCGTCGGCGCTGGCCTCGGTGGCGGAAATGCGCCCGCTCAGGGCGATCTTCTCCAGATCCCAGCTCGATGCCAGCGCCAGGCTGATAGGGAAGATGGTGCGGTGGCCATGGATGACATCGTAGGCAAAGAACACCGGAATCTTCAGCCGACTGTTGTTGACCGCGGCGTCCTGCAGGGGGCGATTGTCGCGTCGCGTCACCGTGTTGAAGACGCCTCCGACGTGCCCGGCGGCGATTTCCTTGGCGAGCTGCTCTGGAGGCATCTCCGGGCCGATACTGATCAGACGCAGCTGGCCGACCTTTTCCTCGAGAGTCATCTGCGCCATGAGATCGGCGATGAAGGCGCTCTTGGCGTCCTGCACCACGGGAGGCGTCTCGGCCAATGCAGGATGATTCGCCAAACCGACTATCAAACCGAGCAGACACAGCCCGTGAGTGAAGCACTTTTTCATTGTTGTCGAAGCCTGGGTTGAGACATGGATGAGGGCCCGAAGTCATAAGGCGGCGCCTAGGAAGAGCAGTGCCGTTCGGTCGGTGGTGCCTGCCCCGACCACTAACCACATGGCCAGTCCGAGCAGAATGAACACAAACACCCTCGCCGCTCGCAGCCATCGCTCGTCCCGCTGTGTTGGGCTCATAGGCTTCTCCCCGCCCATTGATGTTGGCCATCGCGACACGCTTCCCTATCGCAGACGAGTTCATGGGAGGAATAATATTATGGTTGTGTGTGTTCCGGGACGCGTCATGTCAGTGTAGACCTGCACCGGCTAGCGTAGCGAACCGTCCAGCCGGAGTACCCCGGCAAATGCTCATCCTTGAATGATGAAGGGGGGCGTTATTGCGGCTGAATAATGGGGCGCATGTCGGCCTGCTTGTCTTTATGAGCATCGACTTCTACGTTGGTCAATGGATATCTTATCCACATGGATGGAGGCAGATCATGACTAGAGGACTTGGCGGTCATTCTCCCGCAAATATCTCTCATCATTTGCAAGGTATTGATTTTCCTGCAAGCCGTAGTGACTTGGAAAAACATGCCAAGGATAAGGGCGCCGAAGAGGATATTCTTGACGTCATTCGCAACATGCCCGACCAAGAGTACGGCAATATGGCGGACGTCATGAAAGGTGTCGGTGACGCTGAATAGACTACGGTAATAATCACTCAAGGCCCGGCTAATGCCGGGCTTTTCGGTATGTTAAGGGTATTCTTACCATAAGGCGCTTTGGGGAGACTTGTAACCCCAGCCTTTGATACACGTAAGTTAATTGTCTCTTCAGCAGTCCTTTGGCGAATGCTGAAGCTGGTGTTTGTGTCTGCAGGTTTAACTAAAATTTAAACTCTGTTGTTATTGTTTACAAAACTCACTTGCTTGATACCTCATACGACACTAGCCTGATCAATGCCACATGGAAAAGTGGTAGAGGCTGATTACAGCAATTCAGCGAAGGGAAGATACTTTTTTCATTATTGAAAAGTATCGATACATTTATCGACTACGAAGTGGAGCTATCAATGGCTGAACATCGTGGCGGTCCAGGTAATTTCGCAGAAGATCCCAAACGCGCTTCAGAAGCAGGCAAGAAGGGTGGTGAACATAGCGGCGGCAACTTCGCTAACGACCCCCAGAAAGCTTCTGAAGCGGGTCATAAGAGTGGCGGTAACTTCGCCAATGACCCGCAGAAAGCCTCCGAAGCCGGTCAGAAGGGGGGGCATAATAGCGGCGGCAACTTCGCCAACGATCCGCAGAAAGCCTCCGAAGCCGGTCAGAAAGGCGGGCAGCACAGTGGCGGCAACTTTGCCAACGATCCCGAGAAAGCCTCCGAAGCCGGCCAGAAAGGCGGGCAGCACAGCGGCGGCAACTTTGCCAATGACCCCCAGAAAGCCTCTGAGGCGGGAAAGAAAGGGGGAAAGAACAGCCACTAATGGCTGGAATGTCATAACCTCATTGCGAGCCTGATCCAAGGAATGGAGCCAAAGGCTTGGGAAGGGAGTTCCCATACCGCTGCCAACGGCGCTAAATGCCGTTGGCGGTTTTTTTAGGTCAGTCGAAAATGCTCTTACAGGTACTTTGTGTGATGGGCCTGGCTCTGGTGCATGCCTTTGCCGGGAAACTCCGATATATTCACGATATTCCTCGCAGTGGCTGGCTCTCGTTCGCGGGCGGGGTTTCCGTCGCTTATGTCTTTATCCATGTCTTTCCTGAACTCGAAGAGGCGCAACGTACATTAGGTGCCCACGGCACTTTGGCGTTTATCGAGCATCATGCCTATCTCGTGGCGCTTCTTGGCTTGGCGGTTTTCTACGGCCTGGAGCGTCTGGTCAAGCAGAGTCGCCATCGGCAAGCATCCCACCGCAGGGATGAGCGCGGTCAGGACACGACGGGAGCCGGAGTGTTCTGGCTACATATCGGCTCCTTCACCCTCTATAACGCGCTTATTGGCTATTTATTGGTCGATCGTGAGGATGGCATCCGGGGTCTGTTCTTCTTCTTCCTGGCAATGGCGTTTCACTTTCTGGTGAACGACCATGGGCTTTATCAGCATCATCGAGGCGCGTACCTGCGCAAGGGGCGGTGGATATTGTCCTTGGCGGTGCTCATCGGCTGGGGAGTGGGGCTTGTGGCGGAAGTCAATGAGGCGGCCACCAGTACACTGTTCGCTTTCCTGGCAGGTGGGGTGGTGCTCAATGTACTCAAGGAGGAGTTGCCGGAGGAGCGTTTGAGCCGTTTCTGGCCTTTTGCCATCGGCGCAACGCTGTATTCGGCGTTACTTCTCGTCGGCTAAAGTCTAACCACCCTGATGACGTGTCGTTCTTGACCTGGCGCGACGTTCTGATGCTGCGAAGCGGGGCGTTGCCGCTAAGGGCATCGGTGACCCTTACGTCGTACACTGGTGGCAGATGCCTGGCGATGTGCCCGAAGGGATGCGGTGCGCCAGGCCCGGTGCCAAGGATGATAGAGAGAGAATGACATGACCAAGACTCCGTCTCATAGTGGATTGCCGACGGCAAGCGTCTGGGAGACGCTGACGATATTCGGCGACATTCTCGTCCCCACCCTGGCCAAGGGGGCGATCATCCGCCGGCCCAAGGTCGTGGGAATGTCGGAGCGCATGGGGCTGGACCGGCGTGCCGTGCGGCGCTTGCAACGGCTCAACGCCACCTATGGCAGTGGACCGTTACTGCTGCGTATACCGTATAAGCCGATGGCCCTGGTGCTCGATCCTGAGCATGTCCATCGCATACTGGAGGATACACCGGAGCCGTTTACCCCCGACGAGCGCGCCAAGCACAGTGCGCTGGCGCACTTCGAGCCTGACGTAGCGCTGATTTCGCGGGGCAGTGAGCGTACCGAGCGCCGCCAGTTCAACGAAAAGGTGCTGGACATGAGCCACGCGGTTCACCGCATGGCCGAGCGTTTCCTGCCGGTGGTCGATCAGGAGGCGCAGACACTGCTCGAGGCGGTGCAACGTCGGGGCGGTGCACTGGACTGGGAGATGTTCATCAAGGCTTGGTTTCGTGTGGTGCGCCGGGTGGTGCTGGGGGACGCGGCGCGTGACGATCATGAACTGACGGACCTGCTGGCCGATCTGCGTGCCGCCGGCAACTGGGGGTTCGCACGACCCAAGCGCGGCTCACTGAACGAGCGTTTCTTCGCCCGGCTGCATGCCCATCTCGAGCGAGCCGAGCCGGGCAGCCTGGCGGCCGAAATGGCACGCACCCCCACCAACCGCAAGACGGCGCCGGCGAACCAGGTGCCGCAATGGCTGTTCGCCTTCGACCCGGCCGGCATGACCACCTTCCGCACGCTGGGACTGCTCGCTGCCCACCGCGACCACGCGGAGCGGGCCCGTGCCGAAATCGCCGAGCACAAGGCGGAGCCTCAGCCCGAGCTCAGTTTCCTGCGTGCCTGCGTACTCGAGTCGCTGCGGTTATGGCCGACCACGCCGATGATGCTGCGCGAGAGTACCCAGCCGACGCATTGGGAGGCCGGCGCGATGCCGGCCCACACCTCCATCCTGATTTTTACGCCCTACTTCCACCGCGACGACCGGCACCTCGATTACGCCGACCGTTTCAGTCCCGAGCTGTGGCTGAAACCCCGCGATGCCGGGGATTGGCCGCTGATCCCGTTCAGTGGCGGCCCTGGTATCTGCCCGGGAAGGCACCTGGTGCTGCTGCTGACCAGTACGTTTCTGGCCAGGCTGATCGAGCAACACGAGGTACGCCTTGAGTCGCCCACCCGGCTGAACGAAAGCCAGCCCATGCCGGCACTGCTCGACAATTATACGTTGCGCTTCCAGCTCGATGAGCGGACTGCGTCATCCCACGGATAACGGCATCTGCCGGTCGCTTTCTACGCTGCGCTGGCGGTCTAGAGCTCGGCGGCGATTCGCCCGACTTCGGCAATGACTTCATTGCGTGCGTCTATGGAGACCGAAGGCATATCGCAATAGACCGTCACGAGTACTGCGCCGCGGTCCGTGGGCCAGGCAATGCCGATATCGTTCGAAGTTCCGCTGGCGTTGGTGCCGGTCTTGTCGCCGACGAGCCAATGTGCCGGCAAACCGGCACGAAGACGCTGGTCGCCTGTCTTGTTGGCAATCAGCCAGGCGGCCAACTGCGAGCGCGACGACTGGGATAACGCGCCGCCCAGCAACAGTTGGTGGAGATTGTCCAGCATCGCCATCGGCGTGGTGGTATCGCGCAGATCGCCGGCATGGTCGTGTTCGTTCAGGTCCGGTTCGTTACGGTCGAAGCGTGTGACCTCGTCACCCAGTAAGCGGGCGTAAGCGGTCAGGGCGGCGGGACCGCCGAAGCTGGCGAAGAGCAAATTGCCCGCAGTGTTATCGCTTTGGGTTATCGCCGCTTCGCAAAGTGCCGCCACGCTCATGCCCGGCTCGCCTACATGATGCTCGGTCACCGGTGACCAGGGCACGAGTTGCTGATGCGAGTAGACGATGCGTCGCTCGAGCCGCTCTTCGCCATGCTCGACACGGGAAAGGACGAGCGCTGCCGCGAGTACCTTGGCGGTGCTGGTCAGCAGGAACCGCTCGTCGCCACGATGCTCGGCCTGACTGCCGCTGGCGACATTGCGTATCGCGACTCCCAGGCGGCCGCCGTGATGGCGTTCAAGTTCGGCCAGACGTCTGGCGATATCATTACGTGGCGGCTGCGCTTGCGCCTTGAAGGTCAAAGATGCCATCGCCGGCACGGTGAGTAGGGACATGGCGAGTAGCTGACGGCGTGACATTTGAATGGTCATTGTTATCTCCTGAAGGGAACAGGCTGATTAGAAGATAACGTGGACGATTGTGCGAGCGCCACGGCCTACAAAGGCAGCATTCGGTCGCTCGAGGGTGTGCCGCTTACAAGCCATGGCCCCCGAGAGGTAATGACAGCGAACGGCACATGATGGCTATGAGGGAAGGCTCAAAGAAAATCGTACTAACGCTGATTCGTGCGCAGGCGCGTGGTAGGCGGAGCCCCGATATTCTGGCGCGCCCAGTTCATGGCCTGGATGCGGTTATTGACCTTGATCTTGCGGAAAATGTTGTAGAGATGCGATTTTACGGTGTGCTCGCTGATAAACAATTGATCGGCAATTTCGGTATTGAGCGCGCCCGAGCCCAACAGACCTACGATTTCGAGTTCGCGATGGGTCAGACCGCCGGCTGGGCGATAGGCATTGAGCTGTTGGCGCCGATAGAAGCCGATGAGCAGGGTCATCAGGTTGCGTGACATCCACAGGTCCCCTTCGAGCAGTCTGGAAATGCCCTTGCAGACGAGCAGCAGACTGTCCTGCCGGTAGAAGACTCCCTGCAGGTGCAGGCTGACCAGAAGCTCTGCGGCGTGATCGTCATCGCGCAGGTTGAACACGGTAAGTACCATGTCCGGAAATTCGCTGGCCCGCGTATTCCACCGATGCATGCACTCTTCATCGACATGATCCGCATCGAGCAGCACCAGCTGGGGAATGGGCTCGGAGATGTCAATGTCTTCCTCCGGCGCCAATGTCAGGACCTTGCAGCCCAACTGCTGTTCCACGTAATCAATGAACAGGTGCGTCTGGGGATTGAAATCGGTAACCAGCAATACCCTTGAAGTATTCATGTCCATGGCATGCACCTATGCATAATCGTTTGGCGATGATTTTCCTAGCGACTCGCTGCGGGTCAAACCCGCCTTTACGGAGTGCCTTATATAAGCATATTAATCATTAACATTATTTAACAAATTTTAATATCTATTCACCATAATGCGCTGCGCATTTGACCGGCACCGCGCTTCGGACAGGCATTCGGCGGCACGCCCTGCCTCGCTCCGGAGGCAGGACGACAGGATGGCGGTGCAAGACGTGAATTAGGAGGGAGGCGGCAGCGGTTCTGTCTGCCACATCTCACGCCACTGCCAGCCGTCATTCTCGACGTAGGTAAGCAGCAGCCTTTGCCGGTCAAGCGAAGACAGATGGGCGCGGATAGCCTCGGGCGATTTCGCCAGGAAGGGCAGGCTGGAGCATGCTTTGAGATCGGGAATCGGCGGGGCCTCGCGCGCCGGATAGATAAAGGCGGCCTCCAGTGTGTGCAGAAACTCATCGATCACGCGTTGCGCGGTGAGCAGTTGCGAGCGCGATGTCGCAGGAAGCTCAGGACACGAGTAAAGAATGATCGAAAGCGCTTCATCCAGGCGCGCCAGCGCCAGGGCCAGGGCCGTGTCCTCTTCGACACTATGGAAGAAGTGCAATATCGGGTAGGCCAGATGCTTTTGGCTGTTGCCCGCGATGGAGCCCTGAATCTGCTGAAGTTGATTGCATAGGCTCTGAAAATCCCCTTTGCCGACATGCGATTCGATAATCTCAAGCGGGCTGCGCCCCATGACATTGATCGAGAGCGCCAGCTGGCGCTTCTCGGTAGCGGCCGAGAGGATCGGGATGGCATAGGTCACCGAAAGGGTGAAAAGCAGGAAACCGTTACCTGCGGCTAAAGTCGCCAGCAGGCGCCATTGGGGAGCGCCGGGCACGAAGTCGCCGTAGCCCAGCGTCGTGATGGTATAGCCGATAAAGTAGAGACGCTCCATCAGCGACGCGGTGACCATCGAGGTGGAGTTCACCACCGCCTGTGGCGAACTGGAGAAGACCAGAAACCAGCCCAGCCAGGTAAAGACCAGCCAGCAGAGAACCAGAGAAAACGTAATCCAGGTTCCTGCCGAGCCCAGCAGCTTATGCTGAGGGCGGCGTCGATGAAAGCGCAGCAAAAGAGACCACACGCCTTTGGTGAGGCGGTTGGTCAAGGGGCCGGAGCTGGAGGCAGACAGAGTGGTTTTTATGCAGTCGTAGGCGACACCAAGTATCAACAGCACACCGAGCATGCCCCACAGCGGGTGTTCGTCCATTCCAGATATCCTTTTCCGAAAAATGCCACGTATGAGCCGATGCGTTGCTCGCGTACCGACTCATGGGCAAAACGGATCATCCTGATCCCGATTACGGTCTTGCTAAACACGGCCCCTGACGAGGCCAATCGCTAAGATTACGGCTTACCTTTCCTCTTGGCCTGTTCTTCCAGCCAAGCGCCGTCCATCGCTTGTATCATGTCTATGAAGACATCCGCTTCGACGGGGAGTTCCAGCGCTTCGAGATACGACTGAATGTCATCGAAGGGGATGGGATATGGCAGGGGATCGGTCGCGCGCGTCTTGGACAGCGTGGCGAAGGCCTTCAGATACCAGCGTTCGGTCTCGTCGAGCCCCGACATATCGGCATCCTCGCTGAACGCCTCACCGCTGCCGACGCTGTCGCGAACCACGCTGATAAGCGTCTGCTTGCGCTGCTCTGGAGTCCTGCCTGTCGTGTCATGCGAAGAAGTGTGTGGCATGCGTCGGGCCCTCCTGTGGCTAATGTTTGGCTCGTCGTCAACGCGCTTACGTGAGCACAGCATAGTCAGCTTGCAATGATGAGCCAGGGTGGCGCCGCACATGAACAGCCAGCCGATGATCCGTCACGCCCATGCGCACAACGATCCGACTGCCAGTAAAGGCGGGCTGCGCTTGGTGCCGGCCACGGGGTGATCTACGCTCACAGAGTCAATCCACGCCGTAACCGGAGAGGATCTATGCCATACAGCTATCTGAACGCTAGCGAAGGTGACTTCACGACCCGGGTCGACAAGGGAGACAACCACTCCGAGGGGTTCGTTGTCTACGACACCGACACCAGCGAGGAGTACGGGGTTTTCCCCAGCGAAGAACAAGCGCAGCAGGCGTGCGCCGAACTCAATGCCAAGCAGACCTGAGGCGCCAGGCCCCACGAATCGAAAAGTCACCGCGAGGCAGTGTGCGGTGGCTTTGCTGTCTCTAGGCAGACCGGGCATGGCTGCAGGCCATGCCGGACCTGTCTTACCGTGAAATCGTGAAGAAGACCATAGCCAGGGAGCCCATCATGCCAACCTTCGAACTGGTGGTCTGGAAAGTGGAAGCAGGCGAAAAGACCAGAAATCATGAGCCGATGAGCATTGCGCTCGAGAACCCGCCTACGGTTGGCCAGGAACTTAGCGCAGAAGAGCTGCCGGCGCTTGAGAAGAGGGGCCTGCGATTTCCGGTCAAGGTGACGGCGATTACCGACTCCGATCTCGAGCAGTCTACATGCGCGATTCATGTCGAGGAGAATCCCCAAGGGCTGGTGGGACCAGGCTCGGCGAGCCCCCAGTTCAACAACGACTAGCGGCGTCTGGTTTTCCGGCATTCTTGCCAAGCGCAAGCCCACTCTGCCCATACCGCTGGCGGCGTTAACGAGGTGGGGGATGCCCGCGAACCTGCCTGTTGAGGCGTGCTACGGCAATAGCGATGACGAACAGCGCTAGGTTCCTCGAAGATCGCTTGTGATCATCGCGGCAGGTCATTGTTCATGGGGTTCGTCTCTACGAATCCAGCCTCTCCTATTCTTCCCCCGCATCATTGGCCGCGTGCAGCCTGCGGCAAAAGCCCCTTGACGATAAACGTACCCGACATCAGCCGCGCCTCCTGGTCTGGGCTCGAGCGCCATCGCCGACTATTGCCATTCCGCTCAATGCTCACGACTGTCACTGGATTGAAAGATACGGTGCCTAGAGTTGTCTGCACGTTTCGACGGGCATGACTAGGCTCCGGCAATGCTCGTTCGAGCAAGCGGTTTTACCGGTATGGCGACCAGCTACTGGGGGCGGCGTCAGCGCCAAAGCTTAGCCGGGCCCATCCATATGTCCCGTATTCTCTAGGAGTCCGCATGCAACGCTCATCGCTTTCGTCCGTCACCCCCGGCGCCCGTCGTACGCAATGGATGCTGGGTCTCGCCACTGCCGCGCTGTTGGGCGCGTCGTCGGCCCGGGCCGCCACCCAGATCGAGTGATGGCACGCCATGGGTGCCGAACTCGGGCAGAAGGTCGAGGAGATCGCCGCCGACTTCAACGCCAGCCAGGACGAGTACGTCGTCAAGCCGGTATTCAAGGGCAACTATACCGAGACGATGACCTCCGCCATCGCCGCTTTCCGTGCCGGCAAGGCCGCAGATCGTGCAGATCTACGAGGTCGGTACCGCCATCATGATGAACGCCCAGGGCACTATCGTGCCGGTGCATGAACTAATGGCCGACTATTCGGCGGATTTCGATCCGGACGCCTACCTGCCCGCCGTCTCGGGCCACTACACCGACCCCAACGGGCAGATGCTGTCGATGCCGTTCAATTCGTCGACACCGGTGATGTATTACAACCGTGACGTGCTGGCCGAGGCCGGTGTCGAGGAGGTACCCGACTCTGGGCATTCGCCCCGAGCATCTGCTGGTACTGGCGCCCGATGAGCCCATGCCGCAGGGCGCGGCCGGCCTCGAGGTTCAGGTCGAGCTGGTCGAGCCGCTGGGCGCCGACACCCTGGCCTACACGCGCCTGACGGGACAGGCCGCGCCGCTGGTGGTGCGCCTGGACGGTGAGCGGGCGGTACGCGAAGGCGAGTCGCTGCGCCTGGTGCTACCGCCGCAGCGCGCCCATCTGTTTGGGGCCGACAGCCGGCGCTTGAATAGCGCCCCGCCCGAAACGGCCGCCGCCTTCGCGGCTCAAACCTGCCACTGAATACCGGCCTGCCGCGCCGGCACACAAGGAATCCCCATGACTGCACCGAAGCGTCGCCGCATTCCCCAACTGCCTCGAGTCATTGCCCATCGTGGGCATTCCGCACATGCCCCGGAGAATACCCTGGCGGCCATCCGCGCCGCCCATGCCGCGGGCTGTCGTTGGGTCGAGCTCGATGTTCAGCTGCTCGGCGATGGTACGCCGGTTCTCTGGCACGATGCCGATGTGGGGCGCTGTTCGAATGGTGCGGGCCGGCTGCGCGATCTGAGGCTGGACACGGCACGCCGGCTCGATGTCGGCCGCTGGTTTCACCCCCGCTTCGCCGGTGAGCGTATCGCCACCCTCGATGAGGCCCTGACGCTGCTGGCCGAGCTGGACATGGGACTGAATCTCGAACTCAAGCTGAGCCCGGGGCGCGCCGCCGCGGCACTGGTCGATACGACGGTGGCGATGGCGGTGGCCGCGCTGCCGCCGGAGCGGCTGTTGCTGTCCTCGTTCTCGTACGAGGCGCTCGAGCTGGCGCGCGATGCCGATGCCGATGTCGCCCTGGGGCTGCTCTGCGGCACGCTCCCGCGCCACTGGCGCAGGATGGCCGAGGCCATCGCCGCCTTCGGCATGCACGTCAACTGGCGCGCCATGACCCGGCGTGCGGCGGCCGAAGTGGCGGCCAGCGAGCATCGCCTGTTGTGCTATACCGTGAACAGGGCCGAGAGCTTCGCGCCACGCTGGGCCTGGGGCGTGGATGCGGTGATCAGTGATGACCCCGGGCTGTTCGACACCAGCGCGCCGCTCTGGGCGAGCCAGCAGCGGGCCGGCTGAATGGAGGCCCACGCCACGGACTCAAGCGACAAGGCGCTGAGCCCCGGCAGCGCTACGTTCTCGAACAGCTCACCCGGCATGAGCGCCTCGATGTCGAGCCGTTGGACACTGCACTGGGCGTGAAGCCGCAGACCGTCATGAAGTGGGCGGGCCATGAGTCTCGTCTGGTTAAAAAACGCGCAGAAGCGTGGTGCGACAGGAGAATGGCAAGAAAAGGCGTGTTCCGGCAGGAAATCCTGGCTTTTTAAGTTTTGTAACTAAATGTTTTTGGGGTGAGGTCGATAATGAAATGAAGTTCCATTTTTCGAGACTACCCCGGAGTACTCACGATGTCGACTGTCTCCAGGCTCGGCCGCCTGCCAACGTTCAGCCTGCAATCGAAGATATTGATGCTGGTATTGATTCCGCTGCTGTTGGTCATCGTGGCGCTGGTGTGCTTCGCCGCTTACGACCGCACGCAAGACACCGAGTCTGATCTGATCGAACAGCGCGCCATGCTGATCGAGGCTCGCAAAAGGGCAGTGCAGGATGTCGTCGAGACGGCCATGACCGCCATCGCGCCCATCGTGGCCAATGCCGGGCCCAACGATACTGAAGCCCAGTCACGCGCCCGGGATGCCCTCAGGAGCATTCGCTTCGACAATGAAAACTACATATTCGTTTACGACCTTTCAGGCACAAGGATAGTGCAGCCAGTCAAGCCGGAGAGCGAGGGCAGCAACGCGCTGGATACCCAGGATGCCAAGGGCAACTATCTGTTGCGCGATATGATCAAGATTGCCAAAGAAGGGGGCGGTTTCTACCAGTACGACTGGACGCATCCGGCGACGAAGGAGATCGTGCCGAAATACTCGTACTTGGCCGTTGTCGAAAAATGGGGCTGGTTGCTGGGCGCGGGGGTCTACGCCACCGAGGTCGACGAGGCGATGGCGGCGCTCCAGGCCAGAGGCACGCGTGCTCTGCACCACTTCCTGCTGATGGCAGCGCTGGCCGGCGCCCTGATCTTTGCCGGCGTGGCCGCAATCGCCGTGTGGCTGGTGCGCCGTACCGTCCAGCCGGTCCGGCGCACGGCGAGTGCCATGCAGGACATCGCCCGGGGCAAGGGCGACCTGACCCGGCGCCTGGAGGTGACGAGCCACGACGAGATCGGTGAGCTGGCCACCCAGTTCAACGCCTTCGTGGCGCGTATGCAGGATACTTTACGCCAGGTACGCACCAGCACGGCAAGTGTGCATCAGGCGGCAGGAGAAATCGCCCAGGGCAGCGAAGAGCTGGCCACGCGCACCGATCAGGCCGCGGCCAACCTGCAGGAGACCTCGGCTTCCATGGAGGAAATCACCTCGACGGTCAACCACAGCGCCGACTCGGCCCA
Organism: Halomonas sp. WWR20; assembly: GCF_054602495.1. Lineage (NCBI taxonomy): Bacteria > Pseudomonadati > Pseudomonadota > Gammaproteobacteria > Oceanospirillales > Halomonadaceae > Halomonas > Halomonas sp. WWR20. Next base: position 535,861 of record NZ_JBTRHR010000002.1, read on the forward strand.
GCAGGCCAACCAACTGGTACAGGTCACCGCCGAGGTGGCCCGCCAGGGCGAGACGGCGATGCAGCAGGTCGAGCGTACCATGAGCGACATCGACGCCTCGGCAAGCAGGATCAGCGACATCATCACCATGATCGACTCCATCGCCTTCCAGACCAACATCCTGGCGCTCAATGCCTCGGTGGAAGCAGCGCGGGCCGGCGAACACGGCCGCGGCTTTGCGGTGGTCGCGCAGGAAGTCCGTACCCTGGCCAGCCGTTCCGGCGAGGCCTCCCGCGAGATCCGCACGCTGATCGACACCTCGGTATCGTATACCCGTTCCGGGACCGAACTGGTGCGTAGCGCCGGACAGACCATGCAGGAGATCGTGACCAGTGTGGCCCGGGTCACCGACGTGATCGGCGAGATCAGCGCCGCGGCCCGCGAGCAGAGCAGCGGCATCGGCCAAGTCAATACCGCCGTGGCGGAGATGGACACCATGACCCAGCAGAACTCGGCGATGGTGCAGCAATCCTCGTCCGCCGCGACCGAGATGCGCCGCCACGCCGAGCATCTCCGGGCGCTGATCGACACCTTCGTGCTCGGCGACGATGCTCCTGCGTCTCGTGCGTTGGCGTCACGGCCTGCCCCAGCCCAATCGGGCGCTACCCCAAACCGGACATCCGCCTCGCCGGTCGCCGTCAGGCGCCGCTCCGCAAGCCAGGCCGCCGAAGAGTGGGAGGCGTTCTAGGCCGCAAGGCAGCATGACGCATCGGCCAGGGCTTGCCCTGGCCGATGTCGTATCAGGCCAGGTATTGGTGAGATACGAGTCTGGGCATGCAGCTCGGTGTTCTGGGCCGTCTCGGTCAGAACATAATTAAAAGCTTTACCCCTGCTAAATTTATCCTCCTCCCGCTTCCTGCCTCGCTTGCCATGTCCCGCTGCCATTCCGGCCATCTCATCGGAAGCGGTGCCTTCGGATTCGCGGCGTCGCGCCGGTTGGTGCGCTTTCCGGGATTCTTTTGCAGGTCGCTGAAATGGTTTCATAGGTCGATGCCGATGCCGATGCCGATGCCGATGCCGATGCCGATGCCGATGCCGATGCCGATGCCGATGCCGATGCCGATGCCGATGCCGATGCCGATGCCGATGGCAATTTGAATGTTCCGTATCGCTTGATCTTCTTCGGTAGCTGCCGCTAGGTTATTTCCGATCATTAGTTTTAATTACAGAAGTAGTTAAAAAGAATTAGATAGTGGGTGTTGCATAAATGTGATGAGAGCGATGGCCCGTGCCGCGTCGCCTTGGGGAGCCACCGCCGATCCAGTGAACTTCTGGTTCGCTGACTGCACATTTGGCAGCGTAATCCAGCCACTCCTTTATTAGGTTCCTGCAACAACCGTAAGGCGAGTTGTCGTTAATTCCCGTTTTGGCAAGGAGGTCCGCATGGGGGCGCGTGTCGACTACACGGTTACCAGCCAGTGGAATGGAGGATTCGTTTTCGAAGTTCTGGTCACGAATACCGGAACTCAGGCGATCCGGGATTACCAGGTGGGCTTCGATCTGCCTGGAGACATCACTCAGGTATGGAACGGGCAGGTCACGGCTCATGAGGGCGAGGGATATGTCATCATGGACGATGATGACGCCAACGATATCGCGCCGGGCGAGACTGCCCGCTTCAAGGTTCAGGTAGCCAGCGACAACGCCCAACTCCCTACCCGCTTTACAGTCAACGAGCAGCCGGCCATCGTCGAGAATCCCGAGGTGGCCTTGCCCGGCGATGGCTCCGGGCAAGACGCCTTCGTCGACAATGTCGCTGTGGTGGGGCCTGATATCACCGCAGCCGAACTGCAGACGCTAATCAACGAGGCACCCGAAGATGCCACGGTGCAGTTGGCAGCCGGAGACTTCGTCTTCAACGATTCCCTTACCATCACGCGTTCCGATGTTTCCCTGGTGGGGGCCGGTTCCGATGCAACGACCATCACTTTCACCAACGAGGCACTCGACAGGAATCCCGACCACGGAATTTACGTCGTAGGTGCCGGGACGGCTGCTGCGGGGCGCCTGCGCGACAATGCGGACGAGCATGACACGACCCTGACCCTGGAAAGTGGGCATCGTCTCGACGTGGGCGATACGGTGCGCATCTGGCAGGACAACGATGCCGAGTACTTCGCCGCGATAGGCAACGACTCATGGAAGGGAAGTGCCACGTCTCCGTTGCGTACCAGCATGGCCAAGGTCGAGGCCGTGGATGGCAGTGCGGTCACTCTCGATCGTGGCGTTCACTTCGACTTCGAAGGCGGGGAGGCCAGGATTCAGCGTGTCGACACGCTGGAGAACGTGACATTGCAGGGCTTCACGGTGCAGTACGAGCTCGGTACGCCGGACAATGCTGTGTTCAGCAACACGCTGCCACGCCTGCTTGACTACCATGCCCTGGAGTTCGACGGCACGGTGGATAGCCGTATGTCCGATATTCAGGTAATCAACGGGCCTTCTGTCGCGTTCGAATTCGCCCGTTCCCTGGATGCGAAGGCCGACCATCTGGAAGCCCATGGGAGCTTCAACAAGGGCAGCGGAGGTAACGGTTACGCCTACGAACTTTACGAAAGCTACGGTGGGGAGTTCATCCAGCTGGAAGACTCCGGCATGCGCCATAGTGCGCTGTTTGCTTCCTGGCGGTCTTCCGTCAATAACGAGGTGCACGTGGCCTTTACCGACCGTGACATCAACTTCCACGGCGGACGGGACCATGACAACATCGTGCAGGTCGACCGGTCGATACGCGACCCCGCCACCGATAGGATGTCGCCGACGCTATGGATCAATCAGGGCGGCGAAAGCTTTGGCGCTCCGACCGATCCTGCCGCCAATGAGGTCACCTTCGACTACGCGATCGGCTCTCGCCGTAACGACGTGGTGGAGTCGAGTGATGACGGGGCCTATCTCGACGGTGCGCTGGGCCACGATACGCTGATCGGGAGCAATGCTGACGACACGCTCCGTGGGGGGATGGGCAACGATATCCTGGAAGGAGGACGCGGCACCGATACCGCCATTCTCGCTCAGGAGTATGCCGACTATGATATCAGTGCCATGCAGGATGGCAGCGTCTTCCTCGATGGCAGCGGCGACGACGACATACTGATCGACATCGAGCGGGCGGTGTTTGCCGACGGGACCCGGCTCAATGTCGACTCGCGCACCGTCACGCAGGGGCCGACGCCGCAGACTCCCACTCCCGAAGAAATATTGGCCAATGACATTGAGGTCTTTCCAGACCTCGAAAGCGAGGACAGGCGTCCCGATACAGCGGACGAAGCCCCCGAAGGGGATGCCCAGGAGGATCTTTCCGCATTGGTCAGGCTCGAGAGCGTGAGCCGTTGGTCAACGGGCTACGTGATGGCTGTCGAGGTAACCAATACATCCGATACCTCGATCGACAATCCGCAGATACGCTTTGACCTTCCCGTGGACGTTACGCAATTCTATGGGGCAAGCCTGCTCTCGCAGGATGGAGATACTTATACGGTCGCCTACGAGGGCAACGATACGCTGGCGCCTGACGCGACGATGCGTTTCTCCTTCAAGGCCTATGCTCCGGAGAGCCACCTGCCCGAAGCGCTGAAGCTGAACGACACCGACCTCGCGGTCGACCCCTCCCAACTGTATGCCGGGAGTGGCGACGAGCCCGTCGTCGACGCGCAGACCTCGGTCACCAGCAATATCGTCAATACATGGTCGAGCGGCTATACCGCCGAAGTGCTTGTCGAGAACACCTCGAACCTGGCGATCACCAATCCTACAGTGAGTTTCGGCCTGCCGGGAGAGATCGACACGCTCTGGAACGGGGTCATGGAGCGCGACGGTGATCGCTATACCGTATCCGACGACAATGCCAACGTGCTCCAACCCGGTGATGTCTGGCGCTTCTCGTATCGGGTCTACGATACCCATCAGGCGCTCCCCAGCGATACGACGGTTATCGGCGAGCCGGGACCGCCCGAGAGCGAACCGACCACCGTGACCAGCAACATGATCAATGTCTGGGCGAGCGGCTATACCACCGAAGTGCTCGTCGAGAATACTTCGGGGACGGCTATCGCCGACCCCACCGTCAGCTTCGAGCTTCCGGTAGATATCGATACCCTCTGGAACGGCGTGGTAATGCGTGACGGCAACCGCTACACGGTGACTGACGATACGCCTAGCGTTCTGCAGCCGGGAGATACGTGGCGCTTTACCTACCGGGTCTACGATACCGACCAGGCGCTTCCCAGCGAGACGGTGGTGCAGGGCCAGGCCGAGCCGGCAAAGGTCGACCCCTCGCAAACCCAGTTGCCGGTAGATACCCATGGCAACCCCATTACGGGCGAGGCGGGAGACACCCTGACCGGAACGGCAGGTGACGACACGCTCAATGGCCTGCGGGGGGATGATTACATCAGCGGCGCTGGCGGACAGGATCGCCTGGTCGGCGGACGCGGTGCCGATATGCTCACCGGCGGCGTCGGCACCGACACTTTTGCCTATCTTTTCACTTCCGATTCCACCCCGCTCAAGCGCGATACGATTCTGGATTTCAACCGCCTCGAGGGCGACAAAATCGACCTCTCCGCCATCGACGCCGATGCTCGTCTCGACGGCAACCAGAACTTCGTCTGGCTCGGCAAGAGTGGCTTTAGCGGGAACGGTGGGGAGATTCGCACTTCGGGGACAACGCTCCAGGCGGATGTCAACGGGGACGGCGTTGTAGACATGGCGGTTGATGTTCTTGGGGTCAGTGCGCTCGTGTCCGAAGATGCCATCATATAGTCAACAAGCCCGACAGCCGGCAGGAATGGCCTTGCCACGACCAGAGGCTTTCAACATACCCATCGCATCACGCCGATCCATCGCTTCGGCGGGGTCATCGAGACATGACTGTCGCGCAGAAGCGCGAAGTGAGTCACGCGCCCTCTAGGTCATCCTCCTGGCCTTCGGGCTCGCGGCGTCGCGCAAAAGCCGCGTCGCCGCATCGCTCAGCGGGCCCATCTGACGACAGATCATCGCCAATTGGGTCTGCACTAGGCGCTGGGTATCATCCACGTCGTCGGGTAGTTGCTCCAGCCGTTCGGCCAGCGCCTCAGGAGGAGAGTCAAAGTCGCTCAGGGGCTGGCGAAGTTCGAGTGAGCGGGCAATCGCCTCGAGATACTCCATGATGCGCGTGAAGGCGTCTTCCAGCAGGGCATCGTGAATGCTGCTTTCGGCGTTGTGGCGATGTGCGCCCAGCGTCGAGAGGTATCCCAGCAGGGTATGCTCGGCCACCAGAAAGCGCGCGCCATCGTCGGCGTTGCGCCGATAGTGGCCGGGCTCGAGCAGTATGTTGGAAAGCTTCGTCGATAACGCGGCATCGGCGTTATGCGCGTTGCGTCGCGCCAACCGGTAGGCCAGATCGTCGCGCTTGCCGCGCTTGTACTGATGCATGATTTCCTGCAGATAGCGGCGGCTGGCGGCTACCGCGGCGGCGGCCTCGCGGTTGAGCCGGCGTCCCTGCCAGTCGGGCAGGATCAGCATCACCGCGAGCCCGGCGATCAGGGCGCCGAGCAGCGTGTCGAGCAGGCGCGGCAGAATCAGCCCGAAGCCGTCGCCGACCTGATGGAAACAGCACAGCACCAGTAGCGTGATCGCCGCGGTCGCCAGCGTGTAGTGGCTAGTGCGGGTGGCGAAGAACACGACCCCGGCAAGCACTGCGAACGAGGATTGTATCTCGGGATAAGGAAACAGCGTGATCAGCGCCCAGCCGGCGACCAGGCCCGCCACCGTGCCGATGATGCGCTGGCGCAGGAAGCGGTGGGTGGCACCGAAGTTGGGGCGGCACACGAACAACGTGGTCAGCAGTATCCAGTAGCCCTGGGTGGGATGGATCAGCTTGAGCACGCCGTAGCCGATCATCAGCGCTAGCGAGAGGCGCAGGGCATGACGAAAAATCGGCGAACGCGGCTCCAGATGGCGACGGATACGCTGCCAGATGTCCTTGACGCCGTGCGGTGAGCGGTCGAACAGACTGCGGTCGCCGTCGCTGGGAATGACCTCCGGATTATCGGCGCGGGCCAGTTGGCGTTCCAGTTCGGTGAGGTTGATCAATAGCGCATTGAGCGAACGCAGCAGGCGCCAGCGCGTGGAGGACGGCGTGTCATCGGCTTGGGCACGCAGATATTTCAATGAAGCGCGTAGATCGTCCAGGGCTCGTTCGCTGGCGTGGTGGTCGAAGGGCCGGCGCAGCAGCAGGGCACGGCCCAGCGCCCGGCACGCCTTACCCTGCTGTCTGAGCAGGTGGTGGCAGCGAAACAGTACGTCGCTGTGAAAAAAGGTTTCGGCCAGGGCCGCATAGGGGTAGTGCGTCGAGCTGGCACGCTCGTGAATATCCTGGGCGATGAAATACAGCCGCAGGTAGCGGTCGAGCTTGGCGCTGCTGCGCTGTCCTTCGAGGCGACTGAATATCATCTCCTTGGTCTGGTTCAGCGCATTGACGACGCGTCCGTTCTGGCGCGCCAACGCCATACGACGCTCCTCGAAGTCGACCTCGCGGACCGGCTCGAACAGCGTCGACTTGATGATCAGATAATCGCCGAGTTCACCGAGCAGCGTGGCCAGGCTCTGCTTGACCGGCTGATGGGTAAACAGCGCATGCCAGAGAATCGACAGCACGCCGTACCAGGCCGCGCCCGCCACCAGTAGCGCCGGGCCATGCCAGAGGTTGCCGGGTGGCGTGCCGTGGCGTTGTTCGATGCCGATCATGGTATAGATCGCCAGAATCAGCGTGGCGAAGGCGATGGTGGCGTAGCGTTGTCCGACCGCCCCGAGCATGATCATTACGAAGGTGGACATACCCAGCCCGGCGGCGAACAGCCAGGGCCTGTCGAACAGCAGCTCAACCGACAGCGATGCGACACTGAAACACAACAGCGTGACCATCAGCGCCTGCGTCCGGCCCTGCCAGCTGTCGTCGGTTTCCGCCAGAGCGCTGGCGATGACCCCCAGGAACAGCGGAATCAGTACGCCGATGTCGTCCTGTTGCCAGCTCCACAGCATGGCGCCGGAGAGGGCGATGAACACGCGCAGGCTGTAGGCGAACTTGTCCAACGTCCATAACCGTCGCAGCGGCAAGGGCAAAATGGCGGTAGTCATGCGCGGCATACGGTTGGCACCGGTGGAGGACATGAACGGGTATCCGAATGGCGGCTCAGGCGAATTGGCATAGCCTAAGTATAATACCAAAGTCGAATGGCTTTTAAGCTGGCCGGAAAGGGTTGTTGGGGGCTTTTCTCGGTAAGGAAAAAGTATTTTGTAATGGTAAGGGGATCTGGTTTGCCGTGCGAAGATCGCGCTTCGGTTGGCTAACCCGCGCCGCTTCAGCCAATCTGAAGCCAGTTGCCGGCCGGGATGGGCCGGGCATCCGAGATGCCGTTTTTCTGCAGGGAAGGCTATGGATCACTCACTCTCTTCACGTATATTGCCCCGCTCGCTGAGCAATGTTCACGCGCTGAACTTGCCGGGGACAATAGATGCGCAATGCCAAGCATTGGGATGCTTGGCAGGTCCCGTTTGCGCCAAGCGTCACTGCCCTCGACCATGACGGTACTGCTCGTCGGCGGGACCGGCTTCATCGGCCGGCATCTGCTCGCGGCGCTGCAGGCGGACGGGCATCGTATCGTCGCCACGTCGCGTCGCGGTCGCGGCCCCCAGTTGCCGGGCGTGGAGTGGCGGGCGCTGGATCTCGCCCGCCTGGACGAAGAATCGCAGACCTTCGCCTGGCCCACGGATATCGATGTGGTGATCAACGCAGCCGGCCTATTGAGCAGCAATGCCGCCACGCTGAGTGCCGTGCAGGACCGGGGCAGCCGGGCGCTGTTCGATCTCGTCGCCCGTCATGGCGCTCGGGTCGTGCAGTTCTCGGCACTGGGGGCCGGCGAGCAGCCCGACATCCCCTTTCTCGCCAGCAAGGCCGCCGCCGACGAGCACCTGCTTGCCCTGGGCATCCCCGCCGTGGTGCTGCGTCCTTCGCTGGTCCTCGGCCGGGGTGGGGCCAGCAGCGCCTGGCTGACGCAGCTATCACCCTGGCCACTGATTCCCTTACTGGATACCCAGGCACGGGCGCAGCCGGTGCATATCGACGATCTCGTCGCCGCGGTACTGGCGCTGCTGCGCCAGTGGCCGGATGCGTCCCGTGCGTTGCCGCTGGTGGGGCCTGAGGCCATGAGCCTACCGCAACTGACCGACCGTCTGCGCGCCGCGCAGGGCTGGCGGCCGGCGCGTTACGTGCAGGTGCCCCGGCCGCTGGCGGCACTCGGGGCGCGGATCGGCGATCGGCTGGGCTGGCGAGCGCTGAATACGCAGACCGTGACGCTGGCGCGGCGTGACAATACCGCCTCGACAGAGCCGCTTGCCCAGGCCTGCGGTTTTCATGCCGCGCCGCTTGGCGCACGGCTGAACGACTGGCCGAGCGTCGCCGAAAGCGTCGCGGCGGCATTGCGCCCGGTCTTCCTCGCGGTACTGGCCATCATCTGGCTGGGCACTGCGCTGGTGTGCCTGGGGCCGGGGTACGCCTGGGGGCTGCGCATCATGGCCGAGGCAGGCGTGAACGGCACGCCGGCAAGCCTGGCGGTCGTCTCCGGGGCGCTGCTCGATGCAATGTTGGGTATCGGCCTGCTGTGGCCACGCTTTCGACGCTGGGCACTGCTGGCGCAGATGGTCTTGATGCTGGGGTATATGCTGATCATCACGCTGCTGCTCCCGCACTACTGGTTCGACCCCTTTGCCGCAGTGGGCAAGAACGCAGCGCTGCTGGCCATCAGCCTATGGCTTTTTTTGACCGAACCGAGACACCGGGAGACGAGCCAATGAACCTATATCTGCTCATGAAGACCCTGCACATTCTCTCGTCGACCCTACTGTTCGGCACCGGGTTGGGCTCGGCATATTACACGCTACGCGCCTGGCGGAGCGGGAATCTGCAGGTGATGGCGGCGACCTTCCGCTACCTGGTCACGGCAGACTGGCTGTTCATCGCCACCACGGCAGTGTTCCAGCCACTCAGCGGCCTGGCGCTGGTACATCTCGTTGGCTGGCCGCTGACCCAGACCTGGCTGTTATGGAGTCTGGGGCTCTACGTGTTTGCCGGGGCCTGCTGGTTGCCGGTGGTATGGCTGCAGATTCGCGTGCGCGATTTATGCCACGACGCCCTGCGCGATAACCAGCCGGTGCCGCCTTTGGTGGAGCGTTACATGCGCATCTGGTTCGTGCTGGGCTGGCCGGCATTCGCCGCCTTCATCGTGATCTTCTATCTGATGGTGGCCAAGCCCAGCTGAGCGCGCAATCATCGCAGCTGGCGATCCAGCAGCGTCTCGATGTTGCCTTTTATCTCGGGTGCCAGTTTGATGAAGGGCGTCTGCAATTCGGCCAGCGCCGTGGCCGTGGTCGTATCGAAGAGATTCAGGTCGCTGTCCTGACAGTAGAGCAGGGCGGCGATGCCATGGCGCCGAACCAGCGAGGGCGTCTCGCTCGGATAGTAGACACGCACGCCCTTGACGAGGGTCGCGTGGTTCCAGGGGTAATCGTTGATCAGGGCCCGCACTTCATAGCGCCTCGACTGGGCGATCAGCGCTTGGATGCGGTAATGCTCGTAACTCAACCCACAGATGACCACCGGCGTCGTGGGGCGGCTTTTATTGCGTCTGGCAAGCGTGCGCAGTCGATCGAGAAGAGGATTCATGTGCCGGGTCTTTCAGCGGTTGATGTCATCGCCATCATCCTTGCTTTTGTTTTGGTCTTGTCACGCACAGTCACTTCACCGTGTGTGATACTCCGCTTCCGGCGAAGTGATTCATCACTCGTTGTGCTCTTTTCCTAGCTTTAGCATTCACCCGGCAATCGATGCAATCTTAATTCCAGTCTTTGCTAATCATCACAAGCGTTAACTACGGGCAGCGGTCGCCTGTCGGACCGCGGCTCAGTGCGGGGACTCACCGTCCCAGTCGCGCGGCAGGATGAGGTTGAGAATGATCGACACCAGCGCGCCGGGAATCAGCCCCGACTCCAGCAGCACACCGACCTGCTCGGGGGCGCCGGCATACAGCTCCTGTTGGGCGGGTACGCCGATGGCCACGGCCAGCGACACGCCGACAATCAGCATGTTGCGCTTGTTGAATTCGGCACGAGCAAGCATTTTTACCCCGGCACTGGCGATCATGCCGAACATGATCACTACCGCTCCGCCGAGTACCGCGGCGGGGATCGAGGACACCAGCGCCCCCAACTTGGGCACCAGCCCGGCGCAGACCAGAAACCCGCCACCGATGGCGACGACGAAACGGCTGGCCACACCGGTCAGTGCGACCAGGCCAACGTTCTGGCTGAAGCTGATCTGTGGAAAGGCACTGAACAGCGCCGCCAGGCTACTGGACAGCCCATCGGCCATGACGCCGCCGGAGAGCTCGCGCGGAGTGGCTTCGCGCTCGGTGCCGCCGATCGCGGTACCCGAGATATCGCCGATGGATTCGGCGCAGGTGACCAGCGCCATCAGCGTGATGGCGAGAATCGCCGCCGGGTCGAAGGAGAGTCCCAGCGCCAGCGGCATGGGGAACTGAAACCAGCTGGCGGCGGCAACCTTGGATAGGTCCAGCATGCCTAGGGGAGCGGCCACCACGCAGCCGACCAGGATGCCGATCAGCACTGCGGCTTCGGAGAGAAAGCCGCGTGCGAACTGGTGAAAACTTACGGTAACCACGAACACCAGCAACGCCAGCAGCAGATGCTGCGGGGCGCCGAAGTCCTCGGCGCCGTAACCGCCGCCGACGTAGGCGAAACCCACCGGCAGCAGCAGCAGGCCGATCATCAGTACGAAGGTGCCCGCCACCACTGGCGGAAAGAAGAAGCTCAGGCGCTTGTAGAACAGCCCGACGGCAGCCATGGCCAGCCCGCCGATCAGCGAGGCGCCAAGCACCGCATCGATCCCCTGGCTGGCGGCTACCGGAATCATCACCGGCACGAAACCGAAGCTGGTACCCATGACAATGGGTAGCCGTGCGCCCACCGGGCCGACGCCCAACGTCTGCACCAGGGTGGCGACGCCGGCGACAAACATGGCCATCTGCACCAGAAACGTCGTATCGGACCCGGAAAGCCCCACTGCGCCGGCGATGATCAGCGGTACTGCCGCATTGCTGACGAACATCGCCAGCACGTGCTGTATCCCCAGCGGGATGGCCTTGCGCAGCGGCGGCAGGTAGTTGACGTCGCGCAGCCGCGCGCGATCGTCGGCAGTGTCGGGCGGTACGGAATCAGTGGGAGTGACGGGGTCGTGTTTCACGGGAATGGGGTCTCCAGGAGGCCATTGTTCTTGTCCAAGCAATCCGTAAAACCGTACACAACTTTTGTGTACAGACAAGAACGCTTACGACTAATGCGTTGGGTAACGCCACTATGCAAGCCGTCACCAGGCAATCGCCCAAACGCCGCTCAGGACTGTTTCCACCAACGCGACAGGGCGTGCTCGGCACGTTCGCAGACGTCATCGTCGATGTACATCGCTACCGTGACCAGTGCCGCGCCTATCGCACTGGCATCATCGGCGTAGCCGACGCCGGGAAGCAGGTCGGGAATCGCGTCGAGAGGCGAAATGAAATAGCCCAGCGCGCCGATGATGGTGGTCTTGGCCCATAGCGGTACGTCGGGGCGCTGCAGCACGTAATAGAGCTGCAGTATCTTGAGGGCGAGTTGACGCCCGCCGCGCCGACCGAAGCGAGCCAGCTTCTGGCCGAGTCGCGTCTCGGAGTAATCGCTCTGGTAGGACGTCGTGTCGGGGACGTTGTCGTGAGCCATGGGCGCGCTCCGGGCCGAAAGATAGCCATCAGCCTAGCGCGAATCGTGTCTCAGGACGAACCCGACCGTTTGGGCTCGGGCGCAGGAGTGTTGGCAGGCCGTGATATCAGCTGTATACAAGACGTGGGAATGCAAGGTTCTCAGCCATGACAGGCGCGAGTGAAAGTCGAACGCCCAGGCGCGACCCGGGCAGTGTCGATGGCCGGCGGGTGGCGCTTGCCGAAGCGCTCCCAGGCTTTCTCGTGGAAGAAATAGGCCACGGTGTTGACAGCGGGCTCGACCATGGCGATCAGGCCGCCCAGCACCCAACTGCCGGTCATGAGATAGGTGACGGTGAAGGCCACGGAGAAATGTACGCAGGCAAAGGTCAAGGTCTTGATCACGGGGCTCTCCCAACAATATCAGTAAGATATCTTACGGCGTGGTTGTTTGTTTTCAAAAACAATCAAATTTATCTTTTTGATAGCGTGATGTTATAGGAACGCCATGGCCAGACATGCTGGCCCGGCCAAGGGTAATATCAAGAAGGGGGCGCCGATCATTCGCTCAGGGCGCGGGGCCCGCGGCGCCGAGGTAGTGCTTCTGCCAGTAGCGGATATCGAGAGACGAGGTAGTAACGTGGCGTCCGCTGCCCGGCGCATGGATCATCCGGTTATCGCCCAGGTAGATACCGACGTGAGTGGCCTTGGCCCGCGAGCCGAAGAACAGCAGATCGCCGGGACGCGCTTCGTCACGCCGAGGGAGCCGTTCGAACTGGGCGCGCGCGGTGCGCGGCGTGGTGATGCCCGCTGCCTGATAGACCATCTGCACCAGGCCGGAACAGTCCACCCCCTCGGAGGTATGGCCGCCATAGCGATAGGGCGTGCCCAGCATCTGTCGGGCATTGGCGAGAATCAGCGCACGCTCGATCGACAGATCCTGGGCCGTGATTGGCGCATCGTCGCGGGTGCGCAGCTCCGGCCCGGCGCACCCGCTCAAGAGCAATACCATGAGTAGCAGGCCCAGCAGCGGCCCACCTCGGCGGACCCGGTCCTGGCGTATGAAGCCTGCTTCCCGTGTACGGGGGAAAGTTGCCATGCCTGACGCCATGAAGGTTCCTCGCGCGACTCGACTCAACCGATGTATGACTCGAGTGTAGCGAAAGTACCAATACAAGTAGATGCATTTCAGACTCGACAGCACTACAACGCCATCAGTTTCTCGGCGATGAAGGGCTAGGGAGGCAAGCCCGGCACAAGGCCGGGCGGCATAATTATTCTCGTTGTTTCAACGTTAGTGGGTCACCAGAAGTTTTTTTCTACGTGACTTCGTCAATCGGTTAATCTTCGCTTTCAAAATTATTGAAGTCTGACTTTCGGATTAGCGCATGGATCCCTTTGGTTTTGTCAACAACCTGCGAGACTTCAAAGTCTGTCGCAGCGCTGAGATAGGCGAAGGCCAAGGCCTCATCGATATTGTAATGTTCCTTTAAGAACCTGATTGATTCACGCACCGACTTGACCATCGCCTCGTCAAGGTCTTCATCAAGCCCAATAGTGATCCAGTAGTCGTCTGTTTCACCCAACGGCTGGGACAATTCTTTTCCAGGGATTTGGTCCTGTCCACTCTTCAGTAGCGACAGGCGGAACGTAGCACGTGCGGAACCCTCCAGCGCCGTTAGCGCCACCTCACCGTCTCCCTGAGAAAAATGACTATCGCCGGTATAAAACAACGCTCCCGGGACTTGAACGGAATAGTAAACGGTGGCTCCCTCCCCTAATTCATTGATATCTGCATTGCCTCCATGACTTGCAGGGGGGACGGAGTGGACGGGTTGATCGGTATCCGCAGCTACGCCCATCAGTCCCATGAAGGGATGGAGCGGAAACTCAATACTTCTGTTATCGCCAGCTTCGAGAACGCCAATATAGCCGTCACCTTCTGCTTGAATGGGCGTAAACACCGAGACATTGCCATAACGCTCAAAGTTTTCGGGGCTAGCGTCAGGCTGCGCCGGAGTTTGAGGATACTCGCCGGGAAGGGCGCCCTTGCCATGGCGATTGGAAATTACACCATAAGGAACACGAGGTTCTATCGTAAGAATTTCGACTTTCAGTACATCACCTGGCTCAGCCCCTTCGATCGCAACAGGTCCTGTCACTACATGAGGACCGTCCTCCTCAAAATCATGCTCAAGATCAGAATCAGTCAACGCGATGGCATCTTGCAGCACTTGGTCGGTTGGCACACCCTTCGAGCCGAAATAGGCAGCAGGGTCGCGTCCCTGATCCTCTAAAATGCCTTCGTGAGAGATCGTGTCGAAGGTCACCGTGCTACCGGAAGGCACCGTTAGTACCGGCTCGTATGTGCGATTAGGCAAATGGCCCCAAGTGACGGTATCCAATGTTGAGGGGACGTAATAATTGCCTGAATAGGCTCCTTCTTCGATGCGGGTTGGCGTGTCACGCAGCTGTTGAAGTACCTTGAAATCCGCAGTCCCCGCCGCATGCGACGTTAAGGCGAGTGGTGCTAGAACGAAGGGCAAAAGCCCTGTTGGGATCCATTTATATGTTGGCATGCTCATTTTCCCTTGATTGCATCGATACTTGGCTCATTCGTTCCGAGCCAAGTTGACTGATGCAAAGTGAGTGCCAACTAACAATAGTTCATAGAATTTTCAATGTGACGGTATGCTGGAAGGCAAGTCGCTCGAGACGCTGCAGGAGAAGATCCGGCTCGATGATTACCACGACTTGGCGATGTGCGAGGAGTGGCTGCCGCTCAATATCGAAGGCGTCTATCGTACCCTCAACGACAGCGCGTACATGGATATGCGCAGCGACATCTGATTCGTGGAGGCCGTGGCGAAAGGACCCACGCCGCGTGGGGAGACCGCCACATCGCCACGCCCCATTGCAGTGCAAACGGAGGAAAAATATACACTTTTGGTGCATTAGGGTTGCTTTGTTAATGCTACCGGCGGCCTTATCAGTGTTTTTCCATGGTGTGAAAGGAAAAAATAGCAAGATTTATCAAAGATGTAGGTTTGTCTTGTTTTTGTAATGAATTGAAACAATAATCTGGCACGAATATTTCATAGCATTTGGCCTCAAGCCTGGATCGATACTTCGACCTGTAAGTCTTGTTCAGTCATGTAAAGAACAAGTACGGCAATGAAGCCTGAATGTCCTTCACCGGACGTTCGGGCTTTTTTTGTGCCGGTTTCAGGTTTAGGCAGGCAGCTTTCACAGAGAGGACTGCGATGAAGCCCTCCATCCCCCTCGGCGTGCTCTACTCGAGCTCGGGTACCTACCAGCGCATCAGTAACGATGCCTTGAGCGGTGCGCAGCATGCCATTGAGGAGATCAACCACAGTGACGCTTATCACGTCACGCTGACGCCGCACTATTTCGATCCCTGCGGCGAACTCGATGCCTATCATACCGGCGTCGAACGCTTTCTCGCCCAAGGGATACGGCATGTCGTCGGCACGACCACCTCGGCGAGTCGCAAGGCTATCGTGCCGGACTTCGAGAGGGCCGGCGCGCTGCTCTGGTATGCCAGCCCCTATGAGGGGTTCGAGTGCAGCGAGAGCGTCGTCTACCTGGGCGGCTGCCCCAGCCAGAACCTGGTGCCGCTGCTCGACTACGCGCTGCGGACCCTGGGCAAAAGCGCGGTGCTGATCGGCTCCAACTATATCTGGGGCTGGGAAAGCAATCGTATTGCGCGCGAGCTGGTCGAGGCCGCCGATGGATGCGTCATGGCCGAGCGCTACTACCGTTTCGACGATGCCGACTTCAGCGGCATCATCGAGCAGATCCTGGCCGACGACAACGCCTTCGTGCTCAATAATCTGGTCGGGAAATCGTCGTACTTCTTTCTTCGCCAACTCAGCGATGCCTGTGCCGAACACGGCAGGCACATGCCGGTATTGAGCTGCAACTTCACCGAGTGTGAACTGCCCGAGATCCACGCGACTTCACATGTTCGTCTGATTTCCTGCGGCCCCTGGTTCGACACGCCCGGCAATGCCTTTGCCATCGAACAGGGCGAACAGCAGGGACGGCAGGGTTACTCGCACTGCTACACCAGCGCCTACAACGCCATACATCTGCTGGCGCAGTCTTGCCAGGCCCAGGGCGGCGATGACCCGGCGCGTGTGCTCGAATGGCTGCATACCACCTCCCTGCCGACCCTGATGGGCGAACTCAACGTCAACCCCTACAACAATCACCTCATGCTGCCGTGCTGTATTGCCGAGGCGAAGGAGGGGCGGTTCGAGATCATCCATCGGGAAACCGGCGTGCTGGACGCTGACCCCTACCTGACACGCACCTGTCTGTCTCGCTTTCACGAACTTGCCGACAAGGCGCACGTTCCCAACCTGAGGATCGTCAAATGACCCGTCAGGATTTTCACACGCAGCTATTGCTGATCGACTGCGAAGAGCGCACCCAGGGCATGTTGCAGAAATGTCTGGACCGTCTGGGACTGCGTGCGCTGACGGTGGCCGACAATGCCGACGTGGCGCTGGATGAGATTAACGGCGTCATCGTCGAGTTGGACCATTTCAACAGCGAACGGCTGCTGGCGACGGTGCGGACACATGGCCTGCCCATCGTCGCGGTGACCCACCATCAGACCTTGTCGCAGATTCAGCGCGCCATCCGCCTGGGGGCGACGGCGATTCTCAACAAGCCGATCACCCAGAGCACGGTGTACACCACGCTGATGATGGCGCGCGGCCTCAACGACAAGTTGCAGCAAGCCGCGACGGTCAATCGCGAGCTGACCGCGACCCTCGCTCAGCGTGACGTGATCGCCAAGGCGGTGGCGCATCTGATGGTCAAGCTCGAGCTCGACGAGCAGGAGGCCTATGAGCGGTTGCGTAGCCACGCCATGACGACCCGGCAGACGCTGGAGCAGGTCTGTCTGGCGCTGCTGGAACCGGCTTCGATATTCGCGCGTCGCGGGAGTGCCAAGCCATGACGCTGCTACGCACGTTGCTCAAGCGCAAAACCGTGGCCCTCGCGCTGCTGTATATCGGGATCGTGGTTGTGGCCGCGATCTTTGCCCCCTGGCTGGCGCCATTCGATCCGACCGAGCAGTTCTTCGAAGGCCTGACACTGGAGGGCGCGCCGCTGCCGCCCAACGATGAATTCATGCTGGGCACCGACCTGCTGGGACGCGATCTGCTCTCACGGCTCATCTACGGCGCGCGTACCTCGCTGATCATCGGCGTGGTCTCCAACGGCATCGCCGTGTTGATCGGGACGCTGGTCGGGGTCACTGCCGGCTTCGTGCGCGGCTGGATGGGCTCGGTACTGATGCGCCTGACCGATCTGATGATGGCCTTTCCGGCGCTGCTGCTGGCCATCGCCCTGGCGGCGATTCTCAAGCCCAGCCTGTGGATCGTGGCGCTGGTGATCGCCATGGTCAACTGGGTGCAGATCGCCCGCGTCATCTACTCGGAAACCATTTCCCTCGCCTCCAAGGACTTCGTCGCCGTCGAGAAGACCATCGGTGCCAGCGGTCGGCGCATCCTGTTCTCGCACCTGCTGCCGCATCTGCTGCCGACCATCATGGTCTGGGCCACGCTGGGCATTTCCACCACGGTACTGCTCGAAGCCACGCTGTCCTTCCTGGGGGTCGGGGTGCAGCCGCCCATGCCCAGCTGGGGCAACATCATCTTCGAAAGCCAGACCTACTTCACCTCGGCGATGTGGCTGGTGCTGTTTCCCGGAATCGCCATCATCGCTCTGTCGTTGAGCTTCAACCTGGTCGGCGACGCGCTGCGCGATGAACTCGACCCGACTCTCAAGGGGAGACACTAATGGCCTGGTTCATCGTCAAGCGAATCGCTCACGCACTGCTGATCTTATTGGGCGTGACCTTTATCACCTATCTGCTGCTGTACCTGATTCCCGCGGACCCTGCACGTCAGATCGCCGGACGCAGCGCCACCGCCGAAGTGGTGGCCAATATCCGCCATCAGTTGGGGTTGGACCTGCCGTTCTATGAACAGTATTTCCGCTATCTGGGCAATCTGTTGCAGGGGGATCTCGGCCGCTCCTACGTACAGCGCTCGGAAGTCGCCACCCTGATGCAGTCGCGTATCGGCCCGACGCTGCAACTGATGGCCGCGGGCATCGGCTTCGAGCTGCTGATCGGCATTACGCTGGGCATCATCGCCGCGCTCAAGCGCAACACGGTGCTGGATCAGTTGGTGATGGCGTTCTCCTTCATCGGCGTGTCCTCGCCGCACTTCATCGCCGCGATGCTGGCCCTGTACTTCTTCGCCGTCCATCTCGGCTGGTTCCCACTGGGAGGCTATGGCGGCGTCGAACACCTGTTGCTGCCGGCAATCACCCTGGGCGTGCTGGGCAGCGGCTGGTACTCGCGCATGGTGCGCTCGTCGATGATCGACGTGCTGCACCAGGATTTCATCCGCACCGCACGTGCCAAGGGGTTAACGCGTCTGCGCGTGCTGCTTCGGCATGTGTTGCCCAACGCCATCATTCCAGTGATTCCGATGATCGGTATCGATATCGGCATCTTCATGAGCGGTCTGGTGGTGGTGGAATCGGTATTCGGCTGGCCCGGCCTGGGACAGCTCGCCTGGCAGGCCATTCAGCAGGTGGACATTCCGATCATCGTCGGGGTCACCACGCTGTCAGCGGTAGCCATCGTGCTGGGCAACCTGATCGCCGATCTGGCCGTTTTGTTCGTCGATCCACGTATTGATGTCAATAAGTCATAAATCATTCAAAGGGAAACAGACCATGAACCACACACTCAAAGGCTTCGCGCTGGCCACGCTGTGCGCCGCCATTTCTGGCCAGGCCCTGGCGCAGGAATCCCCCCAGCCGGGCGGCGATATCACCGTCACCTACCAGAGCGACGTGGCCACGCTCGATCCGGCCATCGGCTACGACTGGCAGAACTGGTCGATGATCAAGAGCCTGTTCGACGGCCTGATGGACTACAAGCCGGGCACCACCGAATTGATGACCGACCTGGCCGAAAGCTACGAGATTTCCGAGGACGGCCTGACCTACACCTTCACGCTGCGTCCCGGCGTCACGTTCCACAACGGCCGCGAACTGACTGCCGCCGATGTCAAGTACTCGCTCGAGCGTACCGTCAATCCCAAGACGCAGAGTCCCGGCGCCGGTTTCTTCTCCTCCATCGAGGGCTTCGACGCCGTCTCCAGCGGCGAGGCGAGCGAACTGTCCGGCATTACCGTCCCCGACGAGCGCACCGTACAGATCACGCTGAACGCGCCGGATGCCACCTTCCTGCACGTCATGGCGCTCAACTTCGCCTCGGTCGTGCCCAAGGAGGCGGTCGAAAAATGGGGCGGCGACTTCGGCAAGCATCCGGTGGGTACCGGCGCCTTCAAGCTCGACAACTGGGCGCTCGGTCAGCGTCTGACCTTCGTCAAGAACGAGGACTATTTCCGCGAGGGGATTCCCCATCTCGACAAGATCGACTTCGAGATCGGTCAGGAGCCCAACGTGGCGATGATGCGCCTGGCCCGCGGTGAGGTCGACATCGCCGGCGACGGCATTCCCCCGGCGCAGTTCATCGCCATCAAGAACGATCCGAACTTCAAGGATCTGCTGGTGGTCGGCGATCAGCTGCATACCGGCTACCTGAGCATGAACGTCACCATTCCGCCGCTGGATAACGTCAAGGTGCGCCAGGCCATCAACATGGCCATCAACAAGGAGCGCATCGTCCGCGTCATCAACGGGCGTGCCACGCCGACCAACCAGCCGTTGCCGCCGGCCATGCCCGGCTACGACGACAGCTACGCGGGCTACCCCTACGACGTCGAGAAGGCCAAGGCCCTGCTCGCCGAGGCCGGCTACGCCGATGGCTTCGAGACCGAGATGTTCGTGGCGAACACCACCCCACAGCCGCGCATTGCCCAGGCGATCCAGCAGGACCTCGCCCAGGTCGGCATTCATGCCTCGATCAAGTCACTGGCCCAGGCCAACGTCATCGCCGCCGGCGGCGAGAAGGACCAGGCGCCGCTGATCTGGTCCGGCGGCATGGCCTGGGTCGCCGACTTCCCCGATCCCTCCAACTTCTGGGGCCCGATTCTCAGCTGCGACAGCGCCGTATCCGGCGGCTGGAACTGGGCGTGGTACTGCAACGAGGAGCTCGATGCCGAGGCCGACGCCGCCAACGCCATGGTCAAGCCCGAGGAGCAGGAAGCCCGCGCCAAGCGTTGGGGCGAGATCTTCACCGCCGCCATGGCCGACGCGCCCTGGGTGCCGATCTTCAACGAGCAGCGCTACACCGTGCACTCGGCGCGCATGGGGGGCGAGAACGCGCTGTATACCGATCCGGTCAAGGTGCCGGTCAACTACGACCACATCTGGGTGAAATAAACATGTGTGATAACCCGCTGGTCAAGACCATCCATGGCCATCACAGCCATCTGGGATGGGACAACGCCAACACCCCGGTCGCGCATGTCGCGCCCGGGTCCCGGCTCGAGTTCGAGTGCAACGACTCGTCGGGCGGCCATTTTACGCCGGACTCCGGCCTGGATGCCGTGGCCAACATGCCGTTCGATCGCATCAACCCCGTCACCGGGCCGATCTTCGTCGACGGTGCCGAGCCGGGCGACATTCTCAAGGTCACTCTCGAGCGCTTCACCCCGTCCGGCTTCGGCTGGACGGCCAACATTCCCGGCTTCGGGCTGCTGGCCGACCAGTTCAAGGAACCGGCATTGGCGCTGTGGCACTACGACACCGAGCGCATGACGCCGGCGGCCTTCGGCGAACACGCCCGCGTGCCGCTCAAGCCCTTCGCGGGCACCATCGGTGTCGCGCCGGCGGCGCCCGGTCCGCATTCCATCGTGCCGCCGCGGCGCATCGGCGGAAACCTCGACATTCGCGATATCGGCGTGGGTACGACGCTCTACCTGCCGGTGGAAGTGGCGGGCGCGCTGTTCTCGATCGGCGATACCCATGCCGCCCAAGGCGACGGCGAGGTGTGCGGCACGGCGCTGGAGAGTGCCATGGACGTCACCCTGACGCTGGACCTGATCAAGCAGACGCCGCTGGCCATGCCGCGGTTCTCCACGCCGGGGCCGGTGACGCGCCATCTCGACGCTGCCGGCTACGAGGTCTTCACCGGCATCGGTCCCGACCTGATGGAGGGTGCCCGACAGGCCCTGAGCGGCGCGGTGGACTGGCTGGTCAAGACGCGCAACATGCCCGCCGAGCAGGCCTACATGCTGTGTTCGGTCTGTGGCGACCTGCGCATCAACGAAATCGTCGATATGCCCAACTGGGTGGTGTCGTTCTATGTGCCGCGGATCGTCTTTGAATAAGTGCCGCGCAACCGCGTACGGGTAATACGGACTACAGGAGACACCGCCATGGCTTCTTCGCAGGCAGAGCAGGCTCAGCGGCTGCTTTCGGTCGAGCGCTTGTCGATCGACATCTCGCATGAGCATCACACGCAGCGCGTCGTCGATGAACTGAGCTTCGAGCTATATGCCGGACGCACGCTATGTATCGCGGGGGAGTCGGGCAGTGGCAAATCGTTGTCGTCACTGGCCATCATGGGGCTGTTGCCCAAGGTGGCGCGGTTGCCCAGCGGTGTCATCCTCTACGACAACCGGGACCTTTTAAGCCTGCCGGAGCGGGCCATGCAGCATCTGCGCGGGCGTGAGATCGCGATGATCTTTCAGGAGCCGATGACCTCGCTCAATCCGCTGATGACGGTAGGCCAGCAACTGGAGGAGACGATCCGTCGCCACAAGCTGGCCGAAGGCGGACAGGCTCACAAACGCGCCCGTGAGATTCTCGATGCGGTACGTGTACCGCACGTTGACAAACGTCTCAGGCAGCATCCCCACGAACTTTCGGGCGGTATGCGCCAGCGCGTGATGATTGCCATGGCGATGGTCTGCAAACCGAAGATACTGATCGCCGACGAGCCGACCACGGCGCTGGACGTGACTATCCAGGCGCAGATTCTCGAGCTGATGCGCGAATTGCAGCAGGAGCTTGGGGCTGCGCTGTTGCTGATTACGCATGATATGGGCGTCGTCGCCGAGATGGCCGATGAGGTGGTGGTCATGAACCAGGGCGTCACCGAAGAGACGGCGCCCGTGCGCGGGCTCTTCACCGCACCCCAGTCGGCCTATACCCGCAAGCTGCTGGCGGCGGTGCCACGGTTGGGCACGGCGCCAGCGCGAGCGTCGCAGCGCGAACGCCCGGTCATGCTTGAAGTCAACGATCTCAATGTGCGCTTTCCGGTGAAGCGCGACTCGCTGTTCGCCACGCCGAAGGAGGTGCGGGCGGTGGACCACGTGAACCTGGTGCTGCATGCCGGAGAAACGCTGGGTATCGTCGGCGAAAGCGGCTGCGGCAAGTCGACCATGGGCAAGGCGTTGATGAACATGCTCGACTTCACTGGCAGCGTCAAGCTGGAGGGGCGCGAGCTCAATGGTTTACGCGGCGCGGCGCTCAAGGCGGTGCGACGTGACATTCAGATGGTGTTTCAGGACCCGTTCGCCGCGCTCAACCCGCGCAAGACCGTCGGTGAGCTGGTGGGCGAGCCGCTGCTGGTTCACAACCTGACGAGCGCCGCCGAGCGTCAGGCGCGTGTCGTCGAGCTGCTCGAACAGGTCGGGTTGCCGGGGGAGGTCAGGCTGCGCTATCCGCACCAGTTCTCGGGCGGTCAGCGCCAGCGCATCTGCATTGCGCGTGCCCTGGCGCTCAATCCCAAGGTCATCATTGCCGACGAGGCCGTCTCGGCGCTGGATGTGTCGGTGCAGGCTCAGGTGCTGGAACTGCTGGAGGATCTGCAACAACGCTTGGAGCTGAGTTATCTGTTCATCTCCCACGACATGGCCGTCATCGAACGGATCAGCCATCGCGTCGCCGTCATGTACTGTGGACGCATTGTCGAGACCGGCAGTTGCGAACAGGTGCTGCACAATCCGCAGCATCCCTACACGCAGCGCTTGCTGTCGGCGGTGCCAATGCCGGATGTCGACCACAAGCGGGACTTCAAGGCACTGCTGCAGGCCAGCGAAGTGCCCGACCCGATCAAGCCACGGGACTATCAGGCCCCGGCGATCCGCTATGCCCAGCCGCAGGAGGGACATTTCGTCGCCGTCACGTAAGCGGCGGTCCGCCCCCAATATCAATTAAGCCGGCGTTCGCCGGGCGCTTCGGACGCAAGATGTACGCCACCGAGGCCGGTTCGGCGCAGCTGCAGTATAAGACCACATCGCCCAGGCCTTTCCCAAGGCCTGGGCGATGTCGTTTTATTGTCCGGTCTTGGCCATCAGCGCCGCTTCGACGACTTCGATCCAGTAACCGTCCGGGTCCTTGATGAAGACGACGTTCTTCATCTTGCCCTCGTCGGCGCGCTTGACGTACTCCACGCCCCGCTCGTCGAACCAATCGGTGGCAGTGATCAGGTCCGGTACCGAGAAGCAGATATGCCCGAAGCCCTGTGGCTGGGCATTGCCGTCGTGATAATGGAACTCCGCCTGATCCTCGGTGCCCCAGTTATGCGTGAGCTCAAGCACGCCGTGTTTGCTGAAGGTCCACACGGTGCGCTCACTGGGATCCTCGGGCACCCGATCCTCGTCGTCGAGGTGGGCCAGATAGAATAGGGTGAACTGCATTTCGGGAAAATCGAGCTTGCGCAGCAGGCGCATGCCGAAGGTTTCGCTATAGAACGCCAAGGCTTTCTCGGGGTCCTTGATGCGCAGCATGGTGTGGTTGAACGTAAAACCGGAGGTTT
The DNA here is from genome assembly GCF_054602495.1 of Halomonas sp. WWR20. Lineage (NCBI taxonomy): Bacteria > Pseudomonadati > Pseudomonadota > Gammaproteobacteria > Oceanospirillales > Halomonadaceae > Halomonas > Halomonas sp. WWR20. The sequence goes on from NZ_JBTRHR010000002.1 coordinate 559,471, forward strand.
CCGGGGGGACGCGGCTGGCGATGCCGGGATGGTCTTCCGTAAAAATTGTCATGCCGGGCTCCTTGAGAGATAAAGCGTTAGCGGTCATGGGTTTAGTCTAGCTCACTGCCGCCATGGCATCCTCCCGTGGCACAAGCGGCACAAGACATCGTCTCCTGAATTGCTGGACGCGTGTGGCAGACATTCTACGTTGGGGATAGGGCCGTCATTTTTGAACGGTAATTCAACCAACCGGCACAGGAGGCGCGCGCATGAGCCACCGACTCACCATCAAGGATCGCCAGAGTCCCGTTCGTCCCGCTGGAGAGAAAAAGGGTATCTGGCTCAAGGTGCTGGAAGAAGGGGCCGATCTGCTGCAGGATGCCACGCCGCTAAAGCATTTCGACGTCTATGTGGTGGGGTTTCACTGCGCCAAGTGTGCGCCCGACATGCAGATGGAAGCGCATCATTACTGCAAGGTGGTGAACGACGACTTCCTGCAGTGCACCATCTTCGATGGCAATACCGCCGAGGCCAATCTGATCGGCATCGAGTACATCGTCTCCGAGGCGCTGTTCGACAGTCTGCCGGAGGAGGAAAAGGCCTACTGGCATCCGCATAATTATGAAATCTTCTCCGGTGAGCTGGTCGCCCCCGGACTGCCCGATGCCGCGGAAAAGGCTTTTATGAAGCAACTGCTCAATAGCTACGGCAAGACCTGGCATACCTGGCACACGGGGCGTCACGACGGCCAACCCGGCGATGCGTTGCCTATGGGCGAGGCCAAGCTGATGTGGTCGTTCAATCGGCTCGGCGAATGTGACGAGTCGCTCAAGCAGAACCGCGACCAGCACATGGGCTTTGATGTGGAAAAGAAAGCCCGGCAGCGCCAGTCCTATGTCGAACTGGCCCATCCTCAGCACGGCGTCGATGCACTGGCCGAGGCGTTCACCGCGACCCAGCCGGTGCCGGGAGTCGAAGATGCCGGCTCTCTATCCGACCCATGAAGAAAACGAATTTTTAATTTCAAGGCAGAGGCGTAAATTACGATGTTTTGCCCTGATTCGCTGGTAAACATGCCGAAAATGGCCATTAAACCAAGGAAGACTTTACGGAGGAGTTGTCATTTTAATCGAAGCGCTGGTGACTAAGCTCGAAAAGTTTCTTACGCTTTCCAGCGAAGACAAACGGCTACTGAGCGAAGCCGTTACCCGAGTGGAAACGATCGATAAAGATCAGGAAATTATCAGTCAGGATGAAAGGCCTGACCATGTCCATCTGATATTGGATGGCTGGATCTGTCGTTACAAGTATCTCGAACAGGGCAAGCGTGCGATCATGGCCTACCTGATTCCCGGCGATATGTGTGACGTACATATTACGCTGCTCGATCATATGGACCACTCGGTGAGGAGCTTGACGCCCGTCAAGGTGGCCTATCTCCCGCGTGAGACTCTCGAACGTTTCTTTCAGGACAACACTACCCTCGCGCGGGCTTTTTTCTGGGCTGCGTTGGTGGAAGAATCGACGCTGCGCGAATGGTTCGTCAATGTCACGAGTCGGCCTGCCGACAAGCGGCTTGCGCATCTTTTCTGCGAAATGCAGGTACGCCATCGTGCCGCTGGCCTCACGCAGGGCAACAGTATCGATTTCCCGTTGACCCAGAATGATCTGGCCGATGCCATGGGGATTACACCGGTACATACCAATCGGGTTCTGCAAAGATTGCGTAGGGAGGGCATGGTCGCTTTCGGCAACAAGCGCATGACAATTCATGACTGGGAAGGTCTGAAGGCGTTTGCAGAGTTCGACCTGGGTTATCTGCATTTAAGTGAGGATATATTGGATAAATAGTGCCTGATACCCGCAAGTTATTGGCAATATTTCTGGTTAAATTCCATCATCGGTAAAGCGATACAAAAAAAGGCCCGACCAAGCTTGGTCGGGCCTTCTTCTGACGCTATATTTCCCTTTCAGCTACCATGAGCTTCCTGCCCATGCATCCTTGGCGCTTGAGCCATCCTTGTGCTCGGTTCTTCCCTGTTTGAGCTCGTCCCTGCTCAATGAAGCTATTATCGCAAGATAAAATGCGCCGCGAACTAACGCGGGTTAATCAAGCGAAGGCTTTTTGTTACATGATGTTATTCTGGCTTAAGTTGCCCGTTAATATCCGGTCATTTCCAGATAGCCCTCTCCGACGTGACTGCCAGTCACCACAACGTTGCCCTCCCAATAAGGAAAGGTGGTCTGCATCCAGCGCTGCGGTTGGCGTGCCCGTACCGTCACGTCGAGTTGCCGAGCGGGTAGGTGCAACCGCCATTGGGTCGGGACTTGGCGGCCGGCCACCTGACTGTACCGCAGCGGTTGCAGCTGCAGGTCCTCGGCTTGCAACGGTGTGACCCGACCCTGTGGCGTAATCCAGCTACCCGAAATGTACGCGGCATTCTCCTCATCCCCAGCGCCACGCAAACGAAACGCCATCAGTTTGGCGCCGCTGTCGAGGTGCAGCGAGAACCAGTCCCAGCCGCGCTGCTGCGCTCCCAATAATTGACTGCTCCACTCCCGATCCAGCCAGGCGCGGCCGGTAACCGCGACCGGCTCACCGTCGACCTGGACCTCGCCGCTGACCCGATAGAACGGCTGGCTGTAGTACATCGAACCCTGGCCGTCGGCGGATTTCTGACTGAAACCGTCCTTGCCGTGCAGTACCAGCGGCCCCTCGGCATCGAGGGCCAGGCGGTAGGTAAACGCCTCGTCTCGGGCATGCACCATCAGCCGGTCGAAGCCGCCAGTATCGGCGACACACGCCAGCCGCCAGTCATCCAGCCAGGCGCTGAACGGTTCGGCCTCGACGCCGGCTTGTCGGATACCGCCGCGTGCGAAGCGTTCGGCCACATAGTGGTCGTCCGGTGTCGAGAGGGCGGCGTGGGCCATCCACAGTTGTCGGCTGGCCCACGGCGAAGCCGCCGCCTCCCGGTCATGGGGATCATCGGAGGCGCCGAGTTCCGCACCGGGCGGGGCGATGGCCTGGCGAAACAGCGTCCACTGGACGCCATAGGGTGTGCCATCCTCGGCATGCAAGTTGGCGGTGAGATACCACCACTCGATGCGATAGTCGGGGTGTGGACCGTGATCCTGGGGGAAGTCTAGCGTGTTGCCGGGGCGTGCCTGAGCATAGCCGGCTGCCTGCGACCCCAGGCCGGCGAAACTCTGGGCGGCAGGCGGCTCGGTCGAGGAACGTATTAACCACGCCAGCGCCGCTATCAGTAGGACAGCGGCCAGAAGCCCGCCCAGAATGAAACCGATGTGACGCGTGCTGTACAGGAAGGTCTTCATGCGCTGGCGAACTCCTCGAGCAGGCGGCGCGGCGGAGTGCGCCATAGCCGCCATAGAGGCAGCAGCGCGGCAAGTGCGGTCACGGTGACCGCCATGATCAGGGTCACCGCAATCTGCCCGGGAAAGACATGCAGCGGCAATCGCCAGCCGAACGCCGCGACATTGATGACCGCGACCAGACACCAGGCCAGGGCCAGCCCCAACGGTACGGCGAGCAATCCGGTGACCAATGCGGTGGCGCTCAGTTGGCCCAATCCCGCCAGCACCAGCGAGGCGCGGGAGACGCCTAGCGCCCACAACGGCGCCAGCTGGGCACGGCGGGGACTGGCCTGGGCCAGCAACGTGGTGGCCAGTGCCAGGGCCGCTACTCCCAGGGTCAGGGCATTGAGGGCGCGGGTCACGGCGAAGGTACGCTCGAAGATATCGACCGACAGACGCTTGATCTCGCGCGGGTCGCTCAACGCCTCGTCGCCCAGCCCGAAGCGTGCCGCAAGCGCCTGTCGTAGGCGCGTCGCATCGGTCTCGGGGGCGGAGAGCACGATGCCCAGCGTGCCCGGTGGCGCCCGAAAGACATCGCTGAGCGTGGCAACCGGCAGCGTGACCTCGTCGCCGGGGTTGCCGTAGTCGGGATAGATGGCGGCGATCGGCCATTGGCACAGGCCGTCCGGGGTGCGCAGTGTCAGGCGGTCGCCGGGCGCCAGTCCGGTACGGTGGGCGAGCTGCTCGTTGATCAAGGCGGCGTTCCGCTCGAACGCGTCCCAGGCGGCGTCGCGCCTCTCTTCAGTCTCGGGGGGGGCGAGAGTGGCGAGCAGTGGCCAGCGTTCGCGCAGCAGGGCCGGAGCCGCGATGCCGTTGACGGCCACCGGCATTTCGTTGCCGTGGGCATCGAGACGCGTGGTGTCGGCTTGACGCCGCGGCAGCAGCACGTCGACCTCGGGCTGTCCGCGCAGCCAGGCTTGCACCGCCTCGTACTCGACGCCGTCAGGATGCACATAAAGATCGGCTAGCAGGCGTTGATCGAGCCAGTCGAGAAAGGTCAGACGAAAGCCGCCGACCATGCTGCCCACGCCCAGGTTGGCAGAGAGCGCCAGCAGCAGCGCCATCATCGCCAGTGCCAGACGCGGCAACTGCAACTGCAGGTCGGCCGCGGCCCAATGACCCAGCGGAGAGCGGCCCAGCAGGCGGGTGGCCAACCCGTACGTGGCAGCCAGCAACGGGGGCAGCCACAGCGCCGTGCCCAACAGTAACGCGGCGACCAGGGCGAAACCCAGGTTCAGCTCCCGTCCGGGGGCGGTGGCTGGAAAGATGCGCAGTATCAGCCACAGTCCGGCGGCCACACTCAGTAATAGCGTCCCCGCGAGCTGCATGCGGCCCAACTGGCGGCGATAGCCCGCGCGCCAAGTCTGGGCGTGGCCCAGTGCCAGCGGATTAAGACGCGCAGCGCGCCACAACAGCCCGGCGCCGGCGCTGAACAGGCCACCCACGGTGATCATGAGGCCGCCCAGCCAGTAATAGCCGGGCAGGGCGAGCCGGGTGCCGACCTCGGCGGCGTACAGCGCCTCCAGGCTGGCGGCGACATCGGGCAGCAGCAGTCGGGCCAGGCTGACACCGCTGAGAATACCAAGCCCCGCCCCGACCAGCCCCAGCATCAGCATTTCCAGCATCAGCAGCCCCACCAGTGCCCGACCCGAGACGCCCAACGCGCGCAGGGTCCGCAGCAGCCCCAGGCGTTGCTCCAGGGCGAGGCCCAGCGCGGCATGCACGATAAACAGGCCCACCACAAGCGCGAGCAGACCCATGGCGGTGAGATTGAGGTGGAAGCTGTCGGTCAGTTGGCCCGGCGAAGCCAGGCGTTGACTGGAAAGGCGCTGCAGCTCGGCGGGAAGCGTCAGTCTAGCTTCGGGGGACGCGACCAGACGGCTGATATGCGTGTCCATGTCGAGAAGCGGCTGAGCGGCGGCGATATCGGTGACCAGGGTTCCCGGTGGCAGGCTGGGGTCCAGTTGCAGTGGCGGCAGGCGCCGACCGTCGGGCAGTACGAGCCGCTGATCCTCGACGTCTGACGTATCTTCGAATCCCAGACGCGCCAGGGTATCCGGCGCCAGGCGGGTGCGGTAGGGCGGTAACAGGAATTCGCTGAGGCGGGCGGCATCGGTCTCATGGCCAACGCCGTCCAGCGGCGTGCCCGTGGGCAGGCTCAACGGCTCGATACCCAGCAGCGTCACGCTATGGTTGTCGTCGAACGACAGCCGGCCCTCGACCAGTGGCGAGACCGGCTGACCGGCGCGGCGCAGCGCGACGTAATCCGTAAGGGTCAGCGGCGTACCGTCGCGGCGCTCGATACGATCCAGCTGTGCGGTCAGTAGGGCCTCTGCGCGGGCATAGCTGTCGCGTGCCGAGGCGTTGATCGCCTGCACGCCGCTCCATAGCGCGCTGGCCACCCATAACCCCAGCAACAGCATCGCCAGCTGGCCGGGATGGCGGCGGTAATGCGAGAGCAGGGTAACCAATGCGGTACGCCACATGGCCGTCATGTTGCCGGCTCCCGCCGCGTGGTGTGGGTCAGCCGTGCATGGCGCAGAATCAGGCAGCGGTCGAGTGGGGCGGCGACTCGTGGGCTATGGGTGACCATCAGCAGTGCGCAGCCGCTTTCGCGCACCAGCTCGAGGAGCAGCGCGAGAACCTCGCTGGCGGTGGTTTCGTCGAGATTGCCGGTGGGCTCGTCGGCGAGCAGCAACTGCGGGCGCGCCGCCAAGGCCCGGCCGATCGCCAGGCGCTGCTGCTGACCGCCGGAGAGTTGCTCGGGATAGCGGCGCTCACGGCCTTCAAGGCCCAGACGGGTGAGTAGGTACGTGGTCCATGTCGGGTCCTCGCGACCGGCCAAGCGCGCCTGCAGCGTCAGATTGGCGGCCACGGTCAGGCTCGGCACCAGATGAAACTGTTGAAAGATCATGCCCAGGCGCTCGCGACGCAGCTGGGCCCGGCGCGCTTCGGGCAGCGCCGATAGCGTGTAGCCGGCAAAGCGCAGGGTGCCGCTGTCGGGCACGTCGAGCCCGGCGGCCAGATGCAGCAGCGTCGACTTACCGCTGCCCGACTCGCCCATCAGGGCCAGGCTCTCGCCCGCGTTCAGTTGCAGGTCGACGCCGTCGAGGACGCGCAACGGCCCCTGCGGGGTGGGATAGGTTTTGCTGACCTGTTCAAGCTGCAGCATCGCGTGCTAGCTCCGGTAAAAGACACTCACCACAGCCTAAACAAAAAGACGCCGCCCGTGGGCAGCGTCGTACTGATGCTTTTGTCTTGGCGGCGTATTGGCAGGCGGCGTACGCCGCGCTTGGTCACGCCGCCAGGGATCAGGTGTCACTCCGCCAACAGGGCCTCGCTCAGCACGGCCACGTTATGCCGGAACATGCCTAGGTAGGTGCTGGCTTCGCCCTGCTTGGCCAGGGTGTCGGCATACAGCGTGCCGCCGATCGCGACCCCGGTTTCCTCGCGCAGTTGCTCGATCATGCCGGGGTTGCCCATGCTCTCCAGAAACAGGGCACGCACGTCGCGCTCGCGGATCTGGCGGATCAGCTGGGCCATGTCGGCGGCACTGGGCTCGGCCTCGGTGGAGATCCCCACCGGGGCAAGAAACTCCAGGTTGTAGGCGTTGCTGAAATAGCCGAAGGCGTCATGGCCGGTGATGATGGTCCGCCGTTGGGGCGGAATGGCGCTGAGCCGCTCGCGGATCTCGGCGTCCAGCGCGTGGATCTCTTCCAGGTACTCCGCGGCGTTGGCGCGATAGGCGTCGGCGTGCGCAGGGTCGGCATCGATCAGCCCGTCGCGGATGTTGCGTACGTATTGCTCGCCACGCTGGAGGTCCTGCCAGGCGTGTGGGTCGGTGCCGCCATGGTCATGCATATCATGAGCGTGATGCTCATGGGACTCATGATCGTCATGTTCATGTTCATGTTCATGATGCTCGTCTTCCCCTTCCTCGAAGGCGAGAGGCTCGACACCTTGACTGGCGACCACGCGAGGGCCGGTATAGCCGCTGGCGTCGATCAGCCGCTCCATCCAACCCTCGAACTGTAGACCGTTGATGACCACCAGGTCGGCCTTGGCCAGGGCCTGGGCATCGCTGGGGCTCGGCGAGTAGACATGCGCATCGCCCTCGGCACCGACCAGAGTATTGACCGTGACATGCTCGCCGCCGACCTGTTCCACCATGTCGCCGAGGATGCTGAAGCTGGCGACCACGTCGAGCGGATCGGCGGCCTGAGCGGCGGGCATGCCGCCGAGTCCGCTGCCGAGCACCAGAAGAGCGAGTGTCTTGCGCATGGAAATGTTCCTATTGAAGAGTGAAGGGTGATTGGGAAAAGCGAAAAGAGACCTCAGACGGGTTCCTGCGCTTCGCGCGGCGCGGCGCGGCGGCGCAACTGCGCCAGCAGGCTCTGTTGCCGACCGACCAGGGCCGAGAACAGGTAGGCGATGCCCGCCAGCAGGATAATGCTGGGTCCCGAAGGCAGCCCCAGGTGATACGACAGCAGTAGCCCGCCGGTACTCGAGGCCATGGCGATAGCGATGGCGATGGCGATGAGCCCCTCCAGGCGTGTCGACCAGAAGCGTGCCGCCGTGGCGGGCAGCATCATCAGCCCTACGGCCATCAGCGTGCCCAGCGTCTGAAAACCGGCGGTGAGGTTGAGCACCATCAGTCCCAGAAACACGCCATGCACCACGCCGCCACGGATGCCCTGACCGCGCAGAAACAGCGGATCGAGACACTCCACCACCAGTACGCGGAAGATCGCCGCCATCGCGATCAGTGTGGCGCTGGAAACCGCGGCAATCAGCACCAGCGCGGTGGTATCCACGGCGAGGATCGAGCCGAACAGGACGTGAGTGAGGTCCACGCTACTGCCGCGCAGCGACACCAGCATGACCCCGGCGGCCAGCGAGATCAGATAGAAGCTGGCCATCGCCGAATCCTCGCGATGGCCGGTCATGCGTGACACGCTGCCCGCGAGTCCTGCCACCAGCAGCCCCGCGACCAACCCACCCAGGCTCATCGCCGGTAGCGAAAAACCGGCCAGTACGAAGCCCAGCGCCACGCCGGGGAGAATGGCGTGTGCCATCGCGTCGCCGACCAGACTCATGCCGCGCAGCATCAGGAATACGCCCAGCGGCGGAGCCGCCAGCGACAGCGCCAGGCCGGCGATCAGTGCGCGCCGCATGAAGCCGAAGTCGGTCAGCGGCGTGATCAGTAACTCGGTGAAGGGGAAACTCAATAGCTCGAACATGGCGGGACATCGCGAAGTTGCAGCGGAAGGAAAGGCGCATGCAGGTGCGGGCGTGCCGGGGCGTGGTGACGCGTCTCGATGGCGTCCGGCGTGGTCCACTGCGCGTGCCCCGAGGCCAGCACCAGCACGCAATCGGCGAGCCTGGCGACCTGTTCGACATCGTGCAGTACCACGATGATCGTCGCGCCCTGGTCGGCCATGTCGCGCAGCGTATCGCCGAGGATACCCACGGTGTGCGCGTCGACATTGGCGAACGGCTCGTCGAGCAGCAGCAGCTCCGCTTCCTGCATTAGCGTACGGCCGAGCAGGGCCCGCTGACGCTGACCCCCCGACAGCTCGCCGAGTGGACGGTGAGCCAGCCCGGATAATCCCAAGCGAGTCATCACCGACTGGACGCGGCGGTATTGCGGCGCGCCGTAGCGGCGGAAGGCGCCATGCGTGGGCCAGCAGCCGGTGAGGATCAACTCCTCGACGCTCATGGGAAAGGTCAGATCCAGTGCCAGTTGCTGGGGCAGCCAGGCGCGGCGCTCCTTGGGTACGCTGCAATGCACCTTGCCACGCAGTGGGGTGAGCAGGCCCATGATGGCCTGGATCAAGGTGCTTTTGCCTGCGCCGTTGGCACCGATCAGTGCAGTGATCGCGCCATCCTGGAAGGCGCCGTTGATATCCTCAAGCACTGTGCGCCGGCCCTGGGCCAGGGTCAGTTGCTCGAGTGTCAGCCGGGCTGTCATTGCCAGGCTCCCACCGCCCAGGCCACCGCCAGCCACAGTACGGCCAGGGGTGCCAGAGACAACAGCACACGCCGCCCGGCACCGAGCGACATCAGTGAAAAATGACAAGGCCCGTCGGGGCGATGACGGTGTGCCATGCGTAGCGATCCTCACGTTGCGGTTGAAAAGGTTATAACATAACAAAACAGATGGAGGCTACCGCTTCGTGAAAAGCGAGCCCCACTCGGTGGCCGGACATGATAGCCGCAGGGCGGGAGCGGGGAAACGTCCCTCTGGATATTGTCGTGCTTGCCAGGCAGGCCTCATGCAATCCCCGCGATTCCCTCTACGCTAATAGCCAAGAGTGGCGCGCCACGGATAAGCTTACCCCCACCCTGCTGTCTTTACCGGCTGGCGCGATGATGCGCGAGTGGGTTGCGCAGCGCCTGATCCTTCATCCGAACACTCAGGGACCGATATGAGCCCCCAGGACAATAACGACACCTCAACGCAGGACCGTCTCAATCCAGCGGTTTTCTACAGTTCGGTGGTTGGCATCGTCGCCTTTTCGCTGTGGACGATGCTGGCCACCGAGCAGGCCAATAGCGTGATCAATGCTATCCTGGGTTGGATTTCCCATACCTTCGGTTGGTACTACTTTCTGACCGTGGTGATCTATCTGGTATTCGTCATCGGCGTGGGGCTGTCGCGCTTTGGCAAGATCCGTCTCGGCCCCGAGCATTCGCGTCCCGATTTCAACATCTTCTCGTGGGCGGCGATGCTGTTCTCCGCGGGTATCGGCATCGGCGTGATCTTCTTCGCGCTGGCCGAGCCGGTGACCCAGTTCTACAACGCCCCCGAGGCGCCGGACGACCCCGTCGCCGCGGCACGTCACGCCATGCAACTGACCTTTCTGCACTGGGGTCTGTCCGGCTGGGGCATCTATACGCTGGTGGGCATGTCGCTGGCCTTCTTCAGCTATCGCTACAACCTGCCGCTGACCATCAGCAGTGCGCTGTACCCGATCTTCGGCAACAAGATCTACGGCCCGATCGGCCATGTCGTCGACACCGCAGCGGTGTTGGGCACGGTGTTCGGCATCGCCGCCAGCCTGGGCATCGGCATCATCCAGCTCAACTTCGGGCTGGAATACATGTTCGGAATTCCCGAGAGTGTCTGGACGCAGGCCGTCCTGGTACTGGCCATCGTCCTGTTCGCGACCATCTCGGCGGTGACCGGGGTCGAGCGCGGCATTCGCCGGCTGTCCGAGTTCAACATCCTGCTGGCCGTCGCGCTGCTGCTGTTCGTGCTGTTTGCCGGCAAGACCATCTTTCTGCTCAACGCGCTGGTCATGAACATCGGCGATTATCTCTCCGGTTTCGTGAGCATGTCGTTCAATACCTATGCTTTCGACCCGCCGACCGACTGGCTCAATGCCTGGACGCTATTCTTCTGGGCCTGGTGGGTCGCCTGGGGACCGTTCGTGGGGCTGTTTCTGGCCCGCATCTCGCGTGGGCGCACCATCCGCACCTTTGTCTTCGGTACTCTGACGCTGCCGATCATCTTCATGATGCTGTGGATGTCATTATTGGGAAACAGCGCCATCGACATGGCCATGAACGGGGCCACCGACTTCGGCACACAGATCATGGCCAACCCGCCATCGGGCATCTATCTGTTTCTCGAGCAGTATCCCGCGCCGATCTTCACCACCCTAGCGGTGAGCCTGTTGGCGGTGGTGTTCTTCGTCACCTCGGGGGATTCCGGCGCATTGGTGCTGTCGAACTTCACCTCGATTCTCAAGGACGTCAACAGCGATGCCCCGATCTGGATGCGGATCCTGTGGTCGGCGGTGATCGGTGTGCTGACACTGGCCCTGCTGCTGGCCGGCGGGCTGACCACGCTGCAGAGCGCGGTGGTCATCACCGGGTTGCCGTTCTCGATCGTGCTGTTCTTCATGATCGCCGGGCTCTACAAGGCGCTCAAGCTGGAGGCCTTTAAAGAGGACAGCCGTCGCGCCAGCCTGTCGGGACAGCTCTCGGGGCGCACCAACGCCAGCGGCGAGCGCGGCGATTTACGCAACTGGCAGCAGCGTCTCAAGCGTGCCATGAGCTTCCCCGATCGCAAGGCGGCGCGGCGGTTTTTGGAGCAAACCGGCAGGCCGGCGATGGAGTCCGTACGCGACTCGCTGCGGGAGGAGGGCGTCAATGTCGAGGTCCAGCAGGGCACCCAGAACGGTGATGATTACCTGTCGCTCAATGTCGATTTCGAGAACGAGCAGAACTTCACCTACCAGATCTGGAGCCAGGGCTTCACCACGCCGGGGTTTGCCCTGCACACGCCGCATGCTTCGGAGCGTTATTATCGCCTCGAGGTGTACCTGCTCGAGGGGAGCCAGGGCTATGATCTGATGGGGTATACCCGTGAGCAGGTGATCGGCGACATTCTCGACCAGTACGAACGTCATATGCACTTCCTGCATCTCAACCGGGTGGAGCCGGGCCATATCAGCATGCCCGACAGCCCCGAGCAGCCGCCGGCCTGAGTCGGTTAACCCGGGGCTGATTGAGATCCTCCCACGCCCCCGGTCGCGAATTGCGGCCGGGGGCGTTTCAAAACAGGCGATATCGATATTTGAGAATGATTGTCATTTATATTGACATGCCGGAAATCGCCTTCTAGAGTCTTTAATACGAATGATAATTTTTATCATATTTGGCGCATCCAGGAGGCTAGCATGTCTTACCGCATCAATACCGGACTTAAAGGGACCAACCCGACACTGCAGATCTTCGACGCTTCCTCCGGCTCGGTGAGGCTGGCCTGGGAATACCCCAGGCACGATCCCGCGCTAGCGGAGGAAGATCCGCACCTACTGGCTCTGAAGCGCGAAGCGGCGCTTCATCAACTGTTCAGCCGCCTGTTCCTGCTCACGACAGAACAATACCTCAAAGGCGAAATTACCGAGCCGGAGGAGGACGGTTTCTCATTATGCCATCATGGTTGAGCAGAGCGCCGGGAGCGGTGATAACGCTGTTCCCGGAGCAATGGGGCGCTTAATGCAATGCGCTAGCGAACCGCTGCGATGCTCAATGTGCCGTTCATAGTTTGTTCTCAAGGATGATACCCCTCTCACGCAGGCTTCATTAGTTTGTTAGCTGCCGCCCAGGCAGCTTAGAAGCGGCAATTATGAACCTACTGTCGTCTCCCCCTCAGTACGTCATCGTCAGCGAGACGGTCGCGCTGGGCACGATGGTGTCTCTGGCGAAGTCGGGTTCGGTAGCGCGCAGGTCATGATCACGCGCAAGGACATCCACCTGGCCGACGACACTCCAGTGGCCGTAGCGGGAGGGGACGAAGTTCAGCGGGGTGCTGGCCGAGACGCCGACATGTGCGTAGCCGGCCGTGCCGCTGCCGTCGCCGTAGTAGCCGTCGAAGCCCATGCCGATTTCCAGGGGGAAGGTGAGCGTGACCGGGCGGGTGCCGCCGAGCTCGGTTTGCGGCGAAAGGCCGGCGGAGGCGAAGACGCCGTGAGCGTCGTGGTTGGCGAAGGGCGCGGCCAGCTTGAATTGCGGGTTCAGGCTGCCGGCCAGGTTGTCGCCGGCGTATTGCGCGGCGATGGCGGCTTCGTGGCTGGCGTCGGAGCTGTCATCCGTCGGCACGGTATAGGCCGTATAGGTGAGACTGCCCAGCCAGTCGGCGCCCAGGCGACCGGCCAAGCCGGCGTACCAGTTGCTCTCGTACCAGTGGCCGTCCTCGTCGAGCGCGGGGCGTTCGTTGTCGCTGGCGAAGTTGTTGGCGGTGCCCAGGCTCAGGCTGAGGTCGGTGATCGGCCCCTGGCCGCCGCGCATCAGCTCGAGGGTAGTGCTCAGACCGGTGGTGAAGGCGATCGGGTCGAGTTCCTCTCGCACGTTATCATAGGCGCCACGGAAGTAATCGCTGGTGGTGATGCCGAGCGAGCCTTGAAAGTGTGCCCGGCCGGAACTGGCGGACGTGAAGGTGCCGACGCCGCCGGTCAGGGTGTTGGCAATGACGTCTCGCTGGGAGCTGCCTGTCTGGGCGAGTGCGGCGGAGGAGCACGCGGCCGTGGTCATCAGGAGCCAGGCCGCAGTAGTGCGATGATGGCGTTGCATGTGGTTCTTCCCCTGTCGTCTGCTTCTCCTGACAGACTAGACCAGAGACGGCGTTGTGCCTGCCGCGCGGGGGCGATTGTACGGATCGTGGCGCAGATACCGGCTCCGCTTGCCAGAAGCGGATTGGCGAGGTTGGCGAACCTGGGCGACCCTGAAGAGAAAACGTCTCAGTGGCCAATGGCTGGCCTGCACGAGGCGTGGCGGATCAACCGAGCGAGGTGTGGAGACACGGTATGAGAGACAGGGGAACACGCACGATGAAGACACTCCTTCCGATTCTCGGGCTGGTGATGCTGGGTGCCTGGCTATCGGGCTGCGCCGAGCCGCGCCCCCCGCAGGTAACGCAGACAGATCATGGCGAAGCGCTGCGCTAGTGGCCGGCGCCATCCGTCTTGCCCTTTGGGTCGGGAGGATAGTGAGGAGGCGATATGAACACGCCGGCGATGAATCTGCGCATCGGCACGATGGTCAAGGCCGAGACGCCGGACCTCAAGGGCTATGTGCAACGGCTCGCGGAGCATGGTTTCGAGAGTATTCAGCCATTCTTCTACCGTACGCTGGGGGATGCCGATCTGCCGCGCTTGGCGGATGAGCTTCACGAAGCGATCGGCACTTCGGGAATGCGCATTAGTGCGTTGGGGCTCTACGGCAATCCGCTCGAGAGCGGCGACCTGGATCGTCAGAGTCTGACCGGGCTGGAGGCGTTGATCGATCAGGCGCATCTGTTCGGGACGGATATCGTCTCGGCCTTCACCGGACGGCTGCGCGATCAACCCATCGAGGCGAGCCTGCCGTCTTTTCGCCAGGTGTGGGGCGAGATGGCGCGTCGTGCGGCGGACAAGGGGGTACGAATCGCCTTCGAAAACTGCCCGATGCACGGTAGCTGGCAGCGCGGCGACTGGAACATCGCCCACAATCCGGCGGCCTGGGAGCTGATGTTCAACGAGCTGCCCGACGACAACCTGGGGCTCGAATGGGAGCCGGCGCACCAGCTGTTCTATCTGATCGATCCGGTCGCACAGCTCCGGCAATGGACGCCGAAGATCTTTCACGTGCACGGCAAGGATGCCCAGGTGAACTGGGACGTGATCCGCACCCACGGCATTCATGGCCGCGAGACGTTCGCCTTCCACCGCTTCCCCGGGCTGGGCGACAGCGACTGGCGGCGCATCCTCGAGGCGCTGTGGCTGAACGGCTATCGCGGCGCGATCGAGATCGAGGGCTGGCATGACCCGGTCTACCGGGACGCGCTCGAGATGAGTGGTCAGGTCGGTGCGTTGCGGCATCTCCAGCGCTGCCGCGGACACTTCGTGGCCAACCCTGAGCCGATCTGAATCAGTCGTCCTGTTCCTGCGGCTCGAAGGAGCGCTTGTCATCCGGCAGACGCACGGTGTCGCCGAGTTCAAGCTTGCCGTGCTGCTTGAGGCGTTCGCCGCTATGCGGGTCGATCAGCGCGACCACTTCGCCGATGCTGACTCCCTCCTTGTAGGCTTCCACCTTGACTCGGGCGATCTTGCCCTGATGCCGGGCCGAAAGAACCAGCCCCGGATAGGGCGCGTTGTGATGTTTCTTGTCGTCAGAGTAGTACTGGCTGACGCTGGCCTGCCCGGGCGTGTCCCATTCGATATTGCGATGCATGCTGGCTCCTGTCGTGTTTGTTTCCTTGGGTTTGCCTCACAGCATAGACGCAACCGATTGATAACGCTGCCGGCGTAAACGCTGACCGGCGTGCTGCTGGGTCACATCGCTTATCGGCTCGTGACATTCACGTCGCGAGCCGCGTGGGGCCTCAGGCGGTCTGCCGCTTGAGCTGCGGGTGAGTCCAGTTCTCCAGGCAGTGGACGATGCGCTCGTAGGCCTTGCCGTCGCCCTGAAAATCGTTGGCCTGGGCCAGCTGCTGGTAAGCGCTCTGGTCGCTGAGCAGATATTCCACTTCGGCGATGGCTCGTTCGCGGTCGTCTTCGATCTGCTGTAGCGGCGTGTTGTCGAGGATGACCTGCGGCTCGGGGATGTTGCGCAACACCAGCAGTGGCTTGCCCAGCGATGGCGTTTCCTCGTGGAGGGTATCGCTATCCGAGAGGATCAACGTGGCCCGATCCAGCAGGTAGACGAATTCCGCGTAATCCAGCGGGGGGAGTAGCTGTACGTTGGCGCGGCCGGCAAGGTGCTGGAATATCGGGCCGCGCACGTCGGAATTCAGCGGCACGGGGTAGGCGATACGCAGTTCAGGGTGACGGTCCGCCAGGTGGGCCAGGGTCTGGCAGAGGCGCAGGGTGCCTTCATCGAAACTGCAGCGCGGCGTATTGACCAGCAGCAGCGGGCCACCGACCGGGCGGCGCGCGGCCAGAGCGGAAGTTTCCGGCGGTTGCCAGTGATTGTTACGCAGACGCTGACGTGCCCACTGCAGGGCGTCGCTGAGGATATTGCCGGTGAGCACGATCCGCTCTGCTTGGATACCTTCGTCGATCAGGGCATCGCGGGCTGCGGCGTTGGGAGCGAAATGTACGCTGGCTAGGCTTCTCGCCAAGCGCCGGTTGGCCTCTTCCGAACGTGACAGGGGTGGGAGCGTGGACCGCGTTCCGGCTTCCAGATGAGCGACCGGAATCTGACGATGAAAGGCTGCAAGGGTCGTGACCAGGCAATTGGCCGAGTCGCCATGCACCATGACCATGTCCGGGGCTTCATCGGAGAGTACCTCGTCGAGGCGCGGTAGCAGCGTTGCGGTGTGCTGATTAAGCGACTGGGGCTGACGGGCCAGTGTCAGATGATGCTCCGTCTCGAGATCGAACGGGTCCAAGGCATGGTCGAGCATCTGCTGCTGTTGGCCGACGGCGAACACGCGCGCCTCGATCTGCGGATGCTGGCGCAGCGCGCAGATCAGCGGTGCGGTTTTGATGGCTTCGGCACGTGAGCCGAAGGTCAGCATGATTCTGTATGCAGACATTCCCTTGTTCTCCTTATCCGTTCTGATCCGCCCTTACGTAAGGGGGCTGGGGCTTCGAGTTTTTTTATGTAATTTATTTGATCCTTGCGTTATCAGTTTGACGCAGAAAAGCGCCGAGGCGGGATGGTTGTTATCCTGATTGAGGTGGGAATTTTTCCGCTATCGAGACAGAGTCGAAGGATGACGCGCATGGTCCTTTATAGGCAATATAGTCTCGACTGACGTTAAGCGCAGTGACGGGAAACAGGACGGTACACAGCGAAAAAGCCCGCCAATGGCGGGCTTTGTAGTGCTACGAGCAGCTTGGCCTCAGTTCTTGCTGGCGCGCTTACGCTCGTTCTCGGTCAGGTGCTTCTTGCGCAGACGGATAAAGCTGGGAGTGATTTCCACCAGTTCGTCATCGTCGAGGAACTCGATTGCCTGCTCGAGGCTGAAGCGTACCGGGGGCGTAAGAACGATGTTCTCATCGTTGCCCGAGGCGCGCATGTTGTCGAGCTTCTTGCCCTTGGTCGGGTTGACCACCATGTCGTTGGCGCGATTGTTGATGCCTATCAGCATGCCTTCGTAGACTTCGGTGCCGTGATCGATGATCAGCTTGCCGCGCTCTTGCAGGGCATACAGCGCGTAGGCCAGCGCCTTGCCGGGAACCATCGATACCAGTACGCCGTTACGCCGTTCGATGGCGGCATCCGGCTTGAGCGGGCCGTAATGGTCGAAGCGGCTGGTGAGGATGCCGGTACCCGAGGTCAGCGTCAGGAACTGACCGCGGAAGCCGATCAGTCCGCGTGCGGGGATGATGAAGTCCAGACGCACACGGCCTTTGCCGTCGGGGTTCATGTTGGTCAGCTCGCCCTTGCGGTAACCGAGCTCTTCCATCACCGCGCCCTGGTGCTGCTCCTCGACGTCGATGATGACCTCTTCGTAAGGCTCCTGCTTGACGCCGTCGATCTCCTTGATGATGACCTCGGGGCGGCCCACGGCCAGCTCGAAGCCTTCACGGCGCATGGTCTCGATCAGCACCGACAGGTGCAGCTCGCCACGCCCGGAGACCTTGAACTTCTCGGGCGATTCGCCCTGCTCGACACGCAGTGCCACGTTGTGGATCAGCTCCTGTTCGAGGCGATCCTTGATGTTGCGGCTGGTGACGTATTTGCCGTCCTTGCCGGCGAACGGCGAGTCGTTGACCTGGAAGGTCATCGACACGGTGGGCTCGTCGACCGACAGCGGTGGCAGCGCTTCGGGAGCGGCCGGGTCGCAGATGGTGTCGGAGATGCCCAGGTCGTCGATCCCGGTGATACAGATGATATCCCCGGCGTCGGCCTGGTCGGTCTGCACACGCTCAAGGCCCATATGGGTCATGACCTGGCCGATCTTACCCTTGCGGGTGGTGCCGTCGACGTCGATGATCGTGACCTGCTGGTTGGGTTTGACGCTGCCGCGCTTGATGCGGCCCAGGCCGATGACGCCGACGTAGCTGTTGTAGTCCAGCGCGGAGATCTGCATCTGGAACGGACCGTCGAGTTCGACGTTGGGCGGCTCGACGATGTCGACGATGGACTGGAACATGGGGTCCATGTTGTCGGCCATGTCATCCGGGTCCATGCCGGCGATGCCGTTGAGCGCCGAGCAGTAGATGATCGGAAAATCGAGCTGCTCGTCGGTGGCGCCGAGGTTATCGAACAGGTCGAAGATCTGATCGACGACCCAGTCGGGACGCGCGCCGGGACGGTCGATCTTGTTGACCACGACGATCGGCTTGAGGCCCTGGGCGAAAGCCTTCTGGGTCACGAAGCGAGTCTGCGGCATCGGGCCGTCGACGGCATCGACCAGCAGCAGTACCGAATCGACCATCGACATGACGCGCTCGACCTCGCCGCCGAAGTCGGCGTGCCCTGGGGTGTCGACGATGTTGATGTGATAGACCTGATCGGTGTCGGGAGCCTGCCAGCGAATCGCCGTGTTCTTGGCCAGGATGGTGATGCCACGCTCCTTTTCCTGGTCATTGGAGTCCATGATGCGCTCCTGCCCCTCGGCCTTGCGGTCCAGCGTGCCGGACTGGCTCAGGAGTTTGTCGACCAGGGTGGTTTTACCGTGGTCAACGTGGGCGATGATGGCGATGTTGCGAAGTTTCTCGATCACGACGGGATCCTGCTAGGAAAATTGGGGCGCATTATAGGGGCGGGCCATGACAGCTTCCACCACTGGCGGCGCGGATTGGCGAAATCACACCCAGGCCTGGCGCCGGTTCCGACGAGGAGGCGGGTTTCGCTAAATTCAATGATTACTACGATATCAAGAGGATAGCGGGGTGCGGCGGAAGCATGGGGGACTAAACCGCCACCGGCGCAGGCACAAAAAAATAAATGTCAAAGGCGGTTGAATGACTCGATTGCGATGCAGATTTCTGATATCAGGACGCGCAACAGCACTCTATAAATGGCCGATCAGCCAATCATACAGGCGTCCGGGGCTGTTGGCGATAGGCTGCGAGATAGGAATGCGTGGCAGGGCCAACGGGGCATCCTGGGGCGATATCCAGCCGATGCCGCTACTCAGGGCTTCGCGCACGCCACATTCCTGGGCTATGCGCTGCACGCGCGGCGACGCAATGCTGTCGCCATAGGCGAAAGTGGCCAGAGGGTCGCGGCATACGGCCGCGAGTTCACGCCGGGAATTGCGGATCTGCTGGCGAATGGCGGCATCCTCCAGGGCTTCAAGAGGCTGTCCGAGCACGCCGTGAGCACCGAAGCGGATCAGCCCTCCGGATTCGAGACGCCGAATGCTGAAGGCGTCCAGGGCATGCGCCAGGTCGAGCCGGGCATGCAATTCGGCGGTGACGTCGAGCAGGACTCGGGGCGGGGACTGACGCAGCATCTCCAGATAGCTCAGCAGGACTCGGCTGTAAGCCTTGTCTGGCAAGGCGGGGGGCATCGGCGGAGTGGGCAGGCCGGCGTCGCCCAGCACATCACGCACGCGTGCAGGGCTGCGCTGCTGCCATAGGGCGTCGCCGATCACTGCCCACCAAAAACCGCACGGCTGACCGAGCTGGCCGGGGGGCAGGAAAATACTGGCGGGTAGCGCCAGATGATCGAGAATGGGGGTGGCAACTTCGGCGCTGTCGCGCCAGCCACCGTCGAAGGTCAGCGCGATACGTGGCACCGGGTCGCGATGCAGCCGACGAGCCTGGCGCAGGCTGGTGATATGGGTATGTTCGGCGAGGCTCTTGATCAACTGGCGAAAGCTGTCAGGCCCCAAGCAATAAGGGGCGTTATGCGGCAGGCGCGCGCTGTCTTCGTCGGGCAGTATGCGATGCAGCACCAGAATGGCGCTGCGCCCCCATAAGGGTTCGGCAAGACTTCTGCGCCAATGGCCGCGCAGACGCTGAACGAGATCCGGTGCTTGGAACAGATGCGGCATGTCCCCCTCCTTGGCGCTTATCACGTCGTGTGTCACCTCGATCCATGCGGCCCGGTCCCTGTCGCGACATCCTGTCGAGGCGTATCGGGGCGCATACCAAAAGCATACTGCGTGGTCTTGTTTTGGCCAGGATGTTGGCGCAGAAAAGCTCACCCGGCGTGATAGGCGAGACGCGTCATGCGCACTTCATCAGTTCCGCATCCCATGCGCCGATATCAACACCAGCCGTACGCGACACTGGACCAGGCGCAGGGCGAAGTCGGTGTCGGCTGTGTCGTCGAGGTTCATGTCATGGCCCCCGAGACGCTCGAAGCACTCGCGTCGTATCGCGAGATTCCCTTCGGGATTCCCCTGGCCGGGGCGTGTAGCCCGTGTATATAAAAATCGCCTCCAGCGTCGGCTGAGTCCCGACAGGCGCAGATGCGCATGCTGCGTCAGGATCACGGCATCGGCGCGCTGCTGGATGAAGGCCTGATGTACCGCCAGCCACCATTTTTCGGTGGCGATGAAGCTGTCGTCCAGAAACACCACGATCTTGCCTTGCGTCAGGCGAACGCCGCGATGACGCCTGGCGCCCTGTGTCAGGGGATAGCCAATCGCCATCTGCGCACCATAACGCAGGGCAATTGTTCGCAGCTCTTGCACGTCCCGGGCGAGCACCAGCAGTTGGGTGGGTTCGACGTGACACGCCAACGTCCTTACGAGCGCGGCAAGGCAACGCTCGAGATGGTCCGAGGTCTGGCGTGAGTCGATCACGAAACTGTACATGGTGAGCCATATTGGGTAGCGGTAACGTCGCGTAATGAAAGGAAATCGTAAGCGCGTGACACAGAACGTGGCAATCGTGCCGGTGTGTGGTTTTTCTAGCCTTGGCAAGGCTTAACCGATTAAACGTGACGGTCAGCGAGCGGCAATTCAGTACAGGGGTTGAGCGATGCATCATTAAGGTGCATAAGGGCGTTTTAGTGCTTTGTTATGGTGCATTCCAATACCCGCAGCACTAAAATGATGCGGGGAAGCGTTATGCTGGTGCCGGGTGGGACGAGAGGAGCGGAGGACTTTTAGCTTTTCTATCATTCGGTTAGGGGTGAGTCGGTAGCCATGCTCAATAAGTTGGCATAGCTTCTGCATTATAATCGTCAATTTCGTGCTCCCCATGGGCAGAAGCTGCGGGGCATGCTACAAACGACGCTGGACACGCTAGTCAACATCCGAGCTTATGTGCTCATAGTGGAGGACAACATGGCTGAGAAGACCCTCGCCCTTATCGAAGAACACGACGTCAAGTGGATAGATCTGCGCTTTACCGACACCAAGGGCAAGGAGCAGCACGTCACGATTCCGGCCCACGCGGTGGATGACGAGTTTTTCGAAAATGGTCAGATGTTCGATGGCTCCTCCATTGAAGGCTGGAAGGGCATCAACGAGTCCGACATGATCCTGATGCCGGAAGATGGTACCGGTTTCCTCGATCCGTTCACCGAAGATTCCACGCTGGTGCTGCGTTGCGACATCATCGAGCCGGCCACTATGCAAGGCTATGAGCGCGATCCGCGTTCCATCGCCAAGCGTGCCGAAGCCTACCTGAACTCCACTGGGCTGGGCGATACCGCATTCTTCGGTCCGGAACCCGAATTCTTCATCTTCGACGAAGTGCACTGGAAGGCCGACATCCAGGGCGCGATGTACAAGATCACCTCCGAAGAGGGCGCCTGGTCCACCGACGCGACGCGTCTCGAAGGCGGCAATCTGGGCCACCGCCCGCGCGTCAAGGGCGGCTACTTCCCGGTACCGCCGGTGGATTCCTTCCACGACATCCGCAGCGCGATGTGCAACACCCTGGAAGCGATCGGCCAGTCCGTGGAAGTGCATCACCACGAAGTCGCCAACGCCGGCCAGAACGAGATTGGTGTGAAGTTCAACACGCTGGTCAAGAAGGCCGACGAAGTTCAGGAGATGAAGTACGTCATCCACAACGTGGCGCACGCCTACGGCAAGACGGCGACTTTCATGCCCAAGCCGCTGGTCGGCGACAATGGTTCCGGCATGCACGTTCACCAGTCCTTCTGGAAGGATGGCGTGAACATGTTCGCTGGCGATGAGTACGCTGGGCTGTCCGAGACCGCGCTGTACTACATCGGCGGTGTCATCAAGCACGCACGCGCCCTGAACGCGTTCACCAACCCGGCGACCAACTCCTACAAGCGTCTGGTACCGGGCTTCGAGGCGCCGGTCATGCTGGCCTATTCCGCGCGTAACCGCAGTGCCTCGATTCGCATCCCGTACACGGCCAGCCCCAAGGGCAAGCGTGTCGAAACGCGTTTCCCCGACCCGGCCGCTAACCCGTACCTGTCGTTCGCGGCACTGCTGATGGCGGGAATCGACGGTATCAAGAACAAGATTCATCCCGGCGATGCGATGGACAAGAACCTGTATGACCTGCCTCCGGAAGAGGGCAAGAAGGTTCCGACGGTCGCCAGCAGCCTGGACCAGGCGCTGGAAGCGTTGAACGCGGATCGTGCCTTCCTTACCGAAGGCGGTGTGTTCACCGACGACATGATCGATGCCTACATCGAGCTCAAGGGTGAGGACGTCGAGCGCCTGCGCATGACGACGCATCCGATCGAGTTCGACATGTACTACAGCTGCTGATAGGCATTTTGTGAGCGTCATGCTCGCGAAACGATACGACACAGGCCCCGCCAATCGGCGGGGCCTGTTTGTTTGGGGCCAAGCAAACCCTATCTCGCCGCAAGCTGCCGGCCATCGGCACATGCTTCGCTGGCGGATACGCGCTGTCGGCTGCGGCTGTCTCGCCCTGTTGGCTGGCGAGGTGCTGGCGGCCCCCGCCTATCGTGTTATCGATGCCGGCGGCAGCGTGACCTTCGGCGATTGGTCAATTGTCGGCAATGCGTGCCTCGAGGTTCATGCGCAGCCATCTGGTCGAGGGCTGACATCTCCTGCGGGCAGCGTCTGTCGATAGCGCAGGCGTCATGCACCAAATGAGTGCGGCGATGATATTTTATGTGCAGCATGATGCCATGCCGGTGATGAATAAAGACAAAGCGCCTTGACCGGCTCGCCCTGACAAGGGCCTTGATAGCTTCTCATGGTGAAGCCGGGAGACGCTGTTTTAAGGAGTCGATTCAGGAAATCGAGAGCATTTTCTTCCCCGGCCATGAGAGGGCACGGACTGGCGCGCTTCTTGCAGTGCAAGGGGACGAGGGAGGAGCACCATATTGGAACGGGCCATGTATCAACGCTTGCTGGAACATCTTACGACCGCCGTGGTGCTACTGGACGGTGAGTTGCGTGTGCGCTGGCTGAATCCGGCGGCGGAGGCGCTGCTGTCATCCAGTTGCGCGCGGGTGGCCGGACAGCAGTTGGAGTGTCTCGACGGGGTCGAGGGCGCGGTGGCCGAGGTGTTGTCCAAGGCCCTCAAGGAGTTTCATCCTTTCACTCAACGCGAGGCGTCGTTGCTGGTGCCGCCCGGTGAAGTGATCACCGTCGATTTCAACGCCACGCCGCTCTCCGAGGACGAGCTGCTGCTCGAGATCGAGCCGCGTGACCGGTTGCTGCGTATTTCCCGCGAGGAGGCGTTGATCGCCCGCCAGGAAACCATCAAGGTGCTGTCGCGTGGGCTGGCCCATGAGGTGAAGAACCCGCTCGGCGGGATACGCGGCGCGGCACAGCTGCTCGAGCGTGATCTTCCGGACCCGCAACTTGCCGAGTTTACGCGCATCATCATCGAAGAGGTCGACCGTCTGCGTGACCTGGTCGATCGCATGCTGGGTCCCAATGCCTTGGTCCATCATGAGCCGCTCAACATCCACCGTGTGCTGGAACGGGTCCGTGCGCTGCTGGAGGCCGAGCACCATCGGGTCACGTATATCCGCGACTACGACCCCAGCCTGCCGGATCTGGTGGGCGACGAGGCCCAGTTGATTCAGGCGGTGCTGAATGTTGCACGTAATGCGGTCCAGGCCATGGAGGAGAACGCCACGGACCAGCCGCAGCTGATTCTGCGCACCCGGGCGCGACGGCAATTCACGCTGGGCGCCGAGCGCCACCGGCTGGTGTGCGAGTTGGCCATTGTCGATAACGGCCCGGGCATTCCCGCTTCGCTGCGTGAGACGCTGTTCTATCCCATGGTGTCCGGACGTGCCGAAGGCAGTGGCCTGGGCCTGTCTATCGCCCAATCGATCCTGCATCAGCATCAGGGGCTGATCGAATGCGACTCGCAGCCCGGGTGTACCGAAT
Organism: Halomonas sp. WWR20; assembly: GCF_054602495.1. Lineage (NCBI taxonomy): Bacteria > Pseudomonadati > Pseudomonadota > Gammaproteobacteria > Oceanospirillales > Halomonadaceae > Halomonas > Halomonas sp. WWR20. The sequence continues at coordinate 583,529 of NZ_JBTRHR010000002.1, forward strand.
TTCGTTTGCTGATACCGCTGGAGTGCCATCAATGATGGTCGCTGCAGTCTGGTCAATAATCCGCTGGAGGCCTCATGTCTGACATTGCCCGTATCGTAATTGTCGATGACGACCGCGCGATTCGCTGGGTGCTGGAGCGCGCCCTGGCGCAGCCCGATATCGAGGTGAAAAGCTACGAGCGCGCCGACACGGCGCTCGAGCAGGTACTGCGTCAACCTCCCGATGTGCTGGTGACCGATATCCGCATGCCGGGCCTCGACGGGCTCGACCTGATGGCCCGGGTACGCGAAACCCACCCCGACCTGCCGGTCATCGTCATGACCGCGCATTCGGATCTCGACAGTGCGGTCGCCTCCTACCAGGGCGGCGCCTTCGAGTATCTACCCAAGCCCTTCGATGTCGATGATGCCCTGGCCCTGGTGCGTCGCGCCATCGCCCATGCCCGCGAACGCCGGGCGCCGGCCGTGGTGCCCGAAGGGCTGTCGGCGGAGATCATTGGCGAAGCGCCGGCCATGCAGGAGGTGTTCCGCGCCATCGGCCGGTTATCGCAGTCGCATATCACCGTGCTGATCAACGGCGAGTCGGGAACCGGCAAGGAGCGTGTGGCCCAGGCGCTGCATCAACATAGCCCGCGCAAGGCCCATCCGTTCATTGCGCTGAACATGGCGGCGATTCCCAAGGATCTCATGGAATCCGAGCTGTTCGGCCACGAGAAGGGCGCCTTTACCGGCGCCACGGCTCAGCGGCGCGGACGTTTCGAGCAGGCCGACGGCGGCACGCTGTTTCTCGACGAGATCGGTGACATGCCGCCCGATACCCAGACGCGTCTGCTGCGCGTACTGGCGGACGGTGAGTTCTATCGTGTCGGTGGCCACGTCTCGGTGAAGGCCGATGTGCGTATCATTGCCGCCACTCACCAGAACCTCGAACGGTTGGTCGAGGATGGGCGCTTCCGTGAGGACCTCTTTCATCGACTCAATGTCATTCGCGTCCATCTGCCCAAGCTGGCCGAACGCCGCGAGGATATCCCGCGTCTGGCTCAGCATTTCCTGGCCGAGGCGGCCAAGGAGCTTTCCGTCGAAACCAAGGTGCTGACCAAGGATGCCGAGACGCACCTGACACGGCTGCCCTGGCCGGGCAATGTGCGGCAACTGGAGAATACCTGTCGCTGGCTGACGGTGATGGCGTCCGGGCGCGAGGTGCTGGTCGACGATCTGCCTCCTGAGCTGCGCGATGTCGAAGGCACCGAGGCCGCCAGCGGCGATTGGCGGGCGGCGTTTCGCGAATGGGCCGACCGGGCCCTCGCTTCGGGGCATACGCATCTGCTGGAGGAGGCGGTGCCCGACTTCGAGCGCATTCTTATCGAGACCGCGCTCAAGCATACCGGCGGGCGCAAGGGCGAAGCCGCCGAGCTGCTCGGCTGGGGGCGTAACACCCTGACCCGCAAGCTGAAGGTACTGTTGCCGGCGTTGGCCGACATGGATTGAAAACCGTTACGATCCGCCATTTGGCAATGGGCGACAGGAAGTTTTTCTGCAGGCGATGGTAGGATGTGGCCAAATTCGAGGAGATCGCGATGGCCATGCTGACCTGGGACCGCCTGCTGGACCCCACCCGGCTTAATGACAAGCCGAGCGGCTCGCGCGGGGAAATCGGGCGTAGCCCTTTCCACAAGGACCATGATCGGATTGTCTTTGCCGGTTCGTTCCGCCGTCTGGGGCGCAAGACCCAGGTACATCCGCTGACCGACAATGATCATATCCACACCCGCCTGACCCACTCGCTGGAGGTGGGCTGCGTGGGCCGCAGCCTGGGGATGATCGTCGGCGAGAAATTGCGTGACAGCCTGCCGGCCTGGATCACCCCGGCGGATCTCGGCGTCATCGTGCAAGCCGCCTGCCTGGGCCACGATATCGGCAATCCCCCCTTCGGCCATGCCGGCGAGTACGCCATTCGCGACTGGTTCACGCGTGCCGCGAACAATGGCAGTGGGTTTCTGGACGGGCTGACGGCGTCGCAGCGTGAGGATCTACTCACCTACGAAGGCAACGCCCAGGGCTTTCGCATCGTCACCCAGATCGAGTACAACCAGTTCAAGGGCGGCATGCGTCTGACCGCGGCCACACTGGGAACAATGCTCAAATATCCCTGGACGGTGGAGCGGGCCACACGAGCCGGCAAGTTCGGCTGTTACCAGACGGAAAGGCACCTGCTCGCCGAGGTAGCCGAGCGGCTAGGGCTCAAGCCGATCGGCGATCATGCCTGGTGTCGTCATCCCCTGGCCTATCTGGTCGAGGCGGCAGACGATATCTGCTACGCCCTGCTGGACCTTGAGGATGGTCTGGAGATGGGCATCCTGCGCTTCGACGAGGTCGCCGAAGTGCTGATCCAGATTGCCGGCGGCATCCCTGCGGATTATGCCGCCATGCGCGATGAGGGCGTCTCGCAGCGCCGACGCATTGCCGCCCTGCGCGGTGCCGCCATGGAGCGGGCCGTCAACGAAGTCGGTGAGGTGTTCGTGCAGCACGAACAGACCCTGCTGCAGGGCACGCTGCAGGCGAACCTGCTCGAGCTTTGCCATCCGGATCTCGACTGGGGCGTGACGGCGGCCAAGCAGTTGGCCCGCGAGCGCATCTTTCAGAACGAACGCAAGGCGAAGCTGGAGATTGGCGCCTATACCACGCTGGGCATCCTGCTCGAGGCCTTTATCGGCGCGGCCCATGAATTGCACCACACCGGCACTTCCACCTTCAAGCATCAGCGCGTCCTGGCATTGATCGGCGAGAATACGCCACGTGCCTCATGGGACCTCTACGCCAGCTATCGGCGCATGCTCGATTTCATCGGCGGCATGACCGACCACTACGCCGTCGATCTGGCCCAGGAGATGGGCGGACGTCTCAAGGGCGACTGAGTCACGTCCGTGTATCGGGCGCTCAGCCGGTCAGGCCGAAGCGCGGCTGGCCGGTGGGGCCCATGTCATCCAGGATATTGACCTGCCAATCTTCGGAAAGAGCACCCAGTCGGCACGCGCAATCTCGTCAAGATGCGCTTACCATGCGCTCGGGCTTGATGTAGCGCACGCCGAATAGCGCCTGGGTACGGAGGGCATCGAAGCCGATCAGATTCATGGCGTCGTGGTAACGCCTCGCAGAGCCATAAATCGCGCAGATCACTATCGTGCTACATGTCTGCTGCAAACATTTCCTTATGGCGAGGTGTTTGCCTTGGAATAATAAAACCCGTTATTCAATGATGCATCATTGTTTGGCTCGGTTAGTGTTGTCCTATCTCTCGACGGTTTTAAGGCGTACCGTTATTTAACGCTGCGCTTCGCATGAAATTCTTCCGTGTTCGGCACTATGCTGAGACAAGAGTGTCCGTGGTGGCCCGCCGTGTCCCTGCTCAGGATCTCAGGCACGAGGCCGCGGAGCGGGAAAGCACCGGTTCGGTGAAGTTGACGTTCTGTTTAAAAGAACTATTTTTCTTCTAGAAAGCGCACTTAATGATGAAGTAAATGGAAAGTAGTTAAAGTTCGTAGCGGTAAACTTGATTTAACATTTTGCTACATGGAGGTTGTCGAAATGGCTGATCCTGAAAATCGTGTGACTCCTGGAGTAGCGTCATCCACGCAACCGTCTGCTCACCCGCCGGGAGAGAGCTCCCCGAGTGCAGGTTCTTCTCAGGGCTCTGACACCAAAGGCAAGGCCAAGGAGCAGACGGCGGATGCCAAGGCGCAAGCCAAGCAGACGGCCAGCCGGGCGAAGGAGCAAGCCAGGGAATATGCCTACCGTCAGGCGGATGAGGCGCGTCATCAGGCGACGGGGTTGTTTGATCGGCAAAAAGGCATGGCGGCCGACCAGGTAAGCAATTTTGCCAACGCCTTCCATAGCATGGCCGATCAGTTCGATGAGCAGGGGCAAGCGAGTTGCGCTCAGTACACGCATACCTTGGCCAACAACATCGATCAGTGGTCGGGCACCCTGCGTGACCAGGATATCGATACCCTGATGACTCAGGTAAAAGACTTTGGCCGTCGTCGGCCGGCGCTCTTTTTAGGAGGCGCCGTGGCTGCGGGTGTTCTGCTTTCGCGGTTCATGAAAAGTTCCAGCGAGCGTACTTGATCGTTTGGCCGGCCGAGGAAGGCGGGGCTGAACATGAATCGCCCGATTCGTTGCGATTCATGGGCGGACAGTGGGTTTAATCAGCGATATTGATCCATGGCTGGGGCGTAGTGGATATGCCCGATGCTGTCGATAGGCATGATTGGCGATAAGCAAGGAGGCAACACTGCATGGAGTCTAACAATCGAACCAACAAGACGGAGTCGTCGTTTGGCACGCTCATTTCCAGCCTGACACACGACATGACGACGCTGGTCCGCCAGGAAATCGATCTGGCCAAGGCCGAAATGTCGCAGAACCTGAAGCAGGCCATGGCTGGCGTCGCGTCCATTGCCATAGCGGGTGCGGTGCTGATGAATGGCTTTCTGGTGCTGCTGTTCGCCGCGGTATATGCCCTGAGCAATGTGCTGGCGCCTTGGCTATCGGCGCTGATCGTGGCTGTCGTCGTCATGTTGATCGGTTTTGCCATGCTGCAGAGCGGACGTAAGAAGCTCAAGGCCCAGAGCCTAATGCCGAGCCGTACACTCAGCAGCGTACGACGCGACGAAAGGGTGGTTGAACAACATGGAAAGGGCGCTAAGGAGCAGATGAAATGAGCAAGCACGACGATAGCCGTGATAATCGCAATCCGGACGAGATCGAGTCGGAAATCAAACAGACCCGTTCGCATCTCGACGAGACGCTGAACGACTTGCAGCAGATGATCGATCCCCAGTCGATCATGAACAACGCCTACGATTATGTGCGGCGTGGCGGAGCGAATGAATTCGCCTCCAATCTGGGGCGTACCATCAAACAGAACCCTGTTCCCACGTTGCTGATAGGCATTGGGGTGGGTTGGTTGATGTTCGCCTCCAACCGGGATTCCAAGGCCTCTCGCGATTCCTCGCGTAACTTGCCGGTTCCGGTGGACCAGACGGCGAACACTTCCGCCATGCCCGGCAGTGGCATGTCGCACGAGCCTAGCGTGACTGATCCCGCCGGCAATAGCGTTGCCGATCCCAGCATTGTGGCGTCGCCCGGTACCAACGAGCATGTCCACACAGGGACTGAACGCAAGAAGGATTTTCTCGAGCCCAGCAGTACCCGAACCGGAAGTGAACGCAAAGACGACTTTCTCGAGCCCAGCAGTACCCGCAGCGGTAGTGATCCCAAACGCTGAAATCGAGCTTGAGCCAGCATTCGCGACTTGGAGATTGTCCAGATGGCTGATCCGGAAAACCGCGTAACACCAGGAACGCCTTCTTATACGGGGGAGTCGAATCGGCCCCCGCAGGGACGCTCTGCGGCGGACGCAGGTGCTGATGCAGCACCCCGGACGCGTACTACCCGGCATGACGCTGCGGGTACGCGCGAGAAGGTGAAGCAAACGGCCAGCGAGGCAAGGGCCCAGGCCCAGGCGTATGCGCATCGTCAATCCGGTACGGCCCGCAATCGGGCAGCAGGTATGGCCGACCGGCAAAAGCACGTGGCGGCCGAACAGGTGGGCGGTTTTGCCAATGCGTTTCATCGCATGGCCGACCAGTTCGACACACAAGGTCAGACCGCGTGCGCGCATTACTCCCACGCCTTGGCAGGCAATATCGATCATCTTTCCAGCGCGCTGCGCGAGCAGGATGTCGATACGTTGGTCGCGCAGGCCAAGGATCTGGGACGTCGTCGGCCGGCACTCTTCGTCGGCGGCGCGTTTGCCGCAGGGGTGCTGCTTTCACGCTTCATGAAGAGTTCTCGTGACTACGGTTGATCGGTGGCGGGAGGGGGCGGCGCCACGGCGTCAGCCCCAACTTGACTTAAGCCCTGACCGACTGCACCCAAATGACTGCATGGTTTAAGTAATCGCTCGGCAATAAACAAGGAGGCAAAACAGTATGGATACGGATAATCCCAACGGCAGAAACGACTCATCGATTGGCTCGGTAATTTCCAGTCTGACCAATGACATGACGACACTGGTCCGCCAGGAAATCGATCTGGCCAAGGCCGAGATGTCGCAGAACATGAAGCAGGCGATGGGTGGCATTGCGGCCATTGCCGTGGCCGGTGCCGTGCTCATGGGCGGCTTTCTGGTGTTGTTGTTTGCGGCGGTATATGCGCTGAGCAACGTGCTGGCGCCGTGGCTCGCGGCGTTGATTGTTGGCGTCGTGGTGATGGTGATCGGCTTTATCATGGTGCAAAGCGGGCGTAAGAAGCTCCAGGCGCAAAGTCTGATGCCAAGCCGGACGATGAGCAGCGTAAAGCGTGACGAGGATACGGTCGAGCGACACGCCAAGGGCACCAAGGAGCAGATGAAATGAGCAAGGACGACACTCGCGATAACCGCAGCCCCGAAGAGATCGAGGCGGATATCGACAGGACCCGCTCGCATCTGGATGAGACGCTCAGCGATCTGGAACAGCGTATCGACCCTCAGGAATGGGTCCATGATGCCTATGACTATGTGAGCCATGGCGGGGCGAATGAATTCGTCTCCAACTTGGGGCGCACGATCAAGCACAATCCGGTTCCCTGCGTACTGCTGGGGGTCGGCTTGGGTTGGCTGATGTACTCCAGCTCCGCAAAGCGCAAGTCCTCTCGCCATGACTCGTCGCGCAATCTACCGGTGCCTATGTCGCAGACCGTTCCGGGAGCCGCTGGCGGTATACCGCATGGATCGAGCGTGGCCGACCACCCGAGTACCGTGACGCATCCGGGCACTAACGATTACGTGCGGGCCAGTGAAAGGGCCGATGCCAATACCGGCCCGGGAATCGACGTCGCGGCAGGCACCCGCAGCCACAACACACCCCAGGGCGCTTCGGGGGAACGTGACTATCCCGGCATTGCCACGCACCTGGGCACTCGGGGACAGGCAGACACTCGGCCGCGTCCCCTGGCCTCAGGCATGGCGGGAACCGGAAGGGCCGAGCCTCTTACGGCCGAGTCGAATCTGCCCGCGTCCGACATGGGTGGCTATCAACAGAGCCGCCATGGCAACCAGCGGGGACGTATGGACGCTGTAAAAGGTCGCCTGGGTGCCGCGAAGGGGCGCATGGGCGACACGACCAGCAAGTGGGGTGACAAGCTGCGGGGGACGCGTGGTCAGGCCCAGGGTCTGGCAGGGGGTATGCGTGACAAGGCGCGCCAGCGCCAGGAAGAGATGAAAGCCCGGAAGGAACGGAAGCAACACCAGCGAAAGGGAGCACGTTTTTCCATGAATAACATGTCTCAACGAACTCAAGGGGCCAAAGGTCAGATGGCCAGTTTCGTCCACGAGCATCCGCTGGTGGTCGGCGCACTCGGCATTGCGCTGGGTGCCGCCTTGGGCGGTATGCTGCCCTCCACGCGTGCCGAGGACAGGACCATGGGCGCCAAGCGCGACCAGGCAATGAACAAGGCCAGCGAAGCCGGACAGCAGCAGGTCGAGAAGGCGCGCGCCGAGGCGATGGAAAAAGCTGCCGATGCGGGGCAGCAACAGGTCGATAGCGTCCGCGCCAAGGCCGATCAGGCCAAGCAGAACACCGAGACGAACGACTCATCAGATCAGCAGACGAATGGCCGCAATGCATAGCAGCGTGGGTCTGTAACTCCAGGGATATGCCATGGCGGCTGCCAGGAGGTATCAGCGGGTTGGTCGTGTTCTGCGGCTCACTACAATGTTGAATACTGGCTGGGGCCGCTTTTGGCCGGAGGTTGCCTTCCATCATTGCGGAGGACGAGACAATGGGAATCGACGATAAGCGCGGCAAGACGACAAGCCAGACGGGTGAGAGTGAGAGAGCCGCGGATACAAACGCACGCGAGAAAGCCGAGCAGGTCATGAAGAAGGACCAGCCGGATGAGGCGCCGGAGAGGACGGCGGACGATCGCAACGACGTGTATCGCCCTGATGAAAACATCGACGATCAGAAGCACAGTACGACGCAGCCTGGACATAACACGACCCTAGACAAGGCGCCGATGCCGGGCAGGAAGACGCACGATGAGTCATCGCAGAAAGATGAAATCAACGAGGCTGCGCGCGACGAAAATACGCCGCGCCACAATGGTTGATGCGTATTCGCTAGTCGTCTATCTATCGTCATCCGTTAGGCGGCGCGTCATAGAGGAGCCAGAGGTCATCGCCTCTGGCTCCTTTTTTCTGTGCCTTCGCCGTAATTCGTGCCAGCGCCGCAATCCCGGCCGCTCTGAAAACCCTGCTAATCTGTTAATTACATAGCGCTCATGGATGAGGAGGCGGGATGTGAGCAGCTTCACGGTGTGGGATACGGTGGTGATGGTGGGGTACGTACTGCTGATTGCCGCCATCGGTGCAGGCTTCGGACGCGGCCAGCACAGCACGCAGGATTATTTCCTTGGCGGTCGCAACATCCCGGCCTGGGCCATCGGTCTGTCGGTGATGGCCACCCAGGCCAGCGCGATCACCTTCATCGGCGCACCCGGCTGGGGTTACGAGGGGGGCCTTGAAAGGCTGATCATGTTCCTCAACGTGCCGCTGGCCATGGCCTTTCTGATCGTGTTCATCGTGCCGGTCTTCCACCGTGCGGGAATCTACAGTATCTATGAGCTTCTCGAGCGCCGCTTCGGCCCCGCGACCCGGACCTTGAGTGCGTTGTTGTTTCTGATCGCCCGCGGGCTGGCGACCGGCGTGGTGCTCTACGCCCCGGCGCTGGTGCTTTCCGTGGTGACCGGGTGGGATGAGAACCTGACCATCGTTCTCATGGCGGTGATTGCCGTGAGCTACACCGTGCTTGGCGGTATCCGCGCGGTGATCTGGACCGATGTCATCCAGATGGGCGTCTTGTGGATGGGCGCGCTGGTGAGTATGGGGATCATGGTCACCAACCTTGATGGCGGCTGGCGCGATGTCATCACCCATGGTAGCGCCAATGATATGCTCGGCTCGCTGGACTTCTCTCTCGCGCCGTCGGTGACCTACAGCGTCTGGGCGGGCCTGATCGGCGGTTTCTTCCTGCATGTGGCGTATTTCGGCACCGATCAGAGCCAGATCCAGCGCGTATTGACCAGTCCGACCATCGGCGAAGGCCAACGCTCGCTGACGTTGGGCGGCTACCTGCTGATTCCTCAGATGCTGCTGTTTCTGTTTATCGGGGTGATGCTCAGCGCATACTATCAACAACATAGCCTGGCCACGCCCGACAACCTCAACGAGCTGTTTCCGCGGTTCGTGGTCGAGCATTTTCCCACCGGGCTGGCGGGGTTGGTGATCGCCGGCGTGTTTGCCGCCGCGATGTCGAGTCTGGATTCGGCGCTCAACTCGCTCTCGGCGGTGACGGTGCGCGATTTCTATGCTCGTTATGTACGTCACGAGGCAAGTGATGCGCACTATCTCAAGGCTTCACGCGTGGCCACGGTATTCTGGGGGATCTACGCGACGTTGTTCGCCTTCTTCGCCGCCAACCTGGGGCCGGTCATCGAAGCGGTCAACCGTATCGGCTCGTGGTTCAACGGCGCGCTGCTGGGGACCTTTCTGCTCGCCCTGCTGGTACGCCGAGCCAATGCCCGCGGCGCCCTGAGCGGCTTGATCATCGGAATGCTGGCGGTGTGGGCAACGACGCGGTTTGCCGATATCTCCTGGCTCTACAACAATGTGATCGGCGTCGTGGTGTCCGGCGGCGTGGGGTATCTGGTGAGTCTGAGCGCGCCATCACCGCATCCCGACAAGCTCAGGGGAATCTCGTGGTACGAGATAGCCGATGACATGGAAGCCGTACTGACTGAGCGAGCCAGTCGTGCCGTGCCGGTCACATTGGAGGCGCGGCGTACCAGGCGCCGGTGTATAGGTTTGGTGAGCTACTTCGTGCTCGTGATGATGGCGCTGGGGGCGTTGCAGTGGTTGACGCGGCTGGCATGAGTCGCGCCGGCCATGAGCGGCCTTGCCGTTTGCCGCTCAACATCGGCCGGACCGAGGCCGAGCGGCGCATGGCCCACCTGGGCGCAAGCACGATGGAGCTGCTGGCCTTGCCGTTGTGGGCCTTTGCCTTGCGTGATCCTGGCGGCCACATACCGGCCCATCTTCTGACGCAGCGCTCGGTCGCTCGGGTCCTGTTGTGGCCGCAGGCGCTGTTTGACGATGACGCATGGCAGACGCCGGCGACGCGGTTGCCCGAGACGGCCGCGCCTGCGCCTGACAGGGTGGCCCGTGCCTGGCTGTGGGAGCGCCTGGCGCAACCTCGACATTGGTCATTGCGCCTCGACAGGGGGGCCGCCGTTCGAACCGTGCATCTGCCGCTATGGCTCGGCTACCGGCCCACCCGCCGCGGGATGCGAACGCTGGTCGTCAGCGGAGTGTCGGGCGAGCTGTTGCCTTCGTTGAAACCCGCGGTGCTGGCCGGGCTGTCAGCTGCGACCGTCAATAGTGCGTAGCGCTCAGGGAGGAGTGAGAGATCGGGAAGCCCGAATCGCCTCGAAGCGCTTGAGACGGTCGGCGAGCGCCTGGACGACACGTTGATGGCAGGCGGCGTCCAAGCGACGCAGTGGTGTCGCGTCGAGCTTATCGGCCAGAGCGCTGCCATCGGTCACCATAATGTCGGGGGGAGCGGATTCGATGTCGATCTGCCAGCCCGGCAGTACCAGTACGCCGCGCACTGGCACATCGACACCACATTCTCGGGCCAGCCATTGACGTAACCAGGCTGCCGAGAGGCGCGCCTTGCGCAGCGATGCCCGCTCGCTCCAGCCTGGAAAGCGCAGGCGCTGGTTTTCCACCGCCACCTGCATCTGCGGCTGACCGGCCGGATCGTAGGGGAAGGAGCGGGCATGGGTCTGAACCACGAACAGGCCATGCGGCGTGACGACGACATGATCGATGGTATAGCTGTCGGTGGGGACGTCATGAAAGACGAAGAACGGATGGGCTTCGGGGCGGATCAGGCGTTCGAGCTCCTGGCCCACCGCCAAGTCGCAGGCCAGCCCCAGCTTGAGGCGGCGGATCCGTTGAGCGTCGCGCATCAGCACGAAGCAGCACGTCATGGCGAATAGCGTACTCAGCAAGCCATAAAGGGCCCACTCCAGCCAGCTGTGATGGTCGGCGAAGAGCATGCGTCCCATACCGTATACCAGCGGCATCATGGTCACGATGGGCCCCAGCGCGGCATTGAGAAACAAGCCGGAGAAGGCCCGATCGAGCCGGTCCCTCAGACTCTGCCCCGATTCACGCAATAGACGGCCATCATACGGTGAATTCAGGTGGCTATCTTGAAGGTTGCGTAGGCCTATCACTACCATCGCCATGGCGCCCAAGGGGGCCAGAAAGATCAGGGGCAGTACGTATTCCAGCCAGACCATGGAAAGTTCCTTGCCTTCGCCACAGCGAAAAGCTTTATTTTAGCCAAGCCGGTGGGAAAAGGACCATGCGACCCATGGCCAATTTGGCGCTTTGCGAACGTTGGCAAATCAGAGGGGTCGAAACTGCCCGGCGCCGAGACATCGACGTCTTGCATTAGCGGATCATACCGTAGCAGCTACGTGAGGACACCTTAACGCATGAGCGGACTTTCTTCGACGGCTCCCTCCCTGACAGAGCCGACTTCCGCGCAGCTCGCCGACAAAGGAACGAGGCACGAAAGCCCGGCCGATGCACATCTTCGCCTACAGGATTTTATGGCGCGCCATCCGCGCCTCTTCGTGCTGACCGGCGCAGGCATCAGCACCGACTGTGGAATCCCCGACTATCGCGATGCCCGCGGTGACTGGAAGCGACCGCCGCCTGTACAGCACCAGACGTTCATGGCTAGCCGAGCGGCGCGTCAGCGCTACTGGGCACGCAGCCTGGTAGGCTTTCGCACCCTGGCCGAGGCACACCCCGGTGCGGCGCACCGCGCCCTGGCACGCCTGGAGGCGCACGGCCACGTCGAGCGACTGGTCACCCAGAACGTCGACGGCCTGCATCAGCGCGCCGGCTCGCGTCATGTCATCGATCTGCACGGGCGTGCCGAGATGGTCCGTTGCATGAGCTGCGCCGCGATGCGCATGCGCCACGCGGTGCATGCCGAGCTGGCCGAGTCCAACCCCGACTGGACGGGGCTCACCGCCAGGGTCGGGCCGGATGGTGATGCCGATCTCGAGGGCTACGACTTTTCCCGTTTCCACCTGCCGCGTTGCCACCGCTGTCGGGAAGGGATTCTCAAGCCCGATGTGGTGTTCTTCGGTGACAGCGTTCCCCGAGCTCGTGTGGAGGCCGCCTTCGCGGCGCTTGAGCGTGCCGATGCGGTGCTGGTGGCGGGGTCGTCGCTGATGGTCTATTCGGGATTTCGCTTTGTCCGCCAGGCGGCCCGGGCCGGCAAGCCGATCGCCTGCGTCAACCTGGGGCGGACCCGCGCCGACGATCTCTACTCGCTCAAGCTCGAGGCGCGGGTAGGCGAGACGCTGCAGGCACTCGCCGGGGGACTGTGACGTCGGGAGCCTTAAAGTTTTCCCGGGCAGGGTCGTTATGGATTGGAGCCGGTCGCCACGCTGCCGGCCTACGATAACGACTCACGCTAGGGAATTTCATGCGAACTGTACACAAGGTCATTCTTGTCGGTGCCCTGATGGCATTGGCTTCTCCGGCGGCAACGGCCGCCACCAACCACTGGTCGGTAGGGGCCGGCGTCGGCACTACCGGCTACGGGGGGAGTCTGAGCTACCGCTTTCACGACACCCTGGCCGTGACGGCGGGGTACAGTGGCTTTACCTATGACGGCATGGACTACGAGAGCGACGATGCCGACTACGAGGGCGACTTCGATATCGATGTCTACGGTCTGACGCTGGACTACTTTCCCTTCGCTGGGCGTTTCTTCCTCTCCGCCGGCGCGGTGCGCCCGGATATCGCCATGATAGTGGTGGGACGGCCCAAGGCCGGCCAGACCTACGAATTCAATGGCACGACGTACACCCGCGAAGAAGTCGGCAATCTGCACGGCGACGTGAGCCTGGGCGACTCGATCCAGCCCTACCTGGGTCTGGGCTGGCGCGGCAGTCACAAGAGCGGCCTGGGCGTGTTCAGCCAGGTGGGCGTGTTCCTGACCGATGCCGAGGTCAACCTTAGCGCCACCGGTGCGGCCAATGACCCGCGTCTGCGTCAGGATCTGCAGCGCGAAGAGGACGACCTGCAAGATGACGTCGACAAGCTGAGCGTCTATCCCGTCGCCGTGGTCGGCATCGAGTATACGTTCTGAGTCTGAGGTGACGGCTCCTCTCTATGACAGCGCCCGGCCACGATCGAGCGTGGCCGGGCGCTGTCATGCCTGTCTCAAGGCCCGAGGCGGCTAAACGTCTCGCGTCGGCGGCGCCATGAACTCGGGACCCACCGGGTCCGTGACGTGTTCATTGACCAGACGTTCGATCTCGTCCATGTCATCGCTGCTGAGCTGCCAATCGGTAATCCGCTCGATGGGCTCCATCTGCTCCGGCTTGCGCGCGCCCCACAGCGCGATACCGTTGGCGTGACGGTCGAGCAGCCAGCGTACCGCCAGTTCCAGCACGTGCTTGCCGTGACGCTGTTCGGCGAAGCGGTCCAGGGCATCAACCGCCGCCAGGTACTGATCGAAGCGTGGCGACTGGAACTTGGGGTCGACATTGCGCAGGTCGTCACCGTTGAACTGCGTGTCGCGGCGCATCTTGCCCGACAGCAGGCCGCGGCACAGCGCGCCGTAGGTCAACATGGCCAGGCCTTCACGCTTGGCGTAGGGAATGATGTCGCGCTCGGCGTCACGCTCGAACAGGTTGAGCGGCGGCTGGATGCTGTGCAATGGCGCCACCTCGCGAAAGGCGTCGCACTGCTCGGGAGTGAAGTTGCTGACGCCAATGGCGCGGATCTTGCCATCACGGTAGAGCCGCTCCATGACGCGGGCGGTCTCCTCCATCGGTACCTTGGGGTCGGGCCAGTGGACCTGATAGAGATCGATGACGTCGGTGCCCAGCCGGCGCAGCGAGTCCTCGACTTCCTGCTCGATACGTGCGGCGGTGGCATTGCGCACCACACCCTCGAAACCTTCGCCCCACTCCAGCGCCACCTTGGTGGCGATGACCAGGCGATCGCGCTGACCGTATTCGGCGATCGCCTTGCCGACGACCTCCTCGGAGTGGCCGAAGCCGTAGGCCGGGGCGGTATCGATCAGGGTGATGCCGCGATCCAGTGCCGCATGCAAAGTGCGGATGGCCTGCGCATCGTCGGTACCGCCCCACTGCTTGCCGCCCATGGCCCAGGTGCCGAGCCCGATTCGCGAGGCGTTGATGCCGGTCCCGGCGATCTCCAATGTCTGCATGCTGCACTCCATGGCGTGATGAGATGACGTTCATAGCGTGGTCGCAGGGACGGGTCCTGACAAGTGATCATGACAAGGGGGCAGAGCAAGGGTGAAGCGCGAGACGCGATCGACGCTAGCGGTTTACACGCTCGACGGGGATGCGGATCGCGCCCTGGGACGCCTCGCCGGTGAATGCCGGCACGGGCTTGTCGGTGGTATACAGGCGCTGTCCCGCGTGACGAATTTCCGCTTCCAGTCCATAGCGCCGGCCGGAATCGACGGCATTGCGGTCGTACCGCAGTAGCACGGGAATCGGCCCTTGCCTCAGGCGGGTATAGCGGCCCTCGGCGATCAATTCTTTCCCGCCTCGCGTCTGCTCTTCCAGGCGTACGCTGAGTTCGGCATTGGGAGGCAATGCCAACGGCTCGGGCGTGACCACGACTGCTTCGAGATTGGCGAAGCGCGGCCCGGTCATGCAACCACTCAGCGTCATCACAATCACCAGCCAAAGCAGGAAGTGGCCGGGATGCCAGCGTGGATAGTGACGTAACATAGGCTTTCCTTGTTTTAAAGCTGGGTTTAGCTGGCGTCGGCTAGCGCCGGCGCTTACAGGCAGCCCCTGCTTCTAGCCACCGGCCAGCTTGACGGTATAGCCGCGGGTTTCCAGTTCGTCCTTGAGCACTTGGCGATGATCGCCTTGGATCTCGAGGATTCCATCCTTGACGGCGCCGCCCGTACCGCAGCGTTTCTTGAGCTGCTTGGCCAGTGTTTTCAGTTCGGCGTCGGTGAGCGGTATGCCACTTACCGTCGTGACACCCTTGCCCTTGCGCCCGCTGGTCTCGCGGCGAATGCGCACGATACCGTCGAGGCTCGCCAGGCGTTCGGCTTCCGCCTGTTCGGCGCAGACGCAGTCATCAAGGGGCCGTCGACAGTCGGGACAGGTCTCGCCGTGCTCGGTGGAATAGACGAGACCGCTGAGCTGGTCCTTGAGGGAGGCCATATCGAGCTCCTGAAAAGTGCACTGAGGCCCACCATTGTCACGCCTCATGCCGAGGGCGCCAAGGGTAAGACGATAAGCGCGGCGACGTGTCTGCCGGTCAGGTTATCCACATGCGGTTGCCTGCTTCGGGGTGTGGATAACCAGGCGGTCAAGGCAGTACGCGTTCGCGTTGGGCGAGGCGTTCGACCAAGGCCGGCAATTGCGTCATATCATGCAGACTAATGGCGCCTTCGGGTGTCGCCTCGGAGTCGGCGAAGCGATTGATGTGCACGACACGCATGCCTGCGGCCAGGCCGGCGGCGACGCCCACTGCGGCATCGTCGATCACCACACACTGCTCGGGTGCATAGCCCATCGTCTCGGCGGCATGCAGGAACAGGCCCGGCTCGGGCTTCCAGGAATTGACCGTATAGGCACTGAACAGGCGATCTTCGAAATAGCGGCGCAGGCCGGTGGTATCCAGGGCGCGCTGGATCTTGTACTCGGGGCCGTTGGAGGCGACACAGCGCGGATACTGCCCGAGCGCTTCCAGGGTGGCATGAATGCCGGGAATGGGTAGCAGATCCACGGCCATGCGCTCCTGCATGGCCTGGCGCATCTGCGCTTCGGCCTCCGCCCTGATCATCGGATCCAGTGCACCATGACGGCGTTCGAGTTCGGCGACGATCTGCGCGAAGCGGATGCCACGGAACTCCTGCATGTAAATGTGCGGCGCAAAGGGCAGCCCCACCCGGGTCAGCGTATCCGTCATGACCTCCGCCAGCAGCGGTTCGCTGTCCACCAGCGTACCATCGCAGTCGAACAGTAGACAAAGCGCGTGTGACATCACCTGCTTCCTTCCCGCTCAGGGCTCGAATGGCTTTATGACATAAGTCTTACAGATATCGGCACGACGCGCCTGCAATTAAAGGTGGTTGGCGGCATTTTTTTGAACAGTGTTCTATAAACACTTGAAGGAAGACGATAACGATGGAAGGACGTCGAGGCTGCAAAAACGGCGGGACGGAGCGACCAGTGGCGGATTAACGCTCAGCCGAGGCCAGGCAGAGGGCAAGGATGCCGGTGCGATATACGATTGCTGCAATGGGAACAGAGCGCTTGTCTGTACGAGCAGGTATCATCCTGCTCTGTACATAGGGTGGCTTTACGTTGATGTGTTAAGTAAAAAGCCCTGGCGTGCCAGGGCAAAGGAACCTATCGCGAGCAGTGCATTACTTAGAAGCTGTACATCACCATTCCCTGAACGCGTACGGCGTCGCCTTCTTCGCCATTGACGACTTCACGGCTATGGAGGCCGGCTTCGATACCGTAAGTGATGCGTTCGACCGGCGACCAGATGTAGTTAAGATAAATGCTCTCGTAGGTCTCGTCCGTGTGAGGATCGATGCCACCCATGTCAAAGGCATCATCCAGGTCGATAGCCGCGATGCTGTAACTGAGGTTGACGGCACCGGGGCCGGCCTTCAGGCTCATGCCCACGGTTCCGCCCGTTCCCTTGACGGTTTCCAGGTCGCCTGAAGCATCGATATACGCGGGTGCGCCAGGCTGAGTGTCATAGGCGCTGACATTGAGGTAACCGCCGATTCCGTCACCATGGGTGACGACACCGCGCAGGGTGAAGATATCGGTCAGGGCTGCTTCTGCTGCGAGTGACGCGCCCCACCCGAAAGCGCTTTCCTCGTCATCGGTGACCTGATTGTAATACTCGAGCTGGCGCAGTACCGCTGAAGCGCTGTATTTCAGCATGCCGGTGCTGGCGCCATAGCGCAGAGTCAAATCAGGCAGCCCGCTTTTCTCTGCTTCGCTTTCGCTATCGTTGACCGATATGGTTCTTCCCAGGGTATCCGGATCTTCCAGCGCCACCGAGAAGCCACCCGTGGTATAGCGCAACTGGGGTTGACGCGCCGTATGGGCGGTACCGCCAACGCCCGTGAAGTCCACGGTTGGGGTCAGGCCGACGGCACCACTGAAGTTGGTCCAGGTCTGACCGGCAAGGAGTCCGTTCCACTCGCCATAGGCATGACGCAGACGGAAGTTATTGCCGCTGCCATAGAAGTCACCCTCAAAGTTGGTCTTGAGTACGCTGTTACCCAAGGGCGTGGCGGTCTGGAAGCCGATACGGCTCTGGTAGGCATGCAGGTTGGTATGGCCTTCGGCATGATTTTCGCCATCCAGGCTAATGGCTGAATGATTGACCGCATTGCCCATGTCGTCATCGACGTCATAAATCATATCAAGCTTGGCATAACCACCGATCCTGATGTCAGTGTCGCCAGCCTTTAATTCAAAAGCATTGGCAGAGCCAGCGATCGCCAGTGCCAGCGCCGATACTGTAAAGATGGAGCTGGCTTTAAGATTATTATAGTGATGCATTATTACGTTCCCTTATTTAGCTTGCTATTCTTTTCGAGTCTGTCTGGGCGATAGTGAATCGCTTGTTTTAATTTGATATTAAATGCCAGCCCGGACATTAATCGCAGCATAAACTTTAGGCAATAATTTTAATGAGCATTCAATCGAAAGTATAAGGGAAGGGTTTGCTTGGCTATTGAATGGTTGAATATAACACTATTGCCTATTAATTCTTTCAACGTTTTCAATGTGCTTTTTGTCCGTATTGCGAACACTTGGTTTCGTGCTTTCTTATTTATAGTAAAGGGTATTAAAGCTCGGCTTTAATTTTATGTCTTATAGCCATTATGTAATTTGCCTGAAGGAGGTATTTATGCTTGGCCAGCATTGAACGAAAGAAGGGAATAGCTGCCTCCAAGAGCTGTCATGACATGTGAAGGCATAAAAAAACGGCAACTGCGATAAGCTGCCGTTTGCGGGTGGTCTGGTAGGCCCATGCTCCTCGTTGAGGTGAGAGCAGCGCGCCGCAGCGCTTTCGTATCGGCGGCGCTTTACGACAGCAGATCGCGGAGTTCGCTGGCCTTGTGTTGCAACGTGGGCAGGATAGTGTGGTGTAACTCTTCCAGAGAGATACGGTTGGCATTGGTCGAGACGTTCATCGCTCCCACCAGGCGCCCGCCTCGGGTGTAGACCGGTACGGCAACGGAGCGAAGCCCCAGGTCGAGTTCCTGGTCGAGAATGCAGTACTGATCGCGGCGCACCTGCTCGATGCGTTCGCCTAGCGCCTGGCGATCCACCAGACTATGAGGTGTATGCGCCTTGAGTTCGACGCGCTCGAGGAAGTTTCGGCGCTCTTGCTCATCGAGGTTAGCCACCAGCACACGCCCCATCGAGGTGTAACCGGCGGGCAACCGGGTCCCGACCGACAGGGCGATGGCCATCAGCCGGTGTCTTGCGGCCGAACGAGCCACGTACACCACATCATCGCCGTCGAGGATGCCCAGCGATGAGGATTCATCCAGGGTCTCGGTGATCTCCTCCAGCGTCTGCTGCAGGATAGAATGGTAACCGTTGGCGGAGAGAAACGCATAGCCCAGGCGCAGCACGTGAGGAGAGAGTTCGAACTGCCGCTGGCGTTTGCGCACGTAGCCCAGTGCATGCAGCGTCAGCAGGAAGCGGCGCGCCTTGGCGCGGTTCATCCCGGTCTTTGCGGCGACTTCGGTCAATGTCATGCGCGGATGGTCATGGTCGAAGGCCTGGATGACCTCCAGTCCCGAGGCCAGTGCCGTGACGAAATCCCGGCTGTCGGGCGACAGCTTGTCATCTTGCCTGCCCTCTTGTGAGTTCTGCTCCATCAGCAATCACCCCTATCCTAATATTTATCATTTGGCCTACTATAATGGGTTCGCAAAGCGAACAAAAGTACGCAATATGAACCTTTAGTATGAGGTTATCGCGCTATGTACGCAGAGTTAGTCAATTATCCCTTCATGGGCCAGAGCGGGCTGAAGGCCTTCCAGGCCGAGGACCTGGTCCGGGCCATGCTGACCTTCGAGCTTGCACTGGCCGAGACGGAGGAATCGCTGGGGCTGCTGCCATCGGGCAGTTACCCGGCGCTACGCAACCACCTGGACGCGCATGTATTCGACGTGGCGGGACTTGCCGAGGGGGTGGGCCAGGGCGGCAACGTGGCGATTCCCTTCGTGGCACAGGCCAAGTCGGCCCTGCCGGAAGCGCTGAGGGGGGCGTTTCACAAGGGCGCCACCAGCCAGGACGTGCTCGACAGTGCGCTGATGTTACTCCTGCAGGAGCGTCTCGACGGGCTATGCAGACAGATGACGGCAGTGCGTGAGGCGCTGATGCCATTGATCGAACGCCACCGCGACACGCCGATGATCGGCCGCTCCCTGCTGCAGCAGGCCCTGCCGACTACCTTCGGCCTGCGTGCGGCGCAATGGGCGCTGAACTTCGACCAGGCGGCACAACGCCTGGCGACATTGTGCCGTGAGCGGTTGCCGGTCCAGTTCGGCGGTGCCGTGGGGACCCATGCCGGGCTGCAGGATGCCGAGGGCAACAACCTGGGGCTGAGGGTGATGGCGCAACTGGCTGAACGTCTCGGGCTCCAGGCACCGCTGCTGCCTTGGCATACCAACCGCCAGCCGATTCACGTGCTGGCGTCGGCCTTCGATGCCCTGGTTGGGGCAGGTGAAAAGATTGCCACCGATATCGCCCTGCTGGCGCAGAACGAGGTGGCGGAAGTCAACGAGCCGGCCGCACCGGGAATGGGCGTCTCCTCTTCCATGCCCCACAAGCGCAACCCGGTACGTTGTGCGCTGATCCGCACCGCGGCCCGCCGCTCCCATGGTCATCTATCGGTAATCGCCAACGCCCAGGCTCAGCCGCTGGAACGGGCACTGGGTGAGTGGCATGCCGAATGGACCCCACTGGTGGAGATGGCGCTGCTGAGCGAGGGGGCGCTGGCGCAGCTGACGGTTCTGTTGGAGGGGCTGGAAGTCTTTCCCGATACCATGCGTCAACAGCTGGCCCAGGCCAAGGCCGATAGCGAGGTAGACATTGGTAGTAGCCATGAACAGGTCGATAGAGTGCTCGCGCATCTTAAAACTTCTTTTTATCAATAAGTTGAAACCAATACACGGCCGTTGAGCCGGGCCATGATCGCCACCGCCGTCAATTGACGCCAAGCGGCACTGCCGCTAGCGTGTTCGTATTGCAAATATAAGTTCGCTATACGAATAGAGGCGAAACAGTCTATGGCCGAATTTCTCAGCCTGCATGACGCGGTGGCGCGCTACGTCGAGAACGGCGCCACTGTGGCCATGGAGGGCTTTACCCACCTGATTCCCTTCGCCGCGGGTCATGAAGTCATTCGCCAGGGCAAGCGTGACCTGACGCTGATCCGCATGACGCCCGACCTGATCTACGATCAGTTGATCGGTGCCGGCTGCGCGAAGAAGCTGATCTTCTCCTGGGGCGGCAATCCCGGTGTCGGTTCGCTGCATCGCCTGCGCGACGCCGTGGAGCGCGGCTATCCGCACAAGCTCGAGATCCTCGAGCACAGCCATGCGGCGATGGCCTGCGCCTATGAGGCTGGCGCTGCGGGGCTGCCGCTGGCAATCCTGCGCGGCTACATCGGCAGCGACCTGCCCAAGGTCAACGACCAGATCAAGTTCATCGAGTGTCCCTTCAGCGGCGAGAAGCTGGCCGCCATTCCCTCGATCCGGCCCGATGTCAGCGTGATCCACGCCCAGCGCGCCGATCGTGCCGGTAACGTGTTGGTGGAAGGCATTATCGGCGTGCAGAAGGAGGCGGTACTGGCCGCCAGGCGCAGCATCGTCACCGTCGAGGAAGTGGTCGACGACCTCGGCGCCGGTCCCAATGCCTGCGTGATTCCGGGCTGGGCGATCAGTGCCGTGGTGGTCGCCGAGAAGGGCGCCTATCCGTCCTATGCGCATGGCTACTATCCACGCCACAACCGCTTCTACAAGGAGTGGGACGCCATCGCCCGGGATCGCGAAGCCTTCGAGACCTGGCTCAATGACCATGTGCTCAATGCAGGAGAGGCCTGATGAGTGAGCGTTACACCTCCTCGGAGATCATGACCGTCACCGCCGCGCGTGCGCTGGAAAACGGCATGACCTGCTTCGTCGGTATCGGCCTGCCCAGCGAGGCGGCCAATCTGGCGCGTCTGACCCATGCACCCGACGTGGTGCTGATCTACGAGTCCGGCACCCTGCAGACCAAGCCGGACGTGTTGCCGCTGTCGATCGGCGACGGCGAGCTGTGCGAGACCGCGCTGACCACCGTCTCGGTGCCCGAGATGTTCCGCTATTGGCTGCAGGGCGGCCATATCGACGTGGGCTTTCTCGGTGCAGCCCAGGTCGACCGCTTCGCCAACCTCAACACCACGCTGATCGGGGATTACCAATCGCCCAAGGTGCGCCTGCCGGGCGGCGGTGGGGCACCGGAGATTGCCACCAACACCGGTGAAGTCTTCATCACGCTCAAGCACTCCAGGCGTACCTTTGTCGAGGCGGTGGATTTCATCACCACCTTGGGCTTTGGTCGTGATGGAAAAGGGCGCGAAGGCGTGTCCAATATCGGCAAGGGGCCGACCCGCGTGATCACCGAT
This sequence comes from Halomonas sp. WWR20, assembly GCF_054602495.1. Lineage (NCBI taxonomy): Bacteria > Pseudomonadati > Pseudomonadota > Gammaproteobacteria > Oceanospirillales > Halomonadaceae > Halomonas > Halomonas sp. WWR20. The sequence goes on from NZ_JBTRHR010000002.1 coordinate 605,384, forward strand.
CTCTGCGTGATGCGTCCCGATCCCGAGACGCGCGAGCTGGTCGTCACTTCGCTGCACCCGGGCGTGACCCGCGAGCAGGTGCAAGACGCCACCGGCTGGGAGATTCGTTTCGCCGACCCGCTCGAGACCACACCCGAGCCGGAGGATCACGAGCTCGACGTCCTGCGCGACCTCAAGGCGCGTACCGATCGCCACCATTCTGGAGAAGCTTCATGAACGATGTATACCTATGTCACCCGGTACGTTCGGCTGTCGGCAAGTTCGGCGGTGCCCTTTCCACTATCCGGCCCGACGACCTCGCCGCACGTATCTTCGAGGCGCTGCTCGCACGTGCGCCGGACCTCGACCCGAGTGCCATCGATGACGTGATCATGGGCTGTGCCAACCAGGCGGGGGAGGACAACCGTAACGTGGCGCGCATGGCGCTGCTGCTGGCCGGGATGCCCACTGCGGTCCCCGGCAGCACCATCAACCGTCTGTGCGGTTCGAGCATGGACGCCATCGGCACCGCCGCGCGGGCGATCCGCTCCGGCGAGGCCGAGCTGATGATCGCCGGCGGCGTCGAGTCTATGTCCCGTGCCCCGTATGTGCTGGGCAAGGCGGGGACGGCGTTCGCACGCAACCAGGTGATGGAAGACACCACCATCGGCTGGCGCTTCATCAACCCGCTGTTGAAGAAGCAGTACGGCGTCGACTCGATGCCCGAAACCGCGGAGAACGTTGCCGAACAGTTCAATATCTCCCGTGAGGATCAGGACCAGTTCGCCTACCACTCCCAGCTCAAGACCAAGAAGGCTCAGGACAACGGCCGGCTGGCGAAGGAGATCGTGCCCATCGAGATTCCGCGGCGCAAGCAGGAGCCGCTGATCTTCGACAAGGATGAGCATCCGCGCGAGACGACGCTAGAGAAGCTCGCCACGCTGCCCACGCCGTTTCGTGCTGCCGGTTCCAGCGTGATGGGCTCGGTGACTGCGGGCAACGCCTCGGGCGTCAATGACGGGGCGGCAGCGGTGATCGTCGCCAGCGAAGCCGCTGTAAAACGCTACAACCTGGTACCGATGGCGCGCATTCACGGCATGGCCACTGCCGGCGTCGAGCCGCGCATCATGGGTATCGGCCCGGTGCCGGCCTCGCAGAAGCTGCTCAAGCGCTTGGGGATGAGTCTCGATCAGCTCGATCACATCGAACTCAACGAAGCTTTCGCCTCGCAGTCGCTGGCCTGCCTGCGTGAACTCGGGCTTAAAGACGACGACCCGCGCGTCAATCCCAACGGTGGTGCCATCGCGCTGGGCCACCCGCTGGGCATGTCCGGAGCGCGTATTCTCACCAGCGCCATGCATGAGCTGCAGCAGACCGGCGGACGCTACGCGCTGTGCACCATGTGCATCGGCGTGGGACAGGGCATCGCCACCGTGATCGAACGCGTCTAGGAGGCACCATGGCATTCATCGACGTCGCCGGGCGCAGTATCAGCTACCGGCTGCTGGGCTCAGAGGCGGCACCGCTAGTGATCTTGGCGCATCCGCTGGGCATGACCCAGGCAGTATGGGACGACTTGCTGCCGGCACTGCTGGGACATTACCGGATATTAACCTGGGACCTGCCCGGACACGGCGCCAGCGCGCCCTGTTCCGGAGCAACCCATGCCGCGGATCTGGCCCGCGAGGTGCTGGCGCTGGCCGATCACGCCGGTGCCACGCGCTTTCATTTCGTCGGCACCTCGATCGGTGGTGTCATCGGCCAGCAGCTGTTGATTCAGAACCCCGAGCGTTTGTGCTCGGCGGTACTGACCAATACCGGCGCCGTCATCGGGGCGCCGGAGAACTGGCATGCCCGGGCCCAACGTGTGCGTACGGAAGGCTGGGCACAGCTGGCGGGGGAGATCGTGCCGCGCTGGTTCTCGCCGAGCTTCCTCGAGCAGCACGCGGCCACCCGGCCGGGCTGGGAGATCCAGCTGTCGCGTACCGACACCGAAAGCTATGCGCGGCTGTGCGAACTGCTCGCCGCCGTCGACAACCGCGGCAAGCTGCGCAACGCCTCCCTCAAGGTGCGTCTGCTGGGCGGCGGCGATGATCTGTCCACCCCGCCGGAGACGCTGGAAGCGCTGGCCGCGCAATTGGCGGACTGCTCGCTGGAAATTCTTGAATCCGTCGGACACGTGCCTTCGCTGGAGTGCCCCGAGGTACTTGCCAAGCGGTTGCTGCTGTGGCTTCCCGCCGAGCGCGATACCATCGGTGAGCGGGGCGTGAGCTACGCCGAGGGCCTCGAGACGCGCAAGCAGGTGCTGGGCGCCGAACATGTCGAGCGCGCCAGTGCCAACGCAACCTCTCTGGATGCGCCGTTCCAGCAGATGATCACCCGTCTGGCCTGGGGCGAGCTGTGGAGCAACAACGACCTGACCCGCGCCGAGCGTAGCATGATCACCCTGGCGGTACTGGCGGCACTGGGTCGCGATGGCGAGCTGGAGCTGCATCTCAAGACCGCCAAGCGCATTGGCCTGAGCGAAGCTCAGCTGCGCCAGGCGCTGATGCACGTGGCGATCTATGCGGGAGTCCCGGCGGCCAACCACGCTTTCGCCATGGCCAAGCGCCTGGGCTGGGGCGAGTCATAGCCCAACGGCATCGATAGTGACGCAGGAATCGGCCGTCATCGCGCCGCGGTGACGGTCAGAGTGCATGGCGCATTGCGAGCACTGCGCGCCGCGCTTCATAAAACAACAGGGGAACCCTTTCATGAAACACGCTCTCACCCAATGCCTGCTCGCCCTGTCCGTGGCGGGCCTGTCCGTCGCAGCCAATGCCGAGACCACGCTGCGCATGTCGCACTTCTGGCCGGCCGAGTCGAAGATCAACAAGGAGATCTTCAATGCCTGGGCCCAGGCCATCGAGGAGGAGTCCGGCGGCGAGCTCAAGGTGCAGAACTTCCCTTCGCAGACGCTGAGCAAGGCGGATTCCGCCTACCAGGGCACGGTGCGGGGCATCTCCGACATCGCGATTACCGCCCAAGGCTATACCGCAGGGCGCTTCCCGATCTCGCAGATCGTCGAACTGCCCGGTGTGGCGACCAGTGCGCCGCAGGGGGCCTGCGTGCTGCAGACGCTTTACGACGATGGGCAGATTGCCCAGGAATATGACGATTCCCACGTACTGTTCATGTTCACTACCGGTCCGGGCTACATCCACACTCAGAACACTGATGTGCAAAAGCCCAGCGACCTGGAAGGGCTGCGCATTCGTCGTCCCACCGCCGTGGCGGGTGAAATGCTCGAGAACATGGGCGCGCAGCCGGTAGGCATGCCGGCGCCGGACATCTACACCTCCATGCAGCGCGGCGTCATCGATGGCCTGAGCTTCCCCTGGGAGGGCATGAAGGTCTTCGGATTGAACGAACTGGCCAACTACCATACTCAGGTTCCCTTCTACACACTGGCTTTCGTCGCCACCATGAACGAGCGCACCTATCAGCGCCTGTCACCGGAGATGAAGCAGGTCATCGATGACAATAGCGGCATGAAGTGGGCCGAGAAGGCCGGCCAGGTCTTCGCCGAGCTGGATTTGGCCGGCAAGCAACAGGCCGAAGAAATGGGCGATACCATCCGCGTCATCGACAATCCGCTGCAAGACCCCGAGTGGTCCAAGCCGCTCAAGGCCGGTATCGAACACTATCTCAGCGACCTGGAGTCGCGGGGTGTCGAGAATGCTCACGAAATCTATTATTCCGCCCTGCAGGCCGCCAAGTCTTGCAGTGCGCAGTAACCGGATGAACAAGGAGTCCTTATGCAGGGGCTGATGACGCTTAGCACGCGGCTGGCGCAGGTTTGTCGCTACTTCTCGGGGATTGCTCTGATAGGCGTGTTAACGGTCACGGTAGTCGATGTGGTGACGCGCTATCTGTTCCGTGCCACCTCGGGGGCCTCGAGCTTTACCGTGACCGGCAGTGTCGAGCTGGTCAGCTACCTGATGCTGTTCGCCCTGCTGGCGGCCATGGCCGCCAACGTCGAGAAGAGCCAGGTGGTGGTCGAGGCTTTCTCGCATGGTCTCAAGGAGAGCATCAAGCGACGTGTCGCCGGCTTCTATCTGCTGGCCTTCATGGTGCTGGGATTCGTGCTGGCCTGGGGCCTGTGGGAAGAGGGTTCGAGCGCCGCCGAGTTCGGCGAAGTCACCCAGGACCTGGGAATTCCGATGGGGCCCATCTACCAAGTGGCAGCCGTAATTTGTGTGTTTCTGGCGGTGCGCTGCCTGATCCATGCATTTCTGGGAATGGTTTATGCCGTAGGCGGGGAGTCGGCTGATGAGCTCTGAAATAATAGGCGGTGCCGGCCTGCTGTTTCTGCTGGTGCTAATGGTCCTGCGGGTGCCGGTAGCACTGAGCATGCTGATAGTGGGGGTGGCGGGATTCGCCCAGGTGATCAGCTGGGATGCGGCCGTAGCCATGGTCAAGTCGGTGCCGGTCGAGGTGCTGTCGAATTACAGCTTCAGCGCTATTCCCATGTTCATCTTCATGGGCGTGCTGGCGTCATACTCGGGGATGGCGAGTAAGCTATTCATGGCGGCCAAGACCATGTTCGGTGGCTGGCGGGGTGGCATGGCATTGGCCGCGGTCAGTTCCTGCGGAGCCTTCTCGTCGATTTCCGGCTCGTCGCTGGCCACGGCCAGCACCATGAGCCGGGTGGCGCTGCCGGAAATGGAGCGCAACGGTTACGCTCGTTCGCTGGCCACCGGCGTGCTGGCGGCAGGTGGCACGCTGGGGATCATGATCCCGCCGAGCATCGCACTGCTGCTTTATGCCATTCTCACCGAACAGTCGGTGGGGGACATGTTCATGGCAGGTTTGCTGCCTGGGCTGATGGGGCTGTTGTTCTACGCTCTGACGGTGGCCATCGTGGTGCGCATCAAGCCTTCGCTGGCCTCGGCGTCCGAGCCCAACAGCTTGAAGGAAAAGCTGCTGGCGGGGATGGGCCTGTTGCCATTTCTGGGCGTGTTCCTGGTCATCGTGGTGGGAATCTATGGCGGTTACTTTACGCCGACCGAAGCCGCGTCCATCGGGGCCTTCGTGACCATGCTCTACGCCATCGCCAAGGGCGTGCGTTTCAAGGGACTGCGCGATGCGGTGTTCGAGACCCTGGCGCTCTCCGCCGTGGTGTTTTTCATGATCGTCGGCGCGGAAGCCCTGGGGTACTTTATCTCGGCGTCGCGCATCTCGTTCGAAGTGACCAACTATGTCATGGGGCTGGGGCTCTCGACGTTCGGCGTGCTGCTGTGCATCCTGGTGCTGTATTTCGTGCTGGGCTGCTTCATGGACTCCATTGCCATGCTGCTGCTGACGGTGCCGGTGGTCTACCCCATCATCTCGTCGCTGGGGGTCGATCCGATCTGGTTCGGTATCATCACCGTGCTGACCGTGGAGCTGGGGCTGATTACCCCACCGGTGGGAATGAACGTCTTCGTCATCAAGGCAACCGCGCCGCACGTGGGGCTGGGCGAGATATTTCGCGGCGTTACCCCGTTCATCGTCTCCGATTTCGTGCGCCTGGCCGTGTTACTGGCCTTCCCCGCCATCGTCACCTATCTGGTGTACTGAGCGTCGGTTGCTGAACGTACGATGTGTTGGAGCCCAGTTCCGTGCCGGAGGCTGGGCTCTTCGCTGCTTGTGTCTCGATAGAGGAAGAGGAGAAAGATTTTCATTACTGTTGCGTCACTTCTGACAATGTAAAAAACCACTCCTAGTGAGGTAGAAATGCACAAGAATAAATTCGGCGCCCTGATCGCCGGTACGCTGGCTTGCGTTGTCTTTCCCGCCTATGCCGATGCCGCCACGTTGCGCCTGGCGCACGTCTGGCCGGGTGGCTCCAAGATCGATACGCAGATCTTTCAGGCTTGGGCCGACAGCGTGGAAGAAGCCTCCGATGGCCGTCTGGAGGTTCAGGTGTTTCCCAGCCAGACCCTGGCCAAGGCCGACAGTACCTATGAGGGGGCCGTCAAGGGCATCGCCGATATCGGCGCCACCGCTCAAGGCTACAGCGCGGGGCGTTTTCCATTGACTCAAGTGATCGAGTTGCCCGGCGTGTCGAACAGTAGCCGTGAAGGCTCATGCATCCTGCAGAAGCTTTACGATGAAGGCGACCTGGATCGTGAATATCGCGATTCCCATGTGCTGTTCATGTTCACCACCGGGCCGGGCTATCTGCACGCCAAGGGCAAGCAACTCGACGAGCCCAGCGATCTCGAGGGCATGCGCATGCGCCGCCCCACGCCGCTGGTCGGTGAGATGATGACCAAGCTGGGCGCCCAGTCGGTGGGCATGCCGGCACCGGACATCTTCACCTCGCTACAGCGCGGCGTGGTCGATGGGCTGAGCATCAACTGGGAGGGCGCGAAGACCTTCCGCGTCAATGAACTGGTCAACTATCACACCGAAATCCCGCTCTATGACCTGTCGCTGATCGCCACCATGAATCAGCGGACCTACGATCGGCTTCCCGACGATTTGAAGGCCATTATCGATGCACATAGCGGTATGGAATGGTCGATGAAGGCGGCGCGTGTCTACGATGAGCTGATCGCTGCGGGCCGCCAGGAAGCGGTGGACGCCGGCGACGAAATCGTCACTATCGACAACCCGCTGGAACACGAACAGTGGGGGCCAGTACTCAAGGACACCATCGACGGTTACATCACTTCTCTGCAGGACCAGGGACTGCCCGGCGCCGAGACCTATGACAAGGTCATGACGCTGAAGGCATCCTGCGAGAGCTAGGCTGTCTTCACGGCTTAGCAGGCAGACAACGCCGCATCGGAGGCTTCCGGTGCGGCGTTCGTCGTTTCCGAAGCGGATTCATCCCGTGGGGTAGGGGTGATGCTCGCCGATCGCCTCGACAATGCTGGCGCAGAACCAACGCTGAGCGGCCGAGCGGACGCCCTGCGCCTGCCAGTAGAGCGCCACCTCGAAGGCGGGTACCGTAAATGGCAATTCCAGTACCTTCAGGCACGAATGGCTGGTGAAGGTGTTGGCGATCTGCAGCGGCAATATCACCAGCAGATCCGACTCCTGCAGAATGCGAGGCAGCACGGAAAAGTGCGGCACGACCAGGCTGACCTTGCGCTGGATCTCCAATGCATTGAGCACCTCCTCCGCCAGTCCGTGTCCCGACGCCGGGGCAATCACGGCATGCCGTTCAGCGACGAACTGCGCGAGGCTCAAGCTATCGCCGATCCTGGCGTGATGCTGACGAAGCAGGCATACGTAGCGATCATTGACCATCGGACGCCGCTCCACACCCGGGCCGGTGATAGGGCGGCTGCAAATCACCGCATCGACCTTGCCGGTGGCCAACCACTCCTCGACCTTGTCGATCTCCAGCGGCACCACCTCGAGTTCGACGTCGGGAGCCTGGCGTTGAAGATGCTTCAAGATCGAGGGCAGCAGTGCCATCTCGCCGAGATCCGTGAGCGCCAGACGAAAACGCCTTGCCGAGCGTGACGGGTCGAAGTGACGGCTATCCTCGATGGTGCCTTCGATGCGTGCCAGCGACTCCTGAAAGGTGGCGTAGAACCGGATGGCGGCAAAGGTCGGCTGCATGCCGTTGCGGGTACGTGTGAAAAGCCGGTCGTCGAGTAGCTCGCGCAGCCTTGCCAACGCATAACTGACCGAAGGCTGGGTGACGTGCAGACGCTCGGCCGCGGCGGTCACGCTGCGGGTCTGATAGAGCGTCACGAAGGTACGGATCAGATTGAGGTCGATGTGCGCCATTGAATATAGATGATGTTTATTTTTGATAGAAAAATTATTGATTTGCTGCATGGTAGCGCAAGCCGCTAGCGTGTGGCTAAGCCTACGAATCTGCCAATACGAGACGCTAGCGATGCCAACCGTACATTCCGCGACCTATCAGTTACTGAGCCGCCAGGGGCTGACCACCGTATTCGGCAACCCTGGCTCCAACGAGCTGCCGTTTCTGAAAAACTTCCCCGAGGACTTTCGCTATATCCTTGGCTTGCATGAGGGTGTGGTGGTCGGCATGGCTGATGGCTTTGCCCTGGCCAGTGGCAAGCCGGCGATGGTCAATCTTCATGCCGCGGCGGGTTCGGGTAATGCCATGGGGGCGTTGACCAACGCTTGGTATTCCCATTCGCCGCTGATATTGACCGCCGGTCAGCAGGCACGCTCGATGATTGGCGTCGAGTCGATGCTCGCCAATGTCGATGCGCCGCAACTGCCGCGACCGCTGGTCAAGTGGAGCTATGAGCCGGCTTGCCCCGAAGATGTACCGCGGGCTCTGAGTCAGGCGATCCATACCGCCAATCTACCGGCACGCGGCCCGGTCTACGTCTCGATTCCTCACGACGATTGGGCGCAGGAAGTCAGTGATGAAACCGTCCTGTTGAGCGAGCGTGAGGTAGCCAGCGCCGGGCTGCCCTCCGAGGCGCAGCTCGACGCCTTGGCCGCGCGCCTCAACGAGGCTGAAAAGCCCGTACTGGTACTCGGCCCCGATGTCGATGCCTACCGCGCCAACGATCTCGCTGTAGCACTGGCCGAGCGGCTTCGCATGACGGCCTGGGTCGCGCCGTCGGCCTCGCGCTGTCCCTTTCCGACCCGGCACCCTTGCTTTCGCGGCGTCTTGCCAGCAGCGATCCAGGGCATCTCCAGCCTGCTGGCCGACCACGATTTAATCGTGGTGATTGGTGCGCCAGTGTTTCGCTATCACCAGTATGCGCCGGGCCGCTACCTGCCCGCCGGTGCCCATCTGATCCATCTGACCTGCGACTACCAGGAGGCGGCGCGTGCACCGATGGGCGACGCGCTGGTCGGTGATATCGCCGCGACCCTCGAGGCCGTACTGCCACGCATCAGGCAGAGCGAACGTGCCATGCCCCAAGCGTTACCCATGCCGGAACCGCAGCGCGATCCGGAGGGCATGCTGACGCCGGAGACGGTATTCGACGTGATGAACGACCTGGCCCCCGAAGACGCCATCTACGTCAAGGAGTCGACCTCGACGGTGACCGCGTTCTGGCAGCGCGTCGAGATGAAAACGCCCGGCAGCTACTTCTTCCCCGCTGCCGGCGGGCTTGGTTTCGGCCTGCCTGCCGCCGTGGGCGCGCAATTGGCCCAGCCAGAGCGCCGCGTGATCGGGGTGATCGGCGATGGCTCGGCCAACTATGCCATCACCGCGCTGTGGAGCGCTGCACAGTACCGGATTCCGGTAGTGTTCGTGATCCTCAAGAACGGCACCTACGGTGCATTGCGCTGGTTCTCACGCATGCTCGAGGCCGAGGATGCGCCGGGTCTCGATGTACCGGGCCTGGATTTCTGCGCCATCGCCAAGGGCTATGGGGTCGAGTCGGTGATGACCGACAGCCGCGAGGCGTTCGAACGCGCCTTCGCCGCGGCACTGGCCGATACCTCCAAGCCGATCGTCATCGAGGTACCGACCACGACCATCGAGCCCTGAACCCGACGGTTCGGAACAAGGAGGTTACCCCTGTTCGAGGTTACTCGATGCCATATCTCATCAACTGAACCGACGCATGCCAATACAACGATAAAAGAGGCCACTCATATGAGACATGCCATTTCACGCTGTCTGCTCGCGGTCGCTGTCGCGGGGCTTTGCGGTACCGCTAACGCTGCCACCACGCTGCGTGTCTCCCATCCCTGGCCGGCACAATCCGCGATCAATCAGGATATCATCGAGGCCTGGGCGAGCCGGGTAGAGGAGGCCTCCAACGGGGAGCTGCAGGTGCAGGTTTTCCCCTCGCAGACGCTCAGCAAAGCCGACAAGGCCTATCAGGGCGCGGTCAACGGGATTTCCGACATCGCGGTCACGCTGCAAGGCTACACGGCGGGCCGATTCCCGCTGTCGGAGATCGTTCAATTGCCCGGCGTCTCCTCCAGCGCGCCGCAAGGCGCCTGTATCCTGCAGTCGCTTTACGATCAGGGATATCTCGCTCAGGAATATGCCGATTCGCATGTGCTGTTCCTGTTCACTACCGGGCCGGCGTCGCTGCACACTCGCGATACCGAGATCCGCACACCCGCCGATCTGAAAGGGTTGCGCATGCGCACGCCCAGCGAGGTCTCCAGCAAGATGATGGACAGCATGGGGGCTCAGCCGATCAGCATGCCGGCACCGGACATCTATGCCTCCTTGCAGCGTGGCGTCATGGATGGCCTGAGCTTTCCATGGGAAGCCATGAAGGTCTTTCAGATCAATGAATTGGTCAATTACCACCTAGACATTCCCTACTACACCGGGGCGATCCTGGCGACGATGAACTCGCAGCCCTATGAGCGACTCTCTCCGAAGATGCAACAGGTCATCGACGAGCACAGCGGCATGCCGTGGGCGCGGAACGCTAGCCAAGTCTTTCAGCGAATGGACGCGGAAGGTAAACAGCAGGCCATCGATCAGGGCGACACGCTCCATGCGGTGAGTGACCCGCTGAACGATCCCCAGTGGTCGGGTCCTCTGGAAGAAGGAACTCGACACTATCTGCAAAGCCTGCAGGAACGTGGTATCGACAATGCGCAGGAGGTGTACCAGGCCGCTCTTGAGCTGCGTGATGCTGCCTGCAAAATATAAAGAGGCATGGCCGTTTGGCCTGGTGCCGCGACTAGGCGAACGTCTCGCAAGGACCCATGCAGTAGTCGGTAAATATCCTTTGATGACATGCAACTAATGATGGCATTGCAGTTGCATATTGGTGAGCATCGGCTGACACGATCATGTCTAGACAACAACTGGAACGCGGAAAGAAACGGCCATGGAAAACATTGAACTGTTGATCGCGGGCGCAGAGCGCCCCGCTGAAAATAGCGCCACCTTTACCCGCTACAACCCTCTGAGCGGTGAGGCGGTAACCGAAGCCGCCGCGGCTTCGGTTACCGATGCGCGTGCCGCCGTCGATGCTGCCCAAGCGGCTTTCGACGAATGGTCGGCACTGGGGCCGGGCGAGCGGCGTTCGCGGTTGCTCAAGGCCGCCGATGCCATGGAAGCCCGCCAGGCCGAATTTGTCGAGCTGATGGTTAACGAGATCGGCGCCACGCCGGGTTGGGCCGGATTCAACGTGATGATCGCCGCCAAGATGTTGCGCGAGGCGGCGTCGCTGACCACTCAGGTGGGCGGCGAGGTGATTCCCTCCGACGTGCCTGACAGTCTGGCCATGGGCATCCGTGTGCCCTGCGGCGTGGTGGTGGGCATCGCACCGTGGAATGCGCCGATCATCCTCGGCACCCGGGCACTCGCCACACCGCTGGCATGTGGCAACACCGTAGTGCTCAAGGCCTCCGAGCAGTGTCCCGGGGTGCATCGTTTGATCGGGACGGTACTCAACGAGGCCGGGCTGGGCGCAGGCGTGGTCAACGTGATAACCAACGCCCCGAAGCAGGCGCCGGAGGTGGCCGCGGCGCTGATCGAACATCCTGCGGTCAGGCGTATCAATTTTACTGGCTCCACCCAGGTCGGGCGCATCATCGCCGAGACGGCGGCCCGCCACTTCAAGCCGGTGCTACTCGAACTCGGCGGTAAGGCCCCCTTCGTAGTGCTCGACGATGCCGATCTCGACGACGCGGTGTCGGCGGCGGCCTTCGGCGCCTTTTTCAATCAGGGGCAGATCTGTATGTCCACCGAGCGACTGGTCGTGGTGGAAAGCGTGGCCGACGCCTTCGCCGAGAAGCTGGCTGTCAAGGCCAAGAGCCTGCGCGCAGGCGACCCTCGCGAGGCGGGCATGGCTCTGGGCACGCTGGTCAATCGTGAGTCGGTGGACAAGCTCAACGCGCTGATCGACGACGCCACGGCCAAGGGCGCGCGCCTCGCTTCGGGCGGGAAATCGGACAGTGTGATCGTGCAGCCGACCCTGCTCGACGGCGTCACACCGGAGATGCGCCTCTACGGCGAGGAATCCTTCGGTCCGGTGGTGGCGATGATACGCGTCAAGGACGAGGAGGAGGCAATCCGCGTCGCCAACGATAGCGAGTATGGCCTGTCGGCGGCAGTATTCAGCCGTGATCTGGCGCGTGCCCTGCGCGTAGCACGACGGATAGAGTCGGGGATCTGTCACATCAATGCGCCCACGGTGCACGACGAGCCGCAGATGCCCTTCGGTGGTGTCAAGGCCAGCGGCTACGGACGCTTCGGCGGCAAGGCGGGGATCGCCGAGTTTACCGACCTGCGCTGGATCACGATGCAGACAGGACCGCGCCACTATCCCATCTAACCCACAAGAAGTGGATCAACATGTCTCAAGAAAGCGTCGTGGTGACCGGCGGTGCCAGGAACATCGGTCAGGTCATCGCCCTGCTGCGGCGCATAGGCCAGCCGGACGACGCGGCGCAGGCCGTCAGCTTCTTCTGCGACGCGCGAAGCGGCTTCATCACCGGACAGACCCTGTTCGTCTGCGGCGGGGCGACGTTCGGGCCGGCGCCGACCTGAGGCTGGTCTGCAAGCCCGGTGCGGGTGATGAAAAAAAGCGGACATGGCGTGCCCTCGAGTACGCCATGTCCGCTTTGCTTGCGACGGTAACGGGAAGTCGGCTATGCCAAGGAACCAGCTCGTTCAGCGATCATCCTCGTGAATGGAGGAGGGATGGCGACACAACGGCCTGACGCCGATTTTCATATAGGGAAAGAGCGGCAGACCGCTGATGAGTTCCTGCAGTTCGGCATTGTCCTCGACATCGAAGATACTGACATTGGCGTAACTGCCGGCGATGCGCCAGAGATGGCGCCACTTTCCCTGCCGTTGCAGTTGTTGAGCATAAGCCTTTTCGCGGGCCTTGATTTCGTTGGCCTGTTCTTGGGGCATGTCGGGCGGAAGCTGGACGACCATTTCGACGTGAAACAGCATATTGACACCTGTAGGAGCGGGTCGCCGAGGGAGACGTCTCCCTCGGCCACTATAGAAAGCTTTGTCCTGCCACGTAGGCCTTGCGCCAACGGACGATCTCGATTCTGTCGAACAGCCCGGCCTGATGGAAGGGATCCGCTTCGATGAAGCGTCTCGCTTCCTCACGTGACTCCACGTCCACCAGATAGAGGCCACCCGAGGCATGGGTGCTGTCATCCGAAAGCTTGGCGCCGCAGGCGATCAATAGCGCCTTGTGACGATCCAGATAGGCGAGATGTTCGGGACGAGTCTCGAGTCGCAAGTCGTGCTGTCCCGCCCTGTCGAATGTCTCGATCATGAACGGCATGTTTTTCCCCTCGCTGGAATGGAAACGGTAATACCGCCCAACCATCGGGCGGTATGCGCAGCGGGCGTGCCCGGTCAGGCGGAAAGGTAACCCCAGATCAGGATGGCCGAGCCGAAGATGATGCCCAAATAAATAAGAATCAGGACCATGTAACCCATGACATCGCGCAGCTTCAGTCCGGAGATGGCCAGGACAGGAAGTATCCAGAAGGGCTGGATCATGTTGGTCCACTGATCGCCAATTTGGACCGCAAGGGCCGTGGCAGCGTGAGAGGCATGCAACTCGGTGGCCGCTTGGACCATGACCGGGCCCTGTACGGCCCATTGGCCTCCGCCCGACGGGGCCAGGATATTGATGAGGCCGCCGCTAATAAAGGACCAGATCGGCATGGTCTGCGCCGTGGAGATATCGACAAAGAGATTAGCGAACGATACGACAAGCCCTGAGCCGACCAGTATTGCCATGATTCCCGAGTAGAAGGGATATTGCACGATAATACCCGCCACGATTCTGACGCCATCGGCCAGTGCCGCAAGATACTGGCGTGGTGAGGCAAAAAGCAGGATCCCCAGAAAGACGAAGATGAAGTTAACGGTGTTGAGATTCAGCGAGCCGCCATCGGCGAAATAAAGCGCGACGTAGGCAATACCCATCAAGCCGATGATGATGCCCACCGCCTTACTGTCATTGAGCTTGTCCGCTATGGTCCGGTGCTGCCCTTCGGGCATGTCCTGCGTGGGGATTGCCACCGTGGCGGGATCGATCTCCTGAATTTCGTCTCTGTTCTTGGGGTGCAGCCAGGCATTGAAGAAGGGCAGCGTCACGATGATGAACAGGGTCGTTATCAGCAGGATGGGCGAGAAGATGGTATCGGTAAGCGGAACGAGACCTATCTCGTCCTGAAGGAAATGGCCTTCCGTGGCGATCAGCAGCGGAACGCTGCCGGAGAGGCCGATGCCGTAAAGGGAAAACCCCGAATAGGCGGCCGCGATGACGAGAGGGTAATGCAGCCCTCTCACGTTGAGCGCCAGTTTCTGCGCGACGATGCTGCCAATAACCAGGCCAAAGCCCCAGTTAAGCCAACTGCCTATCGCGCCGACCAAGGTCGCCACGACAATCGCCATGAAGGGCGTCTTGACGTAACTGGCGATGCGATTGAGCGTGCCGTCGACGATTGGGGTCTTGGCCAGGATGTAACCAGCCAACAGGATGACTGTCATCTGCATGCTGAAGGCCAGCAGATTCCAGAAGCCATCGCCCCAATAGCGAATGGCTTCGGTGGGCGAGGTGCCTTCCAGGGTAATTGCCAGAATGACCGTCAATAACGTCAGCAATATCGCGATGACCAACGGGTCAGGCATATACCTGCTGATCATGCGTGTGAAGAAGTTGGCAAGAGCGTTCATGGAGGCCTCATTTCGTTAGCGCGTTGCTTGCACGTTGTCCGCAACGCGTACTATTGTTCGTATAATGTTTTGATGTTTGCTTGATAATCAATGGCCCGCAATAAGACATTGGTCTCAGCGTTTCGTTAATTAAAAAATATCTTTAAATCGATGGTTTAGAGAAAATAAAGATAATAACTAAGATAAAGCGATGGGGTTGTTTCTGACAGAGTTTTCATTTTTTTGTGAGCGAAATAATTGGAACGTCAGAGATGCAAGGAAAGACAAATAATGAGGGAATCTCGCGATGACTGAATGGAGACGCCGCCCCGAAGGAAGTAACTGGGGCGAGTTCGGGAATGACGATCAGCGCGGACGGATCAACTTGATTGGCAAGGCACAAGTACTGAAAGGTGTACAGGAGGTCAGGGAGGGAAAAACGTTCTGTCTATCCTTGCCCTTGAACATTCCAGGGGGGAATCTGCTCAATCCGAGGCGCTTCCCTCCCAAGCTTTTTCCCACTGTGCTCGGGAAGGATAAGTACATTAATTTCGCCTTGGCCAATAATGAGCCAGGATTACAGGATGTGATCAGTGATGATCAAGTGCTCTTGTCGATGCAGTACTCCACTCAGTGGGACTCACTCGCTCATGTCGGTGCCTTGTTCGATGCTGACGGGGACGGTGTCCCCGAGAGGTGCTATTACAACGGCTACCTCGCGGAACAGGACGTTCTGAGTTTCAATGAGGGTGAAGAAAGACCGCACGGTTCCTATGCAGCGAAGCTGGGCGTCGAAAATATGGCCGAGCATGGGATGCAGGGGCGCGGCGTCCTAGTGGATCTCAAGGAAGTCTACGGCGCTGGGAGAACCGTCGTGGGCTACAAGGAGCTTTCCACCGCTCTGGAGACGCTCGGGATCGCGGTGGAGCCGGGCGACATGCTCGTCATACGTACTGGGTTTGCGGAAGCGCTACTGGACATGGGCGGACAGCCCGACGTGGCGACACTGAGCCGGACGGGAGCGGTGCTCGATGGAACTGACAGGGAATTGCTTGATTGGATCAGCGCAAGCGGTATTGCAGCGATTTGTGCCGACAATTATGCAGTGGAGAACCTGGATCGGGAACTGGAACCTGATTGTTGCTCCAAGCTGCCCCTACATCACCATTGCCTGTTCAAGCTAGGGCTGCCTCTTGCCGAACTGTGGTATCTCAAAGATCTCGCTGACTGGCTTAAAGGCCATCAGCGCCATCGCTTTCTACTGACGGCCCCACCGCTTCGTCTTCCGGGAGCTATAGGATCTCCGGTGACACCTATCGCCACCGTGTGAACCTGAACATAGCTTAGGCCGTGCCGTGCCGTGCCTTGCGTGGCAAGAGACGGCAACTATGCTGACGACAAACATCGTGTCGTGCGCCGCCCGGTGCGCGGCTTGTCGTTTCCAACGCGCCATGCGCAGTGCATTGGCGACTAGGAGTGGTCATGGAGAGCAAGCATAAGCGCAAGTCGCCATCGCTGGGCCGGTTGGCGCTGTTCGGGGCAGCGGCCTGGGTCGCGTACAGTGCCTATCAGAAGAAGCAGGCACTGAACGCGCGTCGCGACAACCGTCGGTTGCCCGTGGCGCCAGAGCTGTCGCGCAGCGCCCTGATCGACGGCATCGTCATGCGCTGGGAAGAGCACGGTTCGCAGGGGACCGAGCATCCTCCTCAGCGGTTTGAACGCGATGCCGAGCGGCCGCCGGTGGTCATGGTGCACGGTATTCCCACCAATCCGCGCATCTGGCGCTACGTTATCCCGCAACTGGAGGAGGCGGGAACCCGTTGTCTGGCGTGGGAACTGGTGGGCTTTGGCCATTCGATCGACGAGGGGCTGGGGCGCGATATCTCCATTCCCCGGCAGGCCGAATATCTTGCCGCCTGGCTGCAGGATCAGGGTATCGAGCGTGCCGTTTTCGTCGGTCATGATGTCGGAGGTGGCGTGGTGCAGGCGCTGCTGGCCGCGCGCCCCGAATTGTTTGCGGGCCTGGTGTTGACCGATGTGGTGGCCTTCGATAATTGGCCGGTGGCGTTGATGAAAGCCGCCAAGAAGATGAACGGGGCGATAGAACATCTTCCGCCAGCAGTGGTGATGCAGCTTTTCCACGCCGGCATTCGCAATCTGGGGCATGACGACCCGCAGTTGGGGCTGGAGTCGGCCACGCTGCTGTGGGAGCCCTACAATCGTCCCACCGGACCGGCGGGTTTTGCCAATCAGGTCCGGCACATGAGTGCGCAGGACACGCTGGACGTCGCCGCCCGCATGCCTGGCAGGCTCGAGTTTCCCGTGCGCATCGTATGGGGCGAGAAGGATCCGCTGAGCCTCGAGTCGGCCGAGCGGCTGGCGATGCTGCTGGGGGCACCGCCGGTGCGCTGCATTCCCGGCGCGCGTCATTTCAATCCCGAGGATCACCCGGAACTCATTGCCAATGAGATCCACGACGTACTGGACGAGACGTCCCGGTGGGTCTTGCGCTAATCCTTCGCAGACGTAAGACCAATTGACAGGGGCAAGCGTGACGGGGAACGTTAGCGGCCTATAAATGATTGCCCAGGCCGGCGGCACTTGTCTGCCTGGGTGCGTTTCCTTGCCGCTGACAGAAGAATATTCCATGGCCGATTCCCTGACGCACATGCCAGAGTCGACGACTCACCCTGAGACCTCACGCCCGAGTTCGTCGCTGCCGGTTTACCTGTTGCTGTGGGGGCTGGGTTTCTATCTGCGTCTGGGAGTGCTGGTCGTTCCGCCGCTGATTCCCCAACTCAAGGGAGAGCTGGGCTTCACCAACAGTGAACTGGCCATTGCCACCAGCCTGCCGCTGCTATGCCTGGCCGGAGGCGCGCTACTGGCGGGGGGACTATTGTCGCGGTTGGGGACGCTGAAGACCCTGGGCTGGGGACTGGCGATCATGGCGCTGGGTAGTGCCCTGAGGGTATGGCCGGAGGACATCATCGGTTTTCTGGCGATGACCACGCTCATGGGCATTGGGTTGGCGCTGCTGCAGACCGGTGTCCCGGTGTTGGCCAAGCAGTGGCTACCGGCGCACATCGGACGCGCCTCGGCGGTCTACACCAACGGTCTGCTGGCCGGTGAGCTGCTGGCGGCAGGCTTGACCGGGCCGTTGGCAGCCCACTGGCTGGGCGCGCAGTGGCAATGGGCCTTCGCCCTTTGGATGCTGCCGGTACCGCTCTTGCTGTTGGCGCTGCTGCGCTGGCGTGCGTCGGCCACGTCGATACCCGGCCCAGTCGTATCCCCTTCGCCATCGCGTGCCTGGCCCGAGTGGCGCGATCCTCTGCTGTGGCGCCTGTCGATACTGCTGGCATGTGCCGGCGGGCTGTATTTCTGCGGCAACGTCTTTCTACCGCCGATTCTCGAAGCGCATGGTCGGCTCGATCTGCTTAATGCCAGCCTGGCGGCTCTCAACGGCGCGCAACTGGTCTCCTCGGGACTCCTGGTGGTGTGGGCGGATCGCCTGGTGGGGCGGCGCTGGCCGGTCGCCGTCCTGATTGTGGTGGCCGTGGCGCTGATTCCCGCGCTGCTGTGGCCGGTAGGCTGGGGGGTGGTGGTGGCTGCCGCGACGTTCGGCTTCATGACCAGCTCGCTGTTGGTGTTCGCCATGGCCCTGCCGCCCTGGCTGGTCTCGGCCGAGCGCGTGCCGCGGATGATGAGCGGGGTGCTGTGCCTGGGGTATGGCGGGGTGTTTCTGATTCCGGTGGTAGGCGGCTGGCTACGCGATGTCGGTGGCGGGCTGGGCATGGCCTTCTTGCCGGGAGTCGTGATTTCGCTGCTGGCGCTGATCGGGCTACGGGGGTGCCGGCGTGATGCGGCCGCTTGATTCGCGTATCAAGCTGCGTCATCTGCTGGCCTTTCAGGAGGTGGCGCGGCGCCAGAGCATCGCGCGTGCCGCCAACGTACTGGCGATCACCCAGCCGGCCATGTCCAAGACCATCCGCGAACTCGAAGCGTATCTGGGCGTCGCACTCTTCGAACGCGGCCCGCGGGGCATGGCCCTGACCCAACCCGGCCTGGCGCTGCTGCGCCATGCCGGGCCCGCGCTCAAGAGCCTGCAGGAAGGCATGATGGCGGTCAGTCAGCCCTTGGCGGAAACCGCTTCGGTAAGCCTGGGCGCGCTGACCACCGTGGAGGAGGACCTGCTGCCCCGGGCCATCGCCAGGCTGCATGCCGTGGCCCCTGGCGTTCGAGTGCGCGTGGTGACCGGTCCCAGCAGCTATCTGTTGTCGCGGCTGCGTCTGGGCGAGCTGGACATCGTGGTCGGACGCATGAGCGAGGCTCGCGAAATCCGTGGACTGAGCTTCGAGCACCTCTACCACGAACCGTTGATTCTGGTGGCGCGGCCCGATCACCCCCTGGCGGAACATACCGACCCCGATCCGGAGACGCTCGCCGCCTACCCCTGGGTCGTACCGCCGCCGCAGACCACGCTGCGTGATCAGGTCGAGCGCTTCTGGGTCGAACAGGGCGGCCTGGCGCCGCCGATCGCCGTGGAGACCCTGTCGCTGGTCTTCAGCCGGCATTACGTACGCACCACTCAGGCGGTTTGGGTCGCGCCGCTGGATGCGGTGCGCGATGATCTCGCCAGCCGGCGATTGGTGCAGCTAGCGGTCACGCTCGAGGTGCATGGCGGCTCGGTCGGCATGTGCGTCAATACCACCCTGTCGCTCTCCCAAGCCGCCGAGCAACTCTGCGATCAACTGCGCAAGTTAGCGGAAAGTCGTATCGATGCATAACTCCAGGGTTATGGCTGGGATGCGAAATTTCACTTGGCATCCGCGTGCATCCGGCGACAATAGGTCGCATAACAAGCCTGCCCCATGGAGAAACCTAATGCCCCTGAACGAAGGCAAGCGCTTTGTCGAGCGCGACCGTACCTGGCATCCCGTCGCCTATACGCCCGGCTACAAGACCGCCGTGGCCCGCTCGCCGAGCCTACCGCTGGTCAGCCTGCAGGCACCGAGCGTATCCGAAGTCAGCGGCCCTGACTTCCACAACCTGCGCATGGGGCCGCACGATAATGACCTGCTGCTCAATTTTCGCGAGAACCCCGAGCATCAAGGCAACCTTAATGTCAGCCTGCCGGTGGGTGAGCGCATCATCATGTTCGGCCGGGTAACCGATCAGTTCGGCAAGCCGGTACCGCATACCCTGGTCGAGATGTGGCAGGCCAACGCCGGCGGCCGTTATCGTCACAAGAAAGACCAGTACCTGGCGCCGCTCGACCCCAGCTTCGGCGGCGTGGGGCGTTGCCTGACCGATCAGGACGGCTGGTATCGCTTCCGCACCATCAAGCCCGGCCCCTATCCCTGGCCCAACGGCATCAATACCTGGCGCCCTTCGCATATTCACGTCTCGGTGATGGGGCCGTCGATCTCCACGCGGCTGGTCACCCAGATGTACTTCGAGGGCGATCCGCTGATTCCGATCTGTCCGATCGTGCGGACTCTCAACGATCCGGAAGCCGTACAGACCATGACCGGTCGCCTCGACATGGCGCACAGCCGTCCCATGGATTGCCTGGCCTACCGCTTCGATATCGTCACGCGTGGCGAGCTGCAGACCTACTTCGAGAACGTGTGAGACGATCAGGGGAACGTTCATGAAACAACCGAACTCAACACCGACCGCCGAGTTGATGCTGCGCGAAACCGCCTCGCAGACCGCCGGACCTTACGTGCACATCGGCTTGGCGCTGGATATTGCCGGCCTGCCGCCGCGCCAGGAAGAAATCTGGAATCGCATGGCCACGCCGGATGCCGAAGGCGAGCTCATCGAGGTGGTGGGGACCGTGATCGATGGCAACAATGATCTAGTGCGCGACACCTTCATCGAGGCTTGGCAAGCCGACGCCAACGGCGCATACCAATGCGATTTTGATCTCGAGAAACCGTTCAACAGCTTCGGGCGTACCGCCACCACCGTGGAGTCCGGCGGCGAGTGGTCGCTGACCACCGTCAAGCCGGGCATGGTGGGGGGCTGCAACGGCAAGCCTCAGGCACCGCACATCAACCTGGCGGTGTTTGCCCGCGGCATCAACATGCAGCTCAATACCCGGCTGTACTTCGAGGACGAGGCCGAGGCCAACGCCGCTTGCCCGATTCTCAACGCGGTGGAATCCGCGGCGCGCCGCAAGACGCTGATCGCCAGGCGTGAAGAGAGCGAGAACGGCAAGGTGCGCTACCGCTTCGACATTCGTCTGCGCGGCGAAGGCGAGACGGTGTTCTTCGATTTCTGAAATCGGCCGAACTGCAAAAAGCCGCTGCCCAGTTCATTTCGGGCAGCGGCTTTTTAGTAGTGGTGTGTCTGGCGTGGCGTGGCTTGGCGTGGCTTGGCGTAAAGCTTCAGCTCGCCTCGACAGCCGTTCCTCCCGTCGACGTTTCCTCTTTCGAGGCACGCCTGCTCAGGGCGCTGAGCAACAGCGTGGCGACGATAAGCGGTAGAGCCAGCACCAGGAAGTACATCGGACGCTCCCAGCCGGCATCGATCAATACTCCCGCGAGTGCCGGACCGATGACCGAGCCAACTCGCCCCATACCCATGGCTAGCCCGGTACCGGTACCCCTCAGGGCCGTAGGGAAGGTGGTGGGAATCACCACGTAGAGCACGGCGATGGCACCATACAGGAAGAAGCCCAACGTCAAGGCGACGATGGTGAGTAGCAGTGGCTGGTAGGGGATCGTGGCGAATACCATCATCATGCTGAACAGCAGCACCAGTACCCCGGCGGCCAGGCGCTTGGCGCCGATACGTGCCGCCAGGAGGCCATAGAGCAGACAGCCCACGGCGCCGCCGATACTCAGCAACATCGAGCCGGAAATCCCGCCGCTCAGGCTCAGCCCGGCATCGGTGAGGATCTTGGGTGTCCAACTGAGCACGAAGTAGGCCGTCATCATGATACAGAAATAGATGCCGCAGGCGGCCAGGAATGGAACTCGATGACCGCCGCTGAGCAGCTCGAGCGGTCGAGCCTTTTGTACCTTGGCTTCACGCTTGGGCGGCAACTCGTCAAGCTTTGCCAGCTTCAGCTTGGGCAGGATTCGGTTGGCCTTGCCCAAGGCATTGTGCGGTTGACGCTCGAGCAGAAAATCCAGCGACTCGGGAAAGCTTGCCCAGACCAGTGGGAACAGCACCAGGGCTACCACGCCGCCAAAGATAAAGGGCGCGCGCCATCCGTAGGCATCGATCAGGAAAACCGAAATCAGCCCGCCCAGGGTGGCGCCGACGGGGTAACCCAATGAGATAATCCCATTGCACAGGCTGCGCCGGCGGTCGTTGGCGTACTCGGTCACGGCGATATTGACGGTGGCCAGCACGGCGCCGACGCCGACGCCGGTAACCAGGCGCGCGGCGAAAAGCTCGTAGACAGTGCTGGTCATGGCCGAGGCCAGCATCGAGACCAACAGTAGGAATAGACACAGCAGCACCGTCGGGCGGCGCCCCAGCCGGTCGCCGAGCGGGGCGACCAGAAATGCGCCGATACCCATGCCGAGCAGACCGGCGCTGAACAGAATGCCCAGTGAAGAGCCGCTTACACTCCAGTCTTCGGCGATGACCGGGGCGGTGAAGGCTATGACCAGAACATCGAAGCCGTCCAGCGCGGCAATTAACGTGCATAGTGAAACTATCCAGACTTGAAAAGGGGACATGGCGTCTGATTTGATCAGATCGCGAGGATCCTTTGTCGTCATTGCTGGAACCTATGTCGGTGTGGAGTTTGTAATAGGCGCCACTGATGGGAGGGGAATTGTTATGTTGCGCGGCGCCTGAAGGTCAAAGGTCGAGTACCAGCATCTTGCTCTTGGCGCGTGAGCAGCAGGGCGTGAACTGGTCGTTCGCGGCATGTTCCTCGTCTTCGAGATACAGATCACGATGGTCGGGTTCGCCTTCGAGTACGCGGGTCAGGCAGGTCCCGCAAACGCCCTGCTCGCAGGAGACCATGATCTCGATGCCGTTCTCGCTGAGCACTTCGTAGACCGTCTTGTCCTTGGGTACCGTGAAGGTTGCACCGCTGCTGGCGATCTTGACCTCGAAACTCTCGTCGTCGGAGGTGTCCTGCACTGCGCCGGTGAAGTACTCGGTATGCAGCTGTTCGCTTGGCCAACCCTGGGCCTTGCAGGTCGACATCACGTGATCGATGAAGCCGCCGGGGCCGCACACATAGATATGCGTGTCGGCATCGGGCTCGGCCACCAGCGAGGCGACGTCTAGCTTGCCGGCATCGGGCTTGTCGTCGTAGTAGAAGTGGACGCGATCGGCATACGTCGACTGCTCGAGGCGATCGAGAAAGGCCATACGATCCCGGGAACGGGCACAGTAATGCATCTCGAATTGCGCATCGGTATGCGACAGGCGTTCGGCCATGCATAGGATCGGGGTGACACCGATGCCGCCGGCGAACAATAGCGTGCGCTTGGCAGGCTCGAGCGGAAAGTGGTTCTTGGGTGCGCTGATCTGCAGCAGGTCGCCCTCGTTGATCTCATCATGCATGGCTTCGGAACCGCCGCGTGAGGCAGGCTCCCGCAGCACGCCGATCAGATAGCGGTCGCGCTCCTGCGGGTGGCCGCACAGCGAATACTGACGGACCAGCCCCTCCTTGATCCGAACATCCACGTGAGCACCCGCACTGAAGGCAGGCAGGGGGCGCCCATGCGGATCGGTCAGCTCGTAGGTGTAGATGTCCTCGGCGGCCTTGTGCTTCTTGGTGACCTGAACGAACAGGGAAAGAGTGTCTTTGCTGCTCATGGTGAACCTCATGTCGGTAGGCGCCAGCAAACCATGAACGGTCCCGGCTATTGGAGCCTGGACCATTCATCGTGGGGCGAAGGCGATTTAGCTGGCGACTGCAGCGCTGGATGACTGCTCCCGCTCCTCGGTCAGGATACGGTCGATAATGCGCCGGGCCTGAACGCCGCCGCCATCGATGTTGAGCATGAGCAGGCGGCGATCCGGATACTTGAGCAGATTGCGCTGCTGGGACTCGAGCATCTCCAGGTCTTCGGCGAAGATCTGCCCCTGACCTTCGCGAATCTTATCGGTAAGCGCTTCGTCCTGCGGATTGAAGTTGCGCGCCATGCCCCAGAAATACCAGATCGAGGTTTCCGTTTCAGGGGTGATGAAGTCGACCACGATGCTCGACGCCTTATACTCGGCAGGTGCGTCATAGCCGCCCTTGCCGGCTTGTGCAACACCGACTTCGATTAGGATATGGCTAGGTGGCGTAAAGTGGCAGATCTGCCAACGGTCTACGGACACGCCTTCGGCCAGGTTGTCGTCACCCAGGGCCGCTTTCAGGGCGGTATGCCAGAAGGGCGGCGCCGGGATGTTTTCCATATGACGGATGGTGAGCACTTCCTCGCCGTTGACCTTGGTTTCCGGTGGCGCTTCCTCGATCTCCGGCTGGCCGATGCTGGTGGCGTGCACGTAGGTCTCATGGGTCAGGTCCATGAGGTTGTCGATCATCAGGCGATAGTCGCAATTGATGTGGTACAGGCCGCCACCGTAGGCCCACTCGGGGTTGTTGGCCCAATGCAGTTCGGGGATCTTGTCCGGGTCGGCCAGTTCAGCGTCGCCTGTCCATACCCAGATGAAACCGTGACGCTCGACGACCGGATAGCTGCGAATTGCGGGAAAGCCACGCACGCGCTGGCCCGGCATGCTGGAGCACTTGCCGTCGCAGCCCATTTCCAGGCCATGGTAACCGCAGACCAGCTGACCATCGCGCACGTAGCCGAGTGACAGCGGGGCGCCACGATGCGGGCAGAAATCCTCGACGGCCGCCACCTTGCCTTGTTCGGCACGGAAGAAGACGATCTGTTCGTTGCAGATCGTACGTCCCAGCGGTTTGTCTTCGACCTCATCGGGGGTGCAGGCGACGTACCAGGTATTCTTGGGGAACATTATTTTTCTCCTCACTGAGGTGTCATCACGGTGGTCAGGTGTAAGGCGGTAAATGTTGGATTGGATCCAAAGTTGTTATGTTTCGGCTTTTCTGGTGTCAAGCCGATGGCCTTCATGGTGGACACGAAATCGCGTGGTGACTATTTAGACTTTTGGTTAAAAATTAAAAGTGGCTAATATTGTGCGCGGCTTACATTTTTGAAAATTGTTTTAATTCAAAAAGTTAAATTTAATATGGGTAAGAGGAATATTTCTCGAAGCAGTACGATTGGAATGGTTAGACATTAGTCTAAATGCTTCGAAGGCTTGATATTCAGCAAGGTTTTTGAGGTTTTCATGGAATCGTCGATGGGACGACTTGGATCCAATTGGGTGGCAGGCCGTCCCTTTCCCCTATCGAGACAGGAAGACGTCGTGAGTAAAGATACTGCCAGCGTCATTGCCAGCCTGCGCAAGCTGATCGTTGAAGGCGACTATGCCCCCGGCGAGCGGCTCGCCGAGATCCCCGTGGCGGAGCGCTTCGGTGTGTCGCGCACGCCGATTCGTCTGGCCTTTCGCACGCTGGAGCAGGAGGGACTATTGCAGAAGGCGGGCAAGCGAGGCTTTTTTGTCCGCGAGTTCACCGAGGAGGACGTGCTCTGCGCATTGGAGGTGCGCGGCGTGCTGGAGGGACTGGCGGCCCGCCGTCTGGCCGAGCGGGGCATGTCGGAGGAAATTCGGACCCAACTGCAAGCGTGCCTGGAGGAGAGCGCCGCACTGCTGGGCAAGGGGTATCTTACCGAGCAGGATATCGCCTGCTGGAGTTCGCTCAACGGCCGCTTCCACACCACCATCATCGAAGCGACCCACAGCATGGCGATTGCCGACGCCATCACCCGCAACAACCATCTGCCGTTCGCCTCGTCGGACTCGATCATCATGGATACCCAAGCGCTGGAGCGAGAGTTCGAGAAGCTACGCCTCGCTCATCTGCAGCATCAATTGGTGTTCGAGGCGCTGGCCAACGGTGAAAGCGCCCGGGCGGAGATGCTGATGCGCGAGCATGCTTATATCGGCCTGCGCTACGGCAAGCTGTTCGGTCTCGGCGATACTGCGAACATCATGACGCAAAGACGAGGCGGGGCGTAGCGGGCAACCTTTATTGCCGTTGGCGGAACTGCCGAGGCGAAAGCCCGGTGTGCCGCTTGAAGAAGCGGGTGAAGTAGGCCGGCTCGGAGAAACCGAGCCCTTCGGCGACTTGGCTGACCGTCATGTTGGTATACGTCAGGTGGCGCTTGGCCTCGAGGAGGATACGCTCGTGCAGCAGCTGCAAAGCGCTGCGTCCCGCCAGGTGCCGGCATAACGTATTGAGATGTGACGAGGTGAGGCCCAGTTCCGCCGCCAGGGTTTCGATGCTCGGCTGCTGAAGAAAGCGGGCATCGATCAACGCTTGAAACCGGCTCATGTGGGCCTGCCCCCGGGACTCACCCAGACGCCGGCGGGGTTGCCCGGAAAGTGCCTGACGTCCGGCGTAGACGCTCAGGGCGCTCATCAGCGAATGCAGCAAGATGTCGCGACCCGGAGCCTGGCGGCGATATTCCCGTTTGAGTACCGCAACCAGTGTAGAGATATTCACTTGCTCCGTATCACTCAATCGATAACAGGCGGGTTGCTGGAGCACGCGGCCCTGAGGACCGAGACGCTGCACCAGTTGCGTCGCCAGGGGGCGGGCCAGGGTAATGATATGGCCGTCGATATCGTGCGAGAAGCGAAAGCCGTGAATGGCCAGTTGGGGAATGACGATGAGCAGCGGCCCTTCGCGTTGTAGCTGGGCACCCTCCAGATGTAGTTCCACCTCGCCGGCCTGAATGTGTAGCAGGTGCACCAAGTCGCCATGACGGTGGGGCTTGATGTGCCAGTCGTGCAGGCGGCTGCGCTCGGCGATCGATTCGCAGTGCAGCAGGTCCGGCGTCGGCCAGTGGCGGGTTTCGCCATATAGCTTGAATACCGGCACTGCATCCGGCGTGAGGGTGTAAGACATTGCCCCG
Organism: Halomonas sp. WWR20; assembly: GCF_054602495.1. Lineage (NCBI taxonomy): Bacteria > Pseudomonadati > Pseudomonadota > Gammaproteobacteria > Oceanospirillales > Halomonadaceae > Halomonas > Halomonas sp. WWR20. Next base: position 631,934 of record NZ_JBTRHR010000002.1, read on the forward strand.
GCCTCCTGAGACTACGACGAAAGTTAAAGTCGGATCTTGGGAATGTCCAAGTCCTGACGCCGAAAATGCCTTCTTGTTCGGCAGCTATCAGCGAAAAATACAAGTATACCCTGACGACACCGCGTCAATGGCAGGTTGAGCATGGCGCGGTGCCCTGCATGAGGAAGTGAACAATGAAGACGCAAGTCGCCATCATCGGCGCCGGTCCCTCGGGCCTATTGCTCGGCCAACTGCTGCATCTGCAGGGTATCGACAACGTGGTTCTAGAGCGTCGCTCCGGCGAGTACGTGCTGGGACGCATCCGCGCCGGCGTGCTTGAACAGGGCATGGTCGATCTGCTGCGCGAGGCCAAGGTCGATGCTCGCATGGAGCAGGAGGGACTGCCCCACGACGGCTTCGAACTGGCCTTCGCCAATCGCCGCGTACGTATCGACCTCAAGGGCCTGACCGGCGGCAAGACGGTGATGGTCTACGGCCAGACCGAGGTCACCCGTGACCTGATGATGGCCCGCGAGGCCGCTGGCGCGACGACGGTCTATGAAGCCGAGAATGCCCAGCCCCACGATCTGGACAGCGATGCGCCCTACATCACCTATGAGAAGGATGGCCAGACGCATCGGCTCGACTGCGACTACGTCGCTGGCTGCGACGGCTATCACGGCATCTCGCGCACCTGTATTCCTGCCGACCGCTTGAAGACCTTCGAACGCGTCTACCCGTTCGGTTGGCTGGGCATCCTCTCCGACACTCCGCCGGTATCCGACGAGCTGATCTACGCCAATCACGAACGCGGCTTCGCGCTGTGCAGCATGCGTTCCGAGACGCGCAGCCGCTATTATGTGCAAGTGCCGGAAGACGAGAAAGTCGAGGACTGGTCCGACGAACGCTTCTGGGAGGAACTCAAGTCGCGTCTGCCCGAGGATGTCGCGGTCAAGCTGGTCACCGGCCCCTCCCTCGAGAAGAGCATCGCCCCGTTGCGCAGCTTTGTCGCCGAGCCCATGCAGTACGGCCGCCTGTTCCTGGTCGGAGACGCCGCCCACATCGTGCCGCCGACCGGGGCCAAGGGGCTCAACCTTGCCGCCAGCGACGTCAACACCCTGTACCGGCTGATGGTCAAGGTCTATCAGGAAGGCCGCAGCGACCTGATCGAGCGCTATTCCGAGACCTGCCTGCGCCGGGTATGGAAGGCCGAACGCTTCTCGTGGTGGATGACCTCGATCCTGCACAAGTTCTCCCGCGAGGAGGACTTCGAGCGCCGTATTCAGCAGGCTGAACTCGACTACTATACCGGCTCCGACGCCGGGCAGCGTACCATTGCCGAGAACTACGTGGGTCTACCCTACGAGTCCCTGGAATAGGGACGGTCATACGCGCGAGTGCAGTGCCGTTTCCCTGTCAGCAAGCCCACCGGAATGAAGCGGCAAATGATTACGGCGGACAACGGCCGTAATCATTCTTGGGCGCATGTGGCTTACAGGCGTGTTGTCGATCGGCTATGGGCTCTTCTCGGCATCTTCCAGAGCCAGGAGTCCGATACCGGTTGTCATCGGTGCATAGTAGAAACGATGGACCTCCTTGACCTCTTCCGTCATGGCGCCGCGCATCACGAACCACATGATGACCTCGCCTCCCTCCGCGCCGGCAGATGTCATGACTTCTTTATGGGAGAGGGCGGTCAGGGCTTCCGGCTCGCTCTGGATACGCTGTAACCACTGGCGATCCCACTCTTCATTGATATGACCGAAGCGTTCGCCGTTGAGCTGGTGCGACAGGCCTCCGGTGCCGACCACGACAACGCGCAGATCTTCCGGGTACGCCTCAACGGCACGACGAATCGCCTGACCCAGCTTGTAACAGCGCTTCCCGGTCGGCAGCGGATGCTGGATGACGTTGACCAGCAATGGTACGACCTTGACCGGCCATTGATCTTCGTCGTGTGTCCATAGCAGTGGCATGGCGGTCAAGAAGCCGTGATCCAGCGCCATCTCCTGACACAGCGTCAGGTCAAACTCATCGGCAACGAGAGAAGTGGCAAGATGCTCTGAGAATGCCGCGTCACCGGGAAAGTCGGGCAGGGGGCGCCTGCCGTAGCCTTCATCGGCCACCTTATAGCTGTCGGCAACGCCGAGGGCGAAGGTGGGATAGCTGTCGAGAAAGAACTCGGTGCCGTGATCGTTGTAGACCAGGATGACCACGTCCGCCTTGACCTCTTCGGCAAGCCAGCGCTTGACAGGCTCATAGCCTTCGAAGAGGGGTTGCCAAGCCGGGTCGGCCTGTTTCTTCTGATCATAGGCGCGCCCGATGGAGGGCACATGGGAAGAGCCGATGCCGGCGACGATCTTAGCCATTAGACGGCTCCTGGAACTTTACGGGTGGCCATGAACTGCTCGTAGCTTTCGCCGCGCATCTGCGCACCGATGGTATACAGGCCGTAGCCCAGCGTGGCGCCGAGTTTGAGAAAGAAGAACAGATTGCCGCCGAGTTGCGTCAGGCGTAGCCAGTCGCGGTCGCGAATGGCCTGCTTCTGCTCTTCCGAAAGGCCATAGCGCGCCATGTAAGCTTCTTCATCGACCTTGAACGCCTCGCGGTTTTCCGGGTCCTTGAGCGAGTTGCACATCTTGTTGATAGGGTATCCCTGACGGGACAAGGCCAGATCGAACACATACGTGCCGGGAATGCCCCAGCGGTCCTGCGTAGCTGACATGGCGAACCTCCATGAAAGAAGTCGGTAAACGCTATGAAAAAAGCGTTCTCCGGCCGGTTTTAATTCATGCCTGGTGTACTGGCATGGCATCGTGAATCGAGCCGATCGGCGCGATGGCATTTCCCGTGCGGCGGCGTCATCTCAGGCTTCCTGGTGCATGACGAAGCGGGCCCGGCGCTCGGCAAAGTGCCAGTTTCCCTGCTCCGCCACGCATATGTCGGCGAATTCGCCGATCATGACGCGTCCCTCGAGGGGCCAGCCAAAATACCCATCCTTGTCGTGCTGGGTATTGGCAGCAAACACTTGCACGTAGCAGTGCACATGGGCGCGTTCAGGGGATTCCACCGTGACCCGGATATTGCTGCAGAAATGTCGCGTAAAGCGGTGCGGTGGGCGTGCCTGGTAAGCGGCGAGAATCGCTTCCCGGCCTTCAATAGGCTCTTCGGGCGCCGTCGGGCGATAAAGCTTGCCTTGGGCCTGAAAGAGTGCGGCAAGGCCGGCATAATCCTGCCGGTCGGTGTAGTCCGCTGCGTCCAGTACCAGGCGGGTACAAGCCCGCTCGATATCGGCCTGCGTTTCGCGAGATTGTGATGGGGTAGTCATTGTTCCTCCAACCAATGGGCTAATGCCGAGGCAACCTCTGCCGGACGCTCCATGGGGCTCATGTGTCCCGACTCTTCGATGACGGTCAGCCGGCTGCGCGGAATCAACTGCGCCATCTCCTCGTGACGGGAAAGCGGGCTCCAGGCGTCTTGGCGTCCACAGACCAACAGGGTAGGGCACTGGATTCTGCCTAGCCCGGAAGTGGCATCCGGCCGTCCCAGAAGGGCTTGAATCTGGGCGGCAAAGATATCGGGGGTCTTGCGCTCGATCATCGCCAGGATGGATTCGATCAGTGCGTCATCGGTCAATCGGTCGAGATGCACCATGCCTTGTACCCAGGTTTCGCCCATGGCGCGCATGCCTTGTTCCCTGGCCTGAGCCAGTAACGCCAGGCGGGCCCGTTCCTCGCGCTCACCCACCGCGTTAGCGGGGCGTGAGCGAAAACCGGTATCCAGCAGGGCCAGATGGCTAACCCGCTCAGGGGCACGTCGGTAAACCTCGAGCGCGACCCGTCCGCCCATGGAATGTCCGGCCAGAGCAAAACGCCCTGGGGCCTGACGCAGCACCCTATCGGCCATGTTGCCAATCGAGTTGGCCATGCCATAGTCGGGAACATGGCAGCGCATCGAGGGTAGGCGACTGATTTGCCCGGACCACACGGCGTCATCACAGAGCAGCCCCGGCAGTAGCAGCAGGTCGGTAGTCATGGCGAGAGCCCCTTGTCATGCCCCGTTACTAAAGATTTTCCGGCCCAGACGGCGCGTGGAATGCAGAGATTTCCTTCAAAAAGCAGGCGCGCGGTGCGCAGCAGACCGGCACGTTCGACGTGGCCCTGGGCATCCAAGGTCAGTTCGACGGTAAACTCGCCGGTCGGATGCTCGATCGACAAACGTCTGCAGGTGCCTGCTGGAAGACGCGCCGTCTCGGCCGCCACGGAACCGGGTAGCAGACAAGCCGTGGCGACACTGACGGCACCCAGAACGCCGATTGCTTCATGACAACGATGAGGAATGAAGGTCCGTGTTGCCAAGGTGCCATCGCCCTGTGGCTCGGCAACCAGTGACATCTTGGGGACGGTACGCTGGCTGACGTCGCCAAGGTTCATACGCAACCCCGCCTCGAGCCGGATACGCTCGAGGCGGGTCTTGAGAGGCTGGTTGTCATCCAGCTCGGTGCAGCTCTCTTTTCCGCTAATGCCCAGGTCCGCCGCGCGCAGCACCACTACCGGCATGCCGTTGTCGATGCAGGTGACCTCGACATCATCGATCAAGTCGCGCGCCTGCCCGGTAGGAAGCAGCGCGCCACAGCTGGAGCCGGCCGTATCCTGAAATTCGATGATCAGTGGAGCGGCAGCGCCCGGCACGCCGGAAATGGTCGCATCGCCGGCATATTCCACTTGCCCGTCGGGTGTGGGCACATGAATGACGGCGATCTGGCCGGTATTGACCATATGCACACGAACCGGCGTCGTGCCTTCTCGCGGGGAAACCAGCCCTCGCTCTAAGGCAAAGGGGCCGACCCCCGCGAGAATGTTGCCGCAATTCTGGCCGTAATCGACACGTGGCTGGTCGACGACGACCTGGGCGAACAGATAGTCGAGATCGGCATCGTCGCGCGTGGGATGGTCAATGATGGCGACCTTGCTGGTCAGTGACGTGGCGCCGCCGAGGCCGTCGATCTGGCGCGTGTCGGGCGAGCCCATCGCCGCCAGCAGTACGGCGTCGCGCTGCGGTGGGTCCTGGGGCAGATCGGTCGCGAGGAAATAGAGCCCTTTGGAGGTGCCACCACGCATCTGCAAGCAGGGGATGCGGGTTTGGCTCATGCCGGTTTCTCCACACCGCCCTCCAGCGCTTCCAGGCTGTCGTAGTATTTCAGCCCCTTCTCGGCCAGACGTGGGCGCATATTATAGATGTCCAGACCCAGCTCACCATTGGCCAGGCGTATCCGCTTCTGCTCTTCCGCATCGGCCCGCTTGCGGCTGGCCTCGATAACGGCCGAGGTCTCCTCACGGCGCACGATAACCACGCCATCATCGTCGGCAACCACGATATCGCCGGGATTGACCCATTGGCCGGCGCAAATCACCGGGACATTAACCGAGCCGAGCGTCTCCTTGACCGTGCCCTGGGCATGCACGGCACGCGACCATACACAGAATCCCATCTCGCGTAGGGTACGTGTATCCCGGACGCCGGCATCCATGACCAAGCCACGTACACCTCGCGCCTGTAGGGAGGTGGCGAGCAAGTCACCGAAATAGCCGTCGATGCAAGGAGAGCGAGTGGCGACCACCAGGATGTCGCCCGGCTGGCACTGCTCCACGGCGACATGGAACATCCAGTTGTCACCGGGCGCGACCAGTGCCGTCACTGCCGAGCCGCTGATACCATGATCCTGTTGGATGGGCCGAATGGCGGGATCGAGCAGGCCCTTGCGGCCCTGAGCCTCGTGTACCGTGGCGACACCGTAGCCGCCCAGCTCATCGATCAATGCTGTATCAGCACGGGGAAAGTTGCGTACTACCACTCCGGTCCTATCAAGGGAACGACTCATGACAGATCCTCTGTGACGCGGGGGAAGATACTCTGATAACCCTCGGCATACTGGATATTCTTGCTCGAGGTGATGCCGATATTACGCTTGGCTTGTACGCCGCGCTGAAGAGCGACACGCGTATAGTACTCCCAGAGATGCTCCTGGCCAGCCATGCACTGAATGGCGCGGTACTTGTCTTCCCAGACTTCCGTGATATCGAGCAGTACATCGGGGCGCCACTCGCACTGCTCCGGCTGGTGCGGCTCAAAGCAGTATACCGGGGGGGCGCCAATAATTTTCTCGCCCGGGTTGTGGCCTTCGGCCTGGGCAATAATACGGGCTTCCTGGGCAAGATTCGTCGCCAGAGGGTGATCGTAGTTGTAGGGATCCTTCAAGGAATGCGTGAGCACGAAACTCGGCTGTACGCGGCGATAAACGTCGACCAGGCGAAACAGCGTTTCCTTGTCGGCCCGCATGGGATAGTCGCCAATATCGAAGAACTCTACGCTGGCCCCCAGCTCCCTTGCGGCAGCCTCGGCCTCGTCGCGACGCGCGGCCTTGACCTTTTCTTCGGTCATGTCGCCCTTGCGCCAGAGTTTTGCAGACTCGCCGCGCTCGCCGAAGGATAGGCAGACGATATGCATGGCATAGCCTTGTCGTGCATGCAGGGCGATTGCACCGCCGGCGCGCCATACGAAGTCTGCAGAGTGTGCGCTGACCACCAAGCCTGTACGTGCTTCTCGTGCGGCATTCATTGTCAAAACCTGTTCTTGAGCGTCGATGCCGTTATCCTGTCATCCTCTGCCGAGAGCGAATAATGCCTTTCCTCTGTACGGATATGCGTTTTGCTTATGCGTACCGTGCCTTCTCGGTTAGCCCATGCTCCGATATGGGCATATCGGAAATGTTATGTATCCGGCATGCTGGGCTCCGGTTGTGTGTACTGAGGCAGGGTCATGTTAGAAACGCGTATCGATTCCTTCGCATTCGAGCCCAACATGCGCCGCCTGCGCGCGGTGGTCGCAGTCGCCGAGGCGGGAGGTGTCATGCGTGCGGCCGAGCTGCTGCATCTCTCCCAGCCTGCCGTCACCCGGGCGGTACGCGACCTGGAGAAAGAGCTGGGGCTGGAACTCTTCGAACGCCATCGCAGCGGTATGCTGTGCACCCGTGCGGGGGAGATCGTCCTGCATCGCTTTCGGCGGGCTCTACGACAGCTGGCCAATGCCGAGCAGGCGTTGATGGCGCTCCAGCCGGAAGGCTACTTCGAACGCTTGGCGCAGCGCTTGTCTTATCGGCAACTGACGGTCCTTGCCGCCATTGCCAATTTCCACAATGAGCCCCTGGCAGCCGAGGAGCTGGGGCTAACCCAACCCGCCATCAGCGGCAATCTGCGTGACCTGGAACGCCAACTGGGCGTCGCGCTGTTTCTTCGCACGCAACGGGGCATGCTGGCGACGGATTGCGGCGCCGTGCTGATTCGCCATGCAAAGGTCGCTCTGCGTGAAATTGCCCTGGTCAGCGACGATCTTTCGGCTTGGCAGGGGCGAGCCAGAGGGCATGTCGTTATTGGCACACTCCCTTTATCGAGCTCACTGCTGGTCCCTCAGGCGGTCGATACCCTGCTGAAGGAGCTGCCTGGCCTGCATGTCACCATCCTGGACGGGACTTACGATGCCCTGTTCGAGTCACTGCGTAGTGGCGAGATCGATATTCTCATTGGAGCGCTGCGGCAGGCCAGCCTGAGCGAAGATACCGTTCAGGAACGGCTCTTTAACGACCGCCTGGCAGTCGCCGCTCGTCACGATCACCCCCTGACCCGCCATGCTTCACTGACACTTCGCGACCTGCTCGACGCGCAGTGGGTGGCGCCGCGTCGGGGGACGCCCGCGCGACGAAGTTTCGAACATGAATTTCGTTCTGCAGGGCTGGAGCCGCCAGAGATCGTCGTCGAGGCGGGCAATCTGAGTACGATCCGCACCCTGCTGATGGATAGTGACCGGGTTACGCTAGTGTCTCCTCACCAGGTTCATTTCGAAATCGAGAGCGGACAACTGGCCCTGCTCCCCATTCAGTTGAAGGGGACGCTGCGTCCCATCGGGATCACGGTTCGGGCGGACGAATCCCCCACCCAGGCACTGCAGGTGCTGCGTCGTGTCCTGTTCGACATTGGACGACGGATGGGCAGCCGCAACTGAAAGGCGAATAGCAAAAACGTATACCAAAGCGTCGGTTTTGAATTTGTTGCCCGTAGTGACGAGAAGATAGGGTGCCTGAAGCGTTATCGGAGCCCAGGCTCTTTTATAGCCCTACGACAATACCGAGACGACGACAAAATTATAAATGAGGAGCCGCCAGGATGAACAAGAAGTCCAGAATGAAAAAAACGATGCGTCGCGCCCTTCTTTCCTTTGCTGTAGGTGCAGCATTTACCCTGAATGCCGGCATGAGTTCAGCCGAAACGCTTAAATTGGCCCACTTCGTTTCGCCTGCCCATATCGTCAATAGTTCGATTGCCGACCCTCTGAAGCAGGGCGTGGAAGCCGATACCAACGGCGATCTGCAAATCAGGGTCTACCCCGGCGGTGAGCTGGGCTCCGGTCCTACTGAGCAATATGTCCGTGTCCTCCAGGGCGTGGCGGATATTGCCTGGGGTCTTCCCGGGTACACGTCGTCCCAGTTTACCAAGTCGATGGTCGTGGAGCTTCCAGGGGCGATTCCGGAAGGCATGAGCGGCTATGAAATGCTGTGGAACGCCTACGATGACCACCTGAAAAGCGAATTTCCGGGTACCAAGCCACTGGCGCTGTGGGCAAGCGAACCTAACGTCTTCATCATGAAGGACAAGCAGATCCGCTCGCCCGAAGATCTCAAGGGTCTCAAGATTCGCGTCTCCGGCTGGATGACGGCCGAACTGATCAATGCCTATGGCGGTACCCCGGTCCAGATGAGTGCCGGTGAGGTCTATAACGCCCTGCAGACCGGCCTGATCGATGGACTCGTGACCGGCGCCAGTGCCATTCAGGACTTCAAGCTCGACGAAGTCGCCAACTCCTACTCCGTGGGAGCCCCGCTGGGCCACATCATGTTCTACCTGGTCATGAACCAGAAGAAATACGACGGACTCTCCGACGAACAGAAAGCCGCGATCGATGCCAACAGCGGCATCGAACTGTCGCGCAGCGGCGAGCAGGGGTGGAATCAGCGCGCCCAGGAGACCCTGGAGGCCGTGGCCGCCGAGCCTGAAAATACCGTGATCGAGCTGAGTGACGCCGAGATCGCCAAGTTCGAGGAAATTTCCAATTCCTTCCGCGAAAGGAAACTCGAAGAGATCGATGCCGTTGATGTGCTGAATGCCATGCAGGGCCAATGACAGGCAACCCGGTCAGGTGAAACGTATGGTCTCTTCCCGACACATTAACCAGATCGTGGACAGGCTGATAGGCCTGTCCAGCATCATTGGCACCCTGTCACTGATTTTTGCGGTCGTCGTCACGCTGGTCGATGTCATCGGCCGACTCGTCGGCTTTCCGCTGACAGGCGCACAGGACCTCTCCCAGATGTCGATGGTGATCATCGTTTTCGGCGGTATGGCGCTTTGCGACAAGCTGGGAGGCAATATCGCCGTGGACATATTCGAGGACAAGTTTCCGCGAAGGATGAACCGCTGGCTGGATATCATCGGTTGGCTGACCGGGGCGGCGATCTTTTTCGCCATTGCTTACACCATGGTGGAAGCGGCTGCACTCGCCCGATTGCTCAACCTGAGCACGAATACCATCGGCCTGCCCAAGGCGCCTTTCCAGTACATTCTCGCAGGTTTTGCAACGTTGACGGCACTTTCCATGTTGGTGCGGTCGGTTGCGCATATCCTGTCGCCCGACGCCGACTACAAGCAAGCCCATGAGGAAGAGTTATGAGTACCGAGTGGATCGGCGCCCTGGGCATCCTTGTCCTGTTAGTTCTTCTTGTCCTGAGAATCCCGGTTGCCTTCTCAATTTTTGTCGTAGGCATGGGAGGGGTGGCGATTCTGGATAGCCCAAGCTCGGCGCTTAGCCTGCTGGCCAGCGAGACGTTTACGCTAGCCTCCAATGCCGAGCTGATCGTGATACCTCTGTTTATCCTGATGGGCAATGTTGCGACGGAAGCGGGCATGAGCCGTAAACTTTACGATGCCGCCTATGCCCTGATCGGCTCTATCCGTGGCGGGTTGGCGTCAGCTACCGTTGTCGGCTGTGCCGGTTTTGCCGCACTTTGCGGTTCCTCCGTCGCGTCTGCACTCACGATGGGGCGGGTATCGCTGGATGAAATGAAGCGCTACAACTACAGCTCCAAGCTGTCGACCGGCGCCGTCGCCGCCGGAGGCACGCTGGGGATTCTCATTCCGCCTTCGACGGGCTTCGTCATCTACGCCATCTTGACTCAGCAGTCCATTGGACGGCTATTTCTGGCAGGGGTGCTGCCGGGGCTGATGCTGTGCCTGCTGTTCGTCATCACCATCACGCTCATGTCGACCCTGAAGCCTGCCCTTGCCCCCGCCGGGCCGAAGACCTCACGGCGGGAGAAGATGGATGGCGTGCTGGGGGCGACACCGATTCTCTTCGTCATCCTGCTGACCATTGGCGGTATCTACACCGGGATCTTTTCGCCGGTGGAGGCGGCGGCGGTAGGGGCAGGGCTCATGGTCCTGTTCGGTGCGGTGATGCGCAAACTGACGCTGGCTTCGTTCTGGCGCGCTGCGCAAGGGTCGATTTCGACGACCGCCACGGTCATGCTGATCCTCATCGCCGCCCATATGCTCAACCCCTTCCTGGCGCTCAGCCACATTCCCCAGGCGCTGGGCGATTACCTCGCCTCGCTGGCTATCGGCCCTTATGGTGTGCTGCTGCTGATCCTGGCCTGCTACCTGGTGCTGGGCTGCTTCCTGGAGGGCTTCGCCATGCTGGTGCTGACCATGCCGATCTTCTTTCCCGTCATCACCGCGCTGGGCTTCGACCCTATCTGGTTCGGCGTACTGGTGGTCTTGACGCTCGAGATGGGGTTGATCAGCCCGCCGGTTGGCGTGAACGTCTTCATCGTCAAGTCGGTGGCCCCGCAGGTGCCGTTAAAGGATATCTTCGTCGGCGTCATGCCTTTCTGGCTGGTCATGATCGTCGCCATACTGTTGATGATCGTTTTCCCCGACATTGTGTTGGTGCTGCCTAACGCAATGATGGGCTAGAGAAGGAGGCCTCACGAAGGCTGATAGCAGGACATTAGTACAATCAACAATATTCGAGGATAAAGGAGCCGAACATGACAAGTAATCGCGGCGTCGTTTATGTCGGGGCCGGCAAGGTCGAGGTGCAGGACATTGCCTACCCGAAAATGGAAACGCCCCAGGGCCGGCCCATCGAGCACGGGGTGATCCTGAAAGTGGTTTCCACCAATATCTGTGGCTCCGACCAGCACATGGTACGTGGCCGCACCACGGCGCCCTCGGGCATGGTGCTGGGCCACGAGATCACCGGCGAGGTCATCGAGAAGGGCAAGGACGTCGAGTTTCTCGATATCGGCGATCTCGTCTCGGTCCCCTTCAACGTGGCCTGCGGCCGCTGTCGCACCTGCAAGGAAGGCCATACCGGCGTGTGTCTGCACGTCAACGACGATCGGGCCGGCGGCGCCTATGGT